>NZ_JCAFVP010000003.1:0-539483 GCF_059372495.1 Stenotrophomonas sp. YJH_SMC_80
CCAACGCTCGATGCCGCGAGGGCGGATGTGTTCGAATACATCGAGCGGTTCCACAACCCGAGGATGCGACGAAGGGTCGCCAGGCAAGACCAGAAGTTCTCAGCCCTTTTACAACCGTCCGTGATTTCGGGGTAGAACCCGGGACTGGCACGTCCGAACGGGGCGGATGCCGTATTTTCGGAAGCACGGCTTCCTTAAAGGGGCGCTGCTCGGGGGCGGATTGGGCGTGGTGGCGGTGGTGGCGGCTGCCGTTCTGGGGTTCAAGTATGCGGAGCATCCCCAGTTTGGGGAGATCGCTACCGCAGCGTTCTACTTGGCTTGGCTCTGGGGCATGTTCTTGATCGGCGTGCTGGCCGTAGTGTTCGGGTGGGTCAAGCGGGCGTGGGATAGGACGGCCCTGCCATCTGCCTGATGACCCAGCGCATGGACTGACATCTTAGGCGGGATGAGAGGTGAGCACCGAACCGTGTCCTTCGTGTGTCATTCCCAGTGTGACTTGATAGGACCGACCACGCACGTTCGTTTGGAACTCAAGCCAGTCGCCGTAGGGCTTTGCCACTCGCGTAATGATCGTGCATTTGCGTTCATGAACGTAGCTGACCACTGCGCTGTAGGAAATCTCGTCGTAGGCGGTTCCGATTACGCTCGGCTCTTTGCCAAGAGTCTCGATTGCCCATTCGATCATTTGGGTAGTGCGCGCATCGTTGCGCCTCGGAGCGTTGATGGGGAGTCGGCGTTCGATTGGCGTGTGGAGGCTGCGATACTGTTCTTCTGTCGGATCAATGTTTGCGAACTTAGCTTTGTTTGCTGCGTCCAAGCGATCCCACATCTGGCAGACGAAATCGATGCTGCCGGACTGCTGCTCCACGAAAGAGGCGCCGTTCTTCTCCATCTCTGCTGCGAAGCCCAACAGGATTTCTAGAGACTGCCGAGTGTTGAGCATCACGCCCAAGTAAGCCTCCGGAACTCCTCTACGCTGAGCCATCATCAGCAGCGCGCTGACAAACTCATCTCGCCGATCCTCGTTTTTAACCCAAGAGGGAAGGTTCTTCGGGCCCTCGCTGTCAATCGCTTTAAGGGCGATGTTCTTGTTGGCCTCCTGCATCCTTACTTTAGCTTTAAGGATGGCTTTCCCTACAAATACTGCACCGTAGACCAGTAGAGATAGGCCGCTGGTAGGGATCGCAAGGGCTAGCGCAATCAAGAAAAGGATTGTCATGTGCGTCCGAGGATGTGGAAAAAGATGTCGGTTGGGCGGAGTATACGTTCCAACTTTATCGGACGGCAGATATGTCGTGGCAACTTCATCTAAAAGTATCAAGGGTGCTCGAAAGTCAAGGGACAAGCCGGATCAAGAGCTGGAGGATGTGGTTGCCCAAGCCAAGGCGATCACCGAGTCATGGGCAGAGCGCCACGACCTGTGGGGTGATTCTGGGCACAAGGATCCACTTGATCACTACGACACTGAGCCGGGTGAGGGTTCTTCCATTTTGACCCTCTGGTCCGAAGGTATGGTGGGGCGCTGCTTGAATGAAGGGATGGACGAGGCCGAGGAGCTCTACGCGGCATTGGAGTCCATCGGTGTATTCATTGAGCTAGATGACCACGTCACCGCCGGCTACTACCTCATTGACCAGGAGTCCGACCTTCAGAAGAGGTTCGACGAATGGGCTCGCTGGAGGTGGACCTGTCGGCTGATCGAGGCCGATACGGCGGATGTTTCCGGCGATATCTACGAATATTTTTCGAAGCGCCCAGATGACCTGTATCGGCTGAGTCCCCGTGCGTTCGAAGAGCTGATCAGCAGCGTGTTCACGGCCAGAGGCTGGCGGACTCAGATCGGACCGGGCAGCGCCGATGAAGGCGTGGATGTCCGAATGTGGATTCAATCCCCTTTGGGTGATGCCCTCACGCTGGTGCAAGCGAAGCGTTACGCCAAGCATCGTCCTATAGACCTTGATGCAGTGGCAGCCCTTGAGGCGCATAGCCTGCGGGAGAAGGCGGGCGGGTTGTTTGTTACTACGTCTCGCTACAGAAACGTCGCCAAGCGCTTTGCTAGCCGAAATAAGGACCTGATCCTCGCCGACTCATCGGACGTTGCATCTTGGTGCGAGGAGGCAAGCCAAGAGGCCATGAAGGCGAAGGCCAGGGCGCTAGCAATGACTTCGCTCGGCCCGCTGCTCGACGAGATTCGTGCCCGAGGCACGCATCCTGCGCTGGTCTTTTCCTGGAAGAGCTTCAGCTACCCGTGCTTCTGCATCGTTCTTCGAGAAACGCCGACAGGTGCTCTCCTTTTACCAATCCCTTCTCAAGCAACTCCGCCGGATGGCCTGGTTGGATATGTTCTCCCGGTGCTTGATGGGAGCTTGGTCGACCAGACACCGGGCAACGGCGTGTTCAGAGCGATTCGGAGCGAAAGCGAAGGCCGGGTCAGCTATTGGGGGAGTGGCGAGCTGTATGGTCGGTGGGATGGCAAGCCGTTGAGGTTTGATCTCTGCGACTGACCTATGGGCGGGGACGATGGTCCCCGGCACATCAGCTAGGCCCTCTGCATGTCAGCGTCAGCGTCTGGTAGTCCACCCGCACGGGGTTGTAGAACTGGCGATACCAGTTGAACGCGAAGGTCTCGCCCACGTTGTGCTCGTTGCACGCCGGCAGGCCTTGCTGGGTGCCAAAACCGCCGTTGGGCGTGCATCCAGGCTGGCCCGTGCAGGTGGTGTAGGGCGTCGAAGCCACCACCGAGGACTCAGGCCACTCCCAGCGATAGGGGTTGTTGCTCTTGCCGACCAGATCGGACGCGCAGGCCTGGCGGCACACGGCCAAGGAGGTGCCGCCGCTGGTCCAGTTGTAGTCGCAGTAGTGCATGCCCATGTTGGAGACGCACTCAAAATCGTAAGAGTAGGCGTAGCGGATGTTCCCCGCGTCCGAAAGCGCGTTGCATTGCTCTTCATAGAAAGCCGACTCGCTCACGTTGGCGGGCCAGTTGCCGGGCATCGGTGCCGGCGTCTCGACCCGTTGGATGGGCACGTTGGCGATGGCCCAGTCCAGCTTTGCTTTCTCCGCTGCTGTCAGGCGCACCACGGCGTCGGGATACCAGTAAGAAATGCCACTCGAACCCGAGGGCGGCGGCACGTCCTGCCCATCGGCCGAGTGCCACGCCACAACCTGCAAGCTCCCATCGCTGCAGCGAGCGGCCGTGGGCTTGCACGTGTTGACCTCGTAGCGACGAGCCCCGGTATCCACCCAGTGGGACCAGCCGCCGTAAGTGGGCCCGGGCAGGGTCGTGGTGCCAAACGGGCAATGGGTGAACACGTCCCGAGACCGCACCTGCTGCCGCTCCCAGGTATGCGTGCCGGTTTGGCCTGACGGGCAGGCTTGCGAAGTGGGCAGCCATTGATCCCGTTGCTCCCGGGCGGCTCCAGGGCAGGCCTGGCAATCCCTCGCCGTCACGGCCACCACGCTCTGGGATTGAACCCAAGCCTCGGGATGCTCCCATGCAGCGTCTGAGTTTGGATCCACGTCGCCGGGAGCGCAGACCTCGCGCGTGCGCACCGTCTCCGTGCCCCAGGTGCCCGTCGGACAGCTGGCCCGAGCCACCGAGCTTTCCGATTGCCGGCAAGGCACCAAGGCGGGCGGGGCCGGGTTGGGGACTGGCATTGGGAGCGGCTGAGGCACCGGAGCGCTGGGCACAGCAGGGAGCGATGGAACCGCAGGGGACGGCCCAACCCCAGGGCCCAGCGACACACTCCCAGGAACGCCAGGCAGTGCATCGGGCACGCTGGGCGCGGTGGATACGGGCCCAGCCGGGGTTGGCGTTGTAGGGGCCGGGAACGCGGGCGTGGAGGGAGTGGGAAGCGTGGGCACCACGGCCACCGACGCACCGGCCACCAGGCCCGAGTAATAGACGATCTCGACAAAGGCCCCATCGGCCCCGCATGCCAATCCCAAGCCGGGGATGTCCAAGGTTCCGCCGTTGCCCAACAAAACACTGGTGTTGCCCACGATCACGTCCCGCACGTTCGCGTCGCCCGCAAGGGCGGAGACGAACGGCACGCAGGCCCGCGCAGGAAGCCCGGACAGCCCCACGGAAAAGGCATCCCCCGCCAAGCGCACCGTGGCCGGGGACACAGTCACTGCACCACCCCACGCGTTGCTCATGGTCGCTGCGCTGGCTTGGCGGAAGTCGGCGGGGGCCAGCCCATCTTCAAGCACGTTCAACGTGCTGACGCCGCGGAACGAGCCAACGACGCCATGGGACCGATCAACGCGGTTGGCCAGGTCCCGAACGTTCTCGACGTCCGATGCCACGTTCACCCGGGTGGTGACGCGGGGGTAGACCAAAAACGCGGCGGCCCCCATTGCCGTGGCAACCCCCAATGCGAGCAGCAACTCGACCAGGCCAAAGCCTGGGGCAGGAGAACGACGGTGAGGGCGAGCTTGCGTTGTCATGCACTTCAGCATGCGACACGAACGCGTTTTGACAAGCCCTAAAAGCAGTTCTTGATTTTAGTCAAAACCCTTCAAATCAATGGGTTGACAAAGGTTGGCGATGTGGTTGGATCGTGGTGTAGGAGCGGTTTAATGGGTAAACCGACCTATCCACAAAAAGAGAGTGACGACATGAAGATTCATCCCGTCGAGCCTGCCAGCACTGACCTGGCGCATTTCCAACTCCACACCGCCGCGCGGTTCCTGGACCGCACCAATGGCCTCAATCAGCTGGCCGACAAGCACCGCAGGATCCAGCGCTTGGCCACCCGCGCCCGCCATGAGCGGCGTTGGAAGAAGGAAGAGGAGCGCTTCGTATGAGCCTCTTGAACATGGCCCTGCTGTTTGTCGGTCTCCTGGGCACCGCGGTGTTCTACCGGGACCTGGTCGCCAACCCCATCACCGCCGGGCGCGCCCTCGTGCGCTTCTATCAACTGCCGGCGGAGCATCGCCAAGGCAGCGTTCTGCAAGAGGTTTCCACGGCATGGTGGAACATCGTGCTGGTGCCGTTCTACGTGCTGGTGGCCTTGGTGCTCATCGGGGTTCTGGGAGGTGGGCAATGAGTGCCGGGACCGAAAGCCTCATCCGAGCCATCCAAACCAACGACCCGCTGGCGTTCTATGGGTGGCTACACACACTCAAGGGAACGTCCGACCTCGACGCTGGCGTGGCCGGCGATCCTGGCATCACTGCGTTGGCCGTCGCCTCCCTCATGTATTCCAAGGCCATCCAGTCGGACCCGGTCCTGGCGACGCGTTATGCGGCAATGATTGAGGCGCTTATGGACGCCGGGGCCAATCCGCTGGTTCAGATCGGGGAGCGGTTCGTGGTGCGACGGGGGCACACCGGGAAGCTGGAGCGGCGCCGGGTGGACGAAGGCCGAACGCTGGCGGAGGTCTGCGGGGGCGTTCTTTGCCCGGCCATGCAGGCATGGTTCGCACGCCATACCGCAGATTTGATGAACACCCACCTTCACCGCTACCACCCAGCGTTCATCAAGACTCAGCAACCGGTCGCTGAAGAGGTTTGAAGCGCGTGCCGGCGGCTACTCGCCGCCGAAAGGCGGGGTGGAGACAACGGCAGGGTGGGCCACGGCTTCCGCCGGGCCCCAGGGTCGCTGAACGTAAGACGTCTGCACCGCTGAAACCCTCTAGCTGCACGGCCCTTGCGGGATTAGGTTTGCACCATAGTGTGTTGCACGACCTACCCATAAAAGGAGCCTTGCCATGCGTCTCGTTGTTTGTTGCTTCAAAGGGGGCGTGGGGCGCACCACGCTATCGCTCAACCTCGCCGCCGCGTTTGCCGGCCAATCCCGCGTGCTCGTCAATGACCGTGACCCTCAGTGCGGATCGGTCGCGTGGTCTGCGATGAGCGATGGGGAGACCCCGTTCACCGTGAGCCGGGCGTCCTCGCCTGGGTTTGACCTGGAGATCCAAGACCTGCCGCCCAGCGCGCCAGTGAAGGATCAGTTGCCGGACGCGGACCTCTACATCGTCCCAACGCTGCTCGACGGGGGCAGCTACGTTGTTTACCTGCGGACCATCGACACGCTGCGACGTCAGGGCAAGCCCTTCCTGCCGGTCGCCAACCGGGTCAACCTCAAACGGGCGGAGCACCGCCGCCGCCTGGAAGATCCCAGCCTGGCAGGCGCCATCGTCATTCCCGAGCGGGCGGCGTTGGCGAGCTACTACGAGCTTGGCGAGACCGTGTTCTCCATGCGCGGCGCTGGCGTGGACAAGGCGCGAGAGGACATTCTGCGGATAGGTCAGGCTATCCAAAAAAGATTGGCCAACCCGGCGCGGGGGCATGCATGATGGAGCTCCCAATGCTGCCCCTGCCGGACCTCATGGCTGCCAAGAAGACCCCCGCCAAGAACGCCGTTGCCAAAACCCGCAAAGACCTGTCCAAGGCTGCGAAAGTGGTTCATGCCAAGCCGCAGCGGGAGTATGCGCCGCTCATTGATCTGGACCAGTTTTCCGAACAGCAGCTGGCAGAGCTGATGGTGGCTGCAGGGGACGCGCCAGGACGAAAGACCTACTTCGATTTCCAAGAAGAGCGGCCCTACTTGCGGGACGGCCAGAGGGTTCATCTGGAGGTGGGACGCGACTCCACCATGTTTGACTACCGCGACGAGAACGGGGCGCGTGTGGAGCGAACGATGGTCACCGTGCCGCCCAAGCTGCGTGAGCAGATTCAGGACGTCACCGGGGAAGAGCAGCCGATTCTCACCACTGCGCTCATCGCGCTGGCGTCCTGGGCCTGCCAGGAGCTCAAAAAGAGCAAACGTCGCCTCGTAGTGACCACGGCAACCGATGACCTAGATCCGATGCGGAGACAGGTTCGGAAGGCACTGGTAGGCCAGGCCCGGAGGGCTCGTTAGTCCATGGCTGAAATCCAAAGCTCCGGACGCTTCCACCACGTCATCGTGTTGCTCAAAGGAAGCGACAAGAAGAAGGCCTTGTTCACCGATTTGACGGCAGCTGAGCTAAAGCGGCGCTTTGTTAGGCCATACAAGCAGGGCAAACCGGTCCTGCTGCCGGACAACTCGGTTGTCCAAACACGGGACATCACTTGGACCGCTATACGAGCCACTGTCGAAGCCGCCGCGCCCACTTTGGAGGCGCTGGCAGAGGCGAGTCGCCGCAATACAGATGAGCTCAACCGAGGTGGCGGAGTGGTGTTCCTGGGGCGCTACTCTTGGGGCAACGAAGATCTGGCGGAAGAAGGGCAGGACGTCACATCGCGCTACATCCAGGCCCCGCCGGGGGAGGATAGCCTTTACCGCCGCTTGGGTTCTTGGCTGGCGGACAACTTGGGCAAGGCCGGCATCGGCCTCCTGCTTGCCGTTGTTTCGGCGGTGGTGCTCACGTGGTTGGGATTGAAAAGGTAGGGCAGGGCAGATGCTCGGTTGATTGAGCGGAGCATAGACCGGTGCTTCCATGTTCGGACTAGGCAAACCAGCCCCATGCGAAGCAGGCGCACTCGGTCCATCATTCCGCGAATCGGGTCCAAGCGTAGCCATGCGCAGTGAGCCGCCGTTCTGCGATCGCCAGAAGATCTTCATCGAAGAACGTGCGCCATTCGGTCTGCACGATGATGGCCTCACAGGTCAGGTCCATTCGGCCCGCCAGTAGCAACTCGTTGAAGCCGTCCGAGGGCTTAGCGCTCGCGACGATGTCCTTGACCGTTTGAAATGGTCCCTTGCTGCGGATCATCGCTACGAAACGGTTTGGGTGATAGTTGAATGCCTTGGCCTGGTCCACAGCTTCGAGAAGCACCTGTTCGAACTTCGCTTCCTGTTTGCTGTCCATCAAATCTCCATCTCAAAAGGGTGATGCGTTCAATCTTAGCCGAACCATTGATGGTGCCTAGCGTTAGCACGCAAGGAGAGGAACTTTCAACGGGTTCGTCGACGGACACGTTCGCCGGATTTGGTTGCGCGACGCTAAGCACACCTGCTATTCGACCAGGCATCTGACGGAGTTTTCTTTTGGCTCCTGTCGAGCTGCTGGGATCGGCACCCGGCTGGCCAGGGAGACAGCCGGTGGGATCGCGCTGGGCGGGGCGAAGAGGCAGCTGGTAGACCGGTCTCTTAAACAGAGCCGCCGAGTTATTTTGAGATCTTGAAGAGAAAAAGCAACGTCAAAGGCGGCTAGAGCAAAAGCGACGTGGAGAAAAGGCGGGTGGGCGGGCCCGGTGCTTGGCTATGAATGTGAGGCATTTCAGGATTTTTTGTGTTTTCTGTGGTTGCCCGTCAGTTCTACACTTTAGTCAAAAAAATGTGTTGTTTTCGGATTTACATTTTTTGGCCCTGTCGTAACCTGGGTTCATAGGGAGGCAATACCGCTAACCTGAAAAACAAAGGATTCATCATGAAAACCGCTCGCCGCCGAACCCTCGAAAACCGCGCCGCCCGTTTGGGTCTGAAACTCTCCGAAGCTGGGCGCCACGTCAAAATGGAAGCTGCCAACAACTGCGAAGCCATGCCGCGGTGGGAGCTCTCTGACGGGAAGCATCAAGGCACCCTCCGCGGGTATGCCACCCTGGCCGAGGTTTCCGAAGCGTTGGATCACGAGGAAATCGCTGCAGAGTTTTGAGCAGGTCCTACGCCATCCCTCGGGTGGCAGTGAAAGACAGGCGGCCATGGGCCGCCTTTTTTATGGCTGGCGGCGGGTGGAAAGAGCAACGGCAAAAGCGGCTAGAGCAAAAGCGTGTTGGGGAAAAGGCAGGTGGGGCCTCGGCTTCCGCCGGGGCCGGTGCTTGGCTGGAAGTGTGAGGCGTTTCAGGGTTTTTGTATTTTCTGCGGTTGCCCGTCAGTTCTACACTTTAGTCAAATAAATGTGTTGTTTTTGAGTTTACATTTTCCGGGCCTGTCGTAACCTGGATATATAGGAAGGCAATACCGCTGACCGAAAAAGCCAAAAAGGTAAACGGCATGCAAAACAACACTTTCACCATCGAAGCCGACTACTCCACCAACAGCTGGAGCAGCAACTGGGAGCCCATCGAGAACGCGGAATACTCGACGCTCGCCGAAGCCGAAGCGGGCATGGAAGATCTGGAGCAAAACCTGGGCTGGCGCAACATGCGCATCGTGGATGAAACGCGTTTTGTCTGGGCCTACGGACAGGAGGGCGAGGATGAGGAAGTTGCTTAACCCCTACGCCATCCAACCCAAGCAACCGGCCCCGCGCCGGTTGTCTGGACCGAAGAAAGAGCTGATCTACGTCGATGCATCCAACGTTCTGATTGAAAGCGATGCGCATGTCCTAGATATGCGAGAGCTTCTCAAGCTCCACAAAGAAGATTTAGAAAAGAGGAGCAATAGCGTTTTGCAGGAGATCGCTCGTGGTTCGTAACCCCTACGCCATCCGACCCAAGCAACCGGTGCCCCGCCGGTTGCCCATGGTTCGCATTGCCGCCAACAAGGCCGCCGCATTCCGGGCTCTCGCTCACCAACGGGGGCTTACGGCCAGCGGTGCCCTAGCTGCCCTGGTGGCCGCCCATGCTGACATCCGCCAGCCGTTCGAGCCCCGAGTCCGTGCCAAGCATGGGCCTGATGGGATGCGTTACGGCGCGAGCCGTTGCTGCGGTCGGTTCCGGCACGATTTCGGTTGGGCGTGCAGTTGCAATACAGGCCGTGGTCAATGCGGTTGCAGGTGGTGCTGGTTCCGCCGCAGAGAGCGCAATCAAAGGCCAGCCCATCACGGCGGAGGGCGTCGCTTCAAATGCGATTGGCAGTGCCGTTGGAGGATTGGGAGCCTCCGGTGTTGGCGTTGCCATGGGTGATTTCGCTGGCCCAGCTTCACGAGGAACACTCAAAAGGCTGAGTCAATCCCGCGGCCCAGGCGGACCGAACATGGCAAGTGCCACTGCATCAACTGGAACTGCAATTCCGAGGCAATCAGCATTCCAGGGCGGGGCTTCCCAAGCGGGCCAAGGCGTCGCGGGAGCAGGGGCAACTATCGTACAGAAAGATCTGGAGAAGAAGAAATGACTTCCATGATAAAAGGTTTCCTAGGGGCTCAGCTTCTCGCTGCGTTCTTCGGCCTTGCGTATTTCGCGGTTCTTACGTACCGGCATCATCCGGATGCTATGCATATCAGTCTGCGGATTTGGGGCTACTTCGCGGCGTTGTTTCTGATCCTTCAACTTTTCTTTGCGCTTAAACAGTGGTGGCAAAGGCCGCATCGAAGGCGATAGATGTGCGCTCTTTTTTGGTGTGGTGATTTTTGGAACGTTCTGGTCGATCTTTACACGGAAGAGGGGGGAGGGGTGATCTAGTGCTTCAGGCTCACGTGTACGAAGTTGGCGATGGATATCGATACGAGGTGGTATTGGTAAACGAGCCGTAGAGTCTGCGGGTCTGTTCGAATTTCATCGGTTTTCAGCAGTTGTGACTGAACTGGCGGCTACATGGGGTGTGGTCGACCACTGCGGACGATCCTCATCCAAACACCGCCTCGCATCCTGTCCTAACTTGGCCTTATGGCCACTTACGGACGCTCCACCCAATGTCATTTGCACTCACCAAGCGCATCGTTCTCACAGTTGAGCCCAGAGAGCGCCCCTACCAGCTCAGGAACGCTCAGGTTCGTGGTTTGATCCTTCGAGTGCCGCCCTCGGGTCACAAAGCATGGATCGTGACCTGGGCGCACGGTAAGCGTCGTACCTTGGGTCCGGTAGAACATCTGACACTTGATCAAGCCCGCGACCAAGCCCGGCAAGAGGTTGCCGAATGCGTTCAGTCCGGATTGCCGACACTCGCAAAGTCCAAGCCCACCAGTTGCACGCTTGAAACACTGCTCAATGACCACTTCGAACCTTGGGCGATAGCTGAGCTCAAGGGCGGTCGTCAGTACCCGGACCGCATCAGATCGGTGTTCTCGTGGCTATTGCGCCGTCAGATCATTGAGATTGACGCGCCCACCATGGAGCGATGGTGGCGCGGGCGCGTCATTGGCCCTGCCGTCGTCACCAAGGCTACCGCAGCGCGCGACTTTGCTTGCCTGCGGTCTGCCTTGTCGCGGGCCGTTGAGTGGAAGCTGATCGAGACTAACCCCCTCATGGGCATGCGTCAGCGATCAGCGGCTAGCCGCAAGGTGGTCCGGTTCCTGTCCCCTGATGAGGAGACGATGCTCCGGGCCGCGCTGGCAGCGCGCGATCTAGCTGGGGTTGAGGGGAGGGCGAACGCCAATGCGGCCCGACGCAAGTACCGGCAAGCGGTTCTGCCTGATTTGCCGATGGACGGGTACGTCGATCACCTGACCCCGGTGGTTCTTACAGCCATTACGCGATTCCGACACCGCCGGGTGGCAAAATTGAAGGATCACCCGATGGTCGATTTGTTCAGGCAAAGGGGTCTGATGGTCAACCCACTGGGGTTCGAATAGATGGCGGGCACAAGCCATCAACTCATCCTGATCCCCGCGCCCAGCAGCCGCATGGTCATGTTCCCGGTGTAACCAATGCCGACGGAACCCCATGGCTTCCGATCAAACAATGAGTTGGAGTGACGTAAATCATGGAAACTGAAGCTGCGATCATTGAGATGACAAAGCTTGTGAATGAGTTCGCGTTGGGCTCCGTTGATGCCCAAGCTTTCATTGAGAAGTACTCGAATTTCTACTACTATGAAGCGCTGGACGGACATGAAGCTTCAAGTGCACTGCGCCCCGAGAGCATGATGAAGCTCGGGCCCGCTATAGAGCTGCATCGCCGCGTTCAAGAAGATGTGGTGAACAAGATCTCGTTCGATGCGGGGTTTTCAACTGAAGCGATGAGGATGGCTGGGCGACTCTCCCCGCCGGAGGCGCGGGAGCACGCGCTGAGGATATGTGCAGATGTTGGGATTGAAGTTGTTCTGTCGGCAATCAATGCCGCATGAAGCCGTCCGGCGACAGGTTGTCACCGCCCGGCGACGAAGCGGCAGTATTGATGTCACTTCTGGACTTCGCATCAAATCCTCCGGGGAAATCCAGTCTCCTGCTCTGGGGGGGGGGGCGGTCACGAGGTGAGCCATGCTGCCCAGCATGATCGGGTTGGATTGTCCGCTTTCCAGGCTTTGCTTGTTGCGCCACCGTCCAACTCGGAGAGCAACGGCGTGATGCAGATCCGAGTCGGCGCATCTTCGGAAGAGGCGCGGGCTACGGGGGTGGAGACCCGGGCCGCGCTTGAGCTGGGGGAGCCTGCCCGGAAGAGCTACAGCGACACGAACGGCACGGTTAATGTCTGCTCCCCCACCAGCAATCGGGAGTGTTGAATGAACCGCGTTCTGATGCTTGCGTTGGCCTTGTCCAGTGCCTCATGTCGCGCCGGTGAGGAGCTCCCTGGGCCTTGCCAGGCGGCAAGCAGTCCGGTGGAGTCCATTGCGCCGGTCGTTCCCGCCGCGACCGAGATGCAGGTGCGTGGCTCTGTCGTGGCGACCGTCGTCGTTGAAGAGGATGGGCGGGTGACAAATCCCGTCATCACGCGGTCACAGTTTGAAGCGCTGGACCGGGGGAGGGTCGACAATGCTGCTTATGAGCGCGCAGCCTTGGTTGCCGTGGCGAAGTGGCGTTTCCCTCCGGTCCCATCCCGGTGCACCAGGAAGGTCACATTCGATTTCCAACGTCTGGATTGAATGAGCCCGGTCAACCTGTTGAAACAGCAACGGCAGCGAGCAGGAATTGAAGACCCTCATCGAGGACGACGAGAGGAAATGATCATGCGGATTGCTTCTTCAGTCGTCATTCTGGCCGCCTCGCTGCCGGCTGCAGCGTCCGCTGCGCCACCTGTCTCTGTGCCGCAGGCCTGCGCGCCGACCTACTGCATTGAGGTCGGCGCCACGTTGCCCGACCGGCCGGTGACGATCCGGGTTGAATCGACGGTTCCCGCAGACGCCTCGACGACAACGGTGGACATGGGGCGTGGATTTTCAATTGCCTTCCATTCCCGGTATGTCGAATGGAAAGCCGGGCGAATGGGCCTCCCGTCCGCGCGATGGACACCAGGCAAAGCCAAGGCGAGCGCGGCAGCTTGCCTGAAGTGTGGCGCGCCGGGCTGGAATGAAGTCATGGGCATTGCCATGACCGGCATCCCCGAAGACTATGGCAATGACCTTTCCGGTATCAGTGTCTGCTTTTGGCCGCTTGATCGTTCATCGGCAGGGCACGGGGACGGCAAGTCCCTGCGCCTTGGGGGGAAGGTCTGCATCGCAGATCCAGCCCCGAAGCGCTGAGCAGCACGTCTGCGCGGAGTGCTGCCTTAATAAGCAAGATCGAAATAGTAGATCTTCTTTGCTCCGAACACGCCGCAACCTTCGCTGGTGAGTGCGTGGAAGCCGATCGGTGTCCGCGATGACGCCGCCGACAGGATGGCCGCGTACTTTTCCCGGCCGGATTTGTCGCTGGCCAGATCGATTGTCCAGCGCCCGTCGGAAGCACACTCGTTGTTGGTGGGCTGGCCTTCCAGCCATACGGAAACGAACGTGGATTCGACAACCAGTTTGGTGATTTTTCCGGTCTGGTGTGTATCGGCCCATGCGCTGCCGGACAGCAGCAGTGCACCGAGCGTGATAGCGAGTTGTTTCATGTCTTCCCTGCAGGCCCGGGGCATCAAGCCCTATATATAGCGCAGCAGGTGCCGGATCTGATGAGCACGAGCATCACCAGTTGCCGCAGAAAGCCGCCGATCACCCCGGCCAGCACCCCGGCCGCGATCCGCATGGCCAGCCGGAACCATCGCCCGGTGCGTTCCCGCAGCCAGGGCAGTACCACCGTTACCTGTGCAGCCAGCAGCAACACCACCACATCCATCCCCAGTGCATCGACCAGCGACAGCAGCGGCAGCAGGTCGGGATTGCAGGCCAGTACAAGCAACAACACGCTGCACAGCAGCGCGAAGGCGCGGCGCCCGGTGGGCAGGGTGGTCCAGCGCAGTAAACGATCAATCAGGGGCATGAATCTTCTGCTCCTTGTCAGAGCGGTGCTCGCAGGCGGTCATTCCGCGCGGACGGGCTGCCGCAGCACGGTCTTCAACCGCGCCGCGTCGGTCCTGCGCGGGTCGCTCAGGTAGATCTCATGATGGGGGCCGGCAAAGGTGTAACCCAGTGCGGGCATCAGTTCGTCGTGCAGATGGGCCAGGGCCGGACCCTCGTCATCGTAGGCGCCTACATGCAGGGTCTGCAGGCAGAGGCCCTCCTCAATCACCTGATGGCGAAGGCTGGCCGGAACGTCGCCCAGTTTCTTCGCCGCCTTGGCAATGGCAGCCTCCAACTGCGCTGGACTGATCCCATCCGGCGTGCGGATCGTCGCCGTCCACCTCCACTCATCCTTGCGGCGTGCCACAAAGCTCGACGGATCCTCGGCGGTCCAAAGCGCTTCCAGCGGTGGCACCACGTAGTCCTGGCCCCCGGCCTTCAGGGCGAACTTCAGTGCATAGCTCACCGAGTACAGCCATTGCACTGCCTGCAGGTAGGCCGGGGCAGAGTTCGGGTCGCCGCGACCATCGACCATCAGGTAGGGCAGGGGCGGTACATCGACCGGTACGAACTGGCCGGCGGGCGGGTGATAGAGTGCCCGGTCGCGCTTCTTGAAGTCGATCTTGTCCATCGGGGTCTTCCTCCTGTGCCGAGCATCCCATGCCAGGCACCCGTCAGCACGCCTGAACCGATTCAGGTGACTTTGCCGAACGAGGGCGAACGGCCCGCGAACGTCCAGGGCCGGAATGCCGCCCTGGGTCATGCGCCCCGCCGCGCCCGCGCGGTGCGACAACGTGTCGCAGCCAGAATCGGGCCTTTCCTGCGCTCGATCAATGTCAATGCCTTTCTTAAATGGTGGGTGACGGCCTAAAATTGAAAGGCTGACTCGACCCACCTCCCTACCTGTCTTCCGGACCGGTGGGACCGGCTTTGGCCGGAACAGGCAGGACGGGGAACGGCATTCCCTCGCAATTGGATCGACCGATGATTCCGTTGAAAACCCTTGGGCGCTGGTTGCGCCCGGGCCTGCTGCTGTCGTTGCTGGTGATGCTCACCGGCTGCGATGCCGTGGCCATCCTCAGTCCGAAGGGCCAGATCGGCCAGGATGAGAAGACCCTGCTGATCACGGCCACCGTGCTCATGCTGCTGGTCGTCATCCCGGTCATCATCATGACCCTGACCTTCGCGTGGAAGTATCGCGCCTCCAACACCAAGGCCCGTTACGAGCCGAAGTGGTCCCACTCGACGGCGATCGAGGTGGTGGTGTGGTCCATTCCCTGCATGATCGTGCTGGTGCTGGCGGTCCTGACCTGGCGTTCGTCGCACGCGCTGGACCCGTATCGTCCGCTGGAATCGGACGTCAAGCCGGTCACCATCGAGGCGATCTCGCTGGACTGGAAGTGGCTGTTCATCTATCCGGAAGAGAAGGTGGCGGTCGTCAACGAAATCAAGTTCCCGGTCAACACGCCGCTGAACTTCAAGATCACGTCCGATTCGGTGATGAATGCCTTCTTCATCCCGCACCTGGGCAGCATGATCTACTCGATGGCTGCGATGGAGACCAAGCTCCACCTGATCGCCAACGAGACCGGTGAATTCCCGGGCATGTCCTCGCACTACAGTGGCGCAGGCTTTGCCAAGATGCACTTCACCGCCTACTCGGTCACCGATGCCGAATACCGCCAGTGGCTGGACCAGGTCCGTGCCGGTGAGCAGACCCTGGACAAGGCCTCGTTCAAGGCCCTGGGTGAAGCACGCAACGCCGAGTGGTATCCGGTCACCTACTTCGGCAAGACCGAAGAAGGCCTGTTCGACTGGGTCATCGCCAAGCACATGGGCGACAACAAGCATTACGGCATGAAGCACTCGCACGCCGGTGCCGCCGCTGCCGATGCCGCCAGCCATGAAGCGCACGAGGGGCATGCCCCCAGTGACGCGCATGATTCCAAGGAATCGGGTGAAAACCTGGATGCCACCGAACACGAACACGCTGGCCATGCTGGCCACGCGGGTTCGGGAGAATGAACATGTTGGGAAAACTCTCTCTTGAGTCGATCCCCCACGATCCGATCGTGCTGACCACCCTGGTCGGCGCGGTGCTGGGTGGCCTGGGCGTCATGGCCCTGATCACCAAGTTCAAGCTGTGGGGCTATCTGTGGAAGGAGTGGTTCACCTCGGTGGATCACAAGAAGATCGGCGTGATGTACCTCATCGTCGCCTTCGTCATGCTGCTGCGCGGCTTCTCCGACGCGATCATGATGCGTACCCAGCAGGCGCTCGCCGTCGGCGGGTCCGAGGGTTACCTGCCGCCGCATCACTACGACCAGATCTTCACCGCCCACGGCGTGATCATGATCTTCTTCGTGGCGATGCCGCTGATCACCGGCCTGATGAACCTGGCCGTGCCGCTGCAGATCGGTGCGCGCGACGTCGCGTTCCCGTTCGTCAACTCGCTCAGCTTCTGGCTGTTCGTGTCGGGCGCTGTGCTGATCATGCTGTCGCTGTGGATCGGTGAGTTCGCTGCCACCGGCTGGCTGGCGTTCCCGCCGTTGTCGGGCATCGAATACAGTCCAAGCGTCGGCATGGACTACTACATCTGGGGTCTACAGGTGGCAGGCCTGGGTACCACGCTGAGCGGTATCAACTTCTTCATCACCATCCTGAAGATGCGTACCCCCAGCATGAAGCTGATGCAGATGCCGGTGTTCACCTGGACCGCCCTGGTGACCAACGTGCTGATCGTCGCTGCCTTCCCGGTGCTGACCATCACCCTGGTGCTGCTGACCCTGGACCGTTACCTGGGTACGCACTTCTTCACCAATGACGGTGGCGGCAACGCCATGCTGTACATCAACCTGATCTGGATCTGGGGTCACCCGGAGGTGTACATCCTGGTCCTGCCGGCGTTCGGTGTGTTCTCCGAAGTCATCGCGACCTTCTCGCGCAAGGCGCTGTTCGGCTACAAGGGCATGGTCTACGCCACCGCCTGCATCGGCGTGCTGTCGTTCATCGTGTGGCTGCACCACTTCTTCACCATGGGTTCGGGTGCCAACGTCAATGCCTTCTTCGGCATCACGACGATGATCATCTCGATCCCGACCGGCGTGAAGATCTTCAACTGGCTGTTCACCATGTTCCGCGGCCGCGTGCACTTCACCACCCCGGTGCTGTGGACCATCGGCTTCATGGTCACCTTCGTCATCGGCGGCATGACCGGCGTGATGCTGGCGATCCCGGCCATCGACTTCGTGCTGCACAACAGCCTGTTCCTGATCGCCCACTTCCACAACGTCATCATCGGCGGCGTGGTGTTCGGCATGTTCGCCGGCATCACCTACTGGTGGCCGAAGATGTTCGGCTTCCGCCTCAACGAGTTCTGGGGCAAGTGCGCGTTCTGGTGCTGGTTCATCGGCTTCTACGTGACCTTCATGCCGATGTACGTGCTGGGCTTCATGGGCATGACCCGTCGCCTGCAGAGCACCGTCAACCCGGCCTACGAGCCGCTGCTGCTGATCGCCGCCGCAGGTGCCTTCATCGTGGGTGCCGGCATCCTGTGCCAGATCATCCAGGTGGCCGTGTCGATCCGCGACCGCAAGAAGACCGTCGACCTGACCGGCGACCCGTGGGATGCCCGTACGCTGGAGTGGGAAACCTCTTCGCCGCCGGCCTTCTACAACTTCGGCACCCTGCCGGAAGTCACCGAACTGGACGATTTCTGGGAGCGCAAGCAGCGTGGTGAAGCCTGGCCGAAGCCGGCCAAGTACACCGACATCCACATGCCGCGCAACACCGGCACGGGCGTTGTCATCGGTGCCTTCAGCCTGGTGTTCGGCTTCGCGATGATCTGGCACATCTGGTGGCTGGCCATCGTCGGCTTCGTCGGCATGATCGCCACGTTCATCTACCGCACCTTCGACCAGGACGTGGACTACTGGGTCCCGGCCGCCGAGGTGGAACGCATCGAGAACGAACACCGCAAGCACCTGGAAGCCCAGGGCCTGGTGAAGTCGGAGCTGAAGGCATGAGCACCAATACCTCGACCCTGAGCCACGGGCACGCCGCGCATGCGGCGGCCCATGGCCATGACGACCACGAGCACCACGACACCGGCGGCAACACCGTCTTCGGTTTCTGGGTGTACCTGATGAGCGACTGCCTCATCTTCGCCTCGCTGTTCGCCACCTACGTGGTGCTGGCAGGCGGCACCGATGGTGGCCCCACCGCGAAGGACCTGTTCGAACTGCCGTTCGTGGCATGGGAAACCGCGCTGCTGCTGACCTCGTCGCTGACCTTCGGCCTGGGCATGATCGCCATGCACCGCAAGCAGATGGGCCAGATGTACCTGTGGCTGGGCATCACCTGGCTGCTGGGCTTCGGCTTCATGTGCATGGAAGTGTGGGAGTTCCAGCACCTGATCCACCAGGGCTACGGTCCGGACCGCAGTGCCTTCCTGTCGGCGTTCTTCGCCCTGGTCGGTACCCACGGCCTGCACGTCAGCGCCGGCCTGCTGTGGCTGCTGGTGATGTTCGTGCAGCTGAAGAAGTACGGCCTGACTCCGACCAACAAGACCCGCATGGCGTGCCTGAGCCTGTTCTGGCACTTCCTGGACCTGATCTGGATCGGCGTGTTCTCCGTCGTCTACCTCAATGGAGCGCTGTAATGGCACATGACAACCATGCACACGACCACGGCACCGGCGGCGAAAGCCATGGCACCGTGAAGTCGTACCTGATCGGCTTCGTGCTGGCGGTGGTGCTGACCGTCATCCCGTTCTGGATGGTGATGTCGGGTGATTTCTCGCGCACCGTCAACGGTGTGGTGATCGCGATCACGGCAGTGCTGCAGATGCTGGTCCACCTGGTGTTCTTCCTGCACCTGGACCGTTCTTCGGAAAGCCGCTGGAACGTCAACGCTGCGGCCTTCACCGTGGTGGTGATCGGCATCATCGTGGTCGGTACCCTGTGGGTCATGCACAACATGAACGTGCACATGATGCACTGACGTCCGTGCGACGTTGCCACGCAGAAGGGCCGCCCTCGGGCGGCCTTTTTGTTTGTCGCGCCCACCGGGAATGGCACGCGCAGTGGTAGTGCCGGCCGCTGGCCGGCAATTGCGGGAAGCCGGCCAGCGGCCGGCTCTACCAGGATCCACGCCATGCGTGGATGGGGTCAGAGTCCTTGCCTGCAGCAAGGGATCCGACCCCAAAGCCATCGGCCTCATCCCACCTGGCATGGCCGGCACAGGGGGTAGTGCCGGCCGCTGGCCGGCAGTTGCGGGAAGCCGGCCAGCGGCCGGCTCTACCAGGAGATCCACGCCATGCGTGGATGGGGCTGAATCCTTGCCTGCAGCAAGGGATCCGACCCCAAAGCCATCGGCCTCATCCCGCCTGGCATGGCCGGCACAGGGGGTAGTGCCGGCCGCTGGCCGGCAATTGCGGGAAGCCGGCCAGCGGCCGGCTCTACCAGGAGATCCACGCCATGCGTGGATGGGGTCTCACCCCACCCGGCGCAGGAATTCCTCGGCGTCCATCGGTCGGCCCAGGTGGTAACCCTGCAATTGATCACACCCCAGTTCGCTCAGGTACTCGCGCTGTGCCTGCGTCTCCACGCCCTCTGCCACCACCTGCAGCTGCAGGGTGCGCCCCAGCGCGATGATCGACGAGACGATGGCGGCATCCTCTTCATTGCATTCCAGATCGTGCACGAACGCGCGGTCGATCTTCAGTTCGGTGGCGGGCATGCGCTTCAGGTAGAGCAGGCTGGAATAGCCCGTGCCGAAGTCGTCGATGGCAATGTGCACGCCCATCGCGGTCAGGTCGTTGAGAATCGCCAGGCTGGCGTCCACGTCCTTCATCGCCGTGGTCTCGGTGATCTCCAGGGTCAGGCACGCCGGCTCGATGCGGTGCCGTTGCAGCACCTCGCGCACACTGTCCAGCAGCGCCGGCGAGGCGAACTGCAACGGTGACAGGTTCACCGCCATCGACCATTCGGAATGTCCGGCATCGTGCCACGCGCGCAGCTGTGCACAGGCACGGTCCAGTACCCAGTCACCGATCGGCAGGATCAGACCGCTGCGTTCGGCGATGGGAATGAACACATCCGGCGCCAGCAGGCCCAGCTCGGGATGCTGCCAGCGCAGCAGCGCTTCGGCGCCGGTGGCCGGTGCGCCGGCGGCAGGGAACTTGGGCTGGTAGTGCAGCACCAGCTCGTCGCGGGCGATGGCCTTGCGCAGGTCCTGCAGCAGGCGCAGCTGGCGGTTGGCACTGAGCTGCATCGAGGGGGTGAAGAACGTATAGCCGTTCCGGCCGGTCTCCTTGGTGTGGTACATCGCTGCATCGGCGTGTGCCATCAGCTCGCGCTCGTTGCCGGCATCAGCCGGATACAGGGCGATGCCCAGGCTGGCGCTGACCTGCAGCTCGGCTGCATCCAGCAGGAACGGTTCGCCCGCCGCCGCGATGATCCGCTCGGCGACCACCACTGCATCGTCGGGAACATCGATGGCCAGCACGATCACGAACTCGTCGCCGCCGAGGCGGGCGAAGGTGTCCTGTGGCCGCAGCAGGCCGCCGATACGCTGCGCCACCGCCACCAGCAGGCGATCTCCCAGCTGGTGTCCGTACGCATCATTGACCGCCTTGAAGCCGTCCAGGTCGCAGAACATCACCGCCACCGCCTGGTTGCGCCGCCGCGCCTTCTCGATGGCCTGCTCGATGCGGTCCTGCAGCAGCATGCGGTTGGGCAGCTGGGTCAGCGGGTCGTGCAGGGCGGCCTGGATCAGCCTGTCGTTGGCGTGTGCCAGTGAATCGGCCAGCAGCCCGGTGCGCACGCGCATCTGCCGGTCGAACAGCGAGGCCACCAGGGCGATGCCCAGGGTCGCCACCGTGGTGACGATCACCAGCACCGCCAGCCAACGCGTGTCGATGCCGCCGCTGCCGACCGCGCCGCAGATGCTGCCCTCCGGGAAGCGCGCCGCGGCCATGCCGGTGTAGTGCATGCCGACGATGGCCAGGCCCATCACCAGTGAGGCGAGCAGGCGCAGGCGCGTGGTGTTGCGCTGCTCGGCACGCAGGCGGAAGGCAATCCACAGCGCCGCACCGGCGGCGCCGATGGCAACCGCGATGGAGGCAGCGAACCAGCCCGGGTGATAGTCGATGCCCGGCTGCATGCGCATCGCGGCCATGCCCAGGTAGTGCATGGTGGCAATGCCCAAGCCCATCAGCACGGCGCCGGCCAACAGACGTCGCCAGGGCAGGCTGGACCGCGACACCAGCCACAGCGCATAGGCCGAGGCGCCGATCGACACGGCCAGCGAGTACAGGGTGATGCCGAGGTCGTAGCCGACCGGAATCGGCAGGTCGAAGGCCAGCATGCCGATGAAATGCATCGACCAGATACCCAGGCCCATCGCCGCCGCGCCGCCGGCCAGCCACCAGCGGGCCACGCGGCCCTCGGCGGTGGCCAGGCGGCCGGCCATGTCCAGCGCCGTGTACGAAGCAAGAATGGCCACCAGCAGGGAGATGGCGACCAGGCTCTGACTGTAACTGCCAGTCATGTTGAATCCAGAGGGGGAGGGAGGGGGGCGCCCGCAAGGCGCACGCCCGCGACAGCTATCGGCGCGGGCAGGCGGGACTTGAGCGGTCGCAGCACCTGCGACCCGGCTCGGCTATCCTGCCACGCCTGTTCCCGTTGCTGGAAATCATCCGATGGCCAAAGCCCGCACCGCCTACGTCTGCAATGAATGCGGCGCCGAATTCAGCAAGTGGCAGGGCCAGTGCACCGAGTGCAACGCCTGGAACTCGCTGTCGGAAATCGTGCTGGAGAGCGCGGCGGCGGCCAAAGCGCCGGCGTCGCGCCGGGCGGGTTGGGCGGGCAAGATCGATCCGCCGAAGATCACCGCGCTGAAGGACGTGGAGCAGACCGAGCACCGCCGGGTCAGCACCGGCATCGGCGAGTTCGACCGCGTGCTCGGCGGTGGCCTGGTCGAGGGCGCGGTGGTGCTGGTCGGCGGTGACCCGGGCATCGGCAAGTCGACCCTGCTGCTGCAGGCAGTGGCGAAGATGGCGGCCGAACTGCCGGTGCTGTACGTCACCGGCGAGGAGTCGCTGGCACAGGTGGCCGGTCGTGCGCACCGGCTGGAACTGCCACTGGATGGGGTCAACGCGCTGGCCGAGACTGGCGTCGAGTCGATCCTGCAGCATGCCTCCAGGGCGGGCCCGCGGCTGATCGTGGCCGATTCGGTGCAGACCCTGTGGACCGAGAGCCTGACCGCCGCGCCGGGTTCGGTCAGCCAGGTGCGCGAGAGCGCAGCGCGGCTGGTGCGTTTCGCCAAGGAGACCGGCACCGCCGTGTTCCTGGTCGGCCACGTGACCAAGGAGGGCGGCATCGCCGGCCCGCGCGTGCTCGAACACATGGTCGATGCGGTGCTGTACTTCGAAGGCGAGAGCGGCAGCCGCTTCCGTTTGCTGCGCGCGTTCAAGAACCGCTTCGGTGCGGTCAACGAACTGGGCGTGTTCGCGATGGGGGACAAGGGCCTGAAGGAAGTCTCCAATCCATCGGCCATCTTCCTGTCCGGCGGCAGCACCCATCAGCCGGGCAGCTGCGTGATGGTCACCCGCGAGGGCACGAGGCCCCTGCTGGTGGAGGTGCAGGCACTGGTCGATGCATCGCCGCTGTCGAACCCGCGCCGTGTCGCGGTCGGCCTGGAGCAGAACCGCCTGGCCATGTTGCTGGCCGTGCTGCACCGTCACGGCGGCGTGCTGGTCGGCGACCAGGACGTGTTCGTCAATGTGGTCGGGGGTATCCGCGTACAGGAGACCGCGGCCGACCTGCCGGTGCTGCTGGCGGTGCTGTCCTCGCTGCAGGACCGGCCGCTGGCGGAAAAGACGATTGCCTTTGGCGAGGTTGGCCTGTCCGGCGAGATCCGCCCGGTGCCCAACGGCGAGGACCGCCTGCGCGAGGCGGCCACCCATGGTTTCAAGCGCGCCATCGTGCCCAAGGCCAACGCGCCCAAGGGCGGTTCGGTGAAGGGCATGGAAGTGATCGCGGTGGAGCGCCTGTCCGAGGCTATCGACGCGGCGTGATGCGCGCGGCCCTGCCTCTACAAACGTCGTATACGGCAACGGTCAGCCTGCCTGTGCTAGTTTTTCCCGCTCGACGAAGGCGCCCTCTGGCGTCTTTCCGTGCCCAGGAGTAAACGATTACATGCAGGACACCACGCTCACCGCCCCCAACGCCGAAATCCGTCGCGCAGGGGTCGATCTCAATGGACTGATGACGGTGCTGGGCAAGCACCTGTATTCCACCCCGGTGGTGGCGCTGCGTGAGCTGGTGCAGAACGCGCATGACTCGATCATCCGTCGCCGCATCGAGCAGCCCGGCATCGAAGTGCCGTCGCGCATCTCGGTGCAGGTCGATGCCGCTGCCGGCGTGCTGCGCATCACCGATACCGGTGCCGGCCTGACCCGCCAGGAAATCCATGACTACCTGGCTACCGTGGGCGTCGGCTACACCCGGGGCCTGCGCCAGGGCGGGGAGGACGATGAAGGCCTGATCGGCATGTTCGGCCTCGGGTTCCTGTCGGCCTTCGTGCTGGCGCGCAGGGTCAGCGTGCGTACCACCTCGTACCAGACGCCGGAACTGGGTCATCTGTACGTGTCCAGCAATGCCGAGCAGTACACCGTCAGTGAAGTGCCGGCACGTGCGGTCGGTACCGAAGTGGAACTGGAGTTGCATCCGGACTTCCTGCCGCTGGCCAACGAGGCGCGCCTGCACGAGGTGCTGGGCCGCTATTGCGCGCTGCTGTCCGAGCCGATCTTCATCGGTGCTGCGGCCGAGGCGCTCAACCCCGAGCCGCCGCCGTGGCGCAGCCAGGGTGACGTCGTCGTGCATCCGGTACAGGCGCGTCGCCAGGCGCTGCAGTTCGCTGCGCGCTTCGAGCACGATTTCGAGCCGATCGTCACCGTGCCACTGCGCGCGGATGGCGACAGCGATGCCACCGGCCTGTTGTGGGTCCAGGACGGCGCTACCTACGGCACCAGTGACAACCGCAATCTTTCGGTGTTCGTGCGCGGCATGCTGCTGGATGACGATGCGCGCGACCTGCTGCCGCCGTGGGCCGGTTTCATCGGCGGGGTGATCGAATCCTCGCGGCTGACGCCCACCGCCAGCCGCGAAGACCTGCAGCGCGATGACCAGTACCGGGCCGTGCAGCACGCGCTGCTGGAGGCGCTGATTGATGGCCTGGCCGACGTCGCACGGCAGCAGCCGGAAGCCTGGCGACGCGTTCTCACGCGCCATAATGAGGCCTTGCTGGGCGCGGCGCTGTGCGATGACCGCCTGTTCGACCTGCTGTTGGAGCACGTGCGCGTGCCGACTTCGCAGGGCGACCTGCCGGCCAGTGCGCTGCCGGCGCGTGGTGCCGTGCATGTGATTCTCGACAATGGCGGTGGCTTCGAGGAGATGCTGTTCCGCGCGATGGGGGTACCGGTCGCGCATGGCCACCGCTATGCAGTCGTGCCGTTCCTGCGTCGCTGGGCCCAGGCCAAGGGCCTGCGCCTGGTTGAACTGGGGACCGAGCAGGGTAACCGTGCACTGTTCCGAAGCGATGACAGCCTCGACGAGGCGCAACTGGCATGGCTGCGCGAGCAGCTGGGCGACGGCGAACAGTTGCTGCCGGCACGCTTCAGCCCCGAGTCGCTGCCGGTGGTGGTGGTGCCCGACCGCGAAGCCGAGCTGAAGCAGCGCCTGGAAGACGACGAGAACGACAAGCGCGTGTCGATGGCCGCGCTGCGCCTGGCCCGGCAGTTCACCGCACGCATCGAGTCGCGCGCGCCGTCGCGGCTGTATCTCAATCTCGACAACCCGGCAGTGCAGGCGCTGCTGCGCGCCCAGCGCGAGGGGCATCCACAGGCCGAAGCCGCAGCCCGTCTGCTGCGCTCACTGAAGATCATCGTCGCCGCGCAGGGCCGCCCGCTGGCACACGCGAACGCTACGCCCGGCCCGGATCTCAACGGCGCCTTTACCGATATTGCCGGTGCCCTGCAGCAGATGCTGCGCTGAGCACCGTACCTTCTCATCCAGCCTTCGCTAGACAGGAGCACTTACCCCATGGACATCTGGAACTGGGTCGAAAAACTGCAGGGTGACCTGCGCCAGGCCGGCCAGGCGCAGAACGCGCACCTGCTGAACCGTCTCGCCGACGAGGTGAGTGAACTGCAGATCGACCGCGTCGATGCATTGCTGCCCGAAGCGCGTGCGCTGGGCAAGGCACTGGACAACCCGTGGGTCGACGTCTATGTCGGCCACTGGGCGCTGCGCAACCGCGTCGGCAACCGCGTCGAAGGCGAGAGCGCGCTGGGCGAAGCGGTGGCGCTGTTCGAACGTGCGCACCGTGATGACACGCTGGAATGCCCGCAGTCGATCTGCGTGACCCAGGATCTGGCTGCCTGCTATGGCAACATCGATGGCCCGGGCTGGGTGCCCGAGCGCATCGAAGTCTGCGATGAAACACTGGGTCGCATCGATCCGAGCTGGGCCTGTTTCCAGTGCCTGAGCTGCGAGAAGGCCGATGCGCTGCTCGATGATGGTCGTGGCCAGGCGGCGCTGGATTACCTGCAGGCGCAGGCCGATGCCGTGGAGGCCTGTGGCAAGGAAGTGTTCGACAGCTTCCCGGAGATGCAGATCAAGATCCTGCTGGGAATGGGCCGTGCCGATGAGGCACTGGCGCTGATCGAAAAGCGGGAGGCCGAAGTTGCTGCGTCCGGAGAGTACGAACCGGCCAACTGCACGGTGCCGCGCCGCCTGTCCAAGGCCTGGGCGCTGGCCCAGCTGGGCCGCGACGAAGAGGCGCTGCAGCAGCTGGTGCCGTGGAGCGAGCTGACTCCGAACTACTGGCGCCTGTGGGCCAACACCGCCGCCGCGCTCTGCCAGCGGGATCCTGCGCGCAACACCTGGGATCTGGGCACGCGCTTCAACACGATCATCGAGCACTTTGCCCGGGTCGGATCGCATCGCCTGCTGATCGAAGTGGCAGCGCTGAGCCTGGAGCTGGCGCTGCAGCGTGGCGCGCGCTGGGTGGCACTGCGGCAGCTGGAACTGGCCCGCACCCATCTGGCGCAGCTGCGCCAGGATCGTGGTGCTGCGGCGCTGGTGGCCGGCCTGGCCGCGCGCATCGACGCGTTGCCGGATGTCGCACCGCTGCCGGTGCCGGCGGGCGAGCTGCTGGCATGGCTGGACGCGCAGGGCGAACAGAACCAGTCGCGCGATCCCGAGCGCGAAGCGCAGTGGTTGCTGCAGGCGCATGCCGAGCTGCCCGATGACGAGGCGCTGGCCGAGATGGCGGCCAGCGCACTCAATGCCTGCGGCGCGCAGCCCGAGGCGCGCGCGCTGCTGTGGCGGTTCGTACGCGGCCATGCGCAGTACGATGGTCCCGCGGCCTACACGCTGATGCGCTGGCTGGCCGAGCAGGGCGACGACGATGGCCTGCGCCAGCTGGCCGATCTCTACCGTGGCAGCGTGCCGGTGTTCGCGCACTGGTGCGAGGTGCAGCGTGCACGCCGCGTGTCCGACTGGCCGGCGCTGGAGCAGGCGGCCCGATCCCTGCTGGAGCTGTCTCCGGGCTCGCACGGCGCGCGCGGCACGCTGGCGCGCATGTACATGGAAACCGGCCGCTTCAGCGAAGCACAGGCCTGCTATGCGCAGCTGGTTGAATTGCTGGAAGAGCCGAATGCCGCGCATTGGGACCACATGAGTGCCGCCAGCGCGGCGCGGGATTGGGACGCCGTGCGTCGCTCGGCGAAGGCGATCGGCATGGAGCTGTCCAGCCAGGAAGGCGTGGTCGAAGAGCCGTGGGGCTGGGTGATCATCCGCAGCGAAGAGAACGGTGAGCCGATGGAGTACTACGCCCGTCGCAGCGGGCCGGTGACCGCGCGCATCGTCGAGAACGCGCCGTCCAACCGCGCCCAGCAGGTGGGCGACTGGGTGGTGTTCGATGCCGCGCTGGTGCATCCGGCACCCGAGGAGGAGGAAGCACGCGAGCATTTCATCCCGACCTATGCGCAGGTGCATGTGCTGGAACGCGGCGGCTTCGCCCGCAGCTGGATGATCGATGGCGCGCACCCGGGCGAAGAGGCCTGGAACGTCTTCGTCGAGGCGGCCGAAGCACAGGGTTGGAAGGTGTGGTCGCACAGCCGCCCGGACTACACCGTCACCGACCCCGATGTGGAAGACGGCACGCTGCCCGGCCTGCTGTTCACCGTGGCCCAGCCGCAGGACCATGCACCGCTGGCGCTGCACCGCTTCCTCCAGCAGCAGACCGCGACGTGGCCGCATCCGCATTGCTGGCTGCGCCTGGCCGAAGCCTGCGACCAGGATCGCCAGCCGCACCTGGACGTGATCGAGCGTTACGGGTTGTAAGCCGGGTATCGGGTAGTGCCGGCCGCTGGCCGGCAGCACCGGGATATCCTGTAGTGCCGGTCAGCTGCCGGCACTACCTCAAGGAGAAATACATGCGAAATACAGGGATGTTCGTGATCGCCGGGCTGCTGCTGGCCCCCACCGTGCAGGCTGCTCCCGCCTGCCGGGAGCCTGCGGCTGTGGCCCGCGCCTTCTACGAGGCGACGACCGGCAACGGTGATCTGCTGGATCCGCCGGCCGCGCTGGTCAGCGCGGCCTTCGGCAAGGCGCTGCGTGATGAGCGTGCCTGCCAGCAGCGCGAGGAGGGCATCTGTACGATCGATTCCGATCCGTGGCTGGATGCGCAGGATGGCGACATCGACAGCCCCGTGCGTTACAGCTGGAAAGAGGCCTCGGCGACCACTGGCCAGGTAGAAATGCGCTATTTGGTCTGGAAAAAGGCCTACGTGACCCGGTTGCCGATGGTGCGCCAGGGCCAGGGCTGCTGGCAGGTCGATGACATCCTCACCAACAGCGGCCGTTCGGTGCGGAAGATCCTGGCGCAGCCGGTGCCCTGACCGGCGGCAGCATCCACGCAGGGTGCGGTCCAGTTGCCGGCCAGCGGCCGGCACTACCAGGTGATGTTGGGTGGGGGCCGACCGTTGGTCGGCACACTTCTATCACGTATGCCCGAACACCAGTTCGATCACGAACTGGCTGCCGAAGAACGCTAGCAGCAGCAACAGCATTGCCGCCAGCGTCCAGTGCACCGCCTTCATGCCGCGCCAGCCGTAGCGGCGGCGGCCGACCAGCAGCACGCCGAACACGACCCACGACAGCACGCTCAGCACAGTCTTGTGCACCAGCTTCTGTGCCAGCAGGTCATCGACGAACAGCACACCGGTGACCAGGGTCAGGGTCAGCAGCGCGAAGCCGACGGTGATCACCCGGAACAGCAGTGATTCCAGGTCGGCCAGCGGCGGCAGCGCCCGCAGCCACGGCCGGAACTCGCGGCGACGCAGTGCGCGTTCCTGCAGCCACAGCATGATTGCCAGCAGCGCGGCGATGCTCAGCGTGGCGTAGGCCAGCAGCGCCAGCCAGGCGTGGCTGGCCAGGCGCCAGCCCAGCACTTTGCTCGGTTCGTGGCCGTAGCCGTGGTAGGCCAGTAGCAGCACGGCAGCCAGCGGGAACACCACCACGCCCAGCGCCGACATCCGCCCGCGTGCGCCGACCAGCGAGGTCAGCCAGGCCATGCCCAGGCCGACCAGCGACAGCGCGGCGAAGAAGTGCATGTCCGGCCCGCCGTTGGCGCGCATCGCCACCATCACGTGGTAGCCGCCGTGCAGCAGCATCGCCGGCAGGGCGGGCCACAGCCAGGCGGGGGAGCCGGTGCTTTCATCGCGGCCAAGCGCACGCACCAGCAGGGCGCTGGCGGCCAGGTAGAGCAGGGCGGCGATGAGAACGATTAACATCGTTGCAGTTTCGCATACCCCTGCGGTGGTGGCGACGGCCCCGTGGTCGCAGCCCGGGGAGGGGAGCGGACCCGTTATACTGTCTGCCTTATTGTCCCCCGCTTTCAGACAGGTTGCGCCGCATGTTCGAGTCCCTGACCCAGCGCCTTTCCGGCACCATCGAGCGCCTGCGTGGCCGTGGCCGCCTGACCGAGGAGAACATCCGCGAGGCGACCCGCGAAGTGCGCATCGCGCTGCTCGAAGCCGACGTTGCGCTGCCGGTGGTGCAGGCCCTGATCGAGCGCATCAAGGTACGAGCGGTCGGCCAGGAAGTGCTGAAGTCGCTGACCCCGGGCCAGGCGCTGATCAAGGTCGTGCGCGACGAGCTGACCGCGGTGATGGGCGCCGAAGCCAGCGACTTGAACCTCAATGTGCCCGCGCCGGCCATCATCCTGATGGCGGGCCTGCAGGGCGCCGGCAAGACCACCACGGTGGGCAAGCTGGCCAAGCACCTGAAGGAAAAGCGCAAGAAGAAGGTGATGGTGGTTTCGGCCGACGTCTACCGTCCGGCCGCGATCGAACAGCTGAAGACCCTGGCCGAGCAGGTCGGCGTGCTGTTCTTCCCGTCCAGCGCCGACCAGAAGCCGGAAGCCATCGTCCGTGCCGCCATCGACGACGCGCGCAAGTCGTTCGTCGACGTGCTGCTGGTCGATACCGCCGGCCGCCTGGCCATCGACGAAGCGATGATGGCCGAGATCAAGGCCCTGCACGCTGCGGTGAACCCGGCCGAAACCCTGTTCGTGGTCGACGCCATGACCGGCCAGGACGCGGCCAACACCGCCAAGGCCTTCGGCGACGCCCTGCCGCTGACCGGCGTGGTGCTGACCAAGACCGACGGTGACGCCCGTGGCGGTGCCGCACTGAGCGTGCGCTACATCACCGGCAAGCCGATCAAGTTCGTCGGTGTCAGCGAAAAGCCGGAAGGCCTGGACGTGTTCCACCCGGACCGTATCGCCAGCCGCATCCTCGACATGGGCGACGTGCTGTCGCTGGTCGAGCAGGTAGAGCAGCAGGTCGACAAGGACAAGGCGGCCAAGCTGGCCGAGAAGGTCGCCAAGGGCAAGAAGTTCGACCTGAACGACATGCGTGACCAGCTCGAGCAGATGCAGAACATGGGCGGCATCGGCGGCCTGATGGACAAGCTGCCGGGCCTGGGCAACATCCCCGACCATCTGAAGCAGCAGGTCAGCCAGGGCAAGGAAGTGCCGCGCATGATCGCCATCATCAGCTCGATGACCAAGAAGGAACGGCGCAACCCGAACCTGCTGAACGGCTCGCGCCGCGCGCGCATCGCCAAGGGCTCGGGCGTGACGCCGGCTGACGTCAACAAGCTGATGAAGCAGTACATGCAGATGGAAAAGATGATGAGCAAGATGGCCGGCGGCGGCATGAAGGGCATGCTGCGCAGCATGAAGGGCATGATGGGCGCCATGGGCGGCCGCGGCATGCCGTTCCGTTGATGCAGCGACGGGGCCGGCGCGCATTGCGACGCGGCCCGGTCACAATGACTGGCGTATGCTGGATGGCGACTTCTCCAACAGGTATGTCGCGTGAATGCATCGCCGATTCTTGAACGCGCCGACACCTTCTGTCGGCGTTTTTCATTGCAGCTTCCGATCCTGCTGGCACCGATGGCCGGTGCCTGCCCGGTGCCGCTGTCGGCCGCGCTGGCCAATGCCGGCAGCATGGGCGCGATGGGCGCGGTGTTGTCCTCTTCGGCCGATATCGGTCGCTGGATGGACGATTTCCGCGCCGCTTCGACCGGCCCGGCGCAGGTGAACCTGTGGGTGCCGGATCCGGTGCCGACCCGTGACGTTGCCGCCGAGGTTGCCAGCCGCGCCTTCCTGGCGCAGTGGGGCCCGGACGTGCCGGCCAGCGCCGCCGATGCCACGCCCGCCGACTTCGAAGAACAGTTCGCCGCACTGCTGGCCGCACGCCCGGCGGTGGCCTCGACCATCATGGGTGTGTTGCTGCCGCGCCACGTGCAGCAGTTGAAGGATGCCGGCATTGCCTGGATCGCCTGCGCGACCACCTTGTCCGAAGCGCGTGCAGCACAGGACGCCGGTGCCGATGCGGTGGTGGCGCAGGGCATGGAAGCGGGCGGCCATCGCGGTGCGTTCGATCCGGCGATGGCCGAGCGCCAGCTGGTCGGCCTGTTCGCGCTGCTGCCGCGCCTGGCCGATCACCTGCAGATCCCGGTGATTGCCGCCGGCGGTATCGCCGATGGCCGCGGTATCGCCGCCGCGCTCACGTTGGGGGCCAGCGCGGTGCAGATCGGCACCGCGTTCCTGCGCACGCCCGAAGCAGCGATCGCCTCGGCATGGGCCGATGGGCTGGCCGCCAGCGAACCGGAAGACACCTGGCCGACGCGCGCCTTCAGCGGCCGCCTGGGCCGCGGCCTGGCGACCGCCTATGTGCGCGCCGCTGCCGCAGAAGGCGCCCCGGCGCCACGCCCGTACCCGGTGCAGCGCGGGCTGACCGCGCCGATGCGCAAGCAGGCCGCGCAGGAAAACCGCCTGGCGGCGATGCAGGCCTGGGCCGGGCAGTCGGCGTGGATGGCGCCGGCACAGCCGGCCGCCGACGTGCTGCGCGGCATGTGGAGCCAGGCGCAGGCGCTGCTGCGATGACGGTGACCTGCAACGGCCTGCCGGCACAGGTCGAGGATCTGCTGCCGGCGCTGGTCAACTACGGCCATTTCACCTCGCTGCAGGTGCGCGACCACGCGGTGCAGGGACTGGACCTGCATCTGGCGCGGCTGTCACAGGCCACGCGTGCACTGTTCGGCAGCGAGCTGGATACGGTGCAGGTACAGACCTGGATGGCACAGGCCCTGCAGCAGGCCGGCCTGGCCGATGCCTCGCTGCGGGTGACGGTGTACTCGCGCCGGTTCGATTTCCGCAACCCGCTGGCGGCGGTGCCGGTGGACGTGCTGGTGGCAGTATCAGCGCCGGTGGCCCTGATCGCGCCCAAGCGCGTGCGCAGCGTGGTCTGGCAGCGCGAAATGCCGCAGATCAAGCACGTGGGCACGTTTGGCCTGTTCGCCGAGCGCCGCGCGGCGATGGCCGAAGGATTCGACGATGTGCTGTTCGTGACCGCTGATGGCGATGTGAGTGAAGGAAGCACCTGGAACCTGGCCGTGCACGATGGTGAACGGCTGCTCTGGCCGCAGGCGCCGGCCCTGCGCGGTACGGCCGAAGCGCTGCTGAAGCGGCATTGGCCCGATGCGCAGTTGACGCGGCCGTTGGCGCTGGCTGAACTGGGCAGTGTGAAGGCCGCTTTTGCCTGCAACGCCAGCGGCCTGTGGGCGCTGGAGGCCATCGACGGGCAACTCCTGCCAAGCTCGCAGGCGCTGGCTGAACAGGGCAGGGCGGTGCTGGCGGCGGTGGCTTGGCAGGGGCTGGGGTCAGATCCCTTTTGCGCCGCAAAAGGAATCTGACCCCAAGCGGCCCCCCGGGGTTGGCTCGGCCAGACTCTACCGCTATAATCGCCCGCTTACCTCGCCATCCTGGCGACTGGGCAATAGGAAAAACACCATGGTCAAGATTCGACTGACCCGCGGCGGCGCCAAGAAGCGTCCGTTCTACCACATCATCGTCACCGACGTGCGCAGTGCGCGCGACGGCCGCAACATCGAGCGCGTTGGTTTCTACAACCCGGTCGCCCAGGGCGGCGAGAAGCGCATCGAGCTGGACCTGGCCCGCGTTGACCACTGGGTCAAGAACGGCGCCCAGCCGACCGACAAGGTCCGCAACCTGATCAAGGAAGCGACCAAGTCCCAGGCCGCTGCGGCCTGATCCTGACGGGCCACGCTTCGGCGTGGCCCTCTTGGTTGAAGCAGATGAAAGATATCGAGCGCCGCATCCTGCTGGGCAGGGTTGTCGGCGCTTTTGGTGTGCGCGGCGAGATCAAGCTCGAGTCCTGGACCGAGCCACGTTCCGCCATTTTCCGTTACCAGCCGTGGATCGTGCGCAGCCCGTCCGGCGTGGAAACCACGATTGAAGGTGTGCGTGGCCGCGACAGTGGCAAGCACCTGGTCGCCCGGTTCCCCGGCGTCGAGGACCGCGATACCGTTGAAGCGATGCGCGGCACCGAGATCTACGTGGCCCGCAGTGCCCTGCCACCGCCGAAGCCCGATGAGTATTACTGGGTGGACCTGGAAGGCCTGGACGTGAAGACCACCGAGGGCGTTGCCCTGGGCCAGGTCTCGCACCTGTTCAGTACCGGCGCCAACGACGTGGTGGTGGTCCGGGGTGACCGCGAGCGGATGATCCCGTTCGTGCAGCCGGACTTCGTCAAGTCGGTCGATTTCGAGGCCAACCTGGTCGTGGTCGACTGGGATCCCGAGTTCTGAGTGTGAGCATGCGTTTCGACGTCATCACCCTGTTCCCCGAGTTCCTCGCCCAGTCCGCTGGACTGGGCGTGGTCGGGCGCGCGCAGGAGAAGGGATTGTTCAGCCTGCATGGCTGGAATCCCCGTGATTACGCCGAAGGCAACTACCGCCGGGTGGACGACCGTCCGTTCGGTGGCGGCCCGGGCATGGTGATGCTGATCGAACCGTTGCAGGCCTGCCTGCAGGCGATCCGCGATGCTGATCCGACCCCGGCGCGGGTGATCTACCTCAGCCCGCAGGGGGCGCCGTTGACCCAGGCCAAGGTGCGGGAACTGGCGGCATTGCCGCGCATGGTCCTGCTCTGTGGCCGCTACGAGGGCATCGACGAGCGTTTCCTGGAAGCCAATGTCGACGAGGAAATCTCCCTCGGCGACTACGTGCTGTCGGGTGGCGAGCTGGGTGCGGCGGTCATCATCGACGCCGTGGCCCGCCTGCAGGACGGTGCCCTGAATGACGCTGAATCAGCGGCCCAGGACAGCTTCGAAGGTGATCTGGGCCTGCTCGACTGCCCGCACTACAGCCAGCCGGCCCAGCACCCTCTGGGCGACGTGCCGGACGTGCTGCGCTCAGGCAACCATGCGGCCATCGCCGCGTGGCGCCGCCAGCAGTCGCTGGTCCGTACCGCCCAGCGGCGTCCGGACCTGCTGGATGAACAGGCGCTGGGCAAGGCCGACCGCGCGCTGCTGGAACAGGGCCGTCAGGCCCAGAAACAGAAGGCCGCCCCCTAGCGCAGGGCCGGCTTTATCGGCTATCATGACCAATTACCGCCAGCCCAGGCCGGCGCGCGCAGTACCCACAACAAACGTGCAGCACAGTCCGGTGACTGCATGAGCCCACGTTGTCTACATGACACGCCCACCCGAACAAGAATCGGTGTAACCCATGAGCAAGCTGAACAAGTCCATCGTCGCGGAATTCGAATCCGCCCAGATCACCCGTGAACTGCCGAAGTTCAGCCAGGGCGACACCGTTGTCGTCAACGTGAAGGTGAAGGAAGGCAGCCGCGAGCGCGTGCAGGCCTACGAAGGCGTCGTCATCGCCACCAAGAACGCCGGCCTGAACTCCTCGTTCACCGTGCGCAAGATCTCGCACGGCTACGGCGTCGAGCGCGTGTTCCAGACCCACAGCGCCATCATCGACTCGGTCGAAGTGAAGCGTCGTGGTAAGGTCCGCGCCGGCAAGCTGTACTACCTGCGTGGCCTGGAAGGCAAGGCTGCCCGCATCAAGGAAGACCTGGCTGCCGCTGCTGCCGCCAAGGCTGCCCGTCTGGCCGAAAAGGCCTGATAAACAACTTCGGTTGTTGCCGCGACGGCCACCTTCGGGTGGCCGTTTGCGTTTCCGGCATCGCATCGGCCACGATCAGGTGATGAACGACATCAACCCGCGCTATCCCGCCGTGATCCAGTCGGCGTTGCGCTTCCTCGACGGCAAGGGACTGGCGCGTGTGCAGTCGGCGCCGTTGCTGCATCGCCTGCTGTGGCGCATGGGCATCGCACTGCCACCGCCGATCCTGGCCGGCTTCGGTACCAATGCGCTGGTGCAGGGCCTGTTGTTCGGGCTGTTCTGGACCGCGCTGATGTGGCTGATGCTGTGGCAGGGCAGTGAGCGTCCGCTGGCGCTGCTGCTGGTGGCCGGGCTGTTGGCCGGAGCGCTGTTCGGCATGGTGATGGCGGCGCTGATGCGCTCGCTGCGCCGGCACCGCAAGCTGCCGGAGTGGCGCCAGTTCCGCGCGGGGCAGGCGGACTGAGCCGATGGCGCACTGCGCCGTTACCGCCCGGCACGGGCCGCGGTAGGCTGCAGTGTCATCCCGATGGACGTGCCGTGCGATGCCTGCCAAGCGAACCGCACCTTCCGCTGCGCCCAAGCTGTTGTCAGGCGGCAATCCGCAGATCGCCAAGGGCGAGGGCGATGCCACGGTACAGGCGTATATCGCGGCGATGCCGGACTGGAAGCGGCCGATCGGCGCACGGCTGGATGCGCTGGTCGAACAGGCCGTACCCGGGGTGCACAAGGCGGTGAAGTGGAACTCGCCGATGTATGCGGTGGCCGCGGGCGAAGGCTGGTTTCTCAGCTTCCATTGCTTCACCCGCTATATCAAGGTGGCGTTCTTCCGCGGCGCTGCGCTGAAACCGGTGCCGCCGGAGCCGTCCAGGAGTGCCGATACGCGCTACCTGCACATTGCCCAGGATGGCGTACTGGATGAAGCCCGGTTTCTTGACTGGGTGCGCCAGGCCGCGGCATTGCCCGGCGAACACATGTAAGCCCACCGTTCTGATCTCCTTGCCGACGAGAGCCGCTGATGGCCACGCATGCACCCAACCCGGCCGATGCCGGAACCCCGGCCGCCGAACTGATCGATGCGCGCATCGCTGAACTGGGCGACTGGCGTGGCGAAGCGCTGGCACGCGTGCGTGCGTTGATCCATGAAGCGCTGCCCGACGTGCAGGAAACCTGGAAATGGCGGGGTACACCGGTGTGGGAGCACAACGGCATCCTGTGCACCGGCGAGACCTACAAGCAGGCGGTGAAGCTGACGTTTGCCAATGGCGCGGCGCTGGCCGATCCGAAGGGACTGTTCAACGCCAGCCTGGAGGGGAACACGCGGCGCGCGATCGATATCCATGAAGGCGCGATGCCGGATGCCGCCGCGTTCAAGGCGCTGATGCGCGCGGCGGCCATGTTCAACGCGGCGAAGAAGAAGCGGTAGAGCCGGCCGCTGGCCGGCTGTTCCGCGATGCTGCTGGAGAGGTGTGAGGTTGCCGGCCAGCGGCCGGCACTACCGCATCGGTGCGGCATCCGGGTCGGCCACCGGCGACGGCGGGCAGGCCGGAATTTCCGACGGCGTGGCCAGTTCCTCGGCGTGCGAGGGCTTGCCCATCATCTTCGCCTTGCGCCAGCCGCCCCAGCGGTAGTACGCCAACGACAGCAGCATCGACACCAGCGAGCTGACCGGGAAACTCCACCAGATCGCATCGGCGCCCCAATACGGCTGCAGCAGCTCGGCGAACGGCACGCGCACGCCCCACAGCGAACCAGCCAGGATCAGCAGCGGCGGGATCACCGCGCCGGTGGAGCGCACCACGCCGGAGATCACGAAGCTGACGCCGAAGAAGAGGAACGAGCCGATCACCACGTGGTTGAGGTGACGGGCAATGTCCAGCGCCTGGCTGGCCGGCGGCAGGAACAGGGCCAGCAGCTGGCGATCGAACAGGACCAGTGGCAGGATCAGCGCGCCGGTCAGCAGGAAATTGAACAGCACGCCCTGGCGTGCGGTGCCGCGTACGCGGTCCCAGCGCTGTGCACCGACGTTCTGCGCCGCCATCGAAGAGCACGCCGCGCCGATCGCCATCGCCGGCATCTGCAGGTAGTTCCACAGCTGCAGGGAAGCGCCGTAACCGGCGGCGGTGTCGGTGCCGTACTGGTTGACCATGGTCATCAGCAGGATCACCGACAGCGAGATCAGCACCATCTGCAGGCCCATCGGCACGCCCTTGAGCACCAACGCTTTCAGGATGGTCAGGTCGAGCTTGAACAGGCGCATGTCGGCGCGGCCGAGCCACAACGTGTGGCGCTTGTGCCGCATGTACAGCAGCAGGCCGGCCAGCGACAGCGTCTGCGCGACGAGCGTTGCCCAGGCCGAGCCGGCGATGCCCAGCGCGGGGAACGGCCCCATGCCGAAGATCAGAACCGGGTTCAGCACGATGTCCAGTGCCACCGACACCATCAGGAAACGGAACGGTGTGCGCGAGTCGCCGGCACCGCGCAGCGCGGCGGTGAGGAAGGCGAACGCATACAGCGTCGGCATCGCCAGGAAGATGATCTGCAGGTAGGCCTCGGCCAATGGCAGCGAGGCGGCCGGCGTGCCCATCGCCGCCAGCAGCGGATGGGCCATGAACCAGCCGGCGATGGCGATGATCACCGACAGGCCGATGAAGAAGGTGGCGCTGGTACCCACCACGCGCCGCGCCTGCGGGATGTCGCGCGCGCCGATCGCCTGGCCGATCAGGATGGTCGAGGCCATGCCGAAGCCGAACACCGAGCCGATCAGGAAGAACATGATGTTGTTGGCGTTCGCGGTGGCGGTCAGTGCCGCCTCGCCGAGGAAGCGCCCGACCCAGACCGCATTCACCGAACCGTTCAGCGACTGCGCGATGTTGCCGGCCAGGATCGGCAGGGAAAACAACAGGAGATTGCGGCCGATCGGGCCGGAGGTCAGGTCAAGCGGCGCTTTGGCCATGGAGTGGTGATCGAATCCCGGGAGGCGCACACTAGCACCAAGCCGGTTTGCAGGATGTGGCAATGCATCAACGACTGCAGGTGAAATGGAGCATGGCGCTGGTCTTGATCGGCGCCGCACTGGCCGCATGTTCGACAGGTGACCGGCTGGGTGATACCCAGGTGCGGCCAACCGACCGCCCCGAGTGCCTGGTCGGCAGCCAGCGCCAGGATCTTTCCGCCGGCGTTCCCACCCTGATCGGGGGCAGTGGCTGCCGCACCGACCCCGACAACCCGCGTCCCCTGAACAAGCGAACGGAGTAGTCCCTGCCGATGACCGAGCTTTCCCCGCTGTCGCCCAGTGTCCGCCTGGACATCTGGCTGTGGGCGGCCCGTTTCTTCAAGACCCGCAGCCTGGCCAAGCAGGCCATCGAAACCGGCAAGGTCAGCGTCGCCGGGCAGCGCCCGAAATCCTCACGCGCAGTGCGCGTCGGTGAGCAGCTGCAGGTCGACCGCGGCGAAGAGCATTTCGAGATCCAGGTGCTGGGCCTGAGCGACCAGCGCGGGCCGGCGCCGACGGCGCAGCAGCTGTATGCCGAGAGTGAGGCCTCCAAGGCGCGCCGTGCCGAACAGCGCGCGTTGCGCATCGCGGCGCGCGATGGTTTCCAGCCGCCGGAGCACAAGCCGGACAAGCGCGCACGGCGGTTGATCCGCGCGCTCGGCGATATCGACGCGTTGTAAGCAGCAGGGCGCCAGACCGGATCCGGCGCCCCCTTGGCTCAGCGCTTGCCGCCCAGCAGGCTGCCGCCGATCTTCAGCAGATCGCCCACGCCGAGCTGGCCGTCACCGTCCTGGTCCAGCAGGCTGCCGAGCAGGCCGCCGGCAAGACCGCCCTGCTGCTGCACCTGCTGCTTTTCCTGGCCGAGGGCCTGGCTGAGCGAGCCGGCGTCGGCCTGGCCGCCACCGAGGCGCTGGGCGAGGAAAGCCATCACGATCGGTGCGAGGATCTGCAGCAGCTGGCTGGTGCGGCCACTGTCGAGCTGGGTGGCCTGGGCCAGGCCGGTTTCTACCTTCTGCTGGTTGCCGCCGAAGATGTGGCCGAGGATGCCGGCGCCATCGCTGGCGGCATCACCGCCACCGCCGCCCAGTACCGAACCGAGCACGCTGCCCAGGTCCAGCCCACTGTGGTTGTTCTGCAGCGCGCCGAGCAGCGCCTGCGCGCCCTGCGGCTGCGAGGCGTTGTTGCCCAGCGCGCCCATCAGCACCGGCAGCGCGGCACTGATCGCGCCGGAAGCCTGGGTGTCGCTGATGCCGAGCTGCTGCGATACCTGCTGCAGCGGTGCGCCCTGCAGTTTGGCGAGAAGTTCGTCGGTGAGGCTCATCTGCGGAATCCTTGATTGGGGTGGGGCGTGCAGAAGGTACGACGCGGACCGTTAAAACGGCGACGCCGCCTCACGGGGAGGCGGCGTGCTGTTCACGGGGCAGGGCGATCAGAGCTCGATGTCTTCGGCGCCCGGGGTCGCGGTGGGGAAGTCCGCTTCCGGCTGCGCCGGCTTGAACGGATCCGACGGCTGGCTGGCCAGCGCCTTCAGGGCCGCGGCAACGCCAGCGCCATAGGCCGGGTCGGCCTTGCTGCAGTTGTCGATGTGGCGCTGCTTGATGAAGTCCGGCGCATCGCCCAGGGCGCGGGCGGTGTTGGCGAACAGGCGGTCCTTCTGTGCCTGGTTGTAGCTGCGGAACAGCGCACCGGGCTGGCTGAAGTAGTCGGCGTCGTCCTCACGGAAATTCCAGAAGTCGGCGTCACCGCGGATCTTCATCGGCGGCTCGCGGTACTGCGGCTGTTCCTGCCACTGGCCGTAGCTGTTCGGCTCGTAGTGCGGCAGGCCGCCGTAGTTGCCGTCCACGCGCATCGCACCGTCGCGGTGGTTGCTGTGCACCGGGCAGCGTGCGGCGTTCACCGGAATCTGGTGGTGGTTCACGCCCAAGCGGTAGCGCTGCGCATCGGAATAGGCGAACAGGCGTGCCTGCAGCATCTTGTCCGGCGACGGGCCGATGCCGGGCACAAGGTTGCTCGGTGCGAACGCGGACTGCTCGACGTCCTGGTACCAGTTGACAGGGTTGCGGTTCAGTTCGAACTGGCCCACTTCGATCAGCGGGTAGTCGCTCTTCGGCCACACCTTGGTCAGGTCGAACGGATGGATGCGGTAGGTTTCCGCCTCCAGCTCGGGCATTACCTGGATGAACAGCTTCCACTTCGGGAAGTCGCCCTTCTCGATTGCGGCGAACAGGTCGCGGCCGTGGCTTTCGCGGTCATGGCCGACCAGGATCTGCGCCTGCGCGTCGGTCAGCGATTCGATGCCCTGCTGGCTGACGAAGTGGAACTTCACCCAGAAGCGCTCGCTGTCGGCGTTGGTGAAGCTGTAGGTGTGCGAGCCGAAGCCGTGCATGTGGCGGAAGCTGCGCGGGATGCCGCGGTCGCTCATCACCACGGTCACCTGCAGCAGGGCTTCGGGCAGCAACGTCCAGAAGTCCCAGTTGTTGCGCGCGCTGCGCAGGTTGGTATGCGGGTCGCGCTTCACGGCCTTGTTGAGGTCGGCGAACTTGCGCGGGTCGCGCAGGAAGAACACCGGCGTGTTGTTGCCGACCAGGTCCCAGTTGCCTTCTTCGGTGTAGAACTTCAGCGCGAAGCCGCGGATGTCACGCTCGGCGTCGGCGGCGCCACGCTCGCCGGCCACGGTGGTGAAGCGCGCGAACATCTCGGTCTGCTTGCCGACCTTCTCGAACAGCTTGGCACGGGTGTACTTGCTGATGTCGTGGGTGACGGTGAAAGTACCGAACGCGCCCGAGCCCTTGGCGTGCATGCGGCGCTCGGGAATGATCTCGCGGTTGAGGTTGGCCAGCTTCTCCAGCAGCCAGACGTCTTCCATCAGCAGCGGGCCACGTGGGCCGGCGGTCTTGCTGTTCTGGTTGTCCACCACCGGTGCGCCGAAGGCCGTGGTCATCGGCGTGACCGGATCATCGCCGTGCTTCTGCTTGGGCGTGGTGCTCAGTTCACGCTGCTGCTGGGCGCCTTCCGCAGGCGACGGCGCGGTGTGATACGGGCACTTGGGGCTGTTGTTATCGGACTGGCTCATGGCTGGCTCCTGCGGGTGAAGACGGGGTGGAACATCTTCACTCGACTTTAGCTATGGCCAGATGAAATGAATAATCGAATGATCCATTCAGGTTGATAGTTTTTGTCAATTGAAACGTGGAATAAGATTTACGGGGCCTTCCATAGGCCTCCCGCATGGCGGCGGGAAGCCATGTGTGCGCCCTGCGGTTACAGCAGCGTTTTCAGCCGATACAGCGCTTCCAGTGCCTGCTTTGGGGTCAACTCGTCCGGATCGATCGCCGCCAGCGCTTCCTGCGCCTTGCTGGACGGTGCCGCGAACAGCCCGAACTGCTGCGGGGCATCCAGCGCCTGCGGCGCCAGCTCGGCGGCGTGGCTTTCAGCGCCGCGCTGTTCCAGCTCGGCCAGGCGACGCCGTGCCTGCGCCACAGTGGCGCGCGGCAGGCCGGCCAGTGCGGCCACCTGCAGGCCAAAGCTGCGGTTGGCCGGGCCGTCTTTCACTGCGTGCATGAACACCAGCGCTTCGCCGTGCTCGACCGCGTCCAGGTGCACGTTGGCGATGCCGCTGCGGCCGCCCTCATGCTGTTCGTCGGCCAGCGCGGTCAGCTCGAAGTAGTGGGTGGCGAACAGCGTGTAGCAGCGGTTCTGGTAGGCCAGGTGGCGGGCCACCGCGTCGGCCAGCGCCAGGCCATCGTAGGTGGAGGTGCCACGGCCGATCTCGTCCATCAGCACCAGCGAATGGGCGGTGGCGTGGTGCAGGATGTAGCTGGTCTCGGCCATCTCGACCATGAAGGTTGACTGCCCGCGGGCGAGGTCGTCGCCGGCGCCGATGCGGGTCAGGATGCGGTCGATCGGGCCGATCACCGCCCGGCTGGCCGGCACGAAGCTGCCGATGTGGGCCAGCAGCACGATCAGCGCGTTCTGCCGCATGTAGGTCGATTTACCGCCCATGTTCGGGCCGGTGATGACCAGCATGCGACGGTCCGGATGCAGGTCCAGGTCATTGGGTTCGAACGGCTGTTCGCGTACCGCTTCGACCACTGGATGGCGGCCGCGTTCGATCTTCAGGCACGGCTCGGCCTGCAGCTCCGGGCGCGCCCAGTCCAGCGCCTGCGCGCGTTCGGCGAAGGCGGCCAGCACGTCCAGTTCGCTCAGCGCAGCGGCACATTGCTTCAGCGGTTCCAACTGCCCGCCAAGGGTGTCCAGCAGCTGCTCGTACAGGTACTTCTCGCGCGACAGCGAACGGTCGCGCGCGGACAGCACCTTGTCCTCGAATGCCTTCAGTTCTTCGGTGATGTAGCGCTCGGCATTGGTCAGCGTCTGGCGGCGGGTGTAGTGCACCGGCGCACGATCGGACTGGCCCTTGCTGATTTCGATGTAGTAACCGTGAACGCGGTTGTAGCCCACCTTCAGGGTGGGAATACCGCTGCTCTCGCGCTCGCGCAGTTCCAGGTCGACCAGGAACTGGTCGGCATGGGTGGACAGCCGGCGCAGCTCGTCCAGCTCTTCATCGAAGCCATCGGCCAGCACGCCGCCGTCGCTCAGCTTCAGCGGCGGCATCTCGGCGATGGCGCTGGCCAGCAGCTGCGCGCACGCGTCGTGTTCGCCCAGCGCCGCATGCAGGGCCTGCAGGCGCGGCGAGTCCAGCGGGGCCAGCACTTCGCGCACCGCCGGCAGCAGGCCCAGGCCGTCACGCAGGGTGGAGAAATCGCGCGGGCGCGCCGAGCGCAGCGCGACGCGGGTGAGGATGCGTTCCAGATCGCCGAGGCGGCGGAACTGCTCGCGGATGTCGGCGTCCGCACCGCGATCGATCAGGGTTTCCACCGCGTGGTGGCGCTGCACCAGCACCTCGCGCAGGCGCAGCGGGCGGTGCAGCCAGCGGCGCAGCAGGCGCCCACCCATGGGTGTCACCGTGCTGTCGAGCACGCCCAGCAGGGTATTGCGGGTATCACCGTCGACACGCGTGTCCAATTCCAGGTGGCGGCGGGTGGCGGCATTCATCGCGATCGCTTCGCCGGCTGTTTCCATCGCGATCGAAGTCAGGTGCGGCAGGCGCTGCTTCTGGGTTTCCTCGACATAGCCGAGCAGGGCGCCGGCGGCGGCGGTGGCACGGGGCTTGTCATCGATACCGAAGCCGCTCAGATCGTGCAGCTTGAAGAAGTTCAGCAGCTGGCGGCGGCCGCTGTCCGCGTCGAACAGCCACGGCGCACGGCGGCGCACGCCGGTGCGCTGGCGCAGGAACTCCGGCCAGTTCTCCTCGTCGGGCACCAGCAGCTCGGCCGGCTCCAGCCGTGCCAGCTCGGCTTCCAGGGCGTCGTCGGTCTCCACTTCGTTGACCAGGAAGCGGCCACCGGCCAGGTCGGCCCAGGCCAGGCCGTAGCCCTGCTTGCTGCGCGACAACGCCATCAGCAGGGTGTCGCGGCGCTCGTCCAGCAGCGCTTCGTCGGTGACCGTGCCGGGGGTGACGATGCGCACCACCTTGCGTTCGACCAGGCCCTTGGCGAGCGCCGGGTCGCCGATCTGCTCGCAGATCGCCACCGACTCGCCCAGCGCCACCAGCCGTGCCAGGTAGCCTTCGTAGGCATGCACCGGCACGCCGGCCATCGGGATCGGCGCGCCGCCGGAGCTGCCACGCTGGGTCAGGGTGATGTCGAGCAGCCGCGCAGCCTTGCGCGCGTCGTCGTAGAACAGCTCGTAGAAGTCGCCCATGCGGAAGAACAGCAGCAGGTCCGGGTAGTCGGACTTGGCTGCGAAGAACTGCTTCATCAGCGGGGTGTGTTCCTTGGACGCCTTGGCGTTGCTGGTATTGTCTTTTGTATCAGTCACTTGGGGCGTTTCGCGTCTTGGGCAGGGCGTCAGGGCGTGACCACGCGCAGGCATGGCCGGAGAAGTCATTAGTGTAGCGACCTGGGGTGGTCGATGATCCGCGGCACCCGCGCTGGGCCCGGAGGCTGTCCGTGTGCCAACGCCTGCGCCCCTGCGCCGGCACTTTGGTTGATTTCCCCAGGGTCCCACGGTAGTGTCAGCCCCGGCGATCTCCGCCAAGCGGCCTCCATGGAAAACGGGGCGACTTATCCCCGGGCGGGCGTTGATGGAAAGAACAAGCATGACTGCAGCCTGCATGGCCGCCGAACCTCGTTACACTTGGCGTACCGTCCTGCTGAGCATCCTGGTCGCCATCGTTCCGCTTGCCGGCTCCGCACCCTACACCTTGCTGAAGGCGGTGCTGCTGCTGGCCCTGCTGGTCACCGGCGTGGTTCTGATTCGCCGCCAGCCCGATGTCCGCCTGCGCTACCGCATCGCCCGGTTCATCGTAATCGTCTGCTTCCTGCGCCTGGCCTATGCCTTCTACAGCATCCTCTGGCACGGGCTGCGCTGGAACGAGCTGGATCTGCCGGCGCAGACACTGCTCTACCTGGGTACCGCTGCTGTGTTCGCCACTGCGCTGGACTGGCGCCTGATCTGGAAGATCTTCGCCGTGTCCACCCTGGTCTTCGGCGGGTCGTGCATCGTGCAGCACCACGTGATGGGCCTTGAACGCGCGCACGGTTTCAGTGGCGGCGAATGGACGGCCATCGAGTTCACCATGGTGACGCTGTGCATGGCGTTGTTCTCGGTCATCCGGTTGATCCAGCCCAATGTGCATCCGGCCGAACGCTGGCTGCACGGCGTGGCCATCGCCGTCGGCGTCTACGGTTCGATCCTGGCGCAGAGTCGCGGGCCGATCCTGGCGTTCATTCCCGCCATGCTGATGGTGATTGTGGTGCACGTCCGGCGAACCCGGCGCTGGCGGGGGGCACTGGTCTTCGTCGGTGCCCTGGCCATTGGCGTGGTCGGCGCCACCTCGGTGCTGAACCACGAGGTGATCCAGCGCTTCGGTGAGGTCAGTGGCGAGATCTCCGGCTTCAACCAGGAAAACGAGGTCGGCTCGGTCCGCGAGCGCATCGCCATGTGGGGCGTGGCGGTCGACGCCTTCGCCGAGCATCCCGTGGCGGGGGTGGGCCTGAACCAGTTCGGTACCTATGCGCGTGAGGGCATCGCTCGCGGCGAGGTGTCCGAGTCGATCTTCCGCTACAACCACCCGCACAACGAGTACCTGGAAGCGGCGGTGACCGGTGGCGTGCCGTTGCTGCTGCTCATGCTGCTGGTCTTCATCCTGCCCGGCATTCATTTCGTGCGGCGCCTCGGCCACGCCGACGACATCACCGCGACGATCGCCATCGCCGGACTTGCCGTGGTCATCGTCTATGCGCTTTCGGCGTTCACGGACAACGTGTTCTACCGGGCGATGCCGCATTCGTTCTATTTCTACCTGGTGCTGGGCTTCATGATGGCGACCGCCTTGCCGGCGCGTAACCTGCATCGGCCAGGGAGTCCGTCCTGATGGCGCATATCCATCTACTGGCCGCCGACAACCAGCGTGGCCTGTCCCATGACATCCAGGTGATCGAGCGCTCGTTGCAGCAGCTCGGGCACACGGTGACGGTCAGCCGCCTGGACGCGGTGCGCAATGGTGGCGCCTGGAAACTCCGCGGAATGCGCCTGCGCAGGCTGCTGGCCTCGTGGCTGAGCCTGGGGCGCACGCCCGCCCGGTTCGACGTCAACATCTCGCTGGAACATGTCCGGCCGACGAGCTTCGGACTGGCCAACGTCAATCTGTTGATCCCGAATCCGGAATGGGTGTCCGCACGCAGCCTGCGGATCCTGCCGCGGTTCGATGCGTTGCTGACCAAGACCGAAGAAGCCACGCGCATCTTCAACGCGCTGGGCATGCGCGCGCTGGAAGTCGGTTTCTGCAGCCGTGACCGCTACGACCCGGCAGTGCCGCGCAGGCCGCGCAGCTTCCTGCATGCGGCCGGTACCAGCCGTATGAAGGGAACGGCTGCACTCGTCAATGTCTGGAAACGGCACCCCGAATGGCCCTTGCTGACCATCCTGCGCGGCGGCCCTTCGGACGAAGATGAGGGCGGTGCCGCGAACCTGAGAATCGTCCGCGAGCGGCTGCCCGACCAGGAGGTGCAGCGCCTGCAGAACGAACATGCGTTCCACCTGTGCCTGTCGCAGACCGAAGGCTGGGGCCACTATCTGGTGGAAGCGATGAGCTGCGGGGCGGTGGTGATCACCTGTGACGGCGCGCCGATGAATCAGATGATCGACGACAGCCGCGGCATCCTGGTTGCCGCGCACGAGGGCGAGCCCTGCCATCTGTCCAGGACCTGGCATGTGGATGAGAAGGCGCTGGAACAGGCCGTCGAGCGCGCGCTGGCGATGGATGAGGCCGAGTGGACCCGGCTGGGCGCCAATGCACGCGCATGGCACCTGGCCAGCGAGGTGGCGTTCCCGCGCCGTCTGGGCGATGCCCTGGCCAAGCTCTGAGCTGATGTGGGGCTGGTCGCCGCAGCCCGCTCAGCCAGGCACCAGGGTGATCTGCGGATGGCTGCCGAAGATCTCCATGACGATCTCGAAGTAGGTCTGTCCCTGACCAAGCGCCAGTGCCGTCAACTGAGCGTGGATGGCCGCACCGTTGAACCTGCCGCCCTGAGCGAGTTTCGATTGCAGCCAGGCGCGCGTGGTCTCGCGGCCCAGTGCATCGCGGCTGTGGGCGATGTCACGCCACACCACCGTGGCGATGGCATGGCCTGCGAGAGCGCCGTAGCCGCCGTGAAGCAGGTCATCAAGCGCATCCAGGCTTGCGCCCAGTTGCCAGTCTTCGTCGGCCATGAACACGCGATTGATTTCCACGTAGAGGCTGGCGATGTCGTTGATGGACGCGCCTTCGATGTGCAGGATCCGTGTCATCTGCGGACTGTAGCTCTCCCGGGCGGCGGTTGTGTCCGGCGCAGATAATCCAGGGCCGCTTCGGATGGAGCTGGCATGATTATGGTGTTAAATCTGCGTGATTTTCATCGGGCGCTGGCGTGTCAGCGGTATTCGATAATGATATGGCGCCATTATCTGTCGCCTTGTTTTCTGACTGCCTGCACAGTTCCATATATTTGGATCGGTCCATATATAAAGTCCCGTAAAGTTTCCCTTCGCTGCGCCGCCATCGAACGTACGGCCACGATCAAGGGAATTGAGATGCTTGCCTTACGTAATCTCCGTGTGGGATCCCGGCTTGGCGCCGGCTTCGGTCTGCTGCTGCTGTTCATCATGGCCATCGTTGGCCTCGTGCTGTACGGAAACCACCTGAAGTCCGCCCAGTTCGAGAAAGTGGTGGACGTCAACATGGTGAAGATGCGGCTGTTGAACGACATGCTGGATACCAACAACGCGGTGCTGATGCATCGCCGGCTGATGGTGATCAAGCGCGGTGAGGATTTCGACAAGGATTATCAGAAGGCGCAGGAGCTGTCGCAGACCTACGACGGTATCTGGGCCAAGTACATCAAGATTCCACGCGACGCCACTGGTGATGCCCTGGTGGCGAAAATCGACGCGGCACGCAAGGCCACCGACGCCTCCACCCAGCATCTGCACGAGCGCATGAAGGCCGGTGATTTCGACGGCGCGGCCAAGGAACTGCTCGCCGAGCACGGCTTGGCCACCGCATGGAATGAGGCGATCTCGACCCTGCTGCGGCATCAGGAGACACTGACCGAGCGCAGTCGCGAGGAATACCGTTCAACCGAATCCTGGACCGGCACGTTGTCGATCGTGTTCGGCGCGTTGAGCCTGGTACTGGGCTCGCTGGCCGCGTGGGCCATCACCCGTAGCCTGACCCGCCCGCTGGAAGGTGCGGTGAAGCTGGCCGACGGCATCGCCAACGGGCGGCTGGACAACAGCATCGACGCGTCCGGCAACGATGAGGTGACGCAGCTGCTCAGGTCGATGCAGCGCATGCAGGCGCAGTTGCAGTCGGTGATGGCGGCGCAGGGTGAACTGGCCCGCCAGCACGACGCGGGCAGCCTCAGCTATCGCATGGACGAGAGTGCTTTTCCTGGCGACTACGGGCGCATGGTGCACGAGACCAATGCGCTGGTCGGCTCGCATGTGCAGGTGCAGAACCGGCTGATCGAAGTAATGAAGCATTACGCCCGCGGTGATCTGTCAGTGGACATGGATCCGTTGCCGGGCGAGAAGGCCGCAATCACCCAGGCCATGGACGAAACCAAGACCAGCCTGTCGGCGATCAACGGTGAGATCCGCCGCCTGGCGACGGCTGCAGCCGCAGGCGACTTCAGCCTGCGCGGCGATGAAGATCGCTTCGCCTATGAGTTTCGCGACATGGTGGCCGGGCTCAATCGCCTGATGCAGACCACCGACGAGAACCTGGTGCAGGTGTCGACCCTGCTGCAGGCGATCTCGCGCGGTGACCTCACCGTGCGCATGCAGGGCGACTTCCACGGCGTGTTTGCCCGCATGCGCGATGACTGCAATGCCACCGTCGATCAGCTCAAGCAGATTGTCGGCCGTATCCAGTCCAGCGCGTCCAGCATCAACCTGGCGGCAGGCGAGATCGCGTCGGGCAACACCGATCTGTCGCGTCGCACCGAGCAGCAGGCGGCGAACCTGGAAGAGACGGCGGCGTCGATGGAGGAGCTAACCTCCATCGTGAAACAGAACGCCGAGCACGCACGACAGGCCAACCAGCTTGCCATCGGTGCGCATGGCGTCGCCTCGCAGGGCGGCGAGGTGGTCGGCCAGGTGGTCACCACGATGTCGGCTATCGAAGCCTCGTCGAAGAAGATCGCCGAGATCATCAGTGTCATCGACGGCATCGCGTTCCAGACCAACATCCTGGCCTTGAACGCGGCGGTGGAAGCTGCGCGTGCCGGCGAGCAGGGGAGGGGCTTTGCGGTGGTGGCCAGTGAGGTGCGCACGCTGGCGCAGCGCTCGGCCGGTGCGGCCAAGGAGATCAAGGGCCTGATCGAGGATTCGGTCGGCAAGGTCGCCGATGGATCGGCGCTGGTTCGTCAGGCCGGCACCACGATGGGCGAGATCGTGGCCTCGGTGCAGCGCGTGACCGACATCATGGCCGATATCTCTGCCGCCTCGCAGGAGCAGAGCTCGGGTATCGAACAGGTGAACCAGGCGGTGGTGCAGATGGACGAGACCACGCAGCAGAATGCGGCGCTGGTGGAAGAAGCCAGCGCGGCGGCACGCTCCATGGAAGAGCAGGCCAACCTGCTGGCCGAGGCAGTTTCGGTGTTCCGCACGGGGGCGGTGACCGCCGCCGCAGCGGTCCGCCCGGCGTTGGCAGCCGTGGCGGCATCGGTTGCACCGGTACGCCGGCCGGCGGTGCTGCCGCCGCGGATGGAACCGACGCTGGCCGCCAATGCGGGCGGTTGGGAAGAGTTCTAGCAGAGGGCAATGCCGGTAGGAAGACAGCGCCCATCACGATGGCTGATCGTGATGGGCGCGGATTTCTTCCTGAACGCGCGATGGCCGATGAGGCGGCGGATACGCGCATTTCACTTCCGGTTGCCAACCGCAGGAGGACACTTGCGCCATACCGGAACTCAGGAGATGGCCATGAAGACCTCGACCCGATTGCTTGTGCTGGGCACGCTGCTGGCGGCTTCGTCGGTGGCCGGTGCGCAGACGTATGGGCCGCGCGATGAGGGACGCAAGTTCAATGACGGCAGCCGCGTGGTCTGCAAGAACGTGGAAGTGCAGCGCAACTCGCGCGATCCGAACCGCATCACGGGTACCGCTACCGGCGCAGTGATCGGCGGCCTGCTGGGCAACCAGGTGGGCGGCGGTAACGGCAAGAAGCTTGCAACCGTGGCCGGCGCCGTGGCCGGTGGTGCGGCCGGCCGCCAGATCCAAGGCAACCAGCAGCAGAAGAACGGTGACCGCGTGGTTGAACGTCGCTGCGAACGCGTCTACCGCTGATCGGTCACAGCCAGACCTCGTTTCCCCTTCCACACCGCAGTACCCGAACGCCGGCCCCACGCCGGCGTTCTTCGTAGCAGGAAAAAGGGGACGGAGGGAATTAAGTCGCAATCCCCTAAACCGGCCGTTTACGACTTAATCCCCTCCGCCCCCTTTTTTGCGAGGAGGCGCCAGGTGGCGAGGCTGCCGTAGAGCAGCAGCAGGACGGTGAGGGTGATCAGTTCGTGGCTGACGTCGGCCAGGCTGGCGTCCATCTGGTTCAGCCGCACCATCAGGTTGATGCCGGAGGTGGTAGGCAGCAGCTGCGCCAGCCAGACCAGCGGTTGCGGCGTCATCACTGCCGGCCACGACAGGTTGGCCAGGAAGAACAGCGGGATCGAGGTGGCGATGATGTACTGGAAGGCGCGTTCGCGGGTGCGGAAGAAGCTGCCGACGAACAGGCCGAAAACCACGGTAGCGGCGATGAACAGGGTGCCGCCCAGCAGCTGGCCCAGTGGGTTTCCGCCGCGCGGATAGTCCTGCACCCAGGCGGTGAACCCGGCGTACCAGAACAGGCCGAACAGGCCGATCAGGCCGAAGCCCATCGCCATGCCGGCCAGGGTCGGCAGGTCGAAGCGCAGGCGCCGGCCGAGTGCCAGACGACGACCACCGAGCAGCACGCCGATGCCCATCAGCAGGGTCTGGTGCACGATCAGCTCGGCCACGCCGGGCACGATGGCGCTGCCATAGCCTTCCTGGGTGTTGTACAGCGGGCGCTGCACCAGGGTGACCGGCGGCGCCTGTGGCGCGCCCATGAAGGCGGCCTGGTCGACCACGGCGTCACGCCCGAACGCGCCCAGTGCGTCGGCCACGCTGCCCAGCACCCAGCTGGCACGGCCCAGGTAGGCGCCGTTGCCGAGCAGCACCAGCTTGGCCGGGTGGCCGCGCAGGATGTCGCGCTCCAGGTTGGCCGGGATCAGCACGATGCCTTCGGCGTGGCCGGCTTCCAGTTGCTGGCGCGCACTGTCGATGTCCGCCGGTTGCCCGACCACGCGTGCAACGCGGAGTGCATCGAGCTTGCGCAGCAGCTCGCGGCTGGTCGCGCTGTGGTCCTGGTCCACTACCAGCACCGGCAGGTTGCCGGCCACCTGGTGACGGTACGCGGCCGGGTAGAAGAAGGAATACAGGATCACCGCGCCGACCATCACCACGATCGCGTAGCGGTCGCAGAGCACCGCCATCAGGGTCTGCCGCAGGCTGCGCCAGAGTGCGCTCATGCGTCGGCTCCCGCAGGCTGTGCGGCTTCCGGCGTGCGCGCAAAGGCGATCAGGCGCAGGCCGCCAATGCCTCCTGCCACCACCGCCATCAGCAGCAATGTGGCCAACGGCCACACCGAAACCTGCAGCGGCGAACCGATGAACTGCTGCTGGGTCTGCAGCTTGATGTAGGCGCTGAGTGGCAGCAGCTGATGCCAGATGCGGGTGAACAGGGGGCCATCCAGCACCGGGAAGGTAGCGCTGGAGAACGCCAGTGCGGTGCCGATGCTGAGGCCGACCGCGGACAGCGCGGTACCCATGTCGCGGGTGACGCCGACGAAGAACAATGCGTAGGCGGCCGTGGCCAGGTAGAACAGTGGCTGTGCGAGCAGCAGCAGGAGCACGCTGCCGGCCACACCATCGCCGCGCAGCCAGGCCAGGTAACCGATGCCGAGCGCGCCATACAGCGAAAACAGCAGGATGTACGGCGTGACCTTGCCCGCAATCGCCGACCACGGCGTTCGACCCAGCCAGGCGGGCAGGGTGCCGTCGCGGATCTCGCGGCCGAGGCTGCCGGCCACCGCAAGTGCCAGTACCAGCGACAGCACGGCTGGGAAGATCAGCGGCAGCAGGAACAACTCGTAGCTACGCGCAGGGTTGTACAGGATGTCCGACTGCACCGCGATCGGTGCCGCACGCAGCTTTCCGGGGCCGACCTGCAGGCCGATGCGTTCGCGCAGCAGGCGTGCGTTCCAGGCCGAGACTGCGTCGCCGATATCGCGTGACGCAGATTGGCCGGTGGTCATATAGGTGGCGTTGTAATAGGCGAACACCGTGCCCTGGCGTCCACGCAGCGCCTGCCGGGTGACATCGCGCGGCACCAGTACGATGGCAAACACATCCAGCCTGCGCAGCTGCGAACGCGCGTCCTCCAGGTCCGCCGGCTGGCTGGCGATGCGTACGCCGGGGCTGGCATCGAGCATGCGCAGCAGCAGGCGGCTGTCACTGCTGTGGTCGAGGTCGACCACGGCAATGGGGATGTCGCGCATCACCGACGGCGAGAACATCCACGCCATCACCGCCAGCATCAGCAGGGGCAGCACGGTGACCAGCAGCAGGTCGGCACGGTTGCCGCGCAGCGACTGCAGCTCGCGCCGCCACGAAGCGGCGAAGCAGTTGCGGTCCGGGCTCAGTGCTGGGGCCATGCGAACAGCACGCTCATGCCGGGGCGGAAGCCCTCGATGCGGCGTACCGGGCGCACCCGCACCTCGAAACTGCGGACGTCGTAGCCGGACGACTGGCGGGTGGTACGCCAGGTCGCATAGTCGCCGGCAGGGTTGATGAAGTAGACCTCGAACTCGCCGTCCAGGCCGAGTGCCGGCACGTTGCCCTGCAGCTTGCTGCCGACCTTCAGGCCCTGCATCTGTGATTCGCGCAGGTTCATCGCCACCCACATGCGATCGATGTCGACCAGGGTGAACACCGGGTAGCCGGCCGGCACCAGCTCGCCCGGGTCGGCCATGCGCTTGTTGATTTCGCCCGCCACCGGCGCGCGTCCTTCGACTTCGGCACGGGCGGCGTTGACTTCGGCCACCGCGCCCTGCGCCTGCTGCACCTGGCCCTGCGCGGCACGCTTGTCCTGCTCGCGTGCGCCGGCCAACGCCATGTCGTACTGCGCGCGCGCGGCACGGGCCAGTTCGCGCGAACTGGTGGCCTGGGCATGCGCTTCATCGCGCTTCTGCCGGGTCATCACCCCTTCGTTGAACAGGTTCTGCACGCGCTGGTAGGTGGCTTCGGCCAGCGTTGCACCGGCTTCGGCGCGCTTCCAGTTCGCTTCGGCGGCGCGGATGTCTTCGCTGCGCGCGCCTTCGTCGGCCTTGTCGGCCACCGCCTGTGCGGCGGCCAACGCGCCGTGGGCCTGCTGTTCCTTGGCGGCCACTTCGGGGCTGTCGAGCAGGAACAGCACCTGCCCGGGCTGCACGCGGTCGCCCTCGCGCACCTTCAACTCCGCCACGCGGGCGGTGATCTTGGCGGCCACGTTGATGGTGTCCGCGTCGGCCATGCCCTGGATCTGGTCGGCCGGGCTGCGCCAGGCCAGCCACAGGCCGAGCACCACCGCGACCAGCAGCGCCACTACCAGGATCGGGCCCAGGCGGCGCTTGGCCGGGGGTGTTGTCGCATCGTCGTGCAGCACATCACTCATGGTCGATCACCTCGTCCGCACGGCGCCGGAATTCTTCAAAACGGTCCATCTGTCCACTGACCTCCAGCAACTGCGCCAGCGCAATATCGTATTGGTAGGCGGCCTGTGCGCGCTCTACACGGGCACCGCCGAGGCCGAGCCGCGCGTCGATCACATCCAGCGAGGTGGCCTGGCCCTCGCGGAACGCCAGCTCCTGCAGGCGCAGGTTTTCCTGTGCCTGGGTGATGCTGCTGTCGAGCAGCACGTACTGCTGGCGCGCGGTCTCCAGTTCGTTCCATGCCTTGCGCACGCCCAGCGCGACCTGGTTCTCGGCCTCGCGCAGGCCCGCTTCGGCCTGGTCCAGCTGCGCGCGCGCGGCGCTGATCTGTGCCGGCCGCGAGTTCGGCGACAGGAAGGTGTACTTCAGGCCGATACCGAACGCCCAGTCCGGATCGGTCAGCATTTCGTCGCGGCGGCGGAAGTCGTACTGGCCGAAGGCAAAGATCTGCGGTTTCAGCTTGGCCTGCTGCACGCGCACGCCCTGTTCGGCCTGCGCCACCATGGCCCGCAGGCGTGCGATCTGCGGCTGGCGCGCCTGCGCAGTACGCTCGAAGCTGGCCACCGGTTCCAGCGGCACGCGCTGCACGAACAGCGGCGAAACCGGCTGCACCTCGCCACCACTGCGCAGCAGCGTGGCCAGTGCGGCCTTCAGCGTGGCCAGGTCGTTCACTGTCTTCTGGTATTCGCGCTCGGCCTTGTCGCGGGCCACGGTGGCCTGCAGGCGCTGGGCGCGGGTGGCGAAACCCTCGCGTTCCAGCTTCTCTGCATCGGACAGGTGGCGGTTGAGGCCATCGCGCACGTCACGGCGCACGTCCACCGCCTGCTCGGCCAGGCGCTGCCCGAAGTAGGCCTGGGCCAGCTGCACGGTCAGCGATTGACGTTGTGCTTCGCGCTCGGCGCTGGCCTGTTCGTGGGCGGCACTGGCCGCACGCTGCGCGGCCGGAATCACGCCGCCGGTGTACAGCGGCAGCACCGCAGTGACCACTGGACGGGTGCGCCAGTCGCGCTCGGTGAACGACAGCGGCGAATCGATGCCGAAGGCTTCAGCCACCGGCGCCAGTGAGCCCAGCGGCAGAGTGAGCGTCTTCTGGAACTGCAGGCGGCGCACTTCGCCGGTGATCTCCGGCAGGCGCAGCAGCCGGGTGGCGTCCTGCAGGTCCTGCTTGTTGCGAACGGCTGCATCGGCAGCGGCCAGCGCATCGGAGACCTGCTCCAGGCGTTGCCGCGCCTGTTCCCAGTCCAGTGCGGGTGCATCGGCACTGCTCTGCGCTGCCGCCGCAAGCGGCAGGCAGGCTGCCAGGGTCAACGCGACTTTCGCGCGGTGCATCCTTGTACGTCGGCCGATCACGCCCATGCCGTCCCAGTGGTAAAGAAGTGCGCAAACGGTAGTGCGCATCGTGTGAAGCCCGGGTCTGCGGTCATCGGTCTTTCCTCAACGAAGGGTGCCGCTGGCCGCAGTACGCAGCGCCTGGGTGATGTGCTGCAGCGTGCTTGAGCGCACGGCGGCATGCTGCCAGTACAACGGCACATCGAGCCAGCGGCGGGGTTCCAGTACCACCACGCGGCCGGCGCGCACAGCGGGCGCGGCCAGGGTTTCCGGGGCCAGGCCCCAGCCGAGTCCGCACGCGGCGGCTTCGACGAAACCGGTGGAGGAGGGCAGGTAGTGTAGCGACGGCTGCAGCCGCGCGCGGGTCAGACGACGCACGAAGCGCCACTGCAGTTCATCTTTGCGGTTGAACACCAGCATCGGCGCGCGTGCCAGCGCCGTGGCGTCCATGCCATCGCTGAAGTACTGGCGGGCGAAGCCGGGCGAAGCAATCGCTTGGTAGCGCATGGCGCCGAGCGGATGCACGTTGCAGCCCTTCACCGGCTGGCTTTCGGCGGTGACCGCACCCAGCACGCTGCCGTCGCGCAGCAACCGCAGGGTGTGGTCCTGGTCGTCCATGCGCAGGTCGAACAGGTAGCCATGGCGCTGGTGCAGGTCGGCGATGGCCGGCACGAACCACGTATCGAGCGAATCATCATTGACCGCCAGCGGGATCGGGGTGCGCGCAGCGTCGCTGCTGCCACGCTCGGGTAGCAGCTCGGCCAATGCCTCGGCCTCCAGCGCCTGCATCGGTCGCACCCGGCGCAGCAGCGCCTCACCGGCGGCGGTGGGGCGGCACGGCGCCTGGCGCACCACCGGCACCTGCCCGAGCCGGTCTTCCAGAGCCTTGATCCGCTGCGACAGTGCTGATGGGCTGATCGACAGGCGGCGTGCCGCAGCCTCGAAGCTGCCTTCCTCCAGCACCGCGGCAAACGCGGCCAGTTGCGGGTGTACCAGGTCCATGCCGGTGCCTCTTCAGTTTTCCTGCACAGGATAAAGAAAAATCAGTTTGTCTAAACAAGGCTGTTGGCCGCACCCTGCGCGTCCCCTCGCTGCCTGGCCTGTCCCGATGTGGATTGCCGCTACCGTCGCCGGCCTCTTCGCGGGCGCCGGCCTGATCATCGCCATCGGCGCACAGAATGCCTTCGTGCTGCGCCAGGGCCTGCAACAACGTCATGTGGGCAGGGTGGTGCTGGCCTGCGCCGGCGCGGATATCGCGTTGATCCTGGCCGGCGTGGGCGGCATGGGCGCGCTGGTGCTGCAGTGGCCGTTGCTGCTGCAGGTGCTGCGCATCGGTGGTGCGGTCTTCCTGCTCTGGTATGGCCTGCAGGCCGGGATGCGTGCGTGGCGCGGTGGCAGTGCACTGGCGGCGGGTGACTTGGACGGTGGCGATCGACGGCAGGTGCTGCTGACCTGTCTGGCCTTCACTCTGCTCAATCCGCACGTTTACCTGGATACGGTGGTGCTGCTGGGCAGCCTGTCCACGCGCTACCCGGGGGATCTGCGCTGGGCGTTTGCCGCCGGCGCCTGCGCAGCCAGCGTGATCTGGTTCTGCACGCTGGGCTATGGCGCGCGCCTGTTGCAGCCGGTGTTCCGCAGGCCGTCTGCGTGGCGGGTGCTGGATGCTGGCGTGGCGATGTTCATGTTCTGCCTTGCGACGTTGTTGCTGTTGCGTCCTTTATCGCCATGAGTGCGCGGTCGGGTACCGCGCGCTTGAGTCGTACTTCGTGCATACATCGATCACAGCGGGAGCTCCCATTGCAGGCGAAGGCTGGGTACGGAACGTCGGGTGTTGCGAAGTACCTGCGACCCGCCTTCGTCGAAACGCCACTGGCCGGTCTCGATGTCCTGCGCCAACAGGTTCGAGGCGGTCAAGCGCAGCTTGCCGTGCCGCTCGGTCGCGTACTGTGCCCAGGCTTCCAGTTCGCGTCGATAGGACGTGATGTCCAGCTCGCTCAGGCTGTAGCGTATTCTGCCTCCGCTGCGATGGGTGTAGGCCAGGCCGCTGCTCCAGCGCGATGAGATGCGGTAATCGAGCGACGCATTGGCGGTGAATGGCACCTGGTCTTCAATCCGATTGTCAGGCCCGGGAAGATCCCTGACCCGGGAGTGGTTCCAGGTGGCGTTGCCGCGCAGCTCGATATCCGGCCCTCTGCGGTACAGGCGTGCCAGCGGCATCCTGCCATCCATCTCGATTCCCCAGGCCATGGCGCGGGTACCGTTGACCGGCGTCGATACCCAGCGCCCGTCACGTAGCACCGTTTCATTGCGGATCGGTGCATCGATGCGACGCAGGTAGCCGCCGATGCTTCCTTGAGTACCTTCACCGCCGTGCATTTCCCAAGCCGCATCCAGACCCCACGCCAGTTCCGGACGCAGCGATGGATTCCCGATCTCGTCGGGGTTCAGTGGACGGTTGTTGGTAGAGGTGTACGGACGCGGGACCAGCGAGCGCAGCGCTGGTGCGCGGAAGCTGCGGCTCAATGAGACCCGTAGCTGGTCCTTGCCCTTTGCACGCTTCCACAGGCCCTGCAGGACCGGCGTGAACACGCTGGCACGGTGACGCGTGGTGGCGAAATTCCGACCTTCGCTGCGGGTCTGCAGTTGTTCCCAGCGACCGCCGACGTAGAAGGCACTGCGCGCGCCCCAAGGAAACTCATCCTGCGCGTACAGCGCCACGCGATTCAGCCGCGCATCGAAGGAGAGGTCGCTGACCGTCGATGGTTCGCTGGGGGAAGAATGCAATTGCTGCACTCGGGATTCACGCCGCGAGTCCATGCTGCTTTCGGCACCGACCTGCAGTGTATGGCGGCCCCACGCCGGCAGGGTCCACTTCACGCGGGTGGTGCCACCCAGCACGTGCAGCTTCGCATCGGTGCGATCGAAAAGATTATCCTGCTGTGCCTCATCCTGTCCTTGTTCGCGAAAGCGGTAGTCCTCCCGGTTTCCGTCCATTGCCAGGCGCAGGTTCAGGCTGCCTCCATCCGACAGTTTTTTCTCCCACTCTGCACTGACCTGGCCCTGGTCAAGGCGCAGGTGCGTGCGTTGCCGGTAATGGGGAGTGCGTAGTGCCGGGCCCAGCAGCGTGTCCCAATCAATGGTCATGTCGCGACGGAAGTCGGACGCGTCCACCAGGGCCTGCAGCGAAAGGGTGATGTCATCGCTGGTTCTGAACGTCAGTGAGGGCGAGAGCGAAACGCTGTTGCGTTGGCCGGTGGCACGCAGGCGCGATTGTCGATGCAGCAACGGCGTACCAACACCATCCCAGGCGTCCTCTCTACTGCGTTCCTCCGCCAGGAATGCGCGGGCGGTTGCCGTGGCGGTCAGTGAAACATCACGGTCGAGATTGGAACGGGCCTGCCGCCAGCTCGCTGACGGGGTCATGCGCCCTTGGGTATCCGTCCATGAAACCGTCAGCCGTTGACTGTCTTTTGCAACCGGTGCACGGGTGACGATGTTGAGTGTGCCGGCGATGGCACCCATGCCCTGATCAGCGGAGGGCGCGCGCAGGATTTCGATGCGCTCGATCAGATCGGTGGCCAGTGAGTCCAGGCTGAAAGCGGCGGGTGTGCGCTGGCCGTTCAACAGGATCTGTGTGTAGCCCGCGCCCAGGCCGCGTAGTGACACGGTGCCTGGACGGCCCGGTGCGCCGTTCGAAACGCTGACACCGGGCAAGCGCTTGAGTGCCTCCAGCAGGTCGGTATCGCCATGCCGTTGCAGCGCCTCGCGGTCCACCACGATGCGGCTCGCAGTGTCGTCACGGCGAGCGTCGTAGCGCTCGAACTGGACGTGCACTGCATCCAGATCGGTCGTGTTCGAAGGGGAGGGTGTCGTTGGTGGAAGGGCCATGGCATTCGCTGGTCCCATCAGGCAGCCAATGGTGAGCCACACGCCCGCGTGTGGCCGCAGTGTTGTCGGGGAGGGCGAAGATCGACGCATGGTCGTGCGGTTCCTTTGTCACGGCGGGACAGCGGGCCGCAGCAGGTCCTCCCGCGGCCGGGTATCGAAACGATGCATGGAGGGCGGCGGCAGGGCGCCGGTCAGTGCATTACTGCAACCAGTGCTGCGGGTCCACTCGTGTTCCGTTGCGCAGCAGTTCCATGTGCAGGTGTGGGCCGGTAGTGCGCCCGGTGTTGCCGCTGCGGGCGATGGGATCGCCCCTGCGCACCTGCTGGCCTGGCTGTACCGCGAAGTCCTGCAGGTGTGCAAACAGCGACTGCCAGCCACCGCCGTGATCGATCACGACAACCGTGCCGTAGTTCGCACCATCGGGATAGGCGTGCGTGGCAGCGATCACGGTGCCGTCGGCGGGGGCGAGCACGGCGGTGCCACGGCGCGCGGCGAAGTCGGTGCCGTGGTGGGCGCTCTGGCGGAAGTCGGCGACGTGCCCGAACACGCTGGTGACCCGCGCATTGGACAGTGGCATGAAGAATGACGGAGGTGGCAGCGTGGCTTCCACCAGTGTTACCGATGCGATGGGGAGTGGCAGCGTCACGGGCGTCGGTCCTGCCACCACGGTCGCCTGTACGGTGGCCACGCCGACTGTGCAGGCAGAGCCCAGTGCGAGCAGCAGCAGGACGCTGGTGAGGCCTGGGCGGCGACCGTTGTCACCCTTCAGCATGTGCTGCAGGCGCACCTGGTGGCCGCCGAGATCGCGATGGGTGAGGGCGCTGGTCGGCTGCACGGCCGTCGCGTAGCGAAGGGTCTGGACATAGGCGTGGGCCAACAGACGGCCGTCGTTGGCGGCGCCACCCTCGGCCAGTGCTCGCGCATCGCATTGCAGTTCGGCGGCCAGTTGCATGCGCGCGGCAATGCGTCGAACGAAGGGATTGAACCAGTACAGCGCACCAACAAACCGCATCAGCGCAGCGCGCTGGGGGTCGCGGCGCTGCAGGTGGGCCGCCTCGTGGCCGATGACCAGGCGAAGCGTACGATCAGGCAGGGCCAGGCATGCCGTGGGCAGGATGATCTGCGGCTGCGGCCTGCACAGGGCGAACGGCGTGCCGCTGCCTTCTACAATGCGCAACGCGACGCCTTCCTGCTGAAGCCCCTGCACAGCGTGGTGCGATTGCGGGCCAGGCAACTGCGCAGTCTGCAGCGGGTGGCTGCGGCGTAGCAGGGCCCGCAGCCTGCCGCTGGCCAATGCCCAACGAACGAGGGTCAGCATGACCCCCGCGATATAGACGGTCAGCAGCAGTGGCGTCAGCCAAGCCATCAATGGCTCGGTCGCCGCGAGTGCAGGCAGTTGTTGCACTGGCCGCAGTACGGCGGTGCCGCTGTCCAGCGCAACGGGCAATGCGCTGGCCAGCTTCTGCAACGGTGCCGCCTGCACCGGCAGCAACAGCGCAAGCAAGGGGGGCAGCACGGCACACAACCACGCCCCCAGCCAAAAGCGTGTCGACGCATGTGAAAGCCTGAGCAGCCGCTGCAGCGATTGCGCGCCGTACCAGGCCAGGCCAGCCCCCAGCAGGCTCGCAGCGAGGCTGATCATCCACGGCGCGGTTGATGACAGGCTCATGGCTGGTCCTCGTCATCCTGGAGCAGCAGCGCCTGCAGTTGCTCGATTTCCTTGTCGCTCAGCAGGCGGCTTTCGGCGAATGCCTGGGTCGGCAGCGGCCCGTCGATCTCCAGTACGCGACGAGCGAAGTCGGCACTGAGTGCGGCCAGGGTGGCCACCTTGCCGACCTTGGCACTGTAGACATTCAGACCGTGCTGGCTGCCCTCTTTCACCAGGCCCTTGTCGACCATCCGTTCCAGCGTCTTGCGCGTGGACGAGTACGACCAGTCCAGTGCGGCAGCTGCCGCGTTGTGCAATTCACGCGCGCTGCAGGCGCCGTCGCGCCACAGGCACTTCAACAACTCCAGTTCGGCGTTCGAAGGTGTTGGGACGCGGGGCATGGTCAGACCTGTGCGTGCGATTGATGTCGTGAGTGTGCGACAGATGTCGCACGCCATGCAAGAGGCACATCAAGGCGCGGAGGTGCTGAGGTCAGCCGGTCGCCATCCGGTCGATGGCGCACAACGGTGTCTCGCCGGGGCGCAGGGTCAGCACGCGCACGCCGCTGCCGGTGACCGCCACGGTGTGTTCGAACTGCGCCGACAGCTTGCCGTCGCGGGTGTAGACCGGCCATTCGTCCGGCTGCTGGCGGATGGCCGGCTTGCCCTGGTTGAGCATCGGCTCGATGGTGAACACCATCCCTTCTTCCAGCACCATGCCGGTGTTGGGATGCCCGTAGTGCAGGATCTGCGGTTCCTCATGCATCTCCTGGCCGATGCCGTGGCCGCAGTACTCCTTCACCACGCTGTAGCCGTGGCTGCGTGCGTGGCGGGCGATGGCGTGGCCGATATCGCCCAGGCGTGCGCCGGGGCGCACCGCGGCGATGCCTTTCCACATCGCCTGGTAGGCGGTCTGCACCAGCCGGCGCGCGGCGTAGTCGACCTCACCGACCAGGTAGGTGGTGCTGGAGTCGGCGATGTAGCCGTTCTTTTCCAGGGTGATGTCGAGGTTGACGATCTGGCCGTTGCGCAGCACGTCGGTGGTGCTGGGCACGCCGTGGCAGATGACGTTGTCGATCGAGGTATTGAGCACATACGGGAAGCCGTACTGGCCCTTGCTGGCCGGCCGTGCCTGCAGCTCATCGACGATCATGCGCTCGACGAATTCGTTGATCTCCATCGTGCTGCGGCCCTGCAGCGGCAGCTGGTCGAGCGCGGCGAACACCTGCGCCAGCAGGCGCCCGGATTCGGCCATCAACGCGATTTCGTCGGGGCGCTTGATGATGCCCATCGGCTCAGACCTGGCCCGGGGGCAGCAGCGGCGGCTGCACGCCGGCCGCGCGCAGCTCGCTGGCGACGATGTCCTGGAAGCTCAGCGTCGGGTTCAGCTCGCAGAGCATGCCGACCCGGATCCAGAAGTTGGCCTGGGCGTTGATCGAGCGGCTGGAGACGGTACAGGCACGGCGCAGCTGGTCGTGCAGGGTGTCATCGATGTTGACGATGCCCATGGATGGCCTCGAAGTATGAATATACGAAGCGTATATGTTTCGTATATCCATCTCAAGCCAACGTCATTCAGTCGGTGTGGGTGGCGAAGCGCAGCCGGTTGCCATCGGGGTCGCGCAGCAGCACTTCGCGGGTGCCCCATTCGGTGTCATGCGGGGGCTGCTCGATCGGCACGTTGGCGGCACTGAAGGCGCGGTGTAGGTTGTCGACGTCGTCGACGATGAAGTACACCGCGCCGCCGACCTCGCAGTCGCCGCTGTGTTCGGTGAGGAAGATCGTCTGGCCGTCGCGGGTGAGCTGGGCGAACAGTGGGAAGCCGGGTTCGAAGCGGTGTTCCCAGTCGACCACGAAACCCAGCCCCTGCACGTAGAACGGCAGGGTGGTGTCGGCGTGGCGCATGCGCAGTTGCGGGATGACGGTCTGGGGCATGGCGAGGGCTCCGGGACGGGAGTCCAGTGTAGTGCCGGCCGCTGGCCGGCATTGGTCTGGTAGATGCCAACCTTGGTTGGCATTGCCGGCCAGCGGCCGGCACTACCGAAGCCATGCCGGCCAGCGGCCGGCATTACCGGCGCGGTCAGCAGGCCGTCGGTACGGCGGCGATTGCCGCCAGCAGTTCGCGATTCACCTGCTGGTGACGCGCCTGCCAGGCAGGAAGATCTTCGGCGCTGATGTCTGGTTGGCCATCCAGCGATGACAGCCAGCGCTTGAAGCGGCTCTGGTAGTTGGCCAGCGACACTTCCCCGGTGATGTCACTGCCGACCAGGCCGCCGGCACGCAGCGCCTCGATCACCACCAGTGCGTCTTCCAGCTGGAATCGGCCCTGGTCCCAGTTGCTGCGCGCGACGTCCTTGGCGAACACGTCCTTGTCGATCGACAGGTAGGTCGGCTGCGGCGACTTGGCCTGTTCGGCAGCGAACGCGGCCACCAGCGCTTCGGGGTGCTCGAAGCGGCGGAACGCGTGGCCCATGCCGAGGCGATGGCCCCAGCTGACATCCACGTCCATGCACCAGTACGTCAAGCGACCGCCCAGCAGCGGGCGCCAGTGGTTCTCCCAGGCATGGCCGAGGCCGATGTCGCTGGAGGTAATGCCGAGCACATGGATGTGCGAGATCTGCGGCAGCTTGCTGGCGGCATTCACCCATGAGCCACAATGCATGCCGAACGGAAAACGCATGTTGTCCGGATGGTTGTCCAGCACTACCAACTGGAACGGCACCTGTGTGCGCATGCGGCGCAACAGCGGCAGGCTGAGGTGATGGAAGTCGCCACTGCCCAGCATCACGGTGCCGAGCTGCGCGGGCAGCGGCGCCAGCACTTCGGCGGCGAAACGGTGCAGGGTGGCATTGCTGCAGGCGAAGCGCAGCGGGTCGTGCCACTGCGGCAGGGCCAGGGTCTGCGCCTGGGGCAGCGGCAGCACGCCACCGTCCAGGTCGAGGATCAACGGAGAACGCAACGGCATCGTTCAACCGCCTCCATCAGGTTCGCCCTGCAGATGCGGCGCCAGCTTGCGCAGGGCAGCGCGCAGCAGCGGGGAACGGGCGTGGATCGCGTGCCGGGTGGAGGTGAAGCGGGCGCCCAGTTCGGCCTTGATCCGCGAGTCGGTCCAGCCGGCCACGTAGTGGCTCAGGCCGTGCTGCAGGGCATACTCGAGGTTGTGCATCCAGCTCACCGCGTACAGGTTGTGCTCGCGTGACTGCGGGTAGGCCAGGCCGATGTACTTGTCCACCAGCTTTCCGGCATGCACGTAGCACAGGTTCCAGCCGATCAGCTGACCTTGGTGGCGGTACAGGAACATTCGTCCCTGGCCCTGGCTGTCGGCCAGCAGGTACTGGAAATAGGTCAGGTCGAGCTGGTCGAAATGCACCGCGCTCTGCGCATACACGCCCAGGTACAGCGCATACAACTCGGCCTGCAGCCGTGGGTCGGCCAAGGCGGGATCACCGGTGGCGATGCAGTCGACCTGCAGGTCATCACGCGAACGGAGCTTGCGCCGGATGTTCTTGCGGCGCGAGGGCGACAGGCGGCCGAGGTAGCCATCGAGCGAATCGAAATCGACCGCCACCCAGGCAAGCGGCATGCCTTCCAGTTCAACGAAGCCGCGCGCCAGCAAGGCCTGCAGGAACGCCGCGCTGTGCGCATTGGCCGCGTCGTCCAGCAGCGGTGAATCGATGGCCAGGTCCTTGACCACCAGCAGCCGGGTATCGCCGATCGCGTGACGCGTCACGTCCTCGGCCAGCGCCTCAGGCGCGATGTGTGCCGGCAACGGGGTGTACTCGGTGCTGGTGGCACCGACGAAACGGGTCTTCCAGGTGATCCATGGCCGCCACAGGCGCGACAGCGGCAGGCCGAGCAGCCTGCCGCGCAGTTCGTCGTCCATTGTAGTGGTCAGGTCCAGCGGCGCACGGAAGGTCGGCAGGCCGCTGGGAAGGCGGCCTGCCTCGAATCCGAGCGGCGGGTGGGCCAGGAAGCCCTCCAGCAGCGCGGCCGGTTCCAGCGCGGTGCTGGATGCGCGTGACGTCATTTCCATCGGCACGGGAACCGGCAGCCCATCCAACCTCAGCCCTTGGCCTTGGTCAGCGCCTGGTCGAGCAGGGTGATCGCCAGGTCGATCTCTTCGTAGCTGATGTCCAGCGACGGCGCGAAGGTGATCACGTTCTTGTACCAGCCACCCACGTCGAGCACGAGGCCCATGCGCTTGCCGTCGTGCAGGAGGTCACCGGCCAGGCCGATGTCGACCATGCGGTCCAACAGTTCCTTGTTCGGGGTGTAGCCGTCGGCCTGGCAGATTTCGGCGCGCAGGGCCAGGCCCAGGCCGTCGACGTCGCCGATTTCCGGGTGGCGCTTCTGCAGGCCACGCAGGCCGTCCAGGAAGTACGCGCCCTTTTCCGGCACGGTGCGCTCGTAGTCCATTTCCTTGCCCAGCTTCAACACTTCCAGGCCCAGGCGGGTGCCCAGCGGGTTGGAGTTGAAGGTGGAGTGGGTGGAACCCGGCGGGAACACGGTCGGGTTGATCAGCTCTTCGCGTGCCCACAGGCCGGACAGCGGGTTCAGGCCGTTGGTCAGCGCCTTGCCGAACACCAGCACGTCCGGGGTCACGCCGAAGTGCTCGATCGACCACAGCTTGCCGGTACGCCAGAAGCCCATCTGGATCTCATCGACCACCATCAGGATGCCGTACTTGTCCAGCACGCGCTTGAGGCCGGTGAAGAAGTTGCGCGGCGGAATGACGTAGCCACCGGTGCCCTGGATCGGCTCGACGTAGAACGCGGCGTACTCGGCCTGGCCGACCTTGGGGTCCCACACGCCGTTGTATTCGCTTTCGAACAGGCGCTCGAACTGCCACACGCAGTGGTCGGAATACTCGTCCGGGGTCATGCCCTTCGGGCGACGGAAGGGGTATGGGAACGGGATGAACATCGCGCGCTCGCCAAAGTGGCCGTAGCGGCGGCGGTAGCGGTAGCTGGAGGTGATCGACGAGGCACCCAGGGTGCGGCCGTGGTAGCCGCCTTCGAAGGCGAACATCAGGCTCTTGCCGCCGCGCGCGTTGCGCACGATCTTCAGCGAGTCTTCAATGGCCTGCGCGCCGCCGACATTGAAATGCACGCGACCGTCGAGGCCGAACTTCTCGTGCATGTCCACGGCAATGGTCTTGGCCAGCTGCACGCGGGTCGGATGCAGGTACTGGCTGGCGACCTGCGGCAGGGTGTCGATCTGGTCCTTCAGCGCGTCATTCAGGCGCTTGTTGCTGTAGCCGAAGTTGCAGGCCGAGTACCACATCTGCAGATCGAGGTAGGGCACGCCCGCACCGTCGAACATGTAGCTGCCTTCGCCGCGCTGGAAGATCTTCGGCGGGTCGACGTAGTGGACGGTATCGCCGAAGGAGCTGTAGCGGGCTTCGTCGGCCAGCAGCTGCGCGTCGGAGGCAGCGGCGTCGGCGTTCTTGTCAAAAATGTTCATGCAGTTCGGTTCCGTGAAGGACGTTCGAAAGGGGCGACGGGGGAGCGTGCTTGGAGGGAGTGCTCAGGCGGTGGCCAGCAGCGGGGGCAGTGCGGCGGGCTGCGGACGGGCGTCGATGCGACGTGGCTGCAGCAGGCTGCCATCGAGCAGGCGCGGCAACAGTGCGACTGCATCGTGGAAGGTGTCGATGGCGGCATGCTCGATGCCGGCATTCGTGCAATGGGTAATCAGGCGGCGCTTGGCGAACACGAAGTCGGCGTCTTCGGACACACAGAAATCCGAGCTGCCGTCACCGATCATCAGCACGCGCGGTGCTTCGTTGGCGCGCGCCTGCGCGGCGCAGGTGCACTTGCAGGTGCCACTGCGGCAGCCTTCGGCCTGGTAGGGCGACTCCAGTTCCCAATGGTCTTCGCACCAGCGCAGGTGGTTGGCCACCACCGGCAGCTGCGACAGGCCGTGGTTGGCCAGGATGCGGTGGATCGCATAGTCCAGGCCGTCACTGACGATGCGCAGCGGCAGGCCCAGTTGTTCGGCACGGCTGACAAAGGCGGCGAAGCCCGGATCGATCTGTACCTGGTCCAGATGGGCGTCGAGCGTGGCCGGGTCCAGTTTCAGCAGCCGCACCTGGCCCTGCATGCATTCACGCGAGCCGATCTTTCCCGCTTTCCACTGGTCTTCCAGTTCCTGCCAGCCCGGCTGGCCGTACTTTTCCAGCAGCGAGTCGATGACATCTTCGAGGCTGATGGTGCCGTCGAAGTCACACAGGATGCTCCAGTGCATGGGCAGGTCCGTCGATGAAAGAAACGCCCGGCCCGATGCCGGGGCAGGCTCAATGTAGGCAGGCCGCCTTTCTCGTTCCTTTCCTGTTGAAAGGCTCTTCTGACAGGCTGGGAAAACGTTCAGGAAGGTGCACGGATGAATGCGCGGAGGGCAGGCTACGCGTGCACTTTCGGGTCAGGCGCGGGCCAGGAACTGCAGTATTTCGGCAGTCTCTTCGCGGGTCTGCCAGGCGCTGTTGCCAAGGGTCAGCATGCGTGCGGCGAAGTCGCGTGCATTGGGCATGTCGTCCTGCGGCACGATGCCGCGCAGGTACGCGTAGCCGGGCAGGGCATGGATGAACATGCGGCTGGCGCCGAGACCACGTGGCCACAGGTCTTTCAGCACGGCATCGCGGGCGCGCTGGCTGGGCAGCAGCAGCATCAGCAGTGGCCAGGTGCCACCGCTGCCGGCGAGGCCGTCGACCACCTCAACGGCTGGCAGCTGTGCCAGCTGCACGCGCAGCTGCAACGCACGCAGGCGACCGGCCTGCAGGAACGCCGGCAAGCGCCGCGCGGCACGCGCGCCGATGTTCTGCCGCCAGTGGCTGACCCGGTGCTGCGGTATATCAAGCGGGAAAATGTCACCGACCGCTTCTTCCAGATCGTCGCGTTGAAGCGCACTGCGCAATGGATTGCCATACACCAGCGACAGCAGCGAAGGGCGATAGCAGGCAGCAAGGCCGATCAACTGCACGCTGCGCAGCAGCTCCCAGCGCAGGCTGGAGCGAACGTGCTGGACGGCATGTTCGGCCAGCGCAGCACGCAGTTCGTCGTCACGGCTGACCAGCAGGCCGCCTTCATGCAGGCTCAGGCCCTTGCCGGCAGCCAGGCTGAAGAATCCGATATCGCCACGCAGGCCGACACTGGTGTTGCCAACGCGTGCGCCGAGCGCCTGCGCGGCATCCTCGATCACCCAGGCGCCGGCGCCGCGCGCAACCTCGCAGGCCAGCTCGACATCGGCGATGCGCCCGCCCAGGTGAGTGGGCAGGATCGCCAGCGTGCGTGCATCGGCCAGGCGCTTGAGCTGGCCAGGGTCGAAATCGAAGTGGCCATGACGGGTGTCGCACAATTGCGCGCGCAGGCCCAGGCTGTGCACCGCGATCGGCACCAGCGGGCAGGTATAGGCCGGCATGATCACGGTGTCGCGCCTTGGCGCGCGCTTGCGCAGCGTACGCAGCGCGATCAGCAGTGCGTGCGTGCCGGAACAGGTCAGCTGCAGTGGCGGTGTGCCGAGCTGGCTGGCCAGGACTTCGCGCAGGTCGCCACCACCGGGCAGGAAATCGCTGGCCTGAATCGGCAGGCCAGCGGTAGGTGGCAGTTCGCGCGCGAACAGGCTCATCGCAGCCCACTCACGACGCGCTTTCGGCGGGACTGTGCGGGTCGTCCGCTTCAGCGCGGCCGAGGCAGACGATGCCGGCCACGATCAGTACCGCACCGAGCAGATGGTGCAGGGTCAGTGGCTCGTTCAACAGCCACGCCGACAGCAGCAGCACGCTGATCACTTCCAGGTGCGAGGCCGCGAACGCCGGGCCGATCGGCGCATGGCGCAGCAGGCTCATCCAGGTGAAGAACGCACCCACGTAGCCGAGGATGGCGCCATACACCCACGGCTGCGACAGCACGCGCAGCAGCCAGGCGGTGTTGGCCTCGACCGGCAGCGCGGCGTCACCGGCGTACTTGAAGCACAGCTGGGCCAGCGTGTCGAAGGCCATCAGCAGCGGGAAACCGATCACATACAGGCGCCTCATGAGCCGGCCCCCACCACCGCCACGCCCGCGGTGACCAGCAGCATGCCGGTCACCCGCAGCGGCGTGAGCTTCTCGCGGAACAGGAAACGACCGGCGATCATCAACGCAACGATGTTGATCGAGCCCAGCAGCACGCCCTTGGACAGCGGCACCAGCGACAGGAACGCAATCCAGGCCACGAACTCGAGCACGTAGCAGGCGATGCCGATCCACAGCCAGGGGCGGCTGAGCATGTGTTTCCAGCGTTGCAGTCCTTCGCCTTCCTGCGGGTCGCTGGCGGCGGCCTTGAAGGCGAGCTGGCCACCGGTATCGAGTACCACATTGGCCAGCCACAGCAGGGTGGCGAGTGCCCCCATCTCAGGCCACCGCCTTGAGCACGCCCGTGCGTTCACCGATCTCGGTGAAAAAGCGCGCGCTGCGACGGATCACATCGCGGCGTTCGCGATCGATGGTGATCATGTGGTAGCTGTCTTCCAGCACCACCAGTTCCTTCGGGCCGCTGACCCGCGACATCACCAGCTCGGCGTTGCCCATGCTGGCCACATCGTCTTCGCGGGCGTGCATCACCAGGCACGGTGCGGTGACCTGGTGCAGGTGGCGGCGGGTCCACTGGCTCAGCGCACGCATCTCGGCCAGCGCATGCCAGGGGTTGCCCGGCAGGCCGGCAGCCGCGCTGTCGCCGGACAGCATTGCGGCGCTGACCTGCGCGCGCAGGCGCTCGTCGCGCAGGCCGTACGGCGGTTCTTCCATGAACATGCGGTCGCGGCCGATGTTGAAGCGCTTGAACCACGGCAGCAGGAACGAGAAGCGGGCCACGGCGGGAATGTTCCAGCCGTCGTAACGGAAAGTGGCGCCGTACACGCCCACGCCGGATACCCACTCCGGGCGACGTGCCGCCAACGCCAGCGAGAGTACCGCGCCCATCGACAGGCCACCCACGAACAGCTGGTCGACCTTGCCGCGCAGGGCGGCCGCCGCATCTTCCACGCCCTGGTACCACTGTTCCCAGGTGGTCGCCAGCAGGTCATCCACGGTGCCGCAATGGCCGGGCAGTTGCACGCCGTGGACGGTGAAGCCGGCATTGTTCAGGCCCTTGCCCAGCATGCGCATTTCCGCCGGGGTGCCGGTCAGGCCATGGACCAGCAGCACGCCCTGGGGGCCACCGGGGAGGAAGAAGTCGTGCGATTCGGTCACCTGGCGGCTCCGGGACGGCAGTGGGGATGGCAGGATCGCAAGCGCGATTTTCACCAGCCTTTCAGAGCGCCGAGCCGGGTCAGGGGGCCTTCAGCAGCGGCAGCGTGATGGCGACCTTGAGCCCCCCGCCCGGGCGGTTGAGGAAGCTCAGGCGGCCGCCGAAGTGCTCTACCGCCTCGTGCGCGATGGCCAGGCCGAGGCCGGTGCCGCTGGCAGCGGTGCCCGGCGCCCGGAAGAAGCGCTCGCCCAGCCGTGGCATCACGTCGTCGGGCACGCCGGGGCCGTTGTCTTCCACATAGAGTTCGACATCATTGTCGTCCAGCGCGTGCACGCCCACCGTGACGGTGGCATTGCGGCCGGCATAACGCAGGGCGTTGTCGATCAGGTTGTCCAGCGCCTCCTGCAGCATGGCGCCGTTGCCGAGCACACGCAGCGGATGGGGGCTGCCGCGGTAGCCGAGGTCGATGCCATCGCGGATCGCCTCCGGCACGCGCATGCCAACCCACTGCGGCACCAGCTCGCACAGGTCCAGTGCTTCCACGGTATCGGGCACGGTCTGCGCCCGGCTCAGCGCCAGCAGCTGGGTGCTGACCCGGGCAGTGCGCTGGTTGAGCCGGCGGATGTGCTGCAGCGCCTCGCGCACCGTATCGGGGTCACCGTGTGCCAGCGCCTGGTCCACGTGCAGGGCCATGCCCGCCAGCGGCGAACGCAGCTGGTGCGCGGCATCGGCAATGAAGCGGTTCTGCAGGGTGATCATTTCCGCCTGGCGGGCAAACAGATCGTCGATGGTGCTGATCAGTGGCTGGATCTCCTCCGGTACGTCGGCGTCGGAGATCGGTGCCAGTTCGCCACGGCGCTGCGCCAGGCGGGTCCTCAGCGGCGTGAGGATGCGCAGGCCGTAGGTCACGCCGAACCAGACCAGTGCTGCGGTGCCCAGCGCCAGCATGGTCATCAGCGGGATGATGATCATCAGGATCTCGCGCGCCCGCTGTCGGCGGTCGGCCATGCTCTCGGCCACGGTCACCGCCAGCTGGTCCTGCGGATCGTTCATCGCCTGCGTGCAGACCGTGGCCATGCGCACCTGCTGGCCATTGAGGTTGCCGTCGTACAGCGCCGGATGCACGCCGGTGCAGTCCTGAGAAGGGGCATACGGGCTGAAGTCGGCATTGCCGCTGAGCGTACCCATGCGGCTGCTGTCGACGTTGAAGTAGCGATGGCCGTCGGGGTCGTACTCGATCAGGAAGCGCGCCTGCGGCGACAGGTCGCTGGTCACCGGCATGGTGCTCAGCATCTGCGCGAACGAATGCGTGTCGTCGATCAGGTTGCGGTCGTGGATGCGGTTGGAATAGTCCAGCGCAACGTAGTAGGCCAGGATCGTGTTGAAGGTGAGCAGACCCAGCATCGGCAGCGCCAGGAAGGCGAGCAGGCGCCGGCGCAGGCTGGGCGGTCCACTGATCACGGGGTGCTGTCGTCCTGCGCGTCTTCCAGCATGTAGCCCAGCCCGCGCACGGTGCGGATGCCCATGCCGCCGGGCTGCAGCTTGCGGCGCAGGCGGTGCAGGGCGATGTCCAGGCCGTTGTCGGTCAGGTCCTGGCCCCAGTCGCACAGCGCTTCCACCAACTGCGCGCGTGACACGATGCGCTCGGCGCGCACTGCCAGTGCCGACAGCAGGCCGAACTCGCGTGCGGTCAGTTCCAGCGACTGGTCGTCGATCCACACCCGATGCCCGGCCAGGTCGATGCGAAGGCGGCCGATGCGCAGGTCCGGGTTGCCATTGCTGGTGACCCGGCGCAGCTGGGCGCGCACGCGCGCTTCGAACTCGTCCAGCGCGAACGGCTTGACCAGGTAGTCATCGGCACCCAGGTCGAGCACACGCACGCGCTCGGCCAGGCCGTCACGGGCGGTCACCACCAGCACTGCGAGGCCATCACCGCGCTGGCGCAGGCGCTGCAGCACGTCGCGGCCATCCAGCTGCGGCAGCCCCAGGTCCAGTACCAGCAGCGCGTACTGCGTCGAGCCCAGTGCAGCATCGGCGTGCGCACCGTTGTCGACGTGGTCGACCACGTGCCCCTGCCGGCGCAGCGAGGCGCACAGGCCGGAGGCGATATCCGGGTCGTCTTCAGCAATCAGAACGCGCATGCGCGGGGCTCCTGTAACGGTCAGGCCCACCGGATGGACGGGGGTGGGCCTCTCGGCTGCCGAGGGTAGCCGCAAACCGGCTGCAGGTGGAGCGCGTCGGCACCTCCCGGCACCGTCGCGCTGTCCCTCCATTCAGTCCTGCAGGCCCGGCTCACCGAGCGCCAGCGGCACCCGCGAACCATCCAGCAGGCCACGGCTGAGCTTGCCACCCTCGATGAACAGCAGTTCGCCGTTCTCGCCGTTCTTGATGCTGCTGTCGATGGCGATCACGCGGTCGCCGTGGAAGCTGCTGACGTGCGGCATCGAGGTATGGCCAACCACGATGCGCTTGAGCTGCAGGCGGTCGAGCACAGCCTGCACACCCGCGGTGTCGAGGCGGCCATCGAAATAGCCGCGGTACCAGATCGGGCTGGTCTTGCCGTCATACAGCGGTGCGGTGGCCGGGTCGGCCTTCACTTCGGCCTTGGGCAGGCCCAGCGAGGCCTGATAGGCCGCGTTGGTGCGTGCCGGGTCCAGCGCCAGCTGCACCGCCTCGGGCGAGATGCCGCCGTGCAGGAACAGGGTATCGCCGATCTTCAGCAGCACCGGGCGGGTGCGCAGCCACTGGCCGATCACCGAGTCGGCGCCATACAGCTGCGGGTAGCTGCGGCCGAGCAGCTGGGCGCTGCGCAGGTATTTCGGGTTGACGTAGCGCAGGTCGTCGTACAGCACCATGGTCTCGTGGTTGCCGAGCACGAAGTGCACCGCGCCGCCGGCGGCGGCCGCCTGCTGCTGCAGGCCATACAGCAGCCAGAAGGCTTCGGTTACCTGCGGGCCGCGGTCGAACACATCGCCGGCGATGACCAGGGTGTCCTTGCCCAGCGCCCAGCGGTCCTGTGCGTCGATGACCTTGTGGGCACGCAGCAGGCGCACCAGCAGCCCGTACTGGCCGTGGATGTCGGACAGCGCCACGATGCGCGGCACGGCCGGCAGCACGGAGACCGACGGAGCATTCGGGGCGGCCACGTGCACGCTGTGTTCGTAGCCGCAACGCGGGGTGATGTCGGTGCCTGCGGCCTGCGTGGCAAGTGTGTGAGACTCGACCTTGTCGTCGCAGATCCATCTGGCCTGCAGCTGGTTGCCCTGGCGGAACACATAGGGTCCATCGGCCTGTACGTGGTCGGCGGGCGCGGCAACCTCGCGGGCCTGCGTGGTTGCTGTGGCGCAGGCCAGCAGCGGCAACAGCAGGGCGGTCAGCAGGGAAGGGCGACAGCGCGACATCGGCGGCATCCAGCGGCGGAAAGATCCGATGCTAACCGGCGCGGGCGTCCGTCGGTGTGCGCGAATGGGCGGATCAGGTGTCGCGCCCGTCGTCCTTGAGCTTGCGCACGCGGGTGGCAGTGGGCTGAAGCGGCTGGCCATCGCGCCCGCGCGGCTGCATGTAGGGCAGCGGCCGCCGCGTCGCCAATTCGATCAGCTGCGAATGGGCTTCGCCTGCACCGAAGCGATGGCGCTCTCCCCACTGGCGCAGTGCGACCAGCAGCGGGAACAGTTCCAGGCCTGCGGCGGTGAGCACGTACTCCTGGTAGGCCGATCCATCGGAGGCTGGCTGCAGCTGCAGGATGCCGGCCTCGACCAGCCGGCGCAGGCGGTCGCTGAGGATGTTGCGCGCCGCGCCGAGGCTGCGCTGGAAATCACCGAAGCGGGTGATGCCGTCGAACGCGTCGCGGATCACCAGTAATGCCCAGCGGTCACCGAGCAGGTCGGCACTGCGGGCTACAGGGCAGGGGCTGTCGGCGTGCATGCTGGGTATCTCCGAATGTGGTTGCAGTTTAAAACCAATGGCGATAGCCTGCATCTGGTTTCAAAGTGCAACCATATGATGAGTGCCACATCGCTTCCCCGCCCGCTGCTGGTCCTGCTTGCGGCTGCCGCCGGCGCCAGCGTCGCCAACGTCTACTACGCGCAGCCGCTGCTGGATCAGCTTGCACGCGCCTTTGCGCTGGACCGGGCGGTGGCCGGCGCAGTGCTGGCTGCCACCCAGGCCGGCAGCGTGCTGGCATTGCTTGGCCTGCTGCCGCTGGCAGACCGCGGCGACCGGCGACGCCTGCTGCGGCTGCAGTTGATCGCGCTGGTGCTGGCCCTGTTGTGGCTGGCGGCGTCACGCACGGCGAGCTGGCTGTTGTCGGGCATGCTGCTGGCAGGCCTGCTGGGCACCGCGCTGACCCAGGGCCTGATTGCCTATACCGCCATGCTGGCACCGCCCGAGCAGCGCGGTCGCGTGGTCGGTGTGGTGCAGGGCGGCGTGTTCATCGGCCTGCTGCTGGCGCGCGTGGTGTCCGGTACGGTGGCGGCGGCCTTTGGCTGGCAGAGGGTCTACCTGCTGTCAGCGGTGGTGATGGCAGCGTTGGCGGCGCTGCTGTGGCGGCGCCTGCCCGCAGTACCGGTGCCGTCGGTCCCTCCACGCTGGCGCGAGCTGCTGGGCTCGATGCTGGGCATGCTGCGCCGCGATCGAACGCTGCGCGAGCGCGGGCCGCTGGCATTGCTGCTGTTTGCCGGCCTCAATGTGTTCTGGGCGGCGGCACCCTTGCCGCTGTCGGCACCGCCGCTGCACTGGTCGACCGCAACCATCGGCGCGCTCGGCCTGGCCGGCGTGGTCGGTGCGCTGATGGCGGCGCGGGTCGGACACTGGATGGACCGTGGTTTCGCGCATCGGGTCAGCCTCGGCGCGCTGTTGTTGATGCTGGTCGCGTGGTGGCCGCTGCTGGGCCTCCCGCATTCGCTGTCCTTGCTGCTGCTGGGGGTGGTCGTGCTCGACCTCGGCGGCCAGGCACTGCATGTCTCGAACCAGGCATTGTTGCTGCGTGCACCGGCAGAACAGCATGGGCGCCTGGTGGCGTTGTACATGCTGTTCTATGCACTGGGCAGTGGTGCAGGCGCGGCGGCGGGGCCCTGGATGCAGGTGCGGCATGGCTGGCCTGCCGTGTGCCTGCTGGGGGCAGGCATCGCGTTGCTGGCGCTGCTGTGGTGGGCAGCATGGCGGGTGGGGGCGGTGAAAGCAGCGGCTGGCGCGCGAACCGGTAGAGTCGACTTTTAGTCGACTGCTCTTCGTTCCGACGGCGAAAAATCCCGCGCTGCGCGCGATAGTCGACCAGCGGTCGACTCTACCTGTCCTGCCGTCATCGCTGCAGTGCACGCCGCCCCGGGGCTTCCTGCAGGTCCGCGCTGGCGACCACCACGCGGTTGCGGCCGCTGCGCTTGGCCTCGTACATCGCGGCGTCGGCACGTGCCATCAACCGCTCGTAGTCCGGATGACCATCGTGACCGGCCACGCCGATGCTGGCGGTCAGCTCCAGCACCTGGCCATTGGCCAGTGCTACCGGTGATTGTGCGATCTGTCGGCGCAGGTTCTCGGCGATCACGGTCGCCTGCGACTCGCTGGCGGCCACCAGCACCACCACGAATTCTTCGCCGCCATAGCGGAACAGGTAGTCGCTGCCACGCGTGAGCTGGCCGAGCAGGCCGGCCACGTGCTGCAACGCACGGTCGCCGGCATCGTGGCCATGGCCGTCGTTGATTGCCTTGAAATGATCCAGGTCGAGCAGCAGCAGCGAGAACGGTGTGCGGTTGCGCGTGGCCAGCTCGATTTCCCGGCGCAGCACGGTGGGCAGGAAGCGACGGTTGAGCAGGTTGGTCAGCGCGTCGCTGCCGGCATCCAGTTCGCCGATGCGCTCGAACAGCAGCGTCATCAGGGTGCGGATGGCGGCCAGGTCCTCGCGGATGGCCGGCAGCACCGCCAGTCGCTGCGCCGGAGCATCGCCACTCGCGCGCTGCAGGTGGCCGTCAATGCGGGCCATCAACTGGCCCACCTGCTGCGTTTCGCTGCTTTCGCCGAAGCTGGGGATGCCCTTGTGGGTGAACCACAGGCCGAACTCCGAGGTGGCCAGGCTGGCGTTGTCGCTGGCCTGCACGTGGCCGGCGAGGGCGTAGAGCAGGGCGTTCTCCCAGTCCAGCAGCAATGCGCGCTGGCGCTCGCGTTCGGTACCGACGTTCTGTACCAGCGAGAACAGCCGGTAGGCGGCGTCGGCACGGGTGGAGCGCTCGCGCGCATGGGTGTAGGCCAGGGTCATGCCTTCCATGGCGATGTCCATGATCGCGCTGAGGCAGGCGATGGCGGCGAACGCGGTCGCGCTGTCGGGCGCGTCGGCGCGCAGGCGCACGAACAGCTCGTGCTTGAGCACGCGCGCACCGCGGGTGACCAGGTCGACCGGGATGCCGACCCGTGCGTGTACGTCGCCGATCACCCGCTGCGAGGCGACCGTGGTGGCGATGCCAGCGGCGTCGGTGGTCAGCAGCTGTACCAGCCAGCGCTGCATGGCCGGCTGCAGGCGCTGCTTGACCTGGTCGTGGGACAGGAAGCGGCGTGCGCGCCCGTCCTGCAGCAGCACTTCGTAAAAGCGCTGGGCCAGCGCGGGTGGGGCATCGGTGGCAGCGGCGTTGAGCAGCGCGGTGGCGGCAGGGCCGGCCTGTAGCAGGCATTGCTGCCAGGCCTCGGCCAGCGGCTGGCTGGCATCGTCCAGTTGGGGTGGTTCCACGTCGATCTCTGACTGCGTACGGCAAACCATGGGTATCGGCCGCGGTGGCATACGGTTGATGGCGGGGTAGCCGGCCAGTTTACGCGCGGTGCAGGCTTGCACGGTGCGCAAAGCACATCGACGCCGCTGCGGCAATGAGTGAACGCATTTGAGAATCACTCGCATTGATGGGAGAATGCGCGCACGGAGCGGGCTGCAGGTGCCTGCAGGACGGCTCCGCCTCCCCCCCTCGTCGTTGCCTCAAGCCTTTGCCAGAGGCCCCGCAGCCCTGCCAGAAGGTCCTGATCATGTCTCCTGCCGTTGTCCATTCACCGCGCCCGCTGGCGCTTGCCGTCGCCGCCCTGCTGGCGGGCAGCGCCCTGACCGCCCAGGCCGAAACCGACGCCACCGACATCGACACGGTGCACGTCACCGCCTCGCAGATCGCGCGCCAGGCACTGGGTACCTCGACCATCACCGCCGAGGATATCGCCCGGCGCCCGCCAGCCAACGACATCGCCGAGCTGTTGCGGACCATGCCGGGCGTCAACCTGACCGGCAACAGCGCCTCGGGCCAGTACGGCAACAACCGCCAGATCGACCTGCGTGGCATGGGCCCGGAAAACACCCTGATCCTGGTCGATGGCAAGCGCATCGGCGCACGCGATGCCGTGCGCATGGGGCGCAGCGGCGAGCGCAATACCCGCGGTGACACCAACTGGGTGCCGGCGGAAATGATCGAGCGCATCGAAGTGCTGCGCGGCCCGGCGGCGGCACGCTATGGCTCCGGTGCCTCCGGCGGCGTGGTCAACATCATCACCAAGCGCCCGACCGGCGACCTGACCGGTGCGGTGGATCTGTATGGGCTGGTGCCCCAACACAGCGCCGAAGGTGGCAGCGAACGCGTCGGCCTGCAGCTGAGTGGGCCGATGACCGACACCCTGTCGTTCCGCCTGTACGGCAATCTCAACAAGACCGACGCGGACTCGCTGGAGCTCAACCGCCAGTACGCTACCAACCCCAACGCGGTGCCGCCGGCCGGTCGCGAGGGCGTCAAGAACCGCGATGTCAACGCGCTGCTGCGTTGGGACGTGACCGCCAACCAGGTGGTGGAGTTCGAAGCCGGCACCAGCCGCCAGGGCAACATCTACGCTGGTGATCGCGCGGTCAGCACCACCGGTACATCGACCGGTGTTGACCTGGCGGCACTGGCCGAGGGCGAAGCGGAGACCAACCGCATGTACCGCAACACCGGCGCGATCACCCATCGTGGCCGCTGGGGCGACGTGACCTCGCGGGTGACGGCCGCGGTGGAGGCGGTGAACAACTCACGCATCAACGAAGGCCTGGCCGGTGGCCCGGAAGGCAGCTTCAACGGCAGCGACTGGTCGACCTCGCGACTGCGCAACTACCAGCTGGACGGCGAAGTGAGCTTCCCGACCACGCTGGGTGGTGCCGAGAACATCTGGACGCTTGGCTTTGAATACCTGGACAGCCGCCTGACCGACCCGTACTCGATGAGCCAGTCCAGCAGCAGCGGCGGCGGCATCCCGGGGCTGTCGGCCGATCGTGCGCGGGGCAAGGCCGATGCGCAGACCACCGCCGTGTTCGTCGAAGACAACATCTACCTGGGTGAGCGCTGGATCGTTACCCCGGGCCTGCGCTTCGACCACCACAGCCAGTTCGGCAACAACACCAGCCCCAGCCTCAACGCGCAGTTCCGCATCAACGGCGACTGGGTGGTGAAGGGCGGCATCGCCCGGGCGTTCAAGGCGCCGAACCTGTACCAGTCGAATCCGGACTATCTGTATTACACCCGTGGCAATGGCTGCCCGAATGCACTGCCGAGCCTGGGCGCCGGCTGCTACATGCGCGGCAATGCGGACCTGAAGGCGGAAACCAGCCTGAACAAGGAACTCGGCATCGAGTGGGCACCGCAGAGCGGCTGGCAGGCCTCGTTGACTTACTTCCATAACGACTACAAGGACAAGATCCAGGCCGGCTACACCCAGATCGGCCTGACTGCCGACACCAGGGGCCGCATCTTCCGCTGGGAGAACGCGCCGAAGGCGATCGTGCAGGGGCTGGAAGGCAACCTGGTGATCCCGCTGCTGGGCGAGCAGGGCAACCGCCTGAAGTGGAGCAACAACTTCACCTACATGGTGGAGAACGAGAACAAGCGCACCGGCCAGCCGCTGTCGGTGATTCCGAAGTACACCGTCAACACGATGCTGGACTGGCAGGCCACCGACAAGCTGTCGCTGCTGCTGACCGGCACGTTCTACGGCAAGCAGAAGCCGGCCACCACCAACATCAACAATGATCCGCGCTGCACCGGCACCTGCGACCCATCGATCGCACTGCAGGATCGCGGTGCGTACAACATCTGGGGCGTGAGCGCGCGCTACAAGGTGACCGAGACGGTCAGCTTCGGCTTCGGCGTGAACAACCTGGCCGACAAGCGCCTGTTCCGCGAGGCCAACAGCAGCGATGCCGGCGCGGCGACCTACAACGAGCCGGGCCGCGCGTACTGGGCCAGCCTGCGCTTCGGGTTCTGACCCGATGAGGCCTGCGCCGGGGCGTTCCCCGGCGCAGCCTGAAGGCTACTTCACCTGCCGGCAATCGCGCAGGTGGACGCCACCGGTGTCCATCTTGTCGACCACGCCTTCCAGTTTCACCCAGTCGTTCTCGCGCAGGGTGGCGCCCAGCGCCATCTGATCCGGCGCAAGCGCACAGTGCACGGTGAAGTTGGCATTGTTGTCGTCGTTCGACTGGCGCCCGCCGATGCCACCGATGCCCTTCATCTTGGTGACCAGATAGCCCACCTCGAAGGTCTTGGCAAAGCGGTTGGGCTGGGCGGTGTACACCTGGCCATCGATGATGAAACGACGGCCGAAATACTTGACGAGCAACGGCTGGTACATCGCATCGGTATCCGGCGGGGTGCTGGTGCCGGAGAACAGCGCCCTGAGCGGTGCGGTGTTGATTTCCCGCTGCAGCCGCTTGGCGTCCTTGCCCATTTCGGTGGACATGCCGACCGCAGTGGCCTGGATCGGCTTGTCGAAACCGCTGGAGACACGCACGGCTTCCGCGATCGCCTCGCCTTCGGGGCCGGTCTTGAGCTTGTCCAGCCAGCCACACAGCGCGCTGCGTGCGTCCTCTTCCTTGGCGGTCTGCCCGCGTGACAGCTTGGTACCGACCACCACGTTGCCGCCATTGGAGGCGGTGATGATGCTGACCAGCGGCATCTTGGTGTCGGTCTGCAGCACGTACATCTGGCCTTCGGTCTCGGTGATGACATCTCCGCTGACGAAGTTGTTGCCTTCGTCGAGTGCCGCCTTGCGCAGCTGGCCCAGCGCACTGCGGGGCTTCAGGCCGGGAAGGGTGACCTCGGAGGTGAAAAACTGGCCATTGCGGGGGTCGCCTACCGCCTGGAAGTTCTGCTGGCAGGTCTTGGCCGAGGCGCTTGCGGCCACGCCCAGCGTGAAGGCCACGGCGACGGCGACCCAGGGGGTCTTGGTAGTCCACATGTTCCGGATTCCTTGTGCTTGGGTGTCCATTGCGGGCCGCAACGCCGAAGCGGTCTGGCTGCCCGTTCCCCGTCCAGAGGGGATGTGGTCATCATAGTGTGGCCCGGCACGGGCGCAAGCTGCGGCGAGCCGCGACGTGCAGTCTGCAATGTTATAAACACCGTGATAGTTTCCCCACGGCCGTCGGCGTAGCCTGCCTCCATCGCAAAGGAGCTGTTGCCATGGGCCACGACCACGATCACCTGCCATCCGAGATCCGCCACGAGAAACCCTTGTGGTGGGCGCTCGGCCTGACCTCCACCTTCCTCGTCGTCGAAGTGGTGGGCGCGTTCTGGACCAACAGCCTGGCGCTGTTGTCCGACGCGGCACACATGGCCACCGACGCGCTGGCCCTGATGATCGCGCTGGTCGCGGTGCGGCTGAGCCGGCGCCCGCCGGATGCGCGCCGCACCTACGGCTATGCGCGCCTGGAAGCGCTGGGCGCAATGATCAACGGCGCGATGCTGTTCGTGGTTGCCGGCTACATCCTGTGGGAAGCCGTCGGGCGCTTCAGCAAGCCGCAGGAGATCGCCTCCACCGGCATGCTGGTGATCGCCTCGGCCGGCCTGGTCATCAACCTGATCTCGATGCGCCTGCTGCAGGCCGGCAGCGGCGAGAGTCTCAACGTGAAGGGCGCCTACCTGGAAGTATGGGCGGACATGCTCGGCTCGGTGGCGGTGATTGCGGGTGCGGTGCTGATCCAGTTCACCGGCTGGAAGCCGATCGATCCGATCCTGGCGGTGCTGATCGGCCTGTGGGTGTTGCCGCGCACCTGGGTGCTGATGCGCGAGGCGATCAACGTGCTGCTGGAAGGCGTGCCCAAGGGCATGGACGTGGCCAAGGTGCGCGACAGCCTGTCCAGCCACGCCGCGGTAATGGACGTGCATGACCTGCACGTGTGGGCGCTGGCCTCCAGCACGCCGGCGCTGACCGCGCATGTCGTTACGCGCGACGGCACCGATGCCGATGCGCTGCGCCGTGAGCTGAGCGGGCGCCTGCACGATGACTTCGGCATCGAGCACGTGACACTGCAGCTTGAAGCGGACCACTGCGGCGAAGCCTGTGGTGAGCCGGCGCCGGTGAAGGGCGGCGAGCATGAGGGCCATGAAGGTCATGACCACGACGAGGACGCGCAGGGCCATCGCGGCCACGTGCATCGTTGAATGAAAATGAAAGCCGCACCGGGGAATGCCCGGTGCGGTCATTCGTCCCGTCGCGAGGCCAGCCGATCCGCCAGCCGGGTCGGCTCCGGCAGCCGGTAACCGCGCAGGGTGCGCTGCACCCAGTCCAGCGCGGTATCGGCACTGACCCGATGGCCACCGGCCACGAACAGCGGCTTGCAGCGCAGCTTGCTGCGCAGCACCCAACCCAATTGCTCATCGCCATCGAGCAGCGGCGTATGCGCGCCGGCCTCGGCGCCCGGTTCGACGAAGCGGCCGACCAGTTTCGACTTGGCCACACCGATGCTGGGCAGGTCGGTGACCACGCCCAGATGCGCGGCCACGCCCAGCCGGCGCGGATGGCTGATGCCGTGGCCATCGACGAACACCAGTTCCGGCGTGCGTGGCAGCAGCGCCAGTGCGGCCAGCAGAGCTGGCAACTCCCGGAAGCTGAGCAGGCCGGGAATGTACGGCATCACCGTGGGAATGCGCGCTATTTCCTGCGCCACGGGCTGCAATGTCTTCGCATCCAGCAGGACCGCTGCGGCGCGGGTGGTGGCACCGTTGTCCTCAAAGCCCACATCCAGCCCGGCCAGCCAGCGCACGTTGCGTGGCAGGCGGTCCTGGCGCTCCACGCGGCTGGCAAGCTGGGTCTGCTGCGCGCGGACAGCGGCGACGCTGCCTTCCCAGCGCCCGGGGTCGATCACCGTATTCATTGGCTGGAGCATCGCATGCGCGGCGCCACGGCCCGGTGAGCGGCAGCCGGGGCTACAATGGCGGCCTGCCTTTCCTCGCGTTGGAGACCCTGCAGTGACCCGTAAACTCGTACTGTTGCGCCATGGCCAGAGCCAGTGGAACCTGGACAACCGCTTCACCGGCTGGGTCGACGTCGACCTGACCGAGCAGGGGCGCCGGGAAGCGGCCGCCGCCGGTCGCCTGATGCGCGAGGAAGGCCTGCAGTTCGACGTCGCCCATACCTCCGTACTGAAGCGCGCCATCCACACCCTTCAGGGTGCGCTGGCCGAGCTGGAGCAGGACTGGCTGCCGGTGAACAAGTCCTGGCGCCTCAACGAGCGTCACTACGGCGGCCTGCAGGGCCTGGACAAGGCCGAGACCGCCGCCAAGCACGGCGAGGAGCAGGTCAAGGTGTGGCGCCGTTCGTACGACATCCCGCCGCCGCCGATGGAGCTGGAAGATCCGGGCCACCCGATCCATGACCGCCGCTACGCCGGCCTGGACCGCAACGCGCTGCCGGGCACCGAATCGCTGGCCACCACCCTGGATCGCGTGCTGCCGTACTGGCACGACGCGATCGCGCCGCAGCTGAAGGACGGCAAGACCGTGCTGGTCACCGCCCACGGCAACTCGCTGCGCGCGCTGTACAAGTACCTCAACAATGTCTCGCGCGAGGAAATCCTCGAGCTGAACATCCCGACCGGCATCCCGCTGCTGTTCGAACTGAACGACGACCTGACGGTGCAGTCGTTCCGCTACCTGGGCGACCCGGAAGCGGCGCGCAAGGCTGCTGAAGCCGTGGCCAACCAGGGCAAGGCGAAATAAGTAGATACCCACCGTTGGTGGGTATTCTTCTGCTGGGTGTGTGCGGACCAACGGTCTGCACACACCCGCTTGCGACCACGGGCGTTCCCCCTGTGACCTTTGGCCGGTCCCTGTCGTGGGCCTCCCCGGCTACCCTGTGAAATTACCCGCAGGAGAGCCTCATGAACGTCCGCAACCTGGTCCCGCTGGGCCTGACCATCGCCATCGCTGCCTCGCTGGCGGCCTGTGGCAAGAACGAAACCGCACCGGCGGCCGGTGCCGACGCCAAACCGGCCTTCGACCTGTCGCAGATCAAGACGCCGCTGATCTCGCTCAACAGCGCCGACCTCGATCCGGCCATCTCGGCCTGTACCGACCTCAATGGCTTCGTCAACAGCAAGTGGCTGAATGCCAACCCGGTGCCGGGTGACCAGACCACCTGGGGCAGCTTCGAGATCCTGCGCGAGCGCTCGCTGGAAGTGCAGCACGCGCTGGTGCAGCAGGCCGCCGCCAGCCAGGCCAAGGCCGGCTCGGTGGAAGCCAAGATCGGTGACATCTGGAAGACCGGCAATGACGAAGCCAAGATCGAAGCCGCCGGCCTCGCGCCGCTGCAGCCGCAGCTGGACAAGATCACCGCGCTGAACGATACCGCCGCCATCACCCAGTACCTGCGCGACAGCCAGGCCGAGGGCAAGGGCGTGCTGTTCTCGCTGTTTGCCAATGCTGATTACAAGGATTCGGCCAACGTCATCGCCTACGTCGGCCAGGGCGGCCTGGGCCTGCCGGAGAAGGGCTACTACTTCGACGATGCGCAGGCCAAGATCCGCGACGCCTACGTGGCCTACATCGCGCAGGTGCTGACCCTGTCCGGCGTGGACGCCGCGCAGGCCGCCGAGCAGGCCAAGGCCGTGATGGCCTTTGAAACCCGCCTGGCCAAGGCCTCGATGTCGCGCATCGAAATGCGTGACCCGGCCAAGCGCTACAACCCGCTCAGCGCCGCAGACGCCGACAAGCTGACCCCGAACTTCAGCTGGACCGCGCTGTTCGACACCCTGAAGGTGCCGGCCGCACAGAAGTTCTCGCTGGCCCAGCCGGGCTTCTTCGGTGAAATGGACAAGATGCTGGCCGATGTGCCGGCCAGCACCTGGCAGGCCTACCTGCGCTTCCACACCATCGACGACGCCTCGCCGTACCTGAGCAGCCAGTTCGAGAAGGCCAACTTCGAGTTCTATGGCAAGACCCTGCGCGGCCAGCAGGAAATGCAGCCGCGCTGGAAGCGCGTGCTGGAGTCGGTCAACGGTGGCATGGGTGAAGCCCTTGGCCAGCTGTACGTCGACGCCGTGTTCCCGGCCGAGTCGAAGGTGGCCATGCAGCACCTGGTGGAGAACCTGTCGCAGGCATTGAAGGCGCGTCTGGAGCAGCTGCCGTGGATGGGCGAGGAAACGAAGAAGAAGGCACTGGAAAAGTGGGCCAGCTTCACCCCGAAGATCGGCTACCCGGACAAGTGGCGTGACTGGGCGGGCCTGCAGACCAACGGCGACAGCTACCTCGGCAACATGCAGGCAGCGCGTGCGTTCAACTACCGCTACATGCTGGACAAGATCGGCAAGCCGGTGGACAAGACCGAGTGGGGCATGACCCCGCAGACGGTCAACGCCTACTACAACGCCACCAAGAACGAGATCGTGTTCCCGGCGGCGATCCTGCAGGCGCCGTTCTTCGACGCCAAGGCCGATCCGGCGCTGAACTACGGCGGCATCGGTGCGGTCATCGGCCACGAAATGATGCACGGCTACGACGACTCGGGCAGCCAGTTCGCCGCCAACGGCAACTTCGACAACTGGTGGACCGACGCCGACCGCAAGGCCTTCACCGAGCGTACCGACCAGCTGGTTGCACAGTTCGATGGCTACGAGTCGGTGCCGGGCGTGTTCGTGAAGGGCAAGCTGACCCTGGGCGAGAACATCGGCGATCTGGGTGGCCTGACCGTGGCCTACGACGCACTGCAGATGGCGCTGAAGGAAGACCCGAAGGCGAATGTGGAAGTGGATGGCCACAGCCAGGACCAGCGCTTCTTCATGAACTGGGCCACCGTGTGGCGCCGCAACTTCACCGACGGTGAGCTGCGCGTACGCCTGAACACCGACCCGCATGCGCCGGCCAACTTCCGAGCCAACGGTGCACCGTCGAACATGCCGTCCTTCTCTGCGGCGTTCCAGTGCAAGGCCGGCGACGCGATGGTGCGTGCCGACGACAAGCGCGTGGTGATCTGGTAATCGATCACCCGTGATGCGTGCGAAAGGCCCGGCGAACGCCGGGCCTTTTGTTTTCCAGGCCGATAGCGATGAGCGGACGGGTAGAGTCGAGTGTCAGTCGACTATCGCGCGCAGCGCGGGATTTTCTCGATCCGAAGAGCAGTCGACTAACAGTCGACTCTACCGCCGGGCGTTTCACGTGCCGGGAGTCGACCAACCGGTTCGACGGAATCCGCTTGGTAGAGTCGACCGTTGGTCGACTATCGCGCGCAGCGCGGGATTTTCTCGATCTGGACGAAGGGCAGTCGACTAACAGTCGACTCTACCCGGCGGGTCGTTTCACGTGCCGGGAGTCGACCAACCGGTTCGACGGAATCCGCTTGGTAGAGTCGACCGTTGGTCGACTATCGCGCGCAGCGCGGGATTTTCTCGATCTGGACGAAGGGCAGTCGACTAACAGTCGACTCTACCGGCGGGTCGTTTCACGTGCCGGGAGTCGACCAACCGGTTCGACGGAGTCCGCTTGGTAGAGTCGACCGTTGGTCGACTATCGCGCGCAGCGCGGGATTTTCTCGATCTGGACGAAGAGCAGTCGACTAACAGTCGACTCTACCGGCGGGTCGTTTCACGTGCGGGAAGATCTCAGGCCAGCTCAGGTTCCTGCGCCAGCAGGCGATGGAGGCGTTGCAGAACGTAAGGGTCGATCAGACCACCGGATTGCTCGTCGATGATGCGCAGTGCCGTCTCGTGTTCCATCGCGGCACGGTAGGGACGCACGCTGGTCATCGCGTCATAGGCATCCGCAACGGTGACGATGCGTGAGCCCAACGGAATGCTCTCGCCGCGCAGCCCATCGGGATAGCCACTGCCATCGAACGCCTCGTGATGGGCGCGGATCAGCCGCGCAACCGGTGCCGCATCGCTGCGGCCGGTGGCCAGGAAGATGTGTTCACCGCGCACCGGATGCTCGCGCATGATCGCGCGCTCCTCATCGGTATGCCGGCGCGGGGCCAGCAGCACCTCATCGGGAATGCCGATCTTGCCGATGTCATGGAAGCGTGCGGCCAGACCGATCTGCGCACTGGCCTCGTCATCCAGATCGCAGTGCGTGGCCAGGCGCTGCGCGAGCAGGCCAACGCGGTCGCAATGGTGGCGGGTGTAAGCGTCGCGCATCTGCAGCGACATCGAGAGGGCATCGATCAGGCAGGCCTGTGCATGCAGCAGGTCGGGGGCGGGTACGGCGTCAGGAAACATGGTCATCCGCCCGCACCGGGTGGGGACCGGTGCGGGGTGTTCGGGGGCGATCAACCCGGGGCGAGGGTGGTCAGAAGGGCGCGGGCCGCGTTGAAGCGGTCCTCCGGCAACGGCAGCGGATGCTTGATGCGAAGCTTGTCGGGCCCTTCCATGGCATAGAGGTTTGGCTGTTTCTGGATCAGCTGGATCACCGCCATCGGATCGATGTTCGGCTTGGACTCGAACACGATGCGGCCACCGTTCTCGCCCAGGTCCAGCTTGCGGATGCCCAGCGCGTTGGCTTTCAGCTTCAGCTCGGCGATGGCGAACAGGTGCTTGGCCGCATCCGGCAGCAGGCCGAAGCGATCGATCATCTCCACCTGCAGTTCGCGCAGCGCATCGCTGTCGCGCGCGCTGGAAATACGCTTGTACAGGGTCAGGCGGGTATGCACGTCCGGCAGGTAGTCTTCCGGGATCAATGCCGGCACATGCAGTTCGACCTCGGCACCACGCACTTCCTCGCCGGCATCCAGGTCGGGCAGCTTGCCCTGCTTGATGCTGCGTACCGCGCGCTCCAGTAGCTCGGTGTACAGGCTGAAGCCGACCTCGGCCATCTGCCCGCTCTGGTCCTCGCCGAGCAGTTCGCCGGCACCGCGGATCTCCAGATCGTGCGTGGCCAGGGTGAAGCCGGCGCCCAACTCGTCCATCGAGGCGATCGCTTCCAGGCGCTTCTCAGCGTCGGGGGTGATCGCGCGGCGGTCGGGGGTGATCAGGTAGGCGTAGGCACGGTGGTGCGAACGGCCCACGCGCCCACGCAGCTGGTGCAGCTGGGCCAGGCCGAAACGGTCGGCGCGGTTGATGATGATGGTGTTGGCGTTGGGGATGTCGATGCCCGATTCGATGATCGTGGTCGACAGCAGCACGTTGAAGCGCTGCTTCTGGAAGTCCAGCATCACCTTTTCCAGCTCGCGCTCGGGCATCTGCCCGTGGGCGATGCCGATGCGCGCTTCCGGCACCAGCTCGGACAGCTCGCGCTGCATGCGGCCGATGCTCTCCACGTCGTTGTGCAGGAAGTACAGCTGGCCGCCACGTGCCAGCTCGCGCTGGAAGGCTTCGCGCAGCAGCGCGTTGTCCCACTGGGTGATGAAGGTCTGCACCGCCAGCCGGTTCGGCGGCGGCGTGGCGATGATCGACAGGTCGCGCAGGCCGGCCATGGCCATGTTCAAGGTGCGCGGGATCGGCGTGGCGGTCAGGGTCAGCAGGTGCACGTTGGCGCGCAGCGCCTTCAGGGCTTCCTTCTGGCGCACGCCGAAACGCTGCTCTTCGTCGACGATGACCATGCCCAGGTCCTTGAACTTCACGTCGGGCTGCAGCAGGCGATGGGTGCCGACGATGACGTCGATGGTGCCGGCAGCGACCTTTTCCAGCTCGGCCTTGATCTCCTTGGTGCTCTTGAAGCGCGACAGCACCTCGACCTTCAGCGGGTAATCGGCGAAGCGGTCGCGGAAGTTGCGGTAATGCTGTTCGGCCAGCAGCGTGGTCGGCACCAGCACGGCCACCTGCTTGCCGGCACTGGCGGCGGCGAATGCCGCACGCACCGCCACCTCGGTCTTGCCGAAACCGACGTCGCCGCAGACCACACGGTCCATCGGCTGGCTGCTGGCGAGGTCGCGCAGGGTGGCGTCGATGGCGGCCAGCTGATCGGGGGTTTCCTCGAACGGGAATCCGGCTGCGAACGGCTCGTACATCGCACGGTCCACCTGCAGTGCCAGGCCGGCACGCGCCTGGCGGCGGGCCTGGATCTCCAGCAGTTCGGCAGCGACGTCGCGCACCTTTTCGGCGGCCTTGCGCTTGGCCTTGCTCCACTGCTCGCCACCGAGCGAATGCAGCGGCGCGGTTTCCGCTGAAGCGCCGGAGTAGCGGCTGATCAGGTGCAGCTGGGCGACCGGCACATACAGGCGGTCGCCCTTGGCGTATTCGATTTCGAGGAACTCGCCGGGCATGCCGCCGACGTCCATCGCGATCAGGCCACGGTAGCGGCCGACGCCATGGTCCTCGTGCACGATCGGTGCACCCTCGGTCAGCTCGCCGAGGTCGCGGATGATCGCTTCCGGCTCGCGGCCGGCACGGCGCGTGCGGCGGGTGCTGCCGGCGCGCTCGGGGAACAGCTGGCGCTCGGTCAGCACCGCGATGCGCGGATCGTCCAGTGCGAAGCCATCTTCCAGCGGTGCCACCGCGATCGCGAAGCGCGCATCGTCGGCGAGGAAGCTGGGCAGGTCGGCCACCACCGGCGGCTTCAGCTCGGCGGCCTGCAGCACTTCCAGCAGGGCCTCGCGACGTCCGGGCGAATCGGCGGCGATCAGTACCCGGCCCGGATAGTGGCCGAGGAAGGATTTCAGCGCGTCGCCAGCGGGGGCCTCGCGCGCGGCCACCGGCAGCGGCGGCAGCGGCTGGTCACCCAGCGCATGGGCATCGGCGATGCGCGCGTGGTCAGCCGACCACACCTCGATGCGCGGGGCATCGTTCAGGCGCTCGCGCAGCAGCTCCGGCGACAGGTACAACGCCGAAGGCGGCAGCAGCGGGCGCTCCACATCATGGCGGCGCTGCTCATAGCGGTCCGCGGTCTGCGCCCAGAACGCGACGGACGCTTCATACGCACCGGTACAGACCACCGGCAGGCTGCCGTCGGGCAGGTAGTCGAACAGGGTCGCGGTGCGTTCGAAGAACAGCGGCAGGTAGTACTCGACGCCGGCCGGGGCCAGCCCGGACTTCAGATCCTGGTACAGCGAACTGCGCCGGGTATCCACATCGAAACGCTCGCGCAGCGTGGCCAGCACGCGTGCGATGCTGGCCTCGTCCATCGGCACTTCGCGGCCGGGCAGCATGTGCACCGCCTCGACCTTGTCCAGCGAACGCTGGCTTTCCGGATCGAAGGCACGGATCGAGTCGATGTCCTCGTCCAGTAGTTCTACCCGCAGCGGCTCGTCGGCGCCCATCGGGAACACGTCGAGCAGGCCGCCGCGCACCGCGAAGTCACCTGGGTCCATCACCTGCGGCACGTTGCGGTAGCCGGCGCTTTCCAGGCGACGCTTCTCGGCTTCCAGGTCCAGGCGCTGGCCGACTTTCAGGTCGAAGCTGCCACCGATCACATAGCTGCGCGGGGCCAGCTGCTGCAGCAGGGTCTGCACCGGCACGATCACCAGGCCGCGCTTCAGCGCCGGCAGGCGGTGCAGGGCGGACAAGCGCTGCGAGATGATGTCCGGATGCGGGCTGAAGCGGTCGTACGGCAGGGTTTCCCAGTCCGGGAAGGCGACCACAGGCAGGGCCGGGTCACCGCCAAGCAGGGTCTGCAGGTCGGCTTCGAGCTGGTTGGCACCGTGGTTGTCACGGGCGATCACCAGCAGCGGGGCGTCATGCGCACGCGCGGACTGGGCCAGGTACCAGGCCAGGGCGGTCGGCGAGGCGGGGGCGCGCCACCAGGCGCGGAGCTGGCCGGCGCGCGGCAGCGGCGGGGCGGGGTATGAGGTACGCGACATGGACCCCGGATTTTAGCAGAAGCCCGATCGAAGCCCGGTGGGTCTTGTCGGCCGTTTGCCGACGGCCTCATGTGCCGTTGGGGGAACACAATGCCGGCCAGCGGCCGGCACTACCGGTAGGCATGGCCGGGCAGGGCCCGGCGCATCCGTCAGTTGTCCAGCTCCAGCACCATCCGCACCAGGCCTTCGGCACCGGTCGGGTGCGGCACCGGCTTGAAGCCCAGCGAGGCGGCCAACTGCTTCATCGGCTCGTTCTCGGCGGCAACGTCGCCGTACAGGCGGTCGAGGTACTTGCCGCGGCCCCACTTCACCAGCTTGCGCATCAGCTGCCGGCCCAGGCCCTGGCCAATGAGGAAGCGGCTGATCAGGATCGCGTACTCGGCTTCACGGGTACCGGGGATGATCGAGGCCCGGGCGACCGCGCCGACCACCGCTTCGCCAGCGGGCAGGGACTCGGCTGCGACCAGGGTGATCTCGGTCTTGGGATTGGGGTGGGTCAGGCGCTGGGTGGTTTCCGGCGACAGCTCGGTCACCGCCTGCAGGAAACGATCACGGATTTCTTCCGGCCCGAACAGGCTGAACGCCGCTTGCAGCGGTGCGCCATCTTCCGGGCGGATGGGGCGGATCAGCAGCTCGTGGCCGCTGGGAGCCTTGAAGATCTCATGCCAGGGCGGCATGCGGTTGCGAGTGGCCATACCGGGTGATTCCTTGGTGGTCCATCGATTGTGGCATCACCGGGGCTGCATTCCGTGAACGAAAGGCTCACGGCGGTACAGCCTCGTGAAGGCCGTTATTCGGGGGCTTTGAGCCAATCCAGGCGGGTGCTGGCCCCCGGTTCGCCCAGGTGCTGGCGCAGCGCCGGCAGGGCCGGGCCGACCACCCGGTCGAACTGCCACGGCGGGTTGAGCAGCAGCATGCCGCTGCCGTTGAGGCGCAGCGGCGAGTCGTCCGGGCGCACCAGGAACTCGATCGTCATCGCCGACTTGACCGGCAGGGCAGTGGCCTTGCGCAGGAAATGCAGGATGGTGCGGCGCTGCTTGATCGGGAACCAGACCGCACAGGTGGCCTGCGGCCAGCGTGCCAGGGTCTCGGCCAGGGCAGCCAGGATGTTCTGGTATTCGGCGTCCTGCGCCTCGTACGGCGGATCGATCAGCACCAGGCCACGACCGATCTTGCTGCCGTTGAACTTCGGCGGCAGCAGCGAGCGCAGCAGGGCATAGCCATCGCCAGCGCGCACATCGACGCGGCTGTCATGGGCGAACAGGGCCTTCAGCGTGGCCGTTTCGGCTTCCTGCAGCTCGCAGACCGCCATCCGGTCCTGCGCGCGCATCGCCTGTGCGCTCAGCAGCGGCGAGCCCGGGTAGTTGGTCAGCGCGCCGACCGGGTTGTCGGCCTGGACCGCCTTCAGGTAGCGCTCGACCACCTCCGGCAGCTTGGGCTGGGCCATCAGCCGCATGATCCCGGATTCGGCCTCCAGGGTCTTGCGGCTCTCTTCGCTGGCCAGCAGGTAGCGGCCGGCACCGCCGTGGGTGTCGAGCACGAAGAACGGGCTGTCCTTGCGCTTGAAGCTGTCGATCAGGGCCAGCTGCACGATGTGCTTGAGCACATCGGCGTGGTTGCCGGCATGGAAGGCGTGGCGATAGTTCATGGGCGGCAGTGTACGGGGCGGCGGCCGCAGCGGCTATGCTGCGCGCCATGACAGCTCCCGTTGCCCATGTCCTGGTAGTCGAGGACGAAGCCGCCATCGCCGAAACCGTGCTCTATGCGCTGCGCAGCGAGGGCTATGCCGCCAGCCACTGCCTGTTGGGCGGGGAGGCGCTGCAGCGGCTGCAGGCCGGGGATATCGACGTGGTGGTGCTGGACGTGGGATTGCCCGACCTGGGCGGCTTCGAGGTCTGCCGACGGCTGCGCGCGCAGCCCGGGCCGGTGGCGCAGCTGCCGGTGATCTTCCTGACCGCCCGCAACGATGAAGTGGACCGGGTGCTCGGCCTGGAACTGGGCGCCGACGACTACATGACCAAGCCGTTCTCGCCGCGCGAGCTGGTGGCGCGGGTGCGTGCACGCCTGCGCCGTGCGGCGCCGGTCATCGCAGCGCCCAGCGCCGATGCAGGCTGGCAGGAACATGGCGCGTTCGCCATCGACCGCGAAGGCCGGCGCATCCGCTTCCGTGGCCAGGCACTGGATCTGACCCGCTACGAGTACGCGCTGCTGGAGGCGCTGCTGCAGCGACCCGGTGCCATCCTCAGCCGTGCCCAGCTGATGGACCGTGGCTGGGACAGCAGCGCCGACAGTGCCGACCGCACCGTCGATACCCATGTAAAGACGCTGCGTGCCAAGCTGCGCGCGGCCGGTGCCAGCGACGACCCGATCCGCACCCACCGTGGCCTTGGCTACGCGCTGGAGGTCTAGCCGATGCGCCTGGTGCTGAAGCTGTTCCTGGGCTTCTTCCTGATCACCGGCATCGCGGCGTTCTTCGTGATGCGCGTGTTCGTCAACGAAGTGAAGCCGGGTGTGCGCCAGGCGATGGAATCGACCCTGGTCGATGCGGCCAACGTGCTGGCCGAGATGGCCGCCGCCGACGTCAAGGACGGCACCATCCGCAGCGGCAGCTTCACCCGCAACCTGGCCAAGGCACGGCAGCGCGACCTGAAGGCAATGGTCTGGCGTTTCCCGAAGCGCTCGCTGGATTACCGGGTGACCATCACCGATGCCAAGGGCATCGTCATCTACGACTCGCTGGGCCGTGACCTTGGGCGCGACAATTCGCGCTGGAATGATGTCTACCGCACCCTGCGTGGCGAGTACGGTGCCCGTTCCAGCCCGGAGATTCCGGGCGAGGAAGGCGATACGGTGATGCATGTAGCGGCGCCCGTATACGACCCGGCCGATGGCCGCACCCTGATCGGCGTGCTCAGCCTGGCCCAGCCCAACCGCAGCATCGATCCGTTCATCGCTGCCAGCCAGCGCGCCATCATCGAGCGCGGTGCCTGGCTCATCGGATTGTCGGCGCTGGTCGGCGTGCTGGTGACGATGTGGCTGACCACTGGCCTCGGCCAGCTCAGCCGCTATGCACGCGCGGTCAGCGCGGGCGAACCGGTGCCACCACCACGGCGCCGTCGCGACGAGATCGGCGATCTCGGCCAGGCGCTGGAAACGATGCGCCGCAAGCTCGAAGGCAAGGCCTACGTCGAGCAGTACGTGCAGTCGCTGACGCACGAGATGAAGAGCCCGCTGGCGGCGATCCGCGGTGCCGCCGAACTGCTGCAGGAGCCGCTGCCCGAAGCGGACCGCGTGCATTTCGCGCGCAGCATTGTCGACCAGCAGGAACGGCTGACCGAGACCATCGACAAGCTGCTGGCGCTGGCCGAAGTGGAACAGCACGGCTGGCTGCAGACCCGCGACCCGATCGCGCTGCAGGCATTGCTGGCCGATGCGGCCGCGGCCGCGCAGGTGCGCGCGCAGGCGGCCGGTGTGCGGGTCCACATCGGCAACGTGCCCGACCTGCGGGTGCAGGGCGACGGCTACCTGCTGCGGCAGGCGCTGCACAACCTGATCGACAACGCGATTGCCTTCTCGCCCTCCGGCGCGGAGATCGCGCTGCAGGCCGAGGTGGATGGACAGGGCGTGCGCCTGCAGGTGGCCGACCGCGGCGCCGGCATCCCGGACTATGCGCGCGAACGGGTGTTCGAACGCTTCTATTCGCTGGCGCGGCCCGGCAGCGGGCGGCGCAGTTCCGGCCTGGGCCTGCCATTCGTGCAGGAAGTCGCGCGCCTGCACGATGGACGCGCCAGTGTCGACGTCCGCGAGGGCGGCGGCACCGTGGCCAGCCTGTGGCTGCCATCGGGTGCGCCGGGCCAGCGCCCGCGCCGCTGACTTCACACTCGCTTCAAATTCGCCACAAACCCTGCTCACCCCAGCGGTCCATCCTGCAGCCCTCTCCAACGAGGATGGACCATGAAATCCCTGAAGATGCTGCTGAGGTTCGCCATTGTCGGCGGGCTGATCCTGCTGCTGCTGGTGCCGCTGACCATGATCCGCGGGGTCATCAACGAACGCAGCGCATACCGCGACGAGGCGTTCTCGCGGGTGGCCGACAGCCGCGCCGGTGCACAGCAGCTGGTGGGCCCGGTGCGGGTGGTGCCATGGGTGGAACGCAAACAGGTTGAACTGGTCGACCCGCTGGGCGTCAAGAAGACCGAGATACAGGTCACCGAGGGGCACTGGCTGCAGATGCCGGCGTCGCTGGAGGTGGGCGGCGAGATGCTGCCGAGCCAGCGCGAAGTGGGCCTGTTCAAGGTGCCGGTGTACAGCTGGAACGGCCAGATGAAGGCGACCTTCGCCGCAGACGACTATCCGGTGAAGGCCGGCCGCAGTTACGGCCAGCCGTATGTCGCGGTTGGTGTATCCGATGTGCGTGGCCTGGTGGGTACGCCGAACCTGCGCGTGGATGGCAAGCAGCTGCGGTTGCTGCCGGGCGTTGGCGCGGCCAGCGAGGTGGGGCGAGGCCTGCACGCACCGGTGGCTGGTTTCGCTGCGGATCAGGGCGGCACGCTGGCTGCCAGCACCGTTGAACTGGAGCTGCGCCTGGATGGCAGCCGCATGCTGTCGGTAGTGCCGTTGGGCGATGACACCCACATCGCGCTGCGTTCGAGCTGGCCGCATCCGTCGTTCAGCGGCGCGTTCCTGCCCAACGAACGCCGCGTTGATGCGCAGGGCTTCGATGCACGCTGGGCGGTGTCCTCGCTGGCCTCCGATGCCCAGCGCCAGCTGCGCAATGATGGTGCGGTTGAATCGCAGGCGGTGACGGTGTCGCTGGTCGATCCGGTCGATACCTACACCCAGGCCGACCGTGCCTCGAAATACGGCGTGCTGTTCGTGCTGCTCACCTTCGTCGGCTTCATCCTGTTCGAGCTGATCAAGTCGCTGCGCATCCACCCGTTGCAGTACCTGATGGTGGGCCTGGCGCTGGCGATCTTCTTCCTGCTGCTGATCAGCCTGTCCGAGCACATCGCGTTCTGGAAGGCCTATCTGGTCTCGGCGGTGGCCTGTATCGGCCTGCAGGCGGTGTACCTGGCCAATGTGCTGGGCCACTGGAAGCGCGGCCTCGGCTTCGCTGCGCTGCTGACCGTGCTGTACGGCGCGCTGTATGGCCTGCTGGTGTCGGAGAACAACGCGCTGCTGATGGGTTCGCTGCTGCTGTTCGTGATCCTGGCGCTGGCGATGTGGGTGACGCGCCGGGTCGACTGGTACGCGCTCGGCGCGGAACTGAAGTAAGGAGCAGGCCATGGGCTGGCGCCAGGGATTGCGGCAACGGGCACGGCAGGGCATTCCGGCCCTGCTGGAAGTGGATGCACTGCTGCAGGCACATGGCGTGCTGGCGGCCCTGCCGGGGGCACGGATCGCCCCCGGCCTGGTCCGCTTCCAGCTGGCGGCGGTGACCTGCGAAGGATTGCAGGGGCAGGGATTGCGCTGGCTGCAGGGCGCGCGGCAGGGACGCGGCGCGGTGGCTGGCCGGGTGCCGCGCTACCGGCCATGGAAGGCCGGGGCGGAGGCGCTGGCCGAGATCGGTATCGGTGGCCTTCCGGATGACTGGCCCGCACACGCGGCGGTGTACGGCTGCAGCAGCATCGACCGGCGGCACTGGTTGCTGCTGCTGCCGGAACGGGCACAGTTGTGGTTGGGATGGAGCGGGTGATTGGGCTGTTCATCCACGCATGGCGTGGATCTACTGTTGTGGGTGCGAACCTTGGTTCGCACGCTCCCGCCCATGACCGATGGGACGGTATCCCCGCGCCCCTGCTGGCTAGACTCGACGAGTTGATGATCGAGCCGAAGGGCAGGGGTGCGATGTGTTGAAGTGGGGCATGCTGGCCGCAGCGCTGGCGATGGGTGGCAATGCAGCAGCGCAGCAGCGCGAAACGGTGGACCTGGACATGGTCAGCCGCATCCGCCAGGAGGCGTTCCATCGTTCGCAGGTGATGGACACTTTCAGCTATCTCACCGAGCGCATCGGCCCGCGCCTGACCAACTCGCCGGCGATGGGGCGCGCCAACGCCTGGACCCGCGGCAAGTTCAACGAATGGAAGCTGGACAACGTCCACGACGAGGCCTTCGACGACTTCGGGCGCGGCTGGGAGTTCACTTCGGCGAGCGTGGAGATGCTGGGCGACCGCGTGCAGCCGCTGCATGCACTGCCCAAGGCCTGGACGCCGGGCACCAAGGGGCCGGTTGAAGGCGAGCTGGTCCAGGTCGAGATCAAGAAGCCCGAAGACATCGAGAAGTACCGCGGCAAGCTGCGCGGCAAGATCCTGCTGCTGGGCGAGGCGCGCGAGTACAAGCGCGGCACCGAGGCGGATTCGCATCGCCACGACGCCACCTCGCTGGAAGGCCTGCAGGAATTCACCCTGCCCAAGGACAAGGACGCCACCGCCGAGCGCGCCAAGCGGGTCAAGGAGTACCAGGAACGCCAGCAGCTGGCAGCCAAGGTCAATGCGTTCTTCGTCGAAGAAGGCGCGCTGGCCTCGATCAGCATCAGCAGCTGGGACAACGGCATCATCCGCGTTGCCGGTGGTGGTTCGCGCAAGGCCGGTGAGTCGGTGGGCATCCCCGAGCTGGCGATGATCAGCGAACACTTCAACCCGCTGGTGCGCGCGCTGGAGGCCAAGCAGACGGTGCGCCTGCGCGTGGATGTGGCAGCACGCTTCACCGATGAGGCCGACCAGCCCGGTTACAACACGCTGGCCGAGATCCGTGGCAGCAGCAAGCCCGATGAAGTGGTGATGATCGGCGCGCACCTGGATTCCTGGCACAGCGGTACCGGTGCGGCCGACAACGCGGCTGGCGTGGCGGTGATGATGGAGGCGATGCGCATCCTCAAGGCCACCGGCGCCAAGCCCAGGCGCACCATCCGCGTGGCGCTGTGGAGCGGTGAGGAACAGGGCCTGATCGGCTCGCAGGCTTATGTGGCCAAGCACTTCGGTCGTTTCCCGGAACCCACCGACCCGGCGCAGAAGGCGCTGCCTGCCTCGCTGCGCGAGCCCACCGGCGCGCTGCAGAAGACCCGCGATTACGGCAAGTTCCAAGTCTACTTCAACATGGACAACGGCTCGGGTCGCTTCCGCGGCATCTATGCGCAGGAAAACCTGGCGGCGATGCCGATCTTCGAAGCCTGGCTGGCGCCGTTCCATGACGTGGGTGCCACCACCGTGGCCACCCGCAACACCGGCAGCACCGACCACATCAGCTTCGACCGCATCGGCCTGCCGGGCTTCCAGTTCATCCAGGACCGGCTGGACTACTTCACCAATGTCCACCACAGCCACCTGGACACCTGGGACCACGCCGAACCGGACGACCTCAAGCAGGCCGCAGCCATCGTCGCCTCGTTCGCCTACAACGCCGCGATGCGCGAGCAGCCGTTCCCGCGCAAGGTGGAACCGTAAAAGGGGACGGAGGGGATTAAGTCGTTTCTCCCCTCCGTATCCCGGTTGCAGGCCCAGCGGCTGGGCAATCGCGACTTAATCCCCTCCGTCCCCTTTTTTCCGTCGGGGGCGGAGGGCTGGTAAAATCGGGGGATTCCCGTTCCTCGAGCCGTCCATGACCTGCCGCACCCGCTTCGCCCCCAGTCCCACCGGCTACCTGCACATCGGTGGTGCCCGCACTGCGCTGTACTGCTGGCTGGAGGCCCGCCACCGTGGCGGTGAGTTCGTGCTGCGCATCGAGGACACCGACCGTGAACGCAGTACCCAGGGCGCGATCGACGCGATCCTGGAGGCGATGGAATGGCTGGGCCTGGACTATGACGAAGGCCCCATCTACCAGACCGACCGCGTCGCCCGTTACCTGGAAGTGGCCGAACAGCTGGTGGCCGACGGCAAGGCGTATTACGCATACGAGACCCGCGAAGAGCTGGACGCGATGCGCGAGGCCGCCATGGCCAGGCAGGAAAAGCCGCGCTACAACGGTGCCGCGCGCGAGCTGGGCCTGCCGCGCAGGGACGACCCGAACCGCGTCATCCGCTTCAAGAACCCGCTGGAAGGCACGGTGGTGTTCGACGACCTGATCAAGGGCCGCATCGAGATCGCCAACAGCGAGCTGGATGACATGGTCATCTTCCGCCCGGACGGCTACCCCACCTACAACTTCGCGGTGGTGGTGGACGACTGGGACATGGGCATCACCGAGGTCATCCGCGGCGACGACCACATCAACAACACCCCGCGCCAGATCAACCTGTACGAAGGCATCGGCGCACCGGTGCCGAAGTTCGGCCACATGCCGATGATCCTGGACGAGCAGGGCGCCAAGCTGTCCAAGCGCACCGGCGCGGCCGACGTGATGCAGTACAAGGACGCCGGCTACCTGCCGGACGCGCTGCTGAGCTACCTGGCCCGCCTGGGCTGGTCGCACGGTGACCAGGAGCTGTTCAGCCGCCAGGAACTGATCGATCTGTTCGACGTGAAGGACTGCAATTCCAAGGCCTCGCGCCTGGACATGGCCAAGCTGGGCTGGGTCAACCAGCACTTCCTGAAGACCGAGGACGTGTCCGCGATCGTGCCGCACCTGGTCTACCAGCTGCAGAAGCTGGGCCTGGACGTGGCCGCTGGCCCGGCCCCGGAGGACGTGGTGATCGCCCTGCGTGAACGCGTGCAGACCCTGAAGGAAATGGCCGAGAAGGCCGTGGTCTGGTACCAGCCGCTGACCGAGTACGACGAAGCAGCGGTGGCCAAGCACTTCAAGGCCGGTGCCGAGGTGGCGCTGGGCAAGGCCCGCGAGCTGCTGGCCGCCCTGCCGGAATGGACCGCCGAGTCGGTGGGCGTCGCCCTGCACGAGGCGGCCGCAGCGCTGGAAATCGGCATGGGCAAGGTTGCCCAGCCGCTGCGCGTGGCCATCACCGGCACCCAGGTCAGTCCTGACATTTCCCATACCGTTTACCTGGCCGGCCGCGAGCAGGCCTTGAAACGCATCGATGTGGCCATCACCAAGGTAGCAACGGCCTGAGGCATCCTTGCCAGGCCCGAACCGGAGAACACGCATGCCCGCCAAGACCGCCACTGCCTGTACCGCCCCGCACCACCACGTCCACGATGCATCGGATTTCGTGGCGGTGGTCGAGCGCGTCTCGCGCGAACGCGGGCTGCGCCTGACCCCGATCCGCGCCAACGTGCTGAAGCTGATCGCCGAGGCCGGCAAGCCGGTCAAGGCCTACGAGCTGCTGGAGTGGGTGCGCAACGGCAAGGGCGTGGGTGCTGACGCCCCGCCCACCGTGTACCGCGCCCTCGACTTCCTGATGGCCAATGGCTTCGTGCACAAGCTGGAATCGGTGAATGCCTTCGTGGCCTGCCACCATCCCAGCAGCGCCGCGCATTCGGTGCCGTTCCTGATCTGCAACAGCTGCCACAGCGCGGTGGAGCTGGAAGACCGCGAGATCGTCACCCAGCTGGAGAAGCGCGCCAAGGAGCTGGGTTTCCAGCCGCAGGCGCAGACCCTGGAAGTGCATGGCCTCTGCGCGCGCTGCGCCGGGTAACGGATCGGTAGTGCCGGCCGCTGGCCGATCTGACCCCGTTTCATATCGGTGCGACAGGGCCCGCGTCCTAGTCCATCGCCTTGGAACGGGTATCCACCCGCACGATCACCGACATGCCGGGGCGCAGCTGCGCGGCCAGCTTCTGGCCTTTGTTGATCGAAATCCGCACCGGTAGCCGCTGCACCACCTTGGTGAAGTTGCCGCTGGCATTGTCCGGGCGCAGCACGCTGAATTCCGACCCGGTGGCGGGCGCGATCTCCTGCACGCGGCCCCGCAGCACCTGCCCCTGGAACGCGTCCACCGAGAACGTGGCCGGCTGGCCGATCGCCATCCCCCAGGTCTGGCCTTCCTTGTAGTTGGCCACCACCCACAGCGTGTCAGGTACCAGGAACAGCAGCTGCGAACCGGCGGCGACGTACTGGCCCACGCGTACGCTGGCTTCGCTGATCTGGCCGTCGCGTGGTGCGTGGATCACCGTGTTGGCCAGATCGATGCGCGCCAGTTCCAGCTGCGCCTGCGCGCTCTCCACCTGGGCCTCCAGGCTCTTGCGTGCCACCTGGGTCGACACCAGCGTTTCCTCGGCGATGCGGATCTGCGCCTGCGACTGCTGCACACTGGCCTGCGCCGAAGCCTGCGCGGTGCGGAACTTGTCGCGGTCGTTGATCGATACCAGCTGCTGCGCGGCCAGTTCCTCGTAGCGCTTGGTCTCGTTGCGTGAGCGTTGCAGCTCCGCCTGCCCGGCCGACAACGTGGCGCGGGCGGAGGCAATCTGCGCGCGGTTCTGCGCCTGGGACTGGTCCGAGTTGGCCAGGGCCGCGCGTGCGCTGTCCAGCGTCGCCTGCGCCTGGGCGACCCGCTGCGCATAGATGCGGTCATCGATGCGCAGCAGCGGCTCGCCTTCCTTCACGTGCTGGAAGTCCTTCACCAGCACCTCGGTCACATAGCCGTTGACCTGTGGCGCCATCACCGTGATCTGTCCGCGTACATACGCGTTGTCGGTCACCATCACGCTGCTGGTGAACGGCCACAGGTGCCAGGCGCGCAGGATCAGCGCAATGCCCAGCAGGGCCACCACCACCATCACCACCACGCTGCGCGCGCTGGGCTTGAGGTACTTCGGCGCGACAGCGGGTTCTACCGGCGTGGGGGCAGGCGCCGCGTCGGTCGGCGGCGGTGGGGTCACGTTGTCGGCGTCGTCGGGTCGGGGCGGGACGGGAGGCATGGTCGAGAACTCAGCGGGGCGCGGCCGGCGTGGCCACAGCGGGGGAAGTGGGGTGGCGCTTGCGCCATTGCTTGAGCACGGCGGTGCGCAGCGACAGCAGCAGCAACCAGCACAGGAAGCCGATGGCCAACCAACCGCTCAGCGTGAACACATCATTGAAGCCGCGTACGTTGGCTTCGCGGCGCGTCGTCTGCGCCAACTGCGCGCTGCCCTGCGCGCTGCGCAGCACCGGATCGGTGATCTGGGCGACGTACAGCTGCTGTTGGATGCGCAGGCGCTGTGCCACCACCGGGTCGGCTGGGTCGAGCTGGCTGGTCAGCGCGCTGGAATACAGCTGCTCGCGATGCAGCTGGAAGGTCCCCAGCACGGCCGAGCCGGCCAGGCCGCCCAGCGTCTGCGTGATCGACAGCGTCACCAGGAAGGTGATCATGTGGTCCACGCCCTGTTTCAGCGCGGCGGAAATGCCGAGCATGATCAACGGGCCCATGAACATGCCGGCACCGACCGAGGCCAGGAACTGGCTGGCGTAGAAGTCGTGCGGCCGATCCATGCTGGTGCGGTGCTGGTCGAAGAACGCGGCGGCGCCCAGCAGCAGGATCGCCATCAGCAGCTGCGGGATCAGCCGTTTGGGCCCGAAGGTCAGTGCAGTGCCGGCGATACCGGTGATCACGCCGGCAAGAATCACCACGAACAGCGGCCGCAACTGATCAGGGCCCATGCCGAGCGTGCGCATCAGGTTGACCACGCCGTAGGACTGCTCGGTGGTCAGGAAGCGGATCAGGAAGGCGCCGACGATGAAATGCAGTACGGGCAGGCTGGCCAGCCAGCGTGTCTGCAGCAGCGGATTGCGCCGGTAGTGCTCGATGATGAAGGCGGTGGTGGACAGCACGATCGAGGCGACCAGGGCCCAGCCCAGCCACGGCGTGTTAAGCCACCAGCGGGTGTAGCCCTGCGCCAGCACGATCACCAGCAGCGCGACGGCCGGTGCGAGCAGGGCAAAGGTGAGGAAGTCCAGCGGTTCGAAGGCCTTCACCTGGATGCCGGGCGGCAGCTTCAGCACCACCACTGCCGCGAACGCGCACAGTGCCAGCCCGGCTTCGAATGAGTAGAGCTGATGCCATTGGCCGGTATCGACCAGGCCTGGTGAAACGATCCAGGCGATCGGCACCGCCAGCTGCGAGAGGCCGACGCCGACCACCAGCAGATTGCCGGTAAAGCGGCGCGGCAGCGCCTGCAGCATGTACAGCGTGCCCAGTGTCGAACAGGCCGCACCCGCGAAGCCGCTGGCGGCGCGGGTCAGCATCGTGGTCTCGAAGCTGCCGACGAACAGGTGCAGCACCGCCAGTGCCGCGTACAGGCCCAGCCCGATCTCGGCGAACAGGCGGATGCCGTACTGCTGGCGGAACTTGAAGGCCAGCAGGTTGGCGGTGACATTCACCATGGCATAGGCGGCCACCAGCCAGCTGCCCTGGGTCGGGGTCAGTGCCAGCTGGCCCTGCAGGAACGGCAGGTTGGCGGTGACCAGCGCATTGCCGAGGCCGCCGGTGATCGCCACCAGCAGTGATACCAGCGCATAGGCCGCGCGCCGATACGGCGGGTGCCAGGGCATCGACGCCGAACCGGGCATGGTCGGCTTCTCGTGCTCCTCCCAATCCGGAACCGGCTTCAGATACGGCTGGACCATCAGCGAGCCTCGCTGGTTGCTCCCTGGAGACCCCCGCGCAGCAGTTGCAGTGCGCGCCCGGCCAACTGAGCGCGCTCGTCGCGGGTCTTGCCGCGCAGGGCCGCACCCAGCATGCCCGAGATCAGTGAAATATCCGTCTTTTCCAGGTCGGCACGGCACAGCCCGGCGGCCTTGGCGCGCGCGATCGGTTCCTCCAGCAGGTCGCGCACGGTCTCGCGCGCGGCGCGCATGGACGGCACGTCCGAATCGACCGCACGCCAGTAATCGGCCAATGCCGGCGAATCAATGATGCGCTGGGCCATGCCCTCGAACACCTCGAACAGGGCGTCGTCGCGGTCGCCGAGCTGCTCGACCTGGCGCCGGATGCGGTCGACCGTGCGCTGCAGCAGCGCCTGGATCAGTGCGGTGCGGTCGGGGAAGTTGCGGTACAGGGTGGCGCGGCCTACCTGGGCGCGTTCGACCACCAGGTCCAGCGGGGCGGTGACACCATGTTGGCCGAACACATGATCGGCGGCATCGAGGATGAGGGCACGGCGGGCAGCAGCATCGGCACGTTGGGCAGTCATGGAATTATTTTCGGACAAAAGTGTCCGATTGGCGAGACATTGGGTGACGGGATTGTCCGCTTGTTGTGGTACGCACATCTTTGTGACGGATGCGTGATGGCGTGGGTCGAAATGAAAACGGGGGCCCGAAGGCCCCCGTGGAATGGCGTGGGGGGTCAGAGCCCTTTCCTTCGAAAAGGGCTTCGACCCCGCCGTGCGCGATCAGAAGAACGCGCGGATGCCGAATGCGACACCACGGCCTGGCAGCGGCGAGTAGTCGCGCAGCAGCGAGGTATGCGGGCGCACTTCGCGGTTGGTCAGGTTGCTGCCATCCAGGAACACCTCGTAGCTGTTGCTGGCGTTGCGATCCCAGCGGTAGGCCAGGTGCGCGTCGACCAGGGTGTAGCCGTCGCTCGGGGCTTCGTTCTGGGCGACGTCCTTCTGGCGGGTGTAGCGGACCGCACCGACCGAAGCGCGCCAGCCGTCCTTCGACCAGCGCAGGTCGGCGCCGACGCGGGCCGGTGCGATACGCGGCAGATAGCCAGTGTTGGCCAGTTCCACCGTGTAGTTGTGGTTGTGGTCGCCATGCGGCACGGCGATGTCCAGGTTGCGGCTGCCGCTGCCATCCAGCTTGGCCTTCACGTAGTCGCCGAACAGGCGCAGATCCCAGTCACCGGCGCCGCCCTCGAACAGGTGCACCAGCGCTTCGGCCTCGGCACCGCGGAACACCGCATCCTGCTGTGTCCAGGTGCGCACCGGCAGGCCCTCGGTGATGCCGGTGTCGGCCAGGTAGATGAAGTCCTTGAACCTGGTCTGGTAGACCGACGCGGAGAAGTCCAGGCGCTCGCTGTGGGTGTGGATACCCAGTTCCACGCGCTGGCCGCGCTCGGTCTTCAGGTTGGCGTCGCCGATTTCCAGCGAACGGGTGGCGATGTGCGCGCCGGCGGCATACAGCTCTTCGTTGGTCGGTGCACGCTCGGAGCTGTCCACGCCGATGCGCAGGTCAACGGCATCGTTGAGCTTCCAGATACCAGCGGCAGACAGGTTGGTGGCACCGAAGGTGCGGCGGCGGTAGTCACCGCTCGGGTCCAGCTTGACCTGGTCGTGGCGGCCGCCCAGTTCCAGCTTGAACGGGCCAAACTGCTTTTCCTGCAGTACGAACAGGCCGATGTTCTTCGTGCCGGTATCCGGAACGAACGCCTCTTCGCCCTTGGCACCGAAATCACTGTTGCCGAACTGCAGGCCGAAGGCGCCGTCCCAGCCGCCGATCTGCTGCTGCACCGCTTCCAGGCGCGCTTCGATGCCGCGGTTGGTGAAGCGGGTCGACGGCGTACCGGCTTCCAGCTCTACGTGTTCGTAGTCGGTGTAGGCCACGCGTGCGTTGATGTTCTTCAGGAACGAGACCGGGTTGTAGATGCCGGCCTTGGTCTCGAAGCGGTTCTGCACCATGTCGATGCGCACGTCGTGCTCGTCGCCGCCTTCCTCTTCATCACCATGGTCGTGACCGTGGTCATGGCCATGATCGTCACCATCGGCGTGCACGTGCGCGCCATTGGGAATGCCGTAGTTGGTGCGGTAGGTACTGGCCGATACGCCGAAGTAGCCGCCGTCGCCCAGCCACGTTGCGCCGACGCCACCGGCGCGGGTGCGGATCGAGCTGTTGTCGAGGCGGCCGCGGCGCGGCTCTTCGCCTTCCTCGCCCGCATGATCATGGTCGTGGTCGTCGTGGTGGTCTTCCAGGCTGTCGATTACCGCGTAGCCGGGAATGCGGTAGTCGTCGCCGTTGCGGACCAGGCCATCCACATGCAGCACGACGTTGCCGCTGACGCCGTCGAGGCGGAACATGCCGCTGCGTTCATTGTTCACCGAATTGCCGCGCAGTTCGGCACGACCGCTGAGCGGCCGCTCAGGCAGCTCGCGCGCGATGCGCCCGTCGACCACATTGACCGCACCACCAATGGCGCCGCTGCCGAACAGCAGCGTGGCCGGGCCCTTCAGTACTTCGATCTGGTCGGCCAGGAACGGTTCGATGCTGGTGGCGTGGTCGGCGCTGACCGTGGACGCATCCATGTTGCCCATGCCGTTGGACAGCACGGCCACGCGCGGGCCTTCCTGGCCACGGATGATCGGGCGGCCGACGCCGGGGCCGAAGAAGGTGCTCTGCACGCCGGGCAGCTTGGCCACGGTATCGCCGAGGGTGCCGGCCTTCTGCTCGTCCAGGCGTTCACCGGCCAGCACCTCCACCGGGCGTGCCAGCGATTCGGCGTCACCCTGCAGCGGCGACGCGGTGACCTGCACCGACGACAGCTCGGTCAGGTGGCGGTCACGATGGGCGGTGTCCTGGCCGGCTGCAAAGGCGACGGACGGCAGCAGGGCGGCGAGGGCCAGGGCCAGGGAATGCGGCTTGAGCCGTGGGGTATGGGCGGGCATGGACGGGTCCTTTGTTACAATGTATCAATCGCGGGGCGCACGAATCCCGTCGATGGGACAGGGGGAGGGAAACCGTGCGGGTCGGAGAGGTATGTTATATTATTCCATAACGATTCGCCGACCCTGCTGGAAGTCATGTCCCTGTCCTCACGCCTGCGCCACCTGCTCGACCGTTTCGGCGCCACTGGTTCGATGCTGTGCGCGGTGCACTGCGCGGTGATCCCGGTGCTGCTGGCCGCAGCGCCTTCATTGGGGCTGTCGTTCTGGCTGAGCGACGGCATGGAACAGGCGCTGGTGGTGTTCGTGACCCTGCTGGGGTTGTTCAGCCTGGTCTGGGGCTACCGCCGGCACGGTGCGCTGCGTGCGCTGGGCTTCCTGATTCCCGGCCTGGTCGCATTGTGGGCCGGCGTGCTGTATGACCCGCTGCACCACAATGCGGTGCCGCACGCGGTGGTGATGACCATCGGTGGCCTGCTGGTGGGTGTGGCCCATCTGGTCAACCTGCGCCTCAACCACGGTCACGTGCACGACGCCAGCTGCGCGCACTAGGCGCTCCGTGATAGGATTTTCGATCGTGCGCGGGGGCGCCCAGCAAGGCGGCCCCGCCGAACCCGTGTCAGTACGGGGTAACCAGATTTCACATTTGAGGAGTTGAAGACATGGGTAAGGGTGACCGCAAGACCGCCAAGGGCAAGCGCTACAACGCCAGCTATGGCAACGCCCGTTCGCACACCGCCAGCAAGGTCGCCGTAGGCGCCGCCGCTCCGGTTGCCAAGAAGACCGTGGCCAAGGCTCCGGCGAAGAAGGCTGTGGCGAAGAAGGCCGTCGCCAAGGCCTGATCCGGTCGAACGACCGGTTCAATGAAAAACGCGGCGCCTGGCGCCGCGTTTTTTTATGCCTGTCCGGTGAGCCGAGCGTGGGTTCGGCTCTACAACCGCATCAGCGCAGTGTCTTCTTCAGCGTTTCCGGATTGCCATCGTTCGGCGCGGCCGGTACCTGCAGCAGGTGGGCCAGCAGCGGATAGACATCGACGTTGTCGAAGCCATCGATCACCAGGCCCTGGCGGAACGACGGGCCGCCGGCCACGAACACTGCGCGCATGGAAGGCAGTGCGTTGTCGTAGCCATGCGAACCTCGATCCTGCTTCGCACGCTTGGCGATCTTCTCCTGGTGCAGGGCATCCCAGCCTTCATCCATGACACAGACGATGGCCGGAACCCGCGGATGCGTGCCGTAGTGCCAGCGTGCCGGCAGGTTCTCCTTCTTCCAGCATTCGTAGTGCGCGTGGCGTCCGAGCAGGGCGCGTTCGGCTTCCGCTTCGCGGCCGGCGACCGGCGCAAAACCCACCGACTGCCCCTGGCTGATATTGCGTGCAATGGCCGGGTCGGCCATCGACTCGGTGGCGATCACGTTGCCGTCGGCGACGCTGGCCATGCCGTGGTCGGACACGACGATCACGTCGGTGGTCTTGGCCAGATCGCGCTGCTGCAGCCCGTCGAGCACCTGGCCGACGATCTGGTCGGCGCGCACGATGGCGTCGGCGTACTGCTTCGACCCGGGGCCGTAGTTGTGGCCGGCCTTGTCCACGTGTTCCATGTACAGCGTGGTGAGGCGCGGTGCATCAGCATCGGTCTGCGCCAGCCAGTCGAGCACGATGCCGGCCCGCTGCTCCAGCGGTTCCTTGCCGTCGTATACGCGCCACTTGCTGGGGCGCACGCCGCGGATTTCAGACTCACTGCCCGGCCACGCCGTGGTGGCCGAACGTACGCCAGCGTTCTCGGCACTGACCCAGATCGGTTCGCCACCCCACCAGCCGCTGGTGGTGACCGCGTCGCGGTTGCTCAGTTCGAAACGGCCCAGGGTTGCATCGTCCATGCTGTTGTTGACGATGCCGTGGTGGTCCGGCCGCAGGCCGGTGACGATGGTGTAGTGGTTGGGGAAGGTCAGCGACGGATAGGACGGCGTCATCCAGCGTGCACGCACGCCGCCGTCGATCAGTCGCTGCAGGTTCGGAGTGAGCCCACGGTCCAGCGCATCGGCGCGCAGGCCGTCGATGGAGATCAGCAGCAGCTTCGGAGGCGAAGCCGCAGCGGCGGAACCGGGAACGGAGGCGGAAGGGGCGGGCGCGGTGGTGCAGGCCGCCAATGGCAGCAACAGCGCCAGCGCGCAGGTCAGGCGTACGGAAGTCATCCACGCATGATAAGCCCGCGCAATGACGCGCCCAAGACACGGCGCGCTATCGCGCCCCGTGTCCGCGCATTTTTCCCTATCCCCGCGCCTGTCGGCGCGCCCCCTTCAACAGGAAGGGGGCTTTTCTCCAGACACAATTCCTGATGCTTCCATCCACGCATGGCGTGGATCTACCGTGTCGACCAAGGTCGACACCTACCAACAGTTGCGCAGAATGACGTTCGGACAGATCGCCGGAACCTGTCGAAGGCTGGGTGGGTCCGGTTGCAGGGGCGTGAGCGCCATGGATGGCGCGACCGAGCTTACAGGGACGTACTTGCAGCGTCCCCTGCAACTGGACCCACCCTGCCTCCCCGCAGGAAGCCCGCTGTTGCTGTTGCTCTAGCCTCTGCGGGTGCCGGGCGCAGCCCGGCCAGCCCTCTCAGGCGAACAGCGGGGCCTGGCGTTGTTCCAGCCGCAGCAGCGCGGCCTTGGTTTCCAGTCCGCCGCCGAAACCGGTCAATGCGCCGTTGCTGCCGATCACGCGATGGCAGGGCAGGATGATCGGCAGCGGATTGCGCCCGTTGGCCGCGCCGACCGCGCGGGTCGCACTGGGCTGGCCGAGGTGCTGCGCCAGCTGCAGGTAACTCCAGGTCTGGCCGAACGGAATCAGTGCCAGCGCCTGCCATACGCGCAGCTGGAACGGCGTGCCACGTGGCGCCAGCACAAGGTCGAAGCTGTTGCGCTCGCCGTGCAGGAACTGCAGCAGCTGTTCGCGTGCTTCCGGCAGGGCATCCGGTGCGTAGTGCCAGTCGTCGCGTCCGCGTGCCGGATGGCGGTTTTCCGGGAACAGCACATGTGACAGGCCACGCTCATCACCGGCGATGGTCAGCACGCCGATGGGGCTGTCGAAGCGATCAAACAACAGGGTCATGTCGGTTCTCCAACGAACGTGCCGGACAGGTGCCACAGGTGCAGCACGGCGTAGGCGCGCCACGGGCGCCACGGTTGCGAGCGCGCTTCAGTTGCACGTTCGCTCAGGCGCTGGCCCTGTGCGTGGCCGAGCACCTGCTGCAGCACCAGGTCGCCGGCGGGGAAGGCATCGGGCTGGCCGAGCCCGCGCAGGGCGATGTACTGCGCGGTCCACGGGCCGATGCCGGGCAATGCCACGCAGCGCGCAACAAATTCTTCCAGGGCCTGCCCGGGTCCGAAGTCGAGCTGGCCGCTGGCACATGCAGCGGCCAGCGCACGCACCGTGGCGGCGCGGCTGCGCGGCAGGCCGATCGATTCCAGCGGCGCCTCGGCCAGCACCTCGGGCGCTGGGAACTGGCGATCGAACTCGGACGGCATGCCCGGCAGATGCGCCCCATACGCATCCACCAGACGCCGCGCAAAGGTAGTGGCGGCGGCGACGCTGACCTGCTGGCCGAGCACGGCGCGTACGCCGACCTCGAAGCCATCCCAGCCGCCCGGAACGCGCAGCCCCGGGCGTTCGGCGATGCCGCGTGCCAGCAGCGGTTCCTCGCCCAGGGCGGCATGGACCTGCTGCAGGTCGGCGTCCAGATCGAACACACGACGCACACGGCGCACGATGTCGGGGATCAGGCGCGGGTCGACCGCGCCCAGCTGCAGACGCAGTTCCGGGCGCTTCGGGTCGGCGGTGACGCGCAGCAGGGTGGGGCGCTCGGGTGTGCCGAGCACGCGCTGGTAGCTGTCTTCGCCGATCAGTTCGATGCCAGGCAGGCTGCGCTTGCGCAGGAAGGCCAGCATGCGCGGGAAGTCCAACGGTGGGCGGTACACGAGCCGCAGTACCAGGCCGCCGTCATCGGCGGCCAGCGGCTGGTGCTGGCGACGCAGCGCCGTCGGTGCCATGCCGCAGCCCTGCAGGAAGGCGGTATTGAAGCGGCGCAGACTGTTGTAGCCGGCGGCCAGCGCAACATCGGTCACCGGCAGCGTGGTTTCGGTCAGCAGTTGCTTGGCCAGCAGCAGGCGGTGGGTGGCATGGATCTGTCCGGGTGTTGCGCCGAGATGTTCGACGAACAGGCGCTGCAGCTGGCGCGCGCTGAGGCCGATCTTCTGCGCGAGGTCTGCAACGGGCTGCTCCTGCAGGAAGCCGCCGTGGATGATGGCGAGGGCGCGCTGCACGGTTTGCCCGGCCAGTGCCTGCTGGGCCTGCGGTGCCAGTTCGGGGCGGCAGCGCAGGCACGGCCTGTAGCCGGCAGCAGCGGCCGCGGCAGCGGTCGGATAGTAGGTGATGTTGCGTGGCTTCGGCGGCGGCGCCGGGCAGACGGGGCGGCAATAGATGCCGGTGCTGCGCACGGCGGTGAAGAAAACGCCGTCGAAGCGTGCGTCACGGGCCAGGCGGGCGCGGTCGCAGGCGGCGGTGTCGAGGGCGAGGGCGGTGTCCATGGCGCCAGTCTAGGCGTGTGCGGGTAGGGATACTCGCCACATTCGGACATGGATGCTGAAGGGGGATCTGGCAGGGCTGCGCCCGGCACCCGCGGTAGTGCAGGCCGCTGGCCGGCAACGGCAACGGCAGAAGCTGGTTTCCTGCAGCAGGGCGGGGTGGGTCCGGTTGCAGGGGACGCTGCAAGTACCCCTCCGGGGCCCGGCCCAGCCGCTGGCGGCTGTGCGTTCGGGCGCTTGCGAAGCAGTGCTTCGCAAGCAAAGCGCCTTCACCCATGTAAGCTCGGTCGCCGCTTGCTCGTGTGCGCTGTCCTGCGCACACGGCAAGACCGGGGTTGGGCGTCCTGCCCAACCCGCCCGAGGCATGCCTCGGGCCCATGGCGCTCACGCCCCTGCAACCGGACCCACCCCGCCTTGGAGAGGTTCCTGCGACATGTCTTGCGGGCGTTCTGCGCTGCTGTTGGTGGGTGTCGACCTTGGTCGACACGCTTTTCCCAAGGGTCAGAAGGGGTTCAGTGCCACGCGCTGAATGCGTGCCCCGGACGGGTAGACTGTGGCTCTTGCTCACGTGAAGACTGGTTGCCCGATGTCCGCCAAACTCCGCTGGTTGCCCCTGTTGTGCCTGGCCCTGGCGGGCTGCAGCCAGCTGGAGAATCCGGGCAATGTCACCGCCGCCGACAAGGCCGCGCGCGCGCCGGCCAGCGATGGCGAGAACATGGTGTCGATCAATGCGGCTGACGCACCGCCACCGCCGGCGCCGCCGCGCAGCCGGGCGGATCGGCCGTGGCCGCAGGCGCAGTTGGAGAATGGCCGCGCCTGGGTCAGCTGCAGTACCGAGTACGCCGGTGAGGCGGGCGATGGCGTCGAGCTGGAGGGCCTGCAGCGCGAGCAGATCACCCAGGCGCTGACGCCGTGCGCCGAACGTGGCCTGATGCGCGTGCGTTACGCCGGCAAGATCAATCCGGGCTTCGCCGAGATGATGTGGCGGTTGGCGGTGGTCGCTGACGAGCAGAAGATCCACAAGCGCATCCTCGACCTGGATTCCAGCGGCGGCCAGGTGGAATCGGCGATTGTCGCCGGCGACAGCATCGGTGAATCGGGCTGGACGATCTGGGTGCGCGAGGGCTCGATCTGCCACAGTGCCTGCGTGTTCGTGCTGGCCGCCGGTGACAACCGCCTGCTGTCGGGCAAGGTCGGCATCCATCGCATGATGCGGATCAGCTCCAAGGCCACCTCGCGCGCGGAACTCAACCGCGAGCTGCACGAGGTCTACGACAACGTGAAGGACTACCTGCAGCGCAACGGCGTGGCGGTGGGTGTGGCCGATCTGATGATGACCGTGCCCAACCGCAGCCTGCGCCTGCTGACGCAGGATGAGCTGCGCCAGTACGGCCTGGACGGCACCAACGCGGTGCAGGACGATCTGGAACGGATCAAGCAGATGCGGTCCTGTGGCGATGACTTCGTGCAGCGCAAGGACGCGTTCCTGGTCGCCTTCGACCAGCAGTGCAAGCGCGAAGGCGCCGACATGGAATCGATCAACAGCTGCGGCCAGGCACTGAAGCAGCGCTTCGGTTTCCCGGATGCGGTGTGCCCGGAAGAAAGCCCACTGTCGGAGATCGATGTGGCAACGCTGCCACCGGCACCGTCGGAGCCGCCGCCGGTGGCCGAACAGGCGCCAGTGAACACCGCCGCGCCCGCCGCGCAGGCTGATGCGGCAGCGGTGGAGGGCAACGCCCCGGCACGCTGACGGCATAGTCACCGCGCTGGCGTAGACTGCGGTTCTCTCCAGAAAACCGGCGGTGTCCATGAAGCGTGTGCTCCTGCTGCTGTCCCTGCTGTCCCTGCTGCCCCTGACCGCATTGGCGCAGGCACCTGCGCCGGCCACGCCTGCACCGGCTCCGGCACGCCCGGCCCCGGCCTCGCCAGCGGCTGCGAAGCCAGCCACCGCCGGTGCCCCGGCTTTGACTGCTGCACAGCAGGCCCAGGTGCAGAAACAGGATGCCGAGATGGGCGCTGCTGCACTGAAAGCCGCGCAGCTGGTCGATGCCAACCGCGCCGGCGAACTGTGGGATGGCGCCTCCGCCGTCGCGCGCCGTGCAGTACCGAAGGCCGCATTCGTCAGCCAGCTGACCACCGAGCGCACGCGCTTGGGTGCGCTGGCCGGGCGTGGCCAGCCCACCATCACCCGGGTCAAGTACAGCGCAGGTGCCGCGGTACCGGAAGGGCTGTACATCAACGTCAGTTTCCCGACCCGTTTCGCCAACAGCGCGCAGCCGGTGCGCGAGCTGGTCTCGTTCCGTTTCGACGAGGACCAGGTGTGGCGTCTGGCCGGTTACAGCCTGCGTGCGTCGGCACCCTGAGGAGATGATCGATGGCAACTGAACTGACAATGCTGGCCTGGTCGGTGCTGCTGGGCTTCGTCTGTATCTTCGCCACCTCCACGGTGGTCACCCGCGAGCGCGGGATGAAGTGGAATGCCTCGGCACGCGATGGCGATGCAAAGCCGGTCAGCGCGCTGGCCGGTCGCCTGCAGCGTGCGCAGGCCAACTTCCTGGAGACGTTCCCGTTCTTCGCCGCCGCCGCCATCGCGGTGGTCGTGGCCGGTCGCGGCAACGACACCACTGCACTGGCGGCGCAGGCCTACTTCTGGGCGCGTGTGGTCTATCTGCCCCTGTACGCCGCAGGCGTGCCCTACGTGCGCAGCCTGGTGTGGCTGGTGTCGCTGCTGTCGATCCTGGCGCTGGTGTTCGCACTTCTCTAAGTCGGCCTGATCCAGATCAAGGCCGCTCAGGTGCGCGGCGCTATGCTGGCGCGGACTGAATCAACGGCAGGAGGCGCGCATGCGCAGGATGGACGTGGTGGTGGTCGGCGCCGGACCGGCAGGTCTGTGCTTCGCGCGCGCGCTGGCCGGCAGCGGGCTGCAGGTCGGGCTGGTCGAAGTGCAGCCGCGCCAGGCCCTGGCCGAGGCCGCCTTCGATGGCAGGGAGATCGCGTTGACCCATGCCTCGCGGCAGAGCATGGAGCAACTGGGTCTGTGGCAGCGCCTGCCGCAGGCCGAAGTCGCTGAACTGCGCGATGCCAAGGTGATGAACGGCGGCTCGCCATTCGCGCTGACCTTCGCCAGCAGCCAGGTCGACGGCCAGCCGCTGGGCTGGCTGGTACCCAACCATCTGATCCGCCGTGCCGCATGGGATGCGGTGCAGGGCCAGGACGACGTGGAACTGTTCGACGGGCGCAAGGTGCAGGGCGTGCAAGCCGATGCACAGGGCCATGTGGTCAAACTCGATGACGGCAGCCAACTGCATGCGCGGCTGCTGGTGGCCGCTGACAGCCGCTTCTCCGCCACCCGCCGCATGCTCGGCATCGGTGCGCAGATGCGCGACTTCGGCAAGTCGATGCTGGTGTGCCGCATGCAGGTCGAGCGCGACCATCGCCACACTGCCTGGGAATGGTTCGGCTACGGCCGCACGATGGCGCTGCTGCCGCTCAACGAGGGCCAGGCATCGGCGGTGATCACGCTGCCGCCGCGGCAGATCGAGGCGCTGCTGGCGATGGACGAGGTGGCCTTCGGCGAGGCCATCAGTGCTTGCTTCGAACATCGGCTGGGCCGGATGCAGCCGGTGGCCACGCCGCAGGCGTATCCGCTGGTGGGTGTGTACGCGCACCGTTTTGTTGGCGAGCGTTCGGCGCTGATCGGCGATGCCGCAGTCGGCATGCACCCGGTCACCGCGCATGGCTTCAACCTTGGCCTGGCCAGCGCACAGCGGCTGGCGCAGGGCATCGTCGCGCAGCAGCGTCGCGGTGCCGACATTGCCGCCGCCGGCATGCTGGCCAGCTACCAACGGGGTCACCGGCTGGCGTCGCGGCCGCTGTACGAGGCCACCAATGCGATCGCCAGCCTGTACACCGACGATCGCCGCCCCGCGCGGCTGCTGCGGGCGGCCGGCCTGCGCCTGGCGCAGGGCGTGGCACCGTTCAGGCAGCTGATTGCCTCGCACCTGACCCAGCGCGTAGCCTGAACAGCCTCACATCAGCCGGCGGCCAGCACCCGGATCTGGCTGTCGGCGAACTCGACCACCTGGCCTGCGCGGATCTTGCAGGCCTTGCGCAGTTCGACTTCGCCGTCGACCCGCACCAGGCCTTCGCTGATGACCATCTTGGCTTCGCCGCCGCTGGTGACTAGGTCGGCCAGCTTGAGCAGCTGCTTGAGTTCGACGTAGTCGCCGTCGAGGTCGAATTCGAGAATCTGCATGGAGCGGGGTTCCTGGGAAGAGGGGCGCAGGCCAGCGGCCGGGCCGGGAGGAGGGCGCGTATTGTGCGCCAGCACGGGGCATGACGGCACGCGCACGGAAAGCTGTACGCCTCGTTCAGGATCAATGCGGTATCATCCCGCTCTGAGCGAGTGAAATCTCCTCCGACCGAGCAGCGCCAGGGCACGCGATAAGAAGGGCGCCCAAAGCGCGGACCATCCCTTTTTTATCGCACTGCCAGGAAGACGGCAGTGCCTTCGGAGTTCCCCATGTCCCAAGATTCCCAAGCGCCGCTGCAGTTCGCGCAGCTCGGCCTGTCCGAGCCCGTGATGCAGGCGGTCACCGCCATCGGCTACGAAACCCCGTCGCCGATCCAGGCCGCCACCATCCCGGCGATGCTGGAAGGCCGCGACGTGCTGGGCCAGGCCCAGACCGGTACCGGCAAGACCGCCGCGTTCGCGCTGCCGGTACTGTCCAACATCGACCTGCAGCAGATCAAGCCGCAGGCCCTGATCCTGGCGCCGACCCGCGAACTGGCCATCCAGGTCGCCGAGGCGTTCCAGTCCTACTCGTCGAAGATCCCGGGCTTCCGCGTGCTGCCGGTGTACGGCGGCCAGCCTTACGGACAGCAGCTGTCGGCGCTGCGCCGTGGCGTGCATATCGTGGTCGGTACCCCCGGTCGCGTGATCGACCACCTCGACCGCAGCACCCTGGACCTGTCCGAGCTGAAGACCCTGGTGCTGGACGAAGCCGATGAAATGCTGCGCATGGGCTTCATCGACGACGTCGAAGCGGTGCTGAAGAAGCTGCCGGAGCAGCGCCAGGTGGCCCTGTTCTCGGCCACCATGCCGCCGCAGATCCGCCGCATCGCGCAGACCTACCTGCAGGACCCGGTGGAAGTGACCATCGCGGCCAAGACCACCACCTCGGCCAACATCCGCCAGCGTTACTGGTGGGTGAGCGGCATGCACAAGCTGGATGCGCTGACCCGCATCCTGGAAGTCGAGCCGTTCGACGCGATGATCATCTTCGCGCGCACCAAGGCCGGCACCGAAGAACTCGCCAGCAAGCTGCAGGCCCGTGGCCTGGCCGCTGCCGCCATCAACGGTGACATGCAGCAGGCCCAGCGTGAGCGCACCATCGCCATGCTGAAGGAAGGCAAGCTGGACATCCTGGTTGCCACCGACGTGGCTGCGCGCGGCCTGGACGTGGAGCGCATCAGCCACGTGCTGAACTACGACATTCCGTACGACACCGAAAGCTACGTGCACCGCATCGGCCGTACCGGCCGTGCCGGCCGCAGCGGCGAGGCGATCCTGTTCGCCACCCCGCGCGAGAAGGGCATGCTGCGCCAGATCGAGCGCGCCACCCGTCAGCCGATCGAAGAGATGCAGCTGCCGAGCGTGGAAGCGGTCAACGACACCCGCATCAACAAGTTCACCTCGCGCATCACCGAAACCCTCGGTGCCGGCGGCCTGGACTTCTACCGCCAGCTGCTGGAGCGCTTCGAGAACGAGCAGAACGTGCCGGCCATCGAGATCGCCGCCGCGCTGGCCAAGATGCTGCAGGGTGACACCCCGTTCCTGCTGCAGCCGCCGGTGCGTGCCCCGCGTGAAGAGCGCGCCCCGCGCGAGCGTTTCGACCGTGGCGACCGTCCGGAGCGTGGCGATCGCTTCGACCGCAACGAGCGTGGTCCGCGCTTCGAGCGTGGCCCGCGTCGCGACGACGCCGAAGGTGGTTTCGAGCAGCGTCCGCGCCGTGAGGTTCCGCCGCGTGGAGCACCGGAGCAGGGTATGGAGACCTACCGCATTTCGGTGGGCCACCAGCATGGCGTGAAGCCGGCCAACATCGTCGGCGCCATCGCCAACGAAGCGGGCCTGGAAAGCCGCTTCATCGGCCGCATCGACATCCACGACGACTTCTCGCTGCTGGACCTGCCGGCACAGATGCCGCCGGACGTGCTGTCGCACCTGCAGAAGGTGTGGGTGTCCGGCCAGCAGCTGCAGATGCGTGCGCTGGCTCCGGGTGAAGACACCAACCCGGCCCCGCGTCCGTTCAAGCCGCGCTTCGACAAGCGTGGCCCGGGCGGCCCGGGTGGCCCGCGTCGTGGTGGCCCGGGTGGTCCGGGTGGCCATGGTGGCCATGGTGGCGACCGCGGCGGTGACCGCGACAGCCGCCCGCCGCGTCGTGACGGCTTCAAGCCGCGCGGCCCGCGCAGCTTCTAAGCCGCACCCGCAGCCGTCCATAACAACGCCAGCCCCCGGGCTGGCGTACAGGAAAAGGGGACGGAGGGGATTAAGTCGTAAATGGCAGGCCATGCGCTTATGCCGAAAACGACTTAATCCCCTCCGTCCCCTTTTTCGCATGGTCCACACATTGCCGGTCATAGGCTGGGCCGGTTCCAAGGCAGGTTGTCACCGCAGCACATTCGGGGGGATCCGGGATGGGTAGAAGTGGCACGGACCAGCAGAGCCGGCGGGTGCCGATGACCCGTGGGCTGGGATTGCGCTTTGCGTTGTTGACGGGCATGGCGATCGGGTTGGTCGCGTTGTCCGCGTTGATCCAGGAACTGCAGGCAGCCTCGACGGCCTGGATTGCCGGCCAGGGGTACTGGTCACGAGGGCAGCAGGATGCAACCGCTGCGCTGAGCCGCTACCTGGCGCGTGGCCATGCCCAGGACCTGGATGACGCGCGCCAGGCGCTGCGGATTCCATTGGGCGATCTGCAGGCCCGGCTGGCGCTGGAACAGGCGGTACCGGACGAGGAAAAGGCCAGGCAGGGCTTCCTGCAGGGTGGCAACGCGCGCGCCGATATCCCGCGCCTGGTGTTCTCGTTCCGCCATGCACGCGACATCGGTGCATTCCGGGAAGCAACCACGCTGTGGCGACAGACCGACGATGATCTGTTGGCTGTGCAGCGGCTGGTTGCCGAGCTGCAGTCGGGGCACGCCCAGGGCGTGCTGCCAGCGGCGGAACGCGACCGGTACCTGCAACAACTGCGTGATCTGGACCGGCGGCTGCAGGTGCAGGCGCAGGCATTTTCGCAAGCGTTGCTGCGCATGGCCACGATGGTACGGATCGCCACGCTTGTGGTGGGCGGGTTGTCGGTGCTGGCGATCAGCCTGATGGCGGTGGCCCTCGCGCGCCGCGTCGGCAAGGACCTGACCGAGCATGAAAGCCGCTTCCGTGCAGCCTTCTACCAGGCCAATGTCGGCATGCTCAAGCTCGACACCGACGGCAAGGTGATCGAAGCCAACCAGGCGATGGCCGACATCCTCGACTACCGACGCGACGTGCTGCTGCAGATGTCGCTCGGCGATCTGTTGATGGAAGGCGAACTGGTCATCGATGGCGTCGGCCGCATCGACTGGGACCGGCAGCTGCGGCCGAGTGAACTGCGCTTCTGCCGCCGCGATGGCAGCCTGGTGTGGGGGCGCTGGAGTGGCACCGGCGTGCGCAGCGCGGGAGGCGGCCTGTCGGTGTTTGCGATCATCGAGGATGTCAGCCAGAACCATGCATTGGCACGTGAGATCGAGCATCACGCCAGCCACGATCCGCTGACCGGCCTGATCAACCGCCGCGAGATCGAGCGGCTGCTGGAACGTGCGCTGCTGCAGGTACGCAGTGATGGCGGTACGCATGCGCTGTGCTACATCAACCTGGACCACTTCAAGCTGGTCAATGACAGCTTCGGCCATGCCGCCGGTGACCAGATGCTGCGCAGTTTCACCGACTATCTGGTGGCGGCCGTGCGCGACGGTGACTGGGTCGGCCGCCTGGGCGCCGACGAGTTCGCCGTGTTCCTCGCCCATGCCGGGCAGGACGAAGCCAAGCGGGTGCTGCAGCGGGTGATTCGCAACCTGGGCCAGGCCACGTTCCCGATCAGCGAGGGCAGCCCGCAGCTGAGCTGCAGCATCGGCGTGGTCGAGGTCAGTGCCGATGCGCCGGACGTGAACTGGTTGATGAGTGCCGCCGACAGCGCCTGCTATGCAGCCAAGCAGGCCGGGCGCAACCGCGTGCACTGCTTCAATGAGAACCGCATGGCGCTGGAGGAGCGGCGGCAGGAGGCCGAGCGCCTGCAGGGCGTCAGCCTGGCGATGGCCGAGAATCGCATGCTGCTGTATGCACAGCGCATCGCCCGCGTGGGCGATCCGTCCTACCTGCACTACGAGGTGCTGGTGCGCATGCGTGGCACCGATGGCAGCCTGCATCTGCCCGGCCAGTTCATGCCGGCGGTGGAGCGCTATGGCATGGCAGTGGCGCTGGACCGGCACGTGCTCGGGCTGCTGTTCCGCCACCTGCAGGTGTGCCCGGCGCACGTGCGACAGCTGGGCCTGTGCAACGTCAACGTGTCCGCGCAGTCGATCGCCGAGCCGGGATTCCTCGCCTTCGTCTGCGACCTGCTCGAGCGCAACCGCGCGCTGGCCTCCAAGTTGTGCTTCGAGATCACCGAGACTGCGGCGATCAGCAACCTCAGCCAGGCCCGCGCCTTCATCGATGCGGTGAAGGCACGGGGGTGCCGGATGGCGCTGGATGACTTCGGCTCCGGCCTGTCTTCCTTCGGCTACCTGCGCCAGTTGCCGGCGGACATCCTGAAGATCGACGGCGCCTTCGTGCGCGACATGGATACCGACCCGGTCAGCCACGCCACGGTGCGCGCGATCAGCGAGCTCGGGCGCGAGCTGCAGATGGAAGTGGTGGCCGAGTGGGTGGAGACCGCCGAGGTTGCCGGTGCGCTGACCCGGCTTGGCGTGCAGGGGCTGCAGGGCTATGCCATCGAACGGCCGCAGCCGCTGGAGCGGCTGACCCTGGTCGATCTGCGCCCGGTACGGCTGGTCGCGGTGAAGGGGCCGCCGGCGGCTGGCTGAACCGCGGGCGCCGACTTTGGTCTACACATGCGTGGCGTGCCCGGCTGCGATAATGCGCGCCAGGGGCGGCGCGCAGTGGGCGCGGACGTAAGCAGGAACAGGACGTGGCGTGGGCGGCAGGCAGTGGCGGTATGGAACAGGAGCGGTGCTGGCCGTCCTGATGGTGTGGTTGGCGTTGCCGTGGCCGCTTCAGGCTGCAGAGGCCGTGTCGGGCCATGATTATCTCCTGGTCGGCGGCGCTACCGACGAGCCGACGCCGCACCGCGCATGCACGCCGCAGATGCTGTCCGGCGCCCGCCAGCAGGTGCTGGTGCCGGCTCCGCCGCAGGGCTGGTCAGGCCAACCGCAGGCGCTGGACGTGTTCAACGTCTTTGCCGGTGAAGTGCGCGTCCAGCATGGCGACCGCGAGATCTGCGGCAACATGCACGACGCGCGCACCCGCGATTCACGTTTCCGGGCTGGCATCGGCCTGGTGGCGGTACCGCCGGCCGGCAGCCATGAACCGTTCCTGGTCTCCTGGCAGACACCGCTGAAGACACGTTGGGTACCGACCCTGCGGCTGGGCGCGCCCAGCCCGGTGCAGCAGAACGACACCGCCCGCCTGCTGGTGCGCGCGGCCTGCATCGCGGTGGCGATCGCGCTGGCGCTGTCGGCGTTGATGGCCTTCCTGACCACCCGGGACCGCAGTTTCCTGGTATACATCGCCGGCACCACCGTGATGGTGCTGTGGCAGGCCATCCTCGGCGGGCTCAGCGGCTATCCGGAACCCTGGCTGCCGGTGGGCGAGCACGGCGCCTGGTGGCTGCTGGCGCTGACCGCTGCGACCCAGGCACTGGTGCTGCCGGCGCTGTGGCGGCTGAACGGAGGCGACCGCGTGCTGCCTCGATCGCGCCCGGCCCAACTGGCGGTGTTGTGGACCCTGATGGCGCTGGCCGTGCTGGTGCCGTGGCTGCGCTGGGAGCATCTGGCCTGGGTCGCGAAGGGCTTGCAGGTGTCCTATCTGTCCGGATGTGGCCTGGCACTGATGGCCGGCGTCTGGGCACGCTGGCGCGGCGACCGTTGGGCGCAGGCGGGTCTGGCCGCGCTGGCACCGATGCTGGTACTGATCATCGCCGATGCCTGTGGTGCGGCGTGGCTGCTGGAATACCGGGTGGAGGCGCTGCAGCTGGCGGTGACCTGGCTGTTGATGATGGCCGCGTATGCGTTGAACCAGCGGCTGGGCCGGCTGCGCCAGCAGCGTGATGAACTTCGCCAGCTGGCCGAGACCGATGGCCTGACCGGGCTTCCCAACCGTCGCGCCGGACTGCAGCAGCTGGCCCGCCATCTGGAACGGGTGGACCGTGAGCGCGGCCCGTTGGTGATCGGCTTCCTCGACATCGACCTGTTCAAGGACATCAACGACCGCCACGGCCACGCAGTGGGCGACCAGGTGCTGGTGGCGGTGGCGCGTGCCCTGCGCGCGGCGGTGCGCAGCCAGGACGAAGTGGTGCGGATGGGCGGCGAAGAGTTCCTGCTGCTGATGCCCGGCATGCCGCGCGAGGCGGCGTCGGCGCGGCTGGACCGCCTGCGCCAGCGCATCACCGAGGCTGGCCAGGCCCTGCAGGTGCCGGGGCTGGAGGTGACTGCCAGCATCGGCCTGGCGCAGTGGCGACCGGGCGAGGACGATCTGGCCGGGCTGCTGCGGCGCGCCGACCATGCCATGTACGTGGCAAAGCGGGCGGGCCGCAACCGGGTCTTCGACGGCGAGGAGCTCGATCCGCCCGCCCTGGCATGAAGCGCAGCGGGCGGCGATGCCGGATAATGGGCCGATGACCACCCGACTCAACAAACATATCGCCGACACCGGCTTCTGCTCCCGCCGCGAGGCCGATCGCCTGATCGCCGCGCGCCGCGTTACCGTCAACGGCCATCCGGCCGGTACCGGCGCGGTGGTGGGCGAGGAAGACCAGGTGCTGGTCGACGGCCAGCCGCTGCGCGCCCGCGTGGCACGCAAGCCCGGCGCCCGCCGCCACGTCTACATCGCACTGAACAAGCCGGTAGGCGTCACCTGCACGACCGAAACTTCGGTCAAGGGCAACATCGTCGACTTCGTCGGCCACGAACAGCGCATCTTCCCGATCGGCCGCCTGGACAAGGAATCCGAGGGGTTGATCCTGATGACCAGCAACGGCGACATCGTCAACCAGATCCTGCGCGCCGAAAATGGCCACCAGAAGGAATACCTGGTGGCGGTGAACAAGCCGGTCACCGATGAGTTCCTGCGCGGCATGGCGCGCGGCGTGCGCATCCACGACCAGATGACGCTGCCGTGCAAGACCTCGCGCATCGCCAAGTTCGGCTTCCGTATCACCCTGCAGCAGGGCCTGAACCGGCAGATCCGCCTGATGGCCGCCGAATTCGGCTATCGCGTGACCCAGCTGCGCCGCGTGCGCATCGACAACATCAAGATCGGCGCGCTGAAGCCGGGCCAATGGCGCAACCTGACCGAGCAGGAACTGCAGGGCCTGCTGCCGAAGCAGCTGGACTGGTAACGCGCGGTAGTGCCGGCCGCTGGCCGGCTGCTCCAGGCATCGAATGAGCGCGGGATGCCGGCCGGCGGCCGGCACTACCCGTTGTGCGGATTACGCGCCGGCATCAGCTAGACTTTGCAGTGACCTGCCGGAACGTGACGCTGCATGATCAAGCCCGACAAGCCTGCCAACGAAGCCCTTCGGCTCCAGGCGCTGTACCGCTACCGGATCCTTGATTCGCAGCGCGAGAAGTCATTCGACGACCTAGTGGCGATCGCCAAGGCGGTCTGCGGTACCTCGATGGCGGCGGTGACCCTGATTGACGTCGAACGGCAATGGTTCAAGTCGATCCAGGGCATCGACGCGGCGGAAAACCTGCGCAGCGAATCGATGTGTGGCCACGCCATCCTGCAGCCGCACGAAATCATGGTGGTCGAGGATGCGTTGCAGGACATCCGCTTCCATGACAACCCGGTGGTGACCGGCGACCCGCACATCCGCTTCTACGCCGGTGCGCCGCTGATCAGTTCCGATGGCCTGCCGCTGGGTACGCTGTGCGTGTTCGATGCACAGCCGCAGCACCTGCCCAGCGACAAGGCCGAGGCGCTGGCCGCGCTTTCACGGCAGGTGATGCTGGTGATGGAGCTGCGCCGTTTCGCGCTCGACATCCAGAAGCACATGCTGGAACGCGATGACTACGAGCGCCTGCTGTCGGAGTACCAGGACGTGCTGCTGGCGCAGAATGCCGACCTGGCCGAACAGAGCCGCACCGATGCGCTGACCGGCCTGCCCAACCGCCGCGCGATGGCAGCGGCACTGGAAGAGGCGGTTGCGGAGATCGATGGGCAACCGGGAGTAGCCTGCGTGGCCCTGCTGGACATCGATCATTTCAAGCACATCAATGACTTCCAGGGCCACGCCACCGGCGACCGGGTACTGGCCGAGCTGGGCGTGCTGCTGCGTTCGCATTTTGCCGGCCGTGGCATGGCCGCGCGCTATGGCGGGGAGGAGTTCGTGGCGGTGATGCCGGGCACTGATCTGCGCACGGCCGAACTGCAATGCGAGTTCCTGCGCCTGGCCGTGGCGGATCTGCCGCTGGGATTCCCGGTCACGATCAGCATTGGTGTGGCCCAGCACCAGTCCGGTGAAAGCGTGGATGAGATGCTGGCGCGCGCCGACAAGGCGCTGTACCGGGCGAAGGGCAACGGTCGCAACCGGGTGGAGCTGGCGGGCTGAAACACCGGCGGTTCGCGCGTTGAACGCATGCGACGCGTGGATGACTCGATGCCGCTCCAGTAGATCCACGCCATGCGTGGATGCTCTTCCCGTTTCACCTGGCGTCGCAGCTCCTGCGATCAGAACCGGCCAGCATGACGTCCCTGTTTCCACGGATACCAGCCATGCTGCAGACCCTGGCCATCGCCCACTATCGCTCGCTGCACGGGCTGGTACTGCCGCTGCAGCCGTTGAACGTGGTCACCGGTGACAACGGCAGTGGCAAATCCAGCCTGTACCGCGCGCTGCGCCTGCTGGCGGAAACCGCCCAGGGCGGCGTCGCGGCGGTGCTGGCCCGCGAAGGCGGGCTTGGTTCGGCGCTGTGGGCCGGCCCCGAATCCATCGATCGCCGGGTTGCGGCCGGCGAGATCCCGCTGCAGGGCGGGCCCCGGCAGGCGTCAGTGGGGCTGAAGCTGGGATTCACCACCGACGAGTTCGGCTATGCCATCGACCTGGGCTACCCGCCACCCAGCCGTTCCGCGTTTGCACTGGATCCGCAGATCAAGGCGGAGGCGATCTGGGCCGGGCCGTTCCTGCGCAGCGCCAACCTGCTGGTCGATCGCCGTGGGGCAATGGTGCGGCAACGCCATGCGCACGGCTGGGATCTCGTGGATGACCGGTTGTCGCTGTTCGACAGCCTGTTCACCCAGGTCGGCGATCCGCAGCGCATGCCGGAAACCATCGCCCTGCGTGAGTACATCCGTCGCTGGCGCTTCTACGATCATTTCCGCAGCGACGCCGATGCCCCGGCGCGACAACCGGCGATGGCAACGCGCACGCCGGTGCTGCATCAAGACGGCCGGGATCTGGCGGCGGCCTGGGTGACCATTCTCGAGATCGGAGATCCGGTTGCGTTGGCACGCAGTGTCGATGATGCCTTCCCCGGCGCCACGGTCGGCTTCGAAGAGCTGGACGGTCGACTGGCCCTGCGATTCCACCAGCCCGGGCTGCTGCGGCCGTTGTCGATGGCCGAATTGTCTGACGGTACCCTGCGATTCCTGCTGCTGGCCGCGGCACTGCACACGCCGCGGCCACCGCCGCTGCTGGTGCTGAACGAGCCGGAGACCAGCCTGCATCCGGACCTGCTGCCGGCGCTGGCGCGGCTGATCATCGCCGCCAGTGCGCGCAGCCAGGTGTGGGTGGTGTCACACGCCAGCCGGCTGATCGCGGCGTTGGAGCAGGCGCCGGGCTGCCACTCGCTGCATCTGCACAAGGAACAGGGCCGCACGCTGCTGAGCGGGCAGGGCCTGCTGGATGCGCCGGCCTGGCATTGGCCGCAGCGCTGAGACATCGATCCGGAACCGGCAGATCCACGCCATGCGCGGATGCACTCAATCGGCGATGTTGCGTGCTTCGGCCGTGCCAAGGATTTCCGGGTGCTGCACCGGCTTGCGGCGGTTCAGCAGCGGATGCAGGAACACCGCGCCGACAATGATGGCCACGCCCAGGTAGAACCACGGCGTGACCTCGTGCTGCTCGCGCAGCAGCACCACCGCCAGCACCACCGCATAGACCGGCTCCAGGTTGGTCACCAACTGCACCGTATAGGCGCTCAGGTGGCGCAGTGCGACCAGGGCCAGGGCGAACGGCAGCAGCGTGCAGAACCCGGCCAGCACCAGCAGCAGGATGCTGTCGTGCAGATTCGGGACCACCCACAGCGGGCTGGCCAGTGCTGGCAGCAGGTAGGGCATCAGCGGTGCCAGCAGGGTCAGGGTGAGGGTGCCGGCACCCAGCTCCAGGGCGGTGACCGTGAGCGGATCGGCGTGGCTGACCATGCGCTTGTTGAGCGAGCCGAACACCGCCACCAGCAGCGCCGATATCGCGCCGATCAAGACACCCAGGCGCATGCCATCGGGCACGCCACCGACCACCAGCGCAACACCCGGCAGCACCGCCAGGCCGAACGCCAGTTCACGTAGCTGGAACGGCCGCTTGGCGACCCAGGGTTCGATGATCGAGGTGAACACCGGGGCCAGTGCAATGCAGGTGGCGGCCACCGAGGCATTGGCCAGTTTCACCGCGCCGTAGAAGGTCAGCCAGTGCAGGGCGACCAGCGCACCGATGCCGGCGTAACCGGCCACCAGCCGCAGGGGCAGGGTGCGCAGCCCGCGCCAGACCCGCGGCAGCAGGGCCAGCATCGCCGTCACCAGCAGCATGCGCCACCACACCAGCGGCAATGCGGGCAGGGTGATCAGCTTGCCGAGGATGGCGGTGACGCCCCACAGCAGGACACAGAAGTGGATCTGCCACAGCGCTTTGCGGGTGTCGGGTGTGCTCATCCGCCTATTGTGAGGCAAGGCGAACGTCGCAGCGCTACCCGCGTGCGGGATCGCTGCCCTGGCCAACCCGCCGCTGCAGTGCCATCGCCGCCGCTGGGTTGCGTGCCTTGCCCGCGCCGATGCACAGCAGGTAGACCTCGCGCGGGGTTTCCGGAGCTGGCGCGGCCAGGCAGGGCAGGTCATCCACCGGTTCGCCGCGTGACCAGCGGCGTGCGCGTTCGGCCCAGCGCTGCTGCACGGGCGCCGGCAGGCCCTCGTTCAAGCGCGCCTGGCTGCGCTTGATCCGCGCATAGACGAAGCCGGCACTGACATCGCCGTGCAATGGCGCCTCGTCGCTGTCCTCGATCACCAGCGCCACGCCATGGCGGCGGGCGGCGTCGACCAGTGCCGGGCCATGTGCCTCGGCGTTGCGGACCTCCAGCGCATGCTGCAGCGGCACCCCGTCCAGCTGCTTAGGCAGCTGTGCCATCAGCCGTTCCAGTGCTTCGGCGCCGGCCGGATGCCGTGGATCGAACTGCCACAGCAGCGGGCCCAGCCGGTCACCGAGCGCAGTCGCCGCCTGCAGGAAGGGCGCGGCCGCCTCGACCGTACTGGACAGGTCGCGGCGCTGCACCAGGTAGCGTGGCGCCTTCATCGAGAACCGGAAGCCTTCCGGCGTCTGCGCGGCCCACTGCGCGCACTGCGCGGCGGTGGGCGTGCGGTAGAAGGTGCCGTTGATTTCGATGCAACGCAGCGCACGGCTGGCATGGGCCAGTTCTTCACGCTGCGGCAGGCCCACGGGGTAGAAAACGCCGCCGCGCCATTCGGGAAACACCCAGCCACCGATGCCGCAGCGGATCGTTCCGGCGGTCACTGGCCGTGGTCCGCGCGCCACGGGTCGTAACTGCCGAACCACCACAGGTAGCCTTCCGGGTCGGCGCAGGCATAGCCACGGCCGCCGTAGTCCTGGTCGGCGATGTCGATGACGATTCGGGCACCGGCGGCCTTGGCCCGGGCGTAGTGCGCGTCGGCATCGGTGACGATCACGCAGGCACTCTGCGTCTGGCGGCCGCCGACCTCATCAGGCATCGCCGCATGCTCGCTCCACGCGCTCTGGTTGCTGGCCGAGCCCAGCATGATCATGCCGGTGCCGAAGGTCAGCTGCGCATGGAACACCGTATCGCCATCGGCGTAGACGGCCTGGGCATGGAAGCCGAAGGCGCGCTGCAGCCAGTCGATGGCAGCCTGCGCATCGCGGTAGCGCAGGCACGGAATGATGGTGGAGCCGCTGCTCGGTTGGCCGTTCCCGCCCATGACACCCCTCCTATGGCACAGGGCAGGGTGCAACGCAGAACGTTACCATCCCGCGAAACCCCGGTGACGGCCTGCACATGGCCGCCACCCCTGTTCGGAGATCGTGCTGGATGAAACCCTGGATTGGAGGAGCCGTGCTGCTGGCGTGCACGACCATGGCGAGCGCTGCCACCCCGGCGCAGTTGCAGGAGCTGGATGCAACCGTTGAGCGCGTGCGCGCGCAGTTCGACGTGCCCGGTATTGCGGTGGCGGTGGTCAAGGATGGCGAGGTGGTGCTGGAGCGCGGCTGGGGCGTGCGCGAGCAGGGCAAGCCGGAACCGGTGCAGGCCGATACGCTGTTTGCCATTGCGTCCAACACCAAGGCGTTCACCGCCACCTCGCTGAATCTGCTGGCCGAGGACGGCAAGCTGAAGATGGACGACAAGGTAATCGACCACCTGCCGTCGTTCCGCATGTCCGATCCGTTCGTGACCGGCCAGATGACGATCCGCGACCTGCTGTCGCATCGCAGCGGACTGAGCCTGGGCGCCGGTGACCTGTTGTTCTGGCCGACCACCTCCTACAGCAATGCCGAAGTGGTGGAACGGCTGGGCAAGGTGCCGCTGAAGGGTGGATTCCGCGAGGGCTATGCGTACGACAACATCCTGTACGCGGTCGCCCAGCAGGTGATCGAGCATGTTTCCGGCATGAGTTACCAGCAGTTCCTGCAGACCCGCATCTTCGACAAGGTGGGCATGGCCGGCACGCGCTACAACGCCGATCACCTGAAGCCAGGCGACAAGGCCGCGGTCGGCCACGCCAAGTACGATTTCAAGGACCTGCGCACCGTCGCGCCGCTGACCTGGTCGAACAATGCCGGCGCCGGCGGCATCTATTCCAGCGCGCACGACATGGCGCGCTGGATGCAGGTGCAGCTGGCCGAAGGCAAACTGGCCGACGGCACGCCGTTGTTCACCGAGAAGAGCCAGCAGCAGATGTGGCGGATGATCACGCCGCAGTCGATCCCGGCGCCGAGCGTGCCGGAGCTGGCACCGGCGCGGGCCAACTTCGCCGGCTATGGCGAAGGCTGGAGCCTGAGCGACTACCACGGGCGGAAGCTGGTCTGGCACACCGGTGGCTGGCCGGGCATGGTTTCGCGGCTGACCCTGGTACCGGGCGAGAAACTGGGCGTGGTGGTGCTGACCAATCAGGAAGTGGGCGCGGCGTTCAATGCGATCACCCTGAGTGTGCTCGATGCCTACCTGGGCGGTGAAAAGCATGACTGGGTGGACGCCTATGCCAAGGCCGTGGCCAAGGGACAGGACAAGGCCGACGAGGCGTGGGCCAAGCACCAGAGCGCGCGCGACAAGGGCAGCAGGCCGTCGCTGGCGCTGGCCGGCTACACAGGCACGTTCCGCGACCGCTGGTATGGCGACATGCAGGTCAGTGCCGAGGGCAAGGGACTGCGCCTGCGCTTTGCCAAGACCGCGCAGCTGAGCGGACGCCTGGAGCACTGGCAGCACGACACCTTCATCGTGCGCTGGGACGACCGTTCGCTCAACGCCGACGCGTTCGTGAACTTCAGCCTGGACCCGGATGGCAAGGTGCGCGAGGTGCGCATGCAGCCGATTTCCGACCTGACCGATTTCAGTTTCGATTTCCAGGACCTGCTGTTCACCCCAGTGAAATGACGCCGCCGGGCGTGGCCCGGCGCTGACGTTCGACGAATCCGATGGGTAGTGCCGGCCGCTGGCCGGCAACCTCATGATCCCCGGATGCGTCGCAAGGGTGCCGGCCAGCGGCCGGCACGACCGCAGCCGCAGCGATCGTCGGCCGGCGTACACATGCGGCATGGGATACTCCGCCAGCTAAAGATGGCGAGGGAATGCGATGTTCCGTTGGTTTGAATCCCTGATTCCGGTGTTCCCGCCCGTGGACGGGCGGATGCCTCCGCGCAAGGTGCTGCCGTTCTACCTGCACTACCTGCGCCCGGTGTGGCCGGTGCTGCTGGCCACGCTCATCGCCGGCCTGCTGCTGGCGCTGGTGGAAGTGGCGATGTTCGATTACCTGGGGCGCATCGTCGACATGGTCGCCGAGCAGCCCGGTGCCGACTTCTTCAAGCGCCATGCCAACGACCTGGGCTGGATGCTGTTCATCACGGTCATCGCGCGTCCGATCCTGGTCGGCCTGCACAACCTGCTGGTCAACCAGGCCATCGTGCCCGGCCTGAGCAACCGCTCGCGCTGGTTGATGCACAACTATGTGGTGCGGCAGAGCCTGAGCTTCTTCCAGAACGACTTCGTCGGCAGCGTCGCCAACCGGGTGATGCAGACCGGTACCTCGCTGCGCGAGTCGGCGGTGCAGATGGTCGATTCGCTCTGGTACATCGTGGTCTATACCGGCACCGCGCTGTACCTGTTCGCGCAGGCCGACTGGCGGCTGATGGTGCCGCTGATCCTGTGGCTGCTGGCCTATGCGGTGATCATGGTCTACTTCGTGCCGCGTGCGAAGGAACGGGCCTGGATTGCGTCCGAAGCGCGTTCCAAGGCGATGGGCCGCATCGTCGATGGCTACACCAACATTCCCACGCTGAAGCTGTTCGCCCATGGCGGGCGCGAGCAGGCCTACGTGGCCGAGTCGATCCAGGAACTGGCGGTCAAGCACCGCGCGCAGACCCGGGTGACCACCGGCATGGACCTGACCATCGCCATCGTCAACGGTTTCCTGATTGCCGGTACCTGCGGGCTGGCGCTGTGGCTGTGGAATGGCGGCCACATCACCGTCGGTGCGATCACGTTGGCGACCGGCCTGGTGATCCGCATCCACAACATGTCCGGCTGGATCATGTGGACCATCAACGGCATCTTCGAGGACATCGGCACGGTGCAGGATGGCATCACCACCATCGCCCAGCCGCTGACCGTGCAGGACCGCGAGGATGCAGTGCCGTTGCAGGTGACCCGTGGCGGCGTGCATTTCCAGGACATCCACTTCCACTACGGCAAGAAGGGTGGCGTGATCGCAGGCCTGGACCTGGTGGTGAAGCCGGGCGAGAAGATCGGCCTGGTCGGTCCTTCGGGGGCCGGCAAGTCGACCCTGGTCAATGTGCTGCTGCGCCTGTACGACCTGGAAAGCGGCCGCATCCTGATCGACGGCCAGGACATTGCCTACGTCACCCAGGAAAGCCTGCGCCAGCAGATCGGTGTGGTCACCCAGGACACCTCGCTGCTGCATCGCTCGATCCGCGACAACCTGCTGTACGGCCGTCCAGACGCGACCGATGAGCAGCTGCGCGCTGCGGTGGCCAAGGCGCGTGCCGAAGCCTTCATCGACACGCTGGTGGACGGGCAGGGGCGTCGCGGCTACGACGCGCATGTCGGCGAGCGTGGCGTGAAACTCTCCGGCGGCCAGCGCCAGCGCATCGCCATTGCCCGCGTGCTGCTGAAGGACGCTCCGATCCTGGTGCTGGACGAAGCAACCTCGGCACTGGACTCGGAAGTGGAAGCGGCGATCCAGGACAGCCTGGATGAGCTGATGGGCGGCAAGACGGTGATCGCGATCGCGCACCGGCTGTCGACCATCGCGCGCATGGACCGGTTGGTGGTGATGGACCAGGGACGCATCGTGGAGACCGGCACCCATGCCGAGCTGATTGCGGCCGGTGGCCTGTACGCACGGTTGTGGGCGCGGCAGACCGGTGGATTTGTTGCTGCCGATCAATGATCGCTTCGGGGTCGGATCCCTTTCTGCAGGAAAGGGCTCTGACCCCAGCGTGTTTCCGGAGACCTGCATGATCCGCCCCCTGCGCTCCCTGTTGCTGGCACTCAGCCTGGTTGCCACGGTTGCCACGGTTGCCACGGCTGCGCCGGCACCCATGGACGGCGACCAGCTCGAGCAGGTCGTCCTGCTCAGCCGTCACAACCTGCGCGCGCCGGTGGTGGCCTCCGGCGCGCTCGCCAATGCGACGCCCGAGACCTGGCCGCGCTGGGAGGTGGCACCGGGCGAGCTGACTACCAAGGGAGGCGTGCTGGAGGTCTACATGGGCCGCTACATCGCCCAGTGGCTGCGGCAGGCGCAGCTGTTGCCGGTGTCGGGTTGCCCGCAGGAGGATGACTTCCACGCGTACGCCAACAGCCTGCAGCGCACCCAGGCCACCGCGCAGTTCTTCATTGCCGGTGCTTTCCCGGGCTGCCATGTTGCGGTCGAACAGCGTATGCCGCTGGGCTCGATGGATCCGTTGTTCGATCCGGTGATCCGCCGCGACGACGCGGCATTCCGCACGCGCGCGCTGGAGTCAATGCAGCGAGCGCTGGCCGCAGTGGACCTGGCACCGGCTTTGTCCGTGGTGGAGGAGATCACCCGCTATCCGCAGTCGGCGGCATGCAAGGGGCACAGCGACTGCCATCTGGCGCTGGCCGATACTACCTTCAGTACGGAACCGGGCAAGGAGCCTCGCGCATCCGGATCACTGGCGCTGGCCAGCGGGCTGGTCGATGCCTTGTTGATGGAGCACTACCAGGGCAGTGGCATCCCCCGCGAAGGCTGGGGCCGGTTGACCACCGAGGCGCAATGGCAGGCGCTGGCGCAGATCCGCAACCGCTACCAGGACATCCTGTTCGGAACGCCCGAGGTGGCGCGGGATGTGGCCGCTCCGCTGCTGACAAGGGTGAATGCGTTGTTCGACGACCCGGCGTCGCCGAAGGTGACCCTGCTGGTCGGTCACGATTCCAACATCGGCTCGGTGCTGGCGGCGTTGGGAATCAGCGACTACAGCCTGCCGGGGCAGTACGAGAAGACACCGATCGGTGGCCTGCTGCAGTTCGAACGCTGGCGTGATCGCCACAGCGGGGTGGAACGGATCCGCCTGGCCTACGTCTACCCGACCACCGCGCAACTGCGCGATGCGCTGCCGCTGGCCAACGCGCAGCCGCCGGGCCGCGTCGTGCTGCGTGTGCCGGGGTGCGCGGCTCAGGGGTGCACCGTCGCCGAGTTCCAGCGCCTGCTGCATCCGAAAGCCCGCTGAGGCGCGCTGCTAACGCAGCGGCGTGCGCACGATGCCATGCGTGGCCATCAGCGTAAGGTCGCCGCCCAGCCGTGGCGAGTGGAACGGGCCGCGTGCATGCGCGGCGTCGAACACGCCGCCGTCAGGTGAGCGCAGGCGGTAGAACTCGACCCAGCCGCTGGCCTGCAGGGGCAACTGGGCAACGCCGGTGTGCTGGTTGAACCATGCAGGGTCCTTGCTGCCTTCGATGACGCGGCGGGCAAGGCGGTCAATTGCATGGTCCTTGCTGGCATACCAGTCCTGGCCGCGCAGCCGCGCCAGCTCGGCCATCATCACCAGTGGCGCCAATGCGTAGTCGTGATAGTGCAGGGCCCGTTGCCCGCGGGCCATCTCCAGCGGCAGGCTGCCATCGTCCTGGATGTCATCGATGCCCTTCTGGAACGCGGCGTGGCCGGCCTGCCACAGGGCGTCGTCGTTGGTGGCCAGTCCGGTGGCCAGCACGCCCAGCCCGCCCCAGTAGTAGTGGTTGTTGCGGCGCCGTTTCGGATTGTCCCAGTACGCCAGATTGGCCCGTGCCAGCTTCTGCAGCCACGGATCGATACGCGCACGCTGCTGCGGGTTGGCCTGGTCATGCACTTTCAGGTAGGCCATGGCTACCGCATCGAGCATCCACTGCCGCATGTAGAACGACTGATCGTTATTGACCCGGATCATCTGCCCGAGCATGGCGCCGTCGTCGGCCCACGCACCCAACCAGCTCAGCGTGCACTGTGCCGCTGCCGGGTCACTGGTGCGCAGGTAGTCATCGCTCATGCGCGCCACGTCGGCGGCATAGCGGTCCAGCGGCGCAGTGGCGTCCTTGTTCTGCTGGTGCAGTACCGGGTCGATCACCGAGCCGACCTTGTCGGTGTAGTAGCCAAGCGCGCGGATGTCCGGCTGGCCGGGCGGCGGCGCGGGGCAGGCGGCGAAGGCACTCGCACTGGCCAGCAGCGTGGGCAGCAGGGCGAGGCGCAAGGGGAGAGACATTGGAAACCGGCGGAAGGGGGAATCCGGCGAACGATGCGCCTGGCCATGTTGCCGGCATGTGATGCGGAGATGGCTTGGCGATCCCCCACATACAGATCGGCCCGGGTTTCCCCGGGCCGATCCGCTTCAACTCACACCACCCCGATCACTCGATCGGCTGGTCCAGCATCAGCTGGCGTGCGAAACGCACCGGGGGTGCGCCGTAGGACAGTACCTGGTCGTGGTAGGCCTTCAGGTTGAACTTGTCGCCCAGCTTCTCCTGCACCGCCTTGCGGGTGTCGAAGTGTTCCTGCGCACCGACGAAGTAGGTCGGTAGCTGTGCCGAGGTCAGCTGTGCACGCACCCACTTGCCCGCCGCTTCGCTTTCCTGCTGGAACGCGTCGTGGGTCATCAGGTGCATTGCCTTCTCGCGATCCCAGTTGTCCACGTGCACGCCCTGGTCGAGGATCGCGTTGGAGATCGTGCGCAGGTAGAACTTCAGCTGCACCAGGTGGAACAGCGGGTCGTTGTTGAGGTAACCCTGCTCCTGCATCATGCGCTCGGTGTAGACCGCCCAGCCTTCGGCGAACAGGCCTGAACGCAGCACCGCACGCAGGGTGGAGGGGAACTTGGCCGAATGCCAGCCTTCCAGGTAGTGGCCCGGGGTGCCTTCGTGGATGCTCAGCAGGTGGATCATGCGCGAGTTGTACTCACGCAGGAACGAGTCGACCTGCTTGTCGTTCCAGTCGTCCGGAATCGGCGACACGGCGTAGAAGGTCTTCAGGTTCTTGTCCAGCGGACCCGGTGAATCACAGTAGGCCACGGCCACGCCACGCTGGAATTCCGGCATCAGGATGATGTCCACCGGCGCGTCGGGCAGCGTCATCAGATCGTGCTCGCGCACGAACGCGGTGGACTGCTCCAGTGCGGCCTTGGCATCGTCGACGACCTTGTCGCGTGCCGGCTTGTCGGCGTAGGCCAGTTCCAGCGCAGCTTCGATGGCCTTCTGCTGCTGCTCGTCGGTCGGCTGGGCCGGCATCTCCGGCGCACCCGGCTTGTCCTTCAGCACGGTCTGCGCGATGCCGTACATGTCTTCGCGCACGCGCTTGAGTTCAGCGCGTGCACGCTCACCGATTTCCTGGCGCGACAGCGAGGAGCTCAGCGCGAACTTCAGCTTCTGGTCGTACTTTTCCGCACCGATGCGGAAGTCGCCCTTGGCATTCGGCACCAGGGTCTTGTCCAGCCAGGTCTGCTGCTCGTCCACCGCCTTCTTCAGGCCGTCGATGGCGGCCTGCAGACGCTGCTGGTCGGCCTGCGGCAGTTCACCGATGTGCGGGGTGATGAAGGTATCGACGATGCTGAGGATGCCCTTGTTCTGCTTGGCCACCGTCTCGGCATGGATCTTCGGCACGCGCGCCGGATCCAGGTTCTCGCGGGCCTGGGCGAAGATCGCCGGCAGCTTTTCCATGCGCGCGGTGGCCGACTTCAGGCGCTCCGGCAGCGGCGCGAACTCGCGCGCCATCAGGCCGTAGATCGCGCTGCCGGCGATGCCGTTGTACAGCTGCGGGTCCCACTTGCCGGACTGCAGCACTTCGGCGTTCCATATTTCCGACTGCAGCTGGTTGCGCAGGATCGCCGCGTCTACCTGGTTCTCGCGGCCCAGCTTGGCCACCTCGATCTTGTCCAGCTCGCCCAGCAGCGCCTTGTAGGCTGCCAGGGTCTTCTGCTGGCCGGCGGCACTGAGGTCGTCCAGCTCGCTGTCGTAGCGGTGGTCACCGATCTGGGTAGCGCTGACCGGCGACAGCTGCATCCAGGTGTCCAGGGCGCGCTTGGACAGGTCGGCGAAGGCGGCATCGACCGCCGCGTCACCGGCCTGCTGGCTGGTGGCCGGGGTGGAAGCGTTGGTCGGGGCGTCGGCCGGCTGGCAACCGGCCAGCGCGGCGACCAGGGCGAGGGCAAGAAGATGCGGGCGCATCGGCGTTCCTGTACGGGGTCAAACCCTGAGCATAGGGCCGCGTGGCTGCTTTGTCCCCGTGCCATAGGATTACCATGGGCGTCGACAAGGACCCTCCAAAGGAGCGCAGAACATGGAATACCAGGGAAGCTGCCATTGCGGCAGGATCGCATTCACCGTACAGGCCGGGGCGCCGATCAGCGACGTCATCGACTGCAACTGCTCGATGTGCCGCCGCCGTGGCAGCCTGTTGTGGTTCGCCCCGCGCGAAGCGTTCCAGCTGAGCACCGATCCGGCGGACGTGGCCACCTACCACTTCAACAAGGCCCACATCGACCATCACCATTGCCGCGAATGCGGCATTGCCCCCTACAGCGAGGCGGTGGATCCGCGCAGCGGTATGCCGATGGTGGCGGTGAACGTGCGCTGCGTGCCTGCAGTGGATCTGGCCACGCTGGCGGTGACCTCCTACGACGGGGCCGCACTGTGAGGCCGGTGCGCGCGTGGATGTGCATGGCAGCAATGCCGGTGCTGCTGCTGGCGCTGGGCGCCTGCGCCAAGCAGGGCGACATGGCGGCGGATGCGGGCGCCACGGCGGCCGAGGCTGCCATCGCTTCACCGGAAGGCGCATTCCTCGCCTACGAACACGACGTGCAGGTGGAACTGGAAGCGGCGCAGATCGCACCGCGCATCCAGCAGGTGGCACAGGCCTGCCAGAGCGCGAAGTTCGGTGACTGCGCGGTGCTGCAGGTAGACCAGCGCAGTGGCGAGCAGCCCAGCGGCGAGGTCAAGGTGCGGATTGCACCGAAGGGCACCGAGCCGTTGATCGCGTTGGCCGGTGAGGGCGGCACGCTGCAGTCGCGCAACACGCGTGCCGAGGACCTCGCGCAGGCCGTGGCCGACACCGCGCTGACCAAGGCGCGGCTGGAGAAGGAACATGCGCGGCTGCTGGCCTACCAGGACCGCAAGGACCTGAAGATCGAGGACCTGATGGCGATCACCACGCGGCTGTCCGAGATCGAGGCGGGCGTCGAACAGGCCAGCAAGGATGCCGCGCAGCAGCGCCGGCGCATCGATACCCAGCTGGTGACGATCCATTTCGATACCACGTCCGGCCAGCGCAGCCGCAGCGAGATCGGCGAGGCGCTGAGCGAGTCGGGCAGCATCCTCAGCACCAGCGTTGCGTTCCTGATCCGCGCCGTCGCCGCGCTGCTGCCGGTGGCGGTGCTGGCCTTGATCGCGGCCTGGGGTGTGCGTGCATGGTGGCGCCGCCGCCGTCGCAAGCTGCCGCCCAACCTCTGAGGTGGAGGCTGATGCCGGCAGCCCGCCGGCATCAGCCCTCGTCGGTCTCGTACTCGACGAACACATCCAGCTCCAGCGCCAGTTCCTGCACTGCGTCGCGCACCTTCTGCGCGGTGCTTTCATTGCCGACTTCCACTTCCAGCTCATGGATGCCCGGGCCGATGTCGTCGGACAGCCCGGCCGAGCTGGAATCGTCGTCGTCCATGTGCGGCATCAGATCGTCGGTTTCCTCGACATGCTCGATGCCCTCCAGGCCGAGCAGCAGGTCGCTGATGGCACGGGCGTCGTCTTCAGTTCCGGTGATGCGCAGTCGCAGCATGGCCATGGCGTAGGTACGTTGTGGAGTTGCCTGCAGCCTAGCCAGCGCCGGGCAAAGAACGGGTGAGGGTGCAGTCAGGCGCGTGTGGCCGGACGCCCGAGCAGGCTGTCCGGCAATGCGGGAATCGGTGTGCGTTCGTCCTGCGCCTGCTCCAGCAGCCAGTCGATGAACAGGCGCGCGGCCGGGCTGGGCGGTTGTCCTTCGGCATGCACTACGTGATACGCATAGCGCGCCTTCAGCGCCGGGCCGGGCAGGCGCACCACCTCGTAGCGCTGCAGATAGGGCTGGGCGATGTGGGTGCGCGCCAGCACCGCGCCCATGCCATACACCGCAGCACGCATCGCATCGGTGCTGTCGGCGAAGGTGTGCATGGGTGGCAGCGGCGACGGCGTGCGCACGCCGGCGTGGCGGAACCAGTCGCGCCAGCCCTGCGGCGACAGGTCGGTGAGCAGCGGCAGGTCGGCGATGCGCGCCGGATCGACCAGCGTTTCGACGCCGGCCAGTGCCGGTGAGGCGACCGGGAACAGGTAGTCATCCATCAGGTGCTGCGCACGCAGGCCGGGCCATTGGCCCAGGCCGTAGCGGATGCCCACTTCCGGGCCGTTGTCGTCATAGCGATCCAGCCCGCTGCCGGTATGCAGTTCGATGCGGATGTGCGGGTAGGCCTGGGTGAAGCGCGGCAGCCGTGGCAGCAGCCAGCAGTAGGACAGCGAGCGCAGCGTGGTGATCCGCAGCGGCACGCTGTCAGCATCCGGCTGCAGGTGATGGGCGACGGCCGCGACATCGGTGAAGGCGGCGCTGGCGGCGTCGGCCAGTTGCCGGCCCTCGGCAGTCAGGCGCACGCCACGCGCGTGGCGCAGGAACAGGCGCACCTCGAGCACCTCTTCCAGGCGGCGCACGTGGTGGCTGACCGCGCTGGCGGTCAGGTGCAGCTCCTGCGCGGCCTGGGCGAAGTTCTGGTGGCGCGCGGCGACCGCGAACACGGCCAGTGCGGGTAGCAGGGAAGGGCGTAGCAGCATGTCGAGCCTCAAACCATATTTGTGGCTGGCAGCGATACTACGCGCTTGTGCGGCGGGCGTCTGCGCCTGATCCTATCCGCCTTGGCGAGGAACTGACGATGTACGGAGGCAAGGCATGAATGCGGTCCCACAGGCGGCCGAGCGCGATTGGCGCACGCCGCTGGAATTGACCCTGCTGGGCGCCATCTGGGGCTGCTCGTTCCTGTTCATGCGGGTGGCGGTGCCGTCGTTCGGCCCGTTCGCGCTGGTCGAGGTGCGGCTGGTGCTGGGTGCGCTGGTGCTGCTGCCATTCCTGTGGCGCGCCCGCGCGCAGTTCCCGCCGCGGCGCTGGCTGTGGCTGGCGCCGATCGGCCTGATCAACTCGGCGTTGCCGTTCGTGTTGTTCGCCTATGCAGCGGAACAGGCGCCGGCGGCGATCGGCGCGATCTGCAATGCGATGACGGTGCTGTTCGCCGCGCTGATCGCCTTCCTGTTCTTCGGCGAGAAGATCGGCATGCGCCGCGCCGGTGCCTTGCTGGTTGGCTTCGCTGGCGTAGTGGTGCTGGCCACCGCCAAGGTTTCCGGCCTGAGTATCGGCACCGCGGTGCTGGCCGGTGCGGCGGCTTCGCTGCTGTACGGCCTGGGCGTGAACCTGGTGAAGCGGCACATGACCGGCCTGCCGTCGGCGGCAGCGGCGGCGGCAACGCTGTCGTGTGCCTCGCTGTGGATGCTGCCGATGGCGGTGAGCCACTGGCCGCAGGCGGCGATTCCACTGAAGGCCTGGGGCGCAGCGATCGCGCTGGGCGTCGCCTGCACCGGGCTGGCGTTCCTGATGTTCTACCGCCTGATCGGCCGTATCGGCCCGTCACGCGCGTCGACGGTGACGTACCTGATTCCCCTGTTCGGCGCGGCGTTTGCGTGGTTGTTCCTGGGGGAGGCGGTGACGGTGCAGATGCTGATTGCGGGTGTGTTGATTCTGGGCAGCGTGGCGGTGAGCCAGAAGGGCTGAGGGTGCCGAAGCGCTGGTAGTGCCGGGCGCTGCCCGGCAGGTCTTTTCCGCGCCTGCGGAGAGGTGTCACTTTCTTTGCTCGTGCAAAGAAAGTAACCAAAGAAACACGCCGCCAGGTCGCGAGCCGGTGCTGCGCACCGGTGCCCTGCGCACCTCGGCCCGTCGAGGGACGGCGCGGGAACTCGCTGCGCTCAGACACCCGCGCCTCTTCGCCCTCGCCGGACCTGCGGTGCTCGGCTCGCTCAAGGCGGATCCAAGATCAAAGGCAGAAGCGGTCGCTTCGCTCGCCGGGCCCGGCCCGGCACTACCATGCATCGTCGTGCAGCTGTGGCTCTTGACCTTGGGTCCGCCTTGAGTGAGCCGAGCATCGCAGGGGAATCAGGGGCGAAGAGGTGCCGATGTCTGAGCGCAGCGAGTTCGGCACCGTCCCCTGATTCACCGAGAAGCGCAGGGGACCGACGTGCGAAGCACGGCGGCTCGCGACCTGGCGGCGCGTTTCTTTTGGTTACTTTTCTTTTCGCGCGAAAAGAAAAGTGACGCCCATGAACAGTGAAGCACCTTCAGCACGCGTCACGCGCAGGAAACCATCAGCGCACCGGCACCGGAATATTGCAGAGATCGATATGCCCCGCCGGACGCTTGTAGAAATCATCCACGCGATTGCGCCGTGCCTCCACCGTATCGGCAAAGGTCTTCGAATCGGTGCGCAGCACCTGGATCGGCGTGCGCTCTGCAGCCGGCACATCGCTGGCGCGGCGGATCGACACGATCGGCGTGCGCAGTTTCGGGTCTTGGTAGAAGCCCATCGGCGCGGGCCCGCGCGGTGTTGCGCTGAGCAGTTCCATGCCCTTCAGCACGCGGCCGACCAGGGTGATGTTGCGGTCCAGCTGGCGCGGCGACTGGCCGGTCACCACGTACAGTTCGGCGCCGATGCTGCTGTCTTCTTCATTGCTGCGGCCGGCGCCGAGCATGCCGTAGCAGTGCGCCAGCCAGGCCTTGCCGGCCTGCGGGTCCTGGCCGACCGGGAAGCCGTCGACGAAACCGGTCTGCGCGGCCCAGCCATCGCGATCCGGCAGCACGCTGACCTTCAGGCCGGCGCTGGCGCGCTCGAACTCGGCCGGCAGCTTGCGTGCGGCACTGCCGAACGGCCTGGCCTTGGCTGCGTCATCGGCGTCGGCATCGCCGAACTGCACCACGAAGTTGTCCTGCGAACGGTAGATGCTGGTGCCGTCCCAGAAGTGCTCGTGGGCGAAGGTCTGGATGTTGGCGACATGGCGCGGGGCGAACTGCGGTGCCAGCTCGACGATGACCCGACCGGCCGGCAGGTCCATGTACAGCAGGTTGGCCGGGTCCGGGGTGCGCCAGTCGCTGGCCGCCGAGGCGTCGAGGATCTGCTGCGGGCTGCGGTAGGGCGTGGCCGCGCTGGTCAGGGCGGGTAGCAGGCAGGACAGGGCGAGGGCGGTCAGGGCAAGACGGCGACGGTGCGGCATGGGATCCCCGGAACATGAACGAGGCTTCGATTCTGCGCGAGCGGCCCGGCCACGCCAACCGGCACGATGACTAACGACACATTCGCTATACCGAACTTCGCACTACTGTGGACTTCAACGTAGTGGAGGCCCGGTCATGTCCGAGGACGATGTCCACCTGAAGAAGTTCCAGAAGGAGCTGAGCGCCGGAACGGTGTCGCTGGCCCTGCTGGCGGTGCTGGCCCGGGCCGGGGAGCCGCTGTACGGCTACCTCATTGCCAAGGAGCTGGAGCGGGTGGGCGAGGGCGTGCTGAGCGGCAAGCAGAGCGCGCTGTACCCGGTGCTGCGCAACCTGGAGGCTGCCGGTCTGCTGGAAAGCCACGTGGAGCCGTCCAGCAGCGGTCCGCCGCGGCGCTACTACCGCATCAACGAACGTGGCCGCGACGTGCTGGCGCAGTGGCGCCAGGCCTGGCAGGCCACCCGAGATTCCGTCGATTCCGTGTTGGAGGGGGTACCGCAATGAACGACCCGAGCCTGGCAGGCCGAGCCCTGCCCACGACCATCCCGCAGTACCTGGCGCAGCTGCGTGTGGCGCTGGAAGGTGCCGACCCGGCGATGGTGCAGGACGCGCTGTACGACGCCGAGGAATACCTGCGCTCGGAGCTGGCGGCGCAGCCCGGCCGCAGCGAGGCCGAGGTGATCGCCGACGTTGCCGGTAGCTATGGCGCGCCGGACGAAGTGGCCGAGATCTACCGCGAGACCGAAGTGACGGTGAACCGCGCGCTGCGCACGCCGCGTGCGGATACCGCACCGGTGCTGCGCGCAGCGGCCGAAGCCAGTGGCGTCGAGCCGGCCGCACCGCCGCCGGCGCCGGTGCAGCGCTCGCTGCTGGCGCGTTTCTTCGGCGTGGTGACCGATCCGCACACCTACGGTGCGCTGTTCTACATGCTGCTGTCGCTGGCTACCGGCATCTTCTTCTTCACCTGGGTGGTGACCGGCCTGTCGCTGTCGCTGGGCCTGCTGATCCTGATCGTGGGCATTCCGCTGACCGTGCTGTTCTTCGGCTCGGTGCGCGGGCTGGCGCTGCTGGAAGGGCGGCTGGTGGAAGCGCTGCTGGGCGAGCGCATGCCGCGCCGTCCGCGTTACACCGATCGCAGCCGCACCTGGCTGCAGCGCATCGGCGACATGTTCACCGATGGCCGCACCTGGCTGACCCTGCTGTACTTCGTGCTGATGCTGCCGCTGGGCGTCATCTACTTCACCCTCGCGGTGACGCTGCTGTCGCTGTCGCTGAGCCTGATCTGGGCGCCGGTCGCGGCGATCTTCAGTGGCGACATTCCGGGCGTGTACGTCGATGGCGTGAACGTACTGCCGATGGCTGCATCGCCGCTGGTGGCGATCACGGTTGCTGCGGCGGGCGCGCTGCTGCTGCTGCTGACGATGCATCTGGCACGCGGCATCGGCAAGCTGCATGGGCTGATCGCCAAGAACCTGCTGGTGCGGTTGTAACAGGCCAGGGGTCGGATCCTGTTCGCAGAACAGGGCTCTGACCCCGGATCCCATCATGCTGGGGTCAGAGCCCTTTCCGCTGGAAAGGGAACCGACCCCTGCCGGGAATCAGCCCGCCTTTCGCCGCAACGGGGTCACGTTGCTCTTCTTCTTCGTGGCCTTCGCCGCCGGTGCTTCGGCATGCGCGGCGAAGAAGTCGCGCACCTTCGGGTACACCACTTCGCGCCAGCGACGGCCGCTGAAGATGCCGTAGTGGCCGGCACCTTCGACGATGAAATGCTCACGGCGGTCCGCAGTGATGCCGGTGCACAGCGCCTGTGCGGCTTCGGTCTGGCCGAGGCCGGCGATATCGTCCAGCTCGCCCTCGATGCTCAGCAGCGCGGTATCGCGGATCGCCGACGGATCGACCTTCTCGCCGTTGACCACCCACTCACCACGCGGCAGCAGGAAGTCCTGGAACACCACGCGGATCGTATCCAGGTAGTACCTGGCCGGCATGTCGAGCACCGCGTTGTACTCGTCGTAGAAACGACGGTGCGCGTCGGCGTCTTCCAGGTCGCCCTTGACCAGGTCGGTATAGAAATCCCAGTGCGAACTGAAGTGGCGGCTCGGGTTCATCGACAGAAAGCCGGCGTGCTGCAGGAAGCCCGGGTACACGCGGCGACCGGCGCCGGGATAGCTGGCCGGCACGGTGTGGATGACGTTGTTCTCGAACCACGACAGCGGGTTCTGCGTGGCCAGGTTGTTCACTGCGGTCGGGCTGCATCGCGCATCGATCGGGCCACCCATCATCACCAGCGTGCGCGGCGTCGGTTCGCCACGGCTGGCCATTAGCGAAACCGCGGCCAGCACCGGTACGGTCGGCTGGCACACGCTCACCACGTGCAGGCGCTCCACACCGAGGTGGCGGATGAATTCCTGGATGTAGGCGATGTAGTCGTCCAGGCCGAATTCGCCTTCGCTGGCCGGCACCATGCGCGCGTCCACCCAGTCGGTGACGTACACGCGGTGGTCGCGCAGCAGCGTGCGCACGGTATCGCGCAGCAGCGTGGCATGGTGGCCTGACAGCGGCGCTACCACCAGCACGAACGGCTGGTTGAGCATGGTGTGCAGCTGGTCGGCTTCATTGCTGTGGCGCTTGAAGCGCAGCAGCTTGCAGAACGGCTTGCTTACTTCCTCGTGCACGACGATCGGCACGCGTTCGCCATCGACGTCGATTTCGTTGATGCCCCACTCGGGCTTCTCGTAATCCTTGCCGATGCGGTGGAAGAGTTCATTGACCGCCGCCAGGCGATCAGCGCCGGGCATCTGCGACCACCAGTGCCCCTGGTTGGCGAAGAACCTGGCGTTGGCCTGAGCCTGGTGCACCCAGGGGGCGAGCAGGTTGCGGGTCAGTTCGTGCAGTTGATAGAGCATGACGACCGAATATGTATGGTCATATGTTGCCGCGCAGCATATCCCATCCGGGTGTCCCGCAGGTTAAGTCGGCTGAAAATAATGAATCTGGATTCACATCCGTTCCAGCGCGGCCGCATCGCCTGCCAGGGCGGGGCCGAGCCAGCAGTGCGACCCCACCGGCTGCAGGCCATGCCGGGCCAGCGTGCGGCGGTACCAACGCGCCGGGCGCGCCTGGAAGCCGTCGTGGTCGCCTTCGAACGCGTCCTCGGCGGCGAAGGTCTCCAGGAAGGCCACGCCGCCCGTCAGCTCTGCCACGCCGGCCAGTCCGGCGCGCAGCTCGCGGTCGGGCACGTAGTGCATCACGTCCGAGCAGACCAGCAGGTCGACCGGGGCACAGGGCCGCAGCCAGGCGAAATCGCCGAAGCGGGCCATGTGCAGGTTGCGGGTCCTGCCGTAGCGGCGCACAGCGTACTCGCTGCTGTCGAAGCCGAGGTATTCGACCTTCGGACGCAGCTTCAGCAGCGGTGCGCGCCAGGCGCCTTCGCCGCAGCCGATGTCCAGCACGCTGCGGATCGGTCGTTCCAGGTAGTACTCGGCACTGGCCACGGCCAGGGCGACCTTTCGCGCCAGGCGGGCGCTGCCGCCGATGTCGGCACGGCGGTACCAGCGTTGGAAATAGGCGGCGTCGTAGGTCTTGTCCATGGGGCGGTGCGCGATCGGGGAAAACGGCGCCTATCGTACGGTGTTGCGCCCCCGGGTGTGGCGGGCCTGCAGTAGAGCCACGCCATGGGTGGCTGCCATGCTGCGGCGATTGGACGCGGCAGCCACCCATGGGGTGGCTCTACTGCGACAATGGGTACCCATCTACGCCAGCCGCCGGAGCGAGCGCATGCAGAGCTACTACTGGGTCAAGACCTTCCACATCGTGTTCGTGGTGGCGTGGATGGCCACGGTGTTCTACCTGCCGCGCATCCTGGTGAACCTGGCCGAGACTGCGGGCCAGCCGGCGGTGACCGAGCGCCTGCAGCTGATGGGCCTGCGCCTGTACCGCTTCGGCCACTCGATGTTCGGCCTGGCATTCCTGCTGGGCCTGGTGCTGTGGCTGGGCTACAAGGTCATCCCCGATTTCCCGACCATGGTCGCGCCTGGTGGCGCCGGCTGGCTGCATGCCAAGCTGGGACTGGTGGTGCTGCTGCTGGTGTACTTCGGCTGGATCGGCCGCCTGCTCAAGGGCGTGGCCAAGGGCAGGGCGCTGCCGTCGTCGCGCGCGCTGCGCTGGATCAACGAGATCCCGCTGCTGGCCTTCATTCCGATCGTATGGCTGGTGCTGGCCAAGCCGTTCTGAGGCGGGGTCATCTGCACCCGGTAGATCCACGCCATGCGTGGATGCCGTCAGGGCGCAAACGAAAGCGCCGGGCAAATGCCCGGCGCTTTCGTTTCTGCAATCACCTGCGTGTTGCCGGCCAGCGGCCGGCACTACCAGGCCTACCTGCATGCCGGCCAGCGGCCGGCACTACCAGGCCTACCTGCATGCTGGCCAGCGGCCGGCACTACGTCAGGCTGCTTCGTACGTGCCGTAGCTGCGCAGGCGCGCGTAGCGCTGCTCCAGCAGCTGTTCGGTGGACAGCTTGTCCAGCGCATCCAGCTCGTTCAGCAGCACCGCCTTCAGGCGCTTGGCCATCTGCGTCGGGTTGCGGTGGGCGCCGCCGGTGGGCTCGCGCACGACCTTGTCGACCAGGCCCAGGCTCTTCAGGCGCGGGGCGGTCAGGCCCAGCTGTTCGGCCGCGTCCTTGGCCTTGCCGGCGTCCTTCCACAGGATCGAGGCGCACCCTTCCGGGGTGATGGTCGAGTACACCGCGTATTCCAGCATCACGGTGCGGTCGCCCACGCCCAGCGCCAGCGCGCCGCCTGAGCCGCCTTCACCGATCACGGTGCAGATGATCGGCACCTTCAGTTCGGCCATCTCGATCAGGTTGCGCGCGATCGCTTCGGACTGGCCGCGCGATTCGGCGTCGATGCCCGGCCAGGCGCCAGCGGTGTCGATCAGGGTCAGCACCGGCAGGCCGAAGCGCTCGGCCATCTTCATCAGGCGCAGGGCCTTGCGGTAGCCCTCCGGCTTGGGCATGCCGAAGTTGCGCTTGATCTTCTCCTTGGTGTCACGGCCCTTCTGGTGGCCGATCACCATCACTGCACGGCCGTTGATGCGGGCCAGGCCACCCATGATCGCCTTGTCGTCGGCGAAGGCACGGTCGCCGGCCAGCTCCTGGAACTCATCGAACATGACGCGGAGGTAGTCGGCGGTGTACGGGCGCGACGGATGACGGGCCAGCTGCAGCACCTGCCACGAGGTCAGGTTGCGGAAGATCTGCGCGGTGCGCATGCGCAGCTTGTCCTGCAGCGCGTGCACTTCCGCCTCGACATTGACCGCCGGCCCGGCACTGGCGTTGCGCAGTTCCTGGATCTTGGCTTCCAGGTCGGCGATGGGTTGCTCGAAGTCGAGGTAGTTCGGATTCATCGGAAGCCGTCGTGTAAAGAAGAGGGGAATTCTAGCCGAATGCGCGCAAACCACCCGTACGCCTTCGTCTGGAAGGCGACGGTAGCGCAGCCGGGCGGGGCGCGCCAGTCAGCTCAGGGCACCACCAGGGCGCTGCGGCCCATCAGCTGGCTGCGCTGGGAAACGAAGTCGTTGTAGGCCTCGTTGGCGTCACGGCCCAGCCCGCTGCCCAGCGTGGCGGTGGCCGAGGTGAAGGCCATCTGCGCAGCGAAGTCCTGCTTGCGCAGCGCCTTCTGTTCATCGGCGGTGGTCGCCTTCAGCCAGCGCGTATAGACCTCGCGCAGCGGCGCGGCGTGGGCCTCGAAGGCCGGCACCAGCGCCGGCAGGCTGGCCGGGGCCGGTTCCAGGCTGAACGCCGGGGCCACGTAGCCAGCCGGCTGCTCGCGCTTGAACGCGCCGGGCTCGCCCATGCCTTCTTCCACGTAAGCGATGAAGTCCGTGGCGGTGAACACCTTGGCCACGATCTGGCCGCCGCTGGCGTCGACGTGGGCCACCACCTTTTCCTTCGGGAAGGGCTCGCGCACGCCGTAGGTCCAGGTCTTGTCGATGAACAGGTCGTGGCTCTTTTCGAACGGGCCTTCGAAGTCGACCCCGCCAAGTTCGATGCCCTTGTTGCCGACGCCGAAGTTCTTCAGCTTGCTCTCGTCGGTGACATAGACCTCGCGGGCGATCACGTACTCGCTCAGGGTCGGGTTGATCAGGCCGCCACGGCCATCGACGTAGACGATGAAGCGCACGTCGCCCAGTTTGTCGGTGTGCAGGCGGTGCTCACCGACAGCGAGCGAGATCGGGCGCGAGCCCTGTGCGGCCACCGGCAGGTCCTTGCCATCGATGCTCAGGGCCAGCGGCGCATCGGTCGGGTTGTCGATCTGGAACTCGACCTTCGAGGGCGAACAGGCGGCCAGGGCCAGCGCGGCGGCGAACGGGAACAGCAGGGTCTTCATTGGCAATCGTCCTTGATGACTGGAACGGGAAAGCAGGAGGGTCAGGAAAACCAGAGCCAGCCTCAGCTGGCCCACGGTGGGCTGTAGCGCACTTTCAGCGTGCGTACGGCGGGGTCGGCGCGCAGCGCCTCCATCAACTTGGAATCGATGCGCACCGCGCTCTGCCCGGAAACATCGAGCATGCCGGCGACGCCGCCGTGCGGGCCCTTCAGCAGCAGGTCCAGGCGCAGCGGCGTGCGCCCCGGGCGATGGCGATCCAGCAGCGCATTGACGCGCTCCCAGACCGGGCGCTGCTGGCGCAGGTCCAGGCGCAGCGACAGCCGCGTGGCGTAGTTGGCGCAGACTTCGTCGAAGTCCCAGCACTGGCGGATGCGCAATGCGTAGCCACCGTTGAACTCGTCCTCGCGCAGGCCGCCCTTGACCACCAGGATGCGGTCCTTGGTCATCAGGTGCCCGAACTCGGCCATCGCGTCGGAGAACGCGCTGCACTCGACGCGGCCGCGGCCATCTTCCAGCTGGATGAAGATCTGGCTCTCGCCCTTGCGACGCACACCGACCACCTGGCCGGCCAGCACGGTCTGTACTTCCGGGCGCCAGCGCTTTTCGCCGCCGCCACCACCACCGCTGTTGGCGCTCCAGATCTTCTCCACCGAACCCAGGTCGTTGCCGACCAGATCGCGTACATCGTCGCGCCATGGATCGAACGGGTGGCCACTGAGATAGAAGCCCAGCGTGTCGCGCTCGCCGTTGAGGCGCTGCAGCAGCGGCCATTCTTCGGCTTCGGGCAGATCCAGCTGGATCGTGGTCGCGCTCGGGTCCGGGCCACCGAACAGCGAGTTCTGTCCCGAAGCGCGCTCGCGGGCCATCTGGTCGGTAGCCTTGATCACCTCCGGCAGCTGCAGCATCAGCGAGGCACGGTTGCGGCCAAGCTCGTCCAACGCACCACAGTTGATCATCGCTTCCAGCGTGCGCCGGTTGAGCTTGGCCGAGCCGACGCGGGTGCAGAAGTCGAGCAGGTCCTTGAACGGGCCGCCCTTCAGCCGCTCCTCGACCACCGCCTCGCAGGCACCCTGGCCGACGCCCTTGATCGCACCGAGGCCGTACTGGATGGTGTCCGGGGTCACCGCTTCGAACATGAAGGCCGACTGGTTCACCTTGGGCGGCAGCACGGTCAGGCCGAGGTTGCGCACCTCGTCGAGGAAGCCGACCACCTTGTCGGTGTTGTCCAGATCGGACGACAGCGTGGCCGCCATGAACTCGGCCGGGTAATGGCGTTTCAGCCATGCGGTCTGGTAACTGACCAGCGCGTAGGCGGCGGCGTGCGACTTGTTGAAGCCGTAGCCGGCGAACTTCTCCATCAGGTCGAAGATCGCGTCGGCCTTGGCTTCGTCCACGCCGTCCTTGGCCGCACCTTCGCGGAAGATCTCGCGGTGCTTGGCCATTTCGGCCGGCACCTTCTTGCCCATCGCACGGCGCAGCAGGTCGGCGCCGCCCAGCGAGTAGCCGCCGACGATCTGCGCCATCTGCATCACCTGCTCCTGGTACACCATGATGCCGTAGGTGTCTTTCAGGATCGCTTCGGTGCGCGGATCGGGATAGATGATTTCTTCCTGGCCGTGCTTACGCGCATTGAAGGAGGGAATCAGGTCCATCGGGCCGGGGCGGTACAGCGACACCAGCGCGATCAGGTCTTCGAAACGATCGGGGCGCGCGTCCTTCAGCAGGCGGCGCATGCCCGAGGATTCGAACTGGAACACTGCGCCCGTATTGCCGTTGGCGAAGATGTCCTTGTAGGTGGGCGTGTCGTCCAGCGGAATCGCGGCGATGTCCACCGGCGGGATGCCGGCGCGCTCATGGCGCTTGTTGATCGCCTTCACCGCCCAGTCGATGATGGTCAGCGTGCGCAGGCCGAGGAAGTCGAACTTCACCAGGCCCACTTCTTCCACGTCGTTCTTGTCGAACTGGGTGACCGGGTTCTTGCCGAGACCGTTCTCGTCGTGTTCGGCGTACAGCGGGCAGAACTCGCTCAGCGGTTCGGGCCCGATCACCACGCCACCAGCGTGCTTGCCGGCGTTGCGGGTCAGGTCTTCCAGCTGCAGCGCCAAGTCGATCAGGTCGCGGACATCGTCCTCGGTCTCGTAGCGCTGGATCAGTTCCGGCGACGCCATTTCCGAGCTGGGGCCTTCCTTGCCCTTGCCCAGTGCATCCTTCAGGTGGATGCCGAGGATGTTCGGGATCAGCTTGGAAACACCGTCGACCAGGCCGTACGGGAAGCCGAGCACGCGCCCGGAGTCGCGCACCACCGCCTTGGCGGCCATGGTGCCGTAGGTGATGATCTGGCTGACGCGCTCGCGCCCGTACTTGCGCGCGACGTAGTCGATCACCTCGTCGCGGCGGTCCATGCAGAAGTCGATGTCGAAGTCGGGCATCGACACGCGTTCCGGGTTCAGGAAGCGCTCGAACAGCAGGTTGTACGGCAGTGGGTCCAGATCGGTGATCTTCAGCGCCCACGCCACCAGCGAACCGGCACCCGAACCACGGCCCGGGCCGATCGGGATGCCCTGGTTCTTGCCCCACTGGATGAAGTCGGCCACGATCAGGAAGTAGCCGGGGAAACCCATCTTGATGATGGTGTTGAGCTCGAACTCCAGGCGCTCGAAATAATCTTCGCGGGTCTTGCCCGGCGCCAGCGGATTCTTCTCCAGTCGCTCTTCCAGGCCGTCGCGCGACATCTTCTGGATCCAGGTGTCCAGGGTCTCGTCGTCGGGGACCGGGTAATTGGGCAGGAAGTAGGTGCCCAGCCGCATCTCGATGTTGCAGCGCTCGGCCAGCGCCAGCGTGTTGTCGATGGCATCGGGAATGTCGGCGAACAGCGCACACATCTCTTCGGCCGATTTCAGGTACTGCTGGTCGCTGTACTCGCGCGGGCGCTTGGGGTCGTCCAGCACGCGGCCGGTGGAAATGCACACGCGCGCTTCGTGCGCGCTGAAATCGGTGGGCGCCAGGAAGCGCACATCATTGCTGGCCACCACCGGCAGGCCACGCTGGCCGGCGGCCATCAGCGCGAACTGGTTGAAGGTTTCCTCGCCCTCGCGGCCGGTGCGGGTCAGCTCCAGGTGCAGGCCATCGCCGAACACGCGCTGCCAATCGGCCAGTTGCTGCTCGGCCAGTTCATGCTTGCCGTCCAGCGCCAGGCGCCCGGCCAGGCTCTGCCGGCCGGCCAGCGCGAACAGGTTGGCGTTGCCGGCCTTCAGCCAGTCCGGATGGATGGCCACGCCGCCTTCGGGGCGATGGCCTTCCATCCACGCGCGGGTCAGCAGCCGCGACAGGCTCAGGTAGCCCTCGCGGTCGCGGCACAGCAGGGTCATCCGCCACGGATCCTGCCCTTCCTCGGCGATCAGCACGTCGGCGCCGGCGATAGGCTTGATGCCCACGCCTTCGGCCGCCTTGTAGAACTTGACCAGGGCGAACAGGTTGTTGAGGTCGGTCACCGCCAGCGCGGGCAGGCCGAGTTCGACCGAGCGTGACAGCAGGTTGGCCTGCTTGGCCTTCTTCGGGTCCGCCTGGTCCGGCTTGGCCGGCACACGGATGGTGGAGTCCGCCAGCGAGAACTCGGTGTGGACGTGGAGATGTACGAAGCGGGAGTTGGACATGCCGGACCAGGTTGGAGCGCGCGGGCCCCGGGTGCTGACGGGGGAATCGTCGCCGGGGTCGGGAAGCGCTGGAGTGCCCGGTCAGGGTAGCGAGGGCTGGAGGGCGCGACAAGCTCTTGACGGCATGCGATATCGCATCCGCGCTATCGCTCCCCACGGTTCGCTGGCAAACCGCGGGCCCCGCCTGACCCTGCTTTCGCAGCCGGGTGCAGCGACCGTTCAGGCGACTCAGGCGATTGCGATGTCTGCGGTCACAGCTGCCGGGTTTTCCAGGCACTCGCGCACCGGGGCGAAGCTGCGCCGGTGCTCCATGCAGGGGCCGTGCTCGCGCAGGGCGGCCAGATGGGCCGGGGTGCCGTAGCCCTTGTGCTGCTCGAAGCCGTATTGCGGGTGGCGGGCATGCACGTCCTGCATGTAGCGGTCGCGCGAGACCTTGGCCAGGATCGAGGCGGCCATGATCGCGCGGTCGATGCCATCACCGCCGACCAGCGCCTGCGCCGGCAGTACCAGGCCCTTGGGCACCACGTTGCCGTCGATGCGGGCGAAGCCGGCCACGTGGGCGACCGCTGCAACGACGTCACGCATGCCCTGCAGGGTGGCCTGGTAGATGTTCAGGCGGTCGATGGTCTCCACGTCCACCAGCACCACGTGCCAGGCCAGTGCACGTTCGATGATGCGGTCATGCAGTTGCTCGCGGCGGGCTGCGGTGAGTTGCTTGGAATCGTCCAGGCCGTTGATGCGTGGCCGTGCCGGGTCGAACACCACCGCCGCCACCGCGACCGGTCCGGCCAGCGGACCGCGGCCGGCTTCGTCGACGCCGGCGACCAGACGCTCCGGCTCGACCACGGCGGCACCGTCGAACAGGGCCAGGCTGGCCGCTGCGGCATGGCGGCGGCTCATGCCTGGGCCTGGTCGCGCATCAACAGCTCGCCCACAGCGTCGGCCGCGCGGGCCGAGGCATTGCGGCGCAGTCGTTGATGCAGGCGGGCATAGGTGTCCTGCAGGTCGGTCACCCGCTGCGGGTGGTCGAACCATTGCTGGATGGCCGCCGCCAGCTTGTCCGGCGTGCAGTCGTGCTGCATCAGTTCCGGTGCCAGGTCCTGGCCCGCCAGGATGTTGGGCAGGGCAAAGCGGTCGACCTTGATCAGGCCCAGCGCCTTGACCAGGCGGTAGGTCAGCTCGTTGACGCGGTAACCGACCACCATCGGCCGCTTGACCAGCATCGCCTCCAGCGTCGCGGTGCCCGAGGCCAGCACCACCACATCGGCGGCGATCATCGCGTTGCGCGCCTCACCGTCGAGTACATGCGAGAAGGCTACCGGCAGCGCCGAGCGTGAAAGCTGCTCTTCGATCAGGCGCTTGCAGGCCGGGTTGGCGGCAGGCACTACCACGTGCAGGCCGGGGATGCGCTCGGAGACCTGCCAGGCGGCCTCGAAGAACGGTTCACCGAGGCGCGAGATTTCGCCCAGGCGGCTGCCTGGCAGCACCGCCAGCACCTTGGCCGAGGTCGGCAGGCCAAGCGCGGCGCGCGCTTCCTCGCGGTTGCCCTGCAGGGGGATGTCATCGGCCATCGGATGGCCAACGAAGCGCGCGTCGATGCCGTGCCTGGCATAGATCGGGGGTTCCATCGGGAACAGGCACAGCACCAGGTCGGCACTGCTGCCGATCTTCTCGGCGCGCTTCTCGCGCCAGGCCCAGACCGAGGGGCTGACGTAGTGCACGGTGCGCACGCCGCGCTGCTTCAGCCAGCGTTCGATGCCCAGGTTGAAGTCGGGCGCGTCGATGCCGATGAACACGTCCGGCTGCCATTCCAGTGCACGCTGGCGGAACGCGGAACGCAGTTTCAGCAGGCGTGGCAGGTGGCGCAGCACTTCGGTCAGGCCCATCACCGCCAGCTCGCTGGCATCGTGCCAGGTCAGGCAGCCGGCGCTGCGCATGGCATCGCCACCGATGCCGGCGAATTCGGCATTCGGAAAGCGTGCCTTCAGCTCGCGCACCAGGCCCGCACCCAGCAGATCACCGGAGGCCTCACCGGCCACCAGAGCGATCCGCAACGGGCGCTCGCTGAGCACCCGCTGCGCGGGGACGCTGCCGGCCATCGAGGCCAGCGGAATCACGGCGGCGCCGGCCGGCGCCTGGCCGGTCGTGCTGCTCATCGCAGCAAGGGCCTCTCAGCGTGCTCGATGAAGTCCAGCATGGCCTTCACGTCATCGCTGTCGCGTGCCTGTTCGGTCAGCTGCACCTTGGCTTCGGCCAGCGGCAGGCCCGCCACGTACAGGGTGCGGTAGGCGCGCTTGATGGCGGAGATGCGCTCGGCGTCGAAGCCACGACGCTTCAGGCCTTCGCTGTTGATGCCGCGCGGGCGGCCCAGCGAATCGGTGCCGACCATGGTGAACGGCGGAACGTCGCCGTTGGTCAGCGCGCCCATGCCGAGGAAGGCGTGGGCACCGATGCGGCAGAACTGGTGGGCACCGGCGAAGCCGCTGATGATCACGTAGTCGCCCACGGTCACGTGGCCGGCCAGGGTGGTGTTGTTGGAGAACACGCAGAAGTTGCCGACATGGCAGTCGTGCGCCACGTGCGTGTAGGCCAGCATCCAGTTGTCGTTGCCGATGGTGGTGATGCCGCCGCCGCCGCCGGTGCCACGGTTCAGGGTGACGAACTCGCGGAACACGTTGCGGTCGCCGATCACCAGTTCGGTGCGTTCGCCAGCGAACTTCTTGTCCTGCGGCTCGCCACCGATCGCGGCGTGGCCGATGAAGCGGTTGTCACGGCCGATCCTGGTCGGGCCGTGGATGCTGCAATGGGGGCCGACCACTGTGCCGGCGCCGATTTCCACATCGGCACCGATCAGGGTGAACGCGCCGACCTGGACGTCGTCGGCCAGGCGCGCGGCCGGATCGATGACGGCAGTCGGGTGGATCCGTGGTGCGTTGTCAGTCATTGCTGCCTCCCGTGGATCAGCCCTTGGCACCGGCGCACATGACCTCGGCCGAGGCAACGACTTCACCGTTGACCTTGGCCTCGCCGTAGTACCAGCCCATGTTGCGGATCAGGCGCTTCATCTGCACATCCAGCATCAGCACGTCGCCGGGCACGACCTGCTTGTTGAAGCGGGCGTTTTCCACCTTGACCATGTAGAACAGCTTGGACTGCGCATCGCGGCCAAGCGTCAGCTGGGTCATCACGCCACCGGCCTGGGCCAGCGCTTCGATGATCAGCACGCCGGGCATGATCGGGCGGCCCGGGAAGTGACCCTGGAAGAACGGCTCGTTGATGCTGACGTTCTTCTGCGCCAGGATGCGCTTGGCGTCGATGTCGAGCTCAAGCACCCGGTCCACCAGCAGGAACGGGTAGCGGTGCGGGAGCAGTTCCTGGATCTGGCAGACGTCGATCGGAAGCTGCAGCGTGTCGTTCATTCTTTCTCCTTGCCAGCAGCCAGGACGCGGCGAGCCAATGCGTCCAGCTGCTTGAAGCGCGCGGCGTTCTTGCGCCACGTGCGGTTGTCGGTCAACGGGGTGCCGGACGAGTACTCGCCCGGCTCATGGATGGAATTGCGGACCACCGACTTGCCGGTGATCACGACCTTGTCGCAGATCTCGAGGTGGCCGACCACACCGACGTGGCCGCCGAGCAGGCAGTAACGGCCGATCCTGGCGCTGCCGGCGATGCCGGTGCAGCCGGCGATGGCCGAGTGCGCACCGATCTGCACGTTGTGCGCGATCTGTACCAGGTTGTCCAGGCGCACGTCTTCGTCCAGCACGGTGTCTTCCAGTGCACCACGGTCGACGCAGGTGTTGGCGCCGATTTCGCAATCGTCGCCGATGCGCACGCCGCCGAGCTGCGGCACCTTGATCCACTTGCCGGCGTCCATCGCCAGGCCGAAGCCATCGGCACCGAGCACGGCACCGGGGTGCACGCGCACGCGCTTGCCGAGCTTGACCCGGGTGACCAGGGTGACCCGGGCGATCAGTTCGCAGCCGCTGTCCAGGCTGCAGTCTTCGCCGATCACGCTGCCGGTGCCGATGATGCAGTTCTCGCCGACCACGCTGCGCGCGCCGATGGAGACGAAGGGACCGATGTGGGCGCTGGCGGCGACCTGGGCGCTGGGATCGATGACGGCGCTGGGGTGGATGCCCGGTGGGCGCGTGGGCGCGATGTCGAACAGCGCGGCGATCTTGGCGAAGGTGGTGTACGGGTCCTTGGCCACGAGCGCGGCGCCGGGGGCGGCCTCTGCGTCGTCGGCGCGCAGCACGACCAGCGAGGCCTGGCTGTCGGCCAGCTGGGCGCGGTAGCGTGGATTGGCGAGGAAGGTCAGCTGGCCAGGACCGGCGTGGGCGAGGGTGGCCACGCCGTGGATGGCGGTGGCGGGGTCGCCATGGACCTGCAGGCCGAACTGCTCGGCGAGTTGCTGGGCGGTGTAGGTGGGAGTATTCACGGCGGGAGTTTAACGTGTGACGCCATTGCGGTCATGCGGGGGGGCAGGGCTTGGCGCCTGCCTGGTACGGGCGGGAGGCGGCGGGTGGCCCTGGCCAGGACACGCAAAAGCCCCTCCATGGTGCTCGATGGCGCCTTGCTCGTGTGCGCTGTCCTGCGCACACGGCAAGACCGGGGTTGGGCGTCCTGCCCAACCCGCCCGAGGCATGCCTCGGGCCCATGGCGCCAACGGTCCTGTCCAGGGCCACCCGCCGCCTCTGGACAATTTCCCGCGAGCGCGGCCAAAAGCCCGTGCCGTGCAGTGTCATCTGAAAAACGAAAACGCCGGGCAGAGCCCGGCGATTCGCACCCCGTCTGGTGGAGAGCCCCCCTTCTGTTAAGGGGGGCGCGCCAATGGCGCGGGAGATAGGAGGTAGGTCGGGACCCGCTGCTTGCGACAGCAAGCCGCGGCGCACCTTCGGTGGTCAGCTCTTAGAACTGACCGCCGAAGGTAAATTGCAGGCGTTCGATCTTGTCGCCGTCTTCCTTCTTCAGCGGGAAGGCGTAGCTGATCGAGATCGGGCCGACCGGGGCGCGCCACAGCAGGGCGACACCGGTGGAGACGCGCAGTTCGTTGGCCTTGAAGTTCTTGGTGCCGTTGTAGACGTTACCGAAGTCGACAAAGGCCGACACGCGGGCCGATGGGCTGTCGAACAGGCGCGGGAAGTAGGCTTCAACCGAACCGACGGTCTTCAGCGAACCACCCAGCGGCTGGCCTTCCGGATAACCCTGGGTTACTTCGCGCGGACCGAGGGTGTTGTCCTCGAAGCCACGTACCGAGTTGGTACCACCGGCGTAGAAGTTCTCGAAGAACGGCAGGCCGCTGGCGGTGACGGTACGGGTTTTGCCGTCGGCGTCGGTGATCGTGCGGGTGTAGTCCTTGCCGTAGGCATCGCCGTAGCCCACTTCGGCGCGGGTGTTGATCACCAGCGACGGCATGATCGGCCAGTACTTGCTGATCTGGTAGTTCAGCTTGTAGTACTCGATGGTCGAGCCAGGCAGCGTGGTTTCCAGGCCGACGCGCTGGTAGGTACCGCGGGTCGGCATGAAGTAATCGTTGCGCGAGTCGCGCGCCCAGCCCAGCTCGGTACGCCAGGCATGGAAGGTGCGGGTACCGACCGCATCGATGTAATCGATGATCGAGTCCGGGGTCGAGTTGCGATATGTGGTGATCTGGTTGCTGTCGATGCCGAACATCAGCGAGACGGTGTCGGTCTCGGTCAGCGGCACGCCGAACACCACCTGCGCAGAACCATTGGTGCTGTTGTACTGCGCGGTGTTGAAGTCGGAGTAGTCCAGTTCACGCCAGGACAGGTTGTAGCCCAGCGAAACGCCGTCGTCGGTGAAGTACGGGTTGGTGTAGCTGAAGCCGTAGCGCTGCAGGTAGCTGCTGCGCGAGGCTTCGACCGACACGCGGTTGCCGCCGCCGAGGAAGTTGTTCTGCGACAGCTGCACCGAGGTGGTCATGCCGTAGGACTGCGAATAGCCCAGGCCGAACACGAAGCTGCCGGAGGTGGTTTCCTTGACGTTGTAGACGACGTCGACCTGGTCGTTGCTGCCGCTGACGGCCGGGGTCTCGACGTCCACCGACTCGAAGTAGCCCAGGCGCTGCAGGCGGATCTTGGAGCGGTCGATCGCGGCCTGCGAGTACCAGCTGTTCTCGAACTGGCGCATTTCGCGACGCATCACTTCGTCGGAGGTGCGGGTGTTGCCACGGAACAGGATGCGACGCACCGACACGCGCGGGCCGGGCACGACCTGCATGTTGATCCCTACCGTCTGTTCGGCACGGTTGGTGGTCGGGATCGGGTTCACCTTGGCGAACGCGTAGCCGATGTTGGACAGCGAGTTGGTGATGGTGTCCGAGCTGAATTCCAGCAGGGCACGCGAGAACGTGTCGCCCGGCTTCTGGATCACCATGCGCTCGACGTCCTCCTGCGGAAGGATGGTGTCGCCGCTGACCTTGATCTCGGAGATCTTGTACTGCGCACCCTCGGTCACGCCCGCGGTGAGGAACATGTCGCGCTTGTCGGGGCTGATCGAGACCTGGGTGGAATCGATGCTGAAGTCGACGTAGCCGCGGTCCAGGTACCACGAGTTGAGCTTTTCCAGGTCGCCGGACAGCTTTTCCTTGGAGTACTGGTCGTCACGGCGGTACCACGACGCCCAGTTGTGCTCCTTGGACTCCCAGGTCTCCAGGATGTCCTTGCTCTCGAACTTCTCGGTGCCGACCAGGTTGACGTGGCGGATCTTGGCCGCCTTGCCTTCCTTGATGGCGATCGCGATGTCCACGCGGTTGCGGTCCAGCGGGCTCACGGTCGGGGTGATCTCGACGGTGTACTTGCCGCGGTCGTTGTACTGGCGGCGCAGTTCCTGGGTCACGCGGTCCAGGCTCAGGCGGTCGAAGGTGCCGCCCTCGGTCAGGCCGATGTCGGACAGGCCCTTGAGCAGCTGCTCGGACTTGATGTCCTTGTTGCCGGTCACGGTCAGCTTGTTGATCGCCGGGCGTTCCTTGACGGTCACCACCAGGATGCTGCCCTGGCGGTCCAGCTGCACGTCTTCGAAGAAGCCGGTCTTGTACAGCGCGCGGATGGTCTCGCCGACCTTGTTGTCGGTGATCGTCTCGCCCCGTTCCACCGGCAGGTAGGTGAACACCGTGCCCGAGCTGATGCGCTGCAGGCCATCGACGCGGATGTCGCTGACAGTGAAGGGCTCGGCTGCCTGGGCCAGGGCGGGAGCGCCGGTGACGGCGGCGAGGGCGAGGGCCAGCAGGCGGCGATTGGGGAGTCGCGTCATGTCACGTCCGGTAGGAAGGTCGATTTCATTGGTGCGGGATGCCGACGCTGTAGACGGCAACAACGTGGAAAAGTTCATCGCGGGACCAGGCCGAGGATGTCGTTGTAGAACGCCAACCCCATCAGCCCGGCCAGCAACGCCAGGCCGATGTATTGGCCGGCGGCGATGGCACGCTCGCTCAGCGGGCTGCCCTTGACCAACTCGATAAGGTAATACAGCAGGTGCCCGCCGTCCAAGATCGGGATCGGCAACAGGTTGATGATGCACAGGCTGAGTGACAGCAGGGCAAGGAACTGCAGGAACCAGTCGAGCCCGCGTTTGGCCGAGACATTGGCCACGCGGGCGATGGTGACCGGCCCGGAAACGTTCTGCAGCGAGGCTTTGCCGGTGACGATGCGGGCCATCATGCCCAGCGAATCGGCGGCAAGCCGGCCGGTTTCACGTACGGCGACGGTCACTGCATCCAGCGGCCCATAGCGCAGCAGGGTGTCGTAGGAGGGGCTGTAGGTGGTGGGGAAGCCGACGCCGATCTGCCAGACCGGGTTGCCCTTGCCATCCTTGCCCTGGCGGGGCGTGACTTCCAGTGCAAGGCGTTCACCGCCTCGCAGGACCTCGATCATGCCGGGGCCTCCGGCACGGCCGAGGGCCTGGATCTCGCCGATCACCTGGTCGACGCTGTCGATGCGCTGGCCGTCGATCGCCACGATCAGGTCGCCCGGCTGCAGCAGCCCGGTGACCACCGAATCGGCGGTGAGCGAGTCGACCAGTGCCGGCTGCAGCCACGATTGCCAGTACAGGCCGGCCAGGATCGGTACCCGTCGTTCATCGAAGCCGGCGGGCAGCTGCGACAGCGGCAGGGTGCGCACGCGCACTTGGTCCGCAGGGTCGAGTACCTCAAGCGTGACGTCGCGGCGATCCATCGCGGCGGCGGTCAGCGCCATGCTGGCCTCGCCCAGGGTGGCGACCTGGCGCTCATCCACCCGCAGAACGCGGTCACCGCTGAGCAGTCCGGCGCTGGCGGCGATGCCGTCAACCCGGCCGATCGTCGGCGAGTAGTCCTGCTTGCCGATCACGAACATCGCCCACAGCAGCAGGATGCACAGCAGCAGATTGGCGATCGGCCCTGCAGCAACAATGGCGATGCGCTGCCACACGGTCTTGTGGTTGAAGGCCTGGCCACGCTCGTGGGGATGGACCTCGACCTCACGTTCGTCGAGGAACTTCACGTAGCCACCCAGCGGGATGGCGGCAATGGCGAACTCGGTGCCGTGCCTGTCGCGGCGCGACCACAGCGGACGGCCGAAGCCGACCGAGAAGCGCAGGATCTTGACCCCACAGAGGCGGCCGACCCAGTAATGCCCGAACTCGTGGAACGTGACCAGCAGCCCGAGGCTGACAATCATCCACCAGACCGATCCGAGGAAGTCAGTCATGCAGGCTCACAGTGGCGGGCAGGGGCGGCGGCGTCATGCTGGGCGAGGCGGTCGTTCAGGCGGCGTCGATGGCGTTCAGGGTGAGCTGGCGTGCCCGCTGGTCGGCGGACAACAGGACCTCCAGTGTATCGGCTGGCTGGGTCGGCAGTGTTGAAAGAGCGTTAGCAACCAGCTCCGGGATGGTCAGGAAACCGATCCGGCCCTGAAGAAATGCTGAAACCGCCTCTTCATTGGCGGCGTTCAGCACCGCCGGGGCAGTACCGCCGGCCTGCATGGCCTGCCAGGCCAGCGCCAGGCAGGGGAAGGCGTAGGTGTCAGGCGCCTCGAAATCCAGCCGGCCCTGCGCCAGCAGGTCCAGCCCGGCCACGCCCGATTCGATGCGCTGCGGCCAGCCCAGGCCGACCGCCAGGGTGGTGCGCATGTCCGGCAGGCCCATCTGGGCCAGGGTCGAGCCGTCGACGAATTCGACCAGCGAATGGACCAGGCTCTGCGGGTGCACCAGCACCTCGATGCGCTCGCCGGGCACCGAGAACAGATGGTGCGCCTCGATGACTTCCAGGCCCTTGTTCATCAACGTCGCCGAATCGACCGAGATCTTCGGGCCCATCGACCACTTCGGGTGAGCCACGGCCTGGGCCGGGGTGACCTCGGCCAGCTCGGCGCGGCTGCGGCCGCGGAACGGGCCGCCCGACGCGGTCAGCAGGATCCGGCGCACGCCGGCGCCGTCGATGCTGGCGTCGCGCGAACGCAGGCACTGGAAGATCGCGCTGTGCTCGCTGTCGATCGGAATGATCTCGGCGCCGGCGCGCTCGGCGGTGCGGGTCAGCAGCTCGCCGGCCAGTACCAGCGATTCCTTGTTGGCCAGCAGGATGCGCTTGCCGGCCGCAGCGGCGGCGAGGGTCGAGGACAGCCCCGCAGCACCGACAATGGCCGCGACGACCGTGTCGCAGGCATCGCTTGCTGCCAGCTGGTCCAGTGCGGCATGACCGGCGTGGGCCTCGGTCGACAGCCCGGCATCGCGCAGGCCGTCGCGCAGTTCGGTGAACAGCGCTTCGTCGGCGATGACCGCGTGCGCGGGCTTGTGCTGGCGGCACAGGGCCAGCAGTGCCTGCACCTGGCGGCCGGCGGCCAGCACCGTGGCCTGGTAGCGCTGCGGGTGGCGGGCGATCACGTCCAGCGTGGAGGCACCGATCGAGCCGGTTGCGCCGTATACGGCGACCCGGCGCAGGTCTGCGACAGCATTCATGGTCAGAACCCGAAGATTTCCTTGCCCAGCGCGAACACCGGCACGGCGGCGAGGACGCCGTCGACGCGGTCGAGCACGCCACCATGGCCCGGAATCAGGTTGCCCGAGTCCTTGGCACCGGCGTGGCGCTTGATCAGGCTTTCGAACAGGTCACCCAGCACCGACGCGAATACGGCCACCACCGAGGTGATCAGCAGGCCCGGCAGGTGCGCGATGTCGATGCCGGCCAGCCAGCCCAGTCCGAGGGCCACGGCGACACCGGCCAGCAGGCCGCCGAACAGGCCTTCCCAGGTCTTGTTGGGGCTGATCCGCGGCGCCAGCTTGTGCTTGCCGAAGTGACGGCCGGCGAAATAGGCGCCCGAATCGGCTGCCCAGACCAGTGCCAGTGCCGCCAGCAGCCACAGGTGGCCCTGCTTGCCTGGCGGGTCACCGCCAGCGTGGATCAGCACCAGCGCTGCCCAGGCAGGAACGATGGCCAGGGTGCCGGCCAGCATCTTCACGATCCGGGACGGGGCCGTCGGCTGGGCGCCAAAGTTGAAGAAGCGCAGCCAGGCCAGCGCCGCCAGCCACCAGGCAACGCCTGCCAGTGTGGTGATCTGGAACAGCACCAGCGTGCTGCCATCGGCCCACACCAGCAGCACCATCAGCAGCAGGTTCAGCACCAGCAGCACGGTGCGCGCGAGGGTGTCTTCGATGCCGGCCAGCTTCAGCCATTCCCACAGGCCGATCAGCAGCACCGCGGCGGCGGCGGCGGCCAGCCATTGCGTCGGCAGCAGCAGGATCGCGGCAATGGCGAGCGGCGCCATGATCAGCGCGGCGAGGACTCGGGTCTTGGTCATGGGCTGGAGGTCTCGGTGGCCAGTGCGGCGATCTGGGCGCTGGTCAGGCCGAAACGACGCTCGCGGCTGCCATAGGCATCCAGCGCCTGCTGCAGCAGGGCGGCATCGAAGTCCGGCCACAGCGCCTCGGTGAACCACAGCTCGGTGTAGGCCAGTTGCCACAGCAGGAAGTTGCTGATGCGGGTGTCGCCACCGGTGCGGATGAACAGATCCGGCGGCGGCAGGTCGGCCAGGGCGACCTGGCTGCCCAGCAGCGATTCGTCGATCTGTTCGGGCAGCAGGCGTCCTGCGGCGACTTCAGCGGCCAGCGCGCGCGCGGCACGGGCGATGTCCTGGCGACCGCCGTAGCTGGCGGCGATCGACAGGGTCAGGGTGGTGTTGTCGGCGGTGCGCTGCTCGGCCAGCTGCATGCGGCTGACCAGTCCGGCACCAAAGCGCTCGCGTTCGCCGATGAAGCGTACGCGCACGCCGCGTCGGTGCAGTTCGTCCACTTCGCGGTCGAGCGCGCCGAGGAACAGCTTCATCAGGGCGTCGACTTCTTCCTGCGGCCGGCCCCAGTTCTCGCTGGAAAACGCGAACAGGGTCAGCGCCGGAATGCCCAGTTCAAGGCAGCGCTCGATGGTGCGGTTGACCGCGCGCGCGCCGGCACGATGGCCGATCACGCGCGGGCGGCGGCGCTGCTGTGCCCAGCGCCCGTTGCCATCCATGATGATGGCGACGTGGCGGGGCAGGGTGGCCGGCAACGGAGGCGGGACTGAAGGCATCGACTTCAGACCGACAGCAGTTCTTTTTCCTTGTCGGCAACGACCTTGTCGACGTCCTTGATGTTGGTGTCGGTCAACTTCTGGATGTCGTCCTCACCGCGCTTCTTCTCGTCCTCGCTGATCGCCTTGTCCTTGACCAGCTTGGCGATTTCCTTGTTCGCGTCCTGACGGATGTTGCGGATCGCGATCTTGGCGCCTTCGCCTTCCTTCTGCACCTGCTTGACCAGCTCCTTGCGGCGCTCTTCGGTCGGCGGCGGCATGTTGATGCGGATCGCGGTGCCCAGCGTGTTCGGGGTGAACTCGGCGTTGTAGAGACCCTTCTCGATCTCCTTGATCATGCCCTTGTCGAACGGGGTGACCAGCAGCGAGTGCGCATCGGCGTTGGAGATCGAGGCAACCTGGTTCAGCGGGGTGCTGGCGTTGCCGTAGGCATTGACCGTCACGCGGTCCAGCAGGGCCGGCGTGGCACGCCCGGTCCGGATGGAGGTGAGGGTGTGCTTCAGAGCGTCGATGCTCTTGGCCATGCGCGTCTGCGCGTTGTTCTTGATGTCGTTGAGCATCGCCCGGTCCTGGATGTATCTGGAATCGGGCGATTATAGGCGAATACGGGACGCTGCCGGGCCTGAATCGGCCCGGTTGTCGCCGCGCGCTCAGGCTCAGGCCGGATCGCGGCCCTGGACCAGGGTGCCGATGTTCTCGCCGTTGAGGATCTTCAGCAGCTCGCCCGGCTGGCCCATGTCGAACACGCGCATCGGCAGGTCGCTGTCGCGGGCCAGTGCGAAGGCGGCGGTATCCATCACTTCCAGGCCGCGGCGGATCACTTCGTCATAGCTCAGGCTGTCGAAGCGGACCGCATCGCTGTGCTTGTTCGGGTCCTTGTCGTACACGCCATCGACCTTGGTGGCCTTCAGCAGCAGGTCGGCACCGATCTCGATCGCGCGCAGGGCGGCGCCGGAGTCGGTGGTGAAGAACGGGCTGCCGACGCCGGCGGCGAAGATCACCAGGCGGCCCTTTTCCAGGTGGCGGATGGCGCGGCGGCGGATGTAGTCCTCGCACACGTCGTTGATCTTGATCGCGCTCATCACGCGCGCCTTGGCGCCCAGCTTCTCCAGGGCGTCCTGCATGGCCAGGGCGTTGATGACCGTGGCCAGCATGCCCATCTGGTCGCCGGTGACCCGGTCCATGCCGCCTGCGGCCAGGCCAGCGCCGCGGAAGATGTTGCCGCCGCCAATCACCAGGGCCACTTCGGCACCGGCCTGCTGGGCTTCGATGACCTCACGGGCCAGGCGGTTGATGATCTTCGGGTCGATGCCGTAGTCCTCATCTCCCATCAGCGCCTCCCCGGACAGTTTCAGAAGGATGCGGCGATAGGCGAGCTTGGACATGGGGACCTCGGGTGCGTGGAAATCGCGGGCGATTCTACGCGCATGCGGCGTCGGGCCATAGTGTTTTGTGCACTGCGGCGTAAAATCCTGGCGTTCGCCCCGGTCATCCGGGGCTCCCGGTTCAGCCCAGCTCGGCGCCCGCGGTCGCTGACAGCTCGTCGTGGCCGAGGGCGCCGGGGGAGCGCGCGATCACCCGGTTGCGGCCGAGGTTCTTGGAGCGGTACAGCACGTCGTCGGCGGCGCGCAGCAGGTCCTGCACGTCGGCGAAGCGTTCGTAGCCGCCCTGGGTGGCCACGCCGGCGGAGAAGGTGACGAACAGCGGGCCGCCTTCCAGTTCGGCCATCGGCGTGGCAACGATGTTGGCCAGCACCCGGCGGATCACGTCCAGTGCTACCGTTTCGCTGGTGTTGGGCAGCAGCGCGACGAACTCCTCGCCGCCGAAGCGGGCCACGGTGTCGCTGTGGCGCAGCTGGCCCTGCAGTTTGCCGGCAAAGGCCCGCAGTACCTCGTCGCCGGTCAGGTGGCCATGGGCGTCGTTGATCTTCTTGAAGTCGTCCAGGTCGATGAAGGCCACCGACAGCGGCCAGCCCTGCCGACCGGCGCGCAGGAATTCCTGCTCCAGCACGGCTTCCAGCTGGCGCCGGTTGAGCACGCCGGTGAGGGCATCTCGATGGGCCTGGTCGGCCAGGCGCTTGGCCCGGGCTTCGAATTCGTCAGCGCGGCGACGGGCCTGGTCGGCATCCTGCAGTTCGCGCAGGTTGCGCAGGGTGGCCAGCTCCTGCGCGTGGTCGATCAGCTCGCGCACCCGCGAGGGGGAATTCAGGCCGGCCTCGAACAGGCTGGCGATGTCCGGCAGGGCCTCGCTGATGCGGGTCAGGACCTGGTCGAAACGGGCGCTGTCCAGTTCAAGGCGGTCATGCACCTGCTGCAGGGCGCGCTCGCGGGCGGCATCGGCGTCATCGTCCAGCCAGATGTCGGCCACGGCACCGGACAGCTGCACGCAGGCCTGGAACGGCGATTCCGCAGCGTCCAGGTCTTCGCTGCGGCTGATGCTCTCCACCAGGTAGCGCGGCAGGCCCCACTGCTCGGCCACCCAGGCGCCGACCTCGGCGTGGCTGCAGCCCAGTTCGTCGCGCTCGCGCGCGACCAGGTCGATGTTGTCGCGTGCTTCGCGCAGCAACGGCAGGTAGCGCTCCGATTCGGCCTGGGCCAGGCACAGTACGCCCAGGTCCTGCAGCAGGCCGGCCAGCATCAGTTCTTCCAGCCGGCGCAGGCCGCGGGCCTGGCCCAGCTGGCTGGCAGCCAGCGCGCTGAGGATGCTGCGCTTCCAGGCGCGTTGGCGCAGGTCGTGGTCGGCGCCGGTGCCGCCGGTCAGCCCCTGGGTGACGGTGAAGCCGAGGGCCAGGCTGATCGTGGCATTCAGGCCGAGCATGGTCAGTGCCTGGCCGAGGTTCTCGATCCGACGGCGGCTGGCGTACAGCGGCGAATTGGCGATGCGCAGCATGCGAGCGCTCAGCGCCATGTCGATGGCGATGATGTCGGCGGCGGTGGCGATATCCGCTTCCGGGTCCTGTGCCAGTTCGATGATGCGCAGGGCAATACCGGGTGGCGAGGGCAGGTTGCGGCAGAGCGCCAGGGCAGCTGTCAGCTCGGGAGGCATGTCGGGTCGTTCAATTCCATTGGGACAAGAATACCTAGGAATGCATCACAGTCCGCGATTTTCGTTCCTGCTAAATGACTGTTGATTCCCTGTGCCGAGTATCGGCTTGATTCGCGCGCAACGCAAAGGTGCCGCTGTGCGCACCCCACAGGGCCGCCGGCATAAAAAAAAGCCGCGGTCTCCCGCGGCTCCTTCTGGTTGCTTCACAGCCGGAAGGCTGGAATCAGACCTGCATCGCCTTGGCAACTTCGGCGGCGTAGTCTTCCACCACCTTCTCGATGCCTTCGCCGACGATCAGCAGCTTGAAGCCAGCAACATCGGCGCCAGCGGCCTTGACCACCTGCTCGACGGTGGTGTCGCCCAGCACGTAGGTCTGGCCGTACAGGGTCACGTCGCTGACGATCTTGTTGATCTTGCCGCTGATGATCTTTTCCAGGATGTCAGCCGGCTTGGCCTTGTCCTTTTCGGACATCTTGGCCAGCTCGATTTCCTTTTCCTTCTCGACGAAGTCGGCCGGAACGTCCGCAGCCTTGTTGTGCGGCGGCTTCAGCGCAGCCACGTGCATGGCCAGGCCACGGGCCAGCTCGACGTCGCCGCCGATCAGATCGACCAGCACGCCGACCTTGCCGTTGGTGTGGACATACGCACCGATGTTGCCGGTGGTGTCGACATTCACCATGCGACGGATCTGGATGTTCTCACCCAGGGTCTGCACGGCGGTGGCGCGGGCTTCTTCAACGGTGCGGCCATCGGCCAGCTTGGCAGCCTTCACGGCTTCGACGTCGGTGGCGCCCGATGCCAGGGCGGCAGCGGCAACGGCATTGACGAAGGACTTGAAGTTGTCATCGTTGGCGACGAAGTCGGTTTCCGAGTTGACTTCGACCAGCACGGCCTTGCCGCCATCCTGGGCCAGGCCCAGACGGCCTTCGGCGGCCACACGGTCAGCCTTCTTGTCGGCCTTGGCAGCGCCGGACTTGCGCATGGCTTCAGCAGCAGCGTCGATGTCGCCGTTGGCTTCGGTGAGCGCCTTCTTGCATTCCATCATGCCGGCGCCGGTGCGCTCGCGCAGTTCCTTGACCAGGGAAGCAGTGATTTCCACGGGATTACCTCACGAAAGAAAGGGGTTGGGCCGGCATGGTGGCCGGCCCGTGTGACACGGTCCTGTCACGCGCCAAAGGCTGCGCGCAGGGAGGGTGGACGCCGGGCGTCCACCCCGGGCCTGGATCAGGCCTGGGCGTCGTCGCCCTTCTTGGCAGCCTTCTTGGCCGGAGCGCGGCGGGCCGGCTTCTCTTCGCCTTCAGCAGCGGCTTCAGCGAACTCTTCCTCACGCACCGAAGCAGCATGCGGAGCAGCAGCCTTGCCTTCCAGCACGGCGTCGGCAGCGGCGCGGGCGTACAGCTGCACAGCGCGGATGGCGTCGTCGTTGCCCGGGATGGCGTAGTCCACCAGTTCCGGGTTGTAGTTGGTGTCGACCACGGCGATGACCGGGATGCCCAGCTTCTTGGCTTCCTTGATCGCGATGTCTTCGTGGCCGATGTCGATCACGAAGATGGCGTCCGGCAGGCGGTTCATGTCCTTGATGCCGCCCAGCGAGGCTTCCAGCTTGTCGCGCTCGCGACGCAGGCCCAGCACTTCGTGCTTGACCAGCTTCTCGAAGGTGCCGTCGGTTTCACCGGCTTCCAGTTCCTTCAGGCGGGCAACCGACTGCTTGACGGTACGGAAGTTGGTCAGGGTGCCGCCCAGCCAGCGCTGGTTCATGAACGGCATGCCGCAACGCTCGGCTTCTTCCTTGATGGTTTCGCGGGCGCTGCGCTTGGTGCCCAGGAACAGGACGGTGCCGCGCTTCTGGGCAACCGACGAGATGAAGTTCATCGCGTCGTTGAACAGCGGGACGGTCTTTTCCAGGTTGATGATGTGGATCTTGCCGCGGGCGCCGAAGATGTACGGAGCCATCTTGGGGTTCCAGTAGCGGGTCTGGTGGCCGAAGTGGACGCCGGCTTCCAGCATCTGACGCATGGTGACCTGGGGCATTGCAATACTCCTGATATGGAACCAGCGATTCCGCCCGCGGGGATAGGTATGCGGGACGCGTGGAAGCGCGATCGGTTCCGGGGTTGGGCTTCCCTGTTGCCTCCGTGGCCGAACTCCTTGCGGAGCACCCCGGCACGGATGGGGGCAGCAGGTGTGGATTCACCGGTGACGTCCGGTGTGGACGGGTTCCCGCGCACGCAGGCGGCAGGAATCCGGTCGATTATAGCCCGCTCGGTGCGCTGGCTGCAATTGCCGGGCCTGGAGCGACCAGATCGACCATCCGGCCATCCTGCAGCCGGGCCTGGAAATGACCGCCGGCGTAGCCATCAGCGCGGGCGGGCAGGGCCCAGCGGCGCTCATGGCCGGCCAGCAGATACCCGGCCAGGCCGGGCAGCAGCAGGGTGCGCTGACCGCCGCTGGTGATGTAGGCGAGATCGTTCAGGCGTGCGTGCAGGGTACCGGTGTTGCTCAGTCGCAGGAAGGTATGTGACTGGCCGGGTTCGATCCCTGCATGCAGCCGCGATTGGGCCATTGGCGTGGCGTGCCCGCGGAACAACGGCAGCGAATAGCGCTGCAGCCCTGGCGTAGTGGGGGCCAGGACGACCCGATAGGCCTGTTCGCCGACAGCGGATGCCGGCTGGCGTGGCAGCAGCCAGATGCGCTGTCGGACGCCGGGCGGGATGTCGAGCAGGGTGGGGCTGGCGAGCACCTGGTCGGTGGGACGCAGCATGTCCGCGTCGGTCTGCTGGTCCCACGCAAGGATCTGTACCCGGCCCTGCCAGCGGCCGGGACCGGGGTTGAAGAGCCAAAGTTCGCCCTGGCCACCTTCGGCGGGCAGCTGCAGTGTGGTCGGCAACAGGTCCAATGCCGCGGCAGGCAACGCCAGCAGCATCGCCAGCAGGGTCAGAAGTGCCCGCATCAGTAGATGACGGTCACGGCGGACGTCGTGTCTTCGTCGTCGGCGGGAGGCGCGAGCTCGCGGACCTGGGGCGGAAGTTGCGGTGTGTCGCTGCGCTGGTGGGGTGCGGGGCAGTGGGTACTGCCGGGGTCATCGCGGCAGGCTTCGACCACGGTCAGGCGGATCTGCAGGTTGCTGGGGCCGGGTTCGGCCCACGCCAATGTGCTGGCGAACAGTATCGCCCCGATCAGAAATGCGCGAGCCACCTGGCAACCACCGTGCTGAAAGATCTCGCTGCGCGGTATCGGCTGGATCGGCCGAATCTGTAGCGTCGACTGTCAGTCGACTGCTCCTGGCACAGGAATGATGCGCGCATCCACGCATGACGTGGATCTGCCGAAACCCCGGTGGGTGTCGACCGTTGGTCGGCATGCAGGTCAATAGGTGATGGTCACCTGCACCACATCGTTGTAGATGCCGGCCGGGGGCTGGCCGGTGACCGGCGGCACCCGGCCATGGATCGCGAGTTGCTGCGCGCTGCCACTTCCGGTGCCGCCAACGGTATCGACGTTGAGGGTATTGCCCCAGCGCAGGCTGCGCGCGGCATCGCGGTACAGCTCGTAGGTGAGGTAGTAGGTGCTGCCGCCGATGGTAGTGGCCATGCGCCGCGTGCTGGTGGCGGTGGGATTGTTCTGGCCGTTGTTGAGGCTGACTTGGTAGGCCGTGTTCTTCAGGCAGGTCAGGGTCAGGGTGGCGGTCCGGTCGATGTTGGCGGGAATGCCGCCGGTGACGTTGCCGAAGTCCATGTTGGTGGTGACGTAGCTGCCGCACTGCGGCAACACGTTGGCGGTGGCGGTGAAGCTGAAGGCGTTGCTGATGCTGTTGGTGCCGCTGGCGCCGCCGTTGCAGTTGGCGGGCACCGTGGCATTGCCGAGCAGGACCTCGTTCCAGGCCCAGGTCAGCACCACGTTGGCGCCGTTGAAGGTGCTGCTGTAGGCGCCTGACGCCAGGATCTGATTGGCGGGGATCTGTGCGGACAGCTGCGTGGTCTGCGTGCCGCTGCCGCCGGTCAGGGGCACGTTGTAGGTCAAGGTCAGCTCCTGCGCCGGCGGCGAGCCGCGCGGGGTCAACCCGGTCACCTGGCTGAAGTTGGAGGTGTTGTAGAGCTGGAAGTTCATGCTGTCGCTGGTGCTGGTCTTCATCGTCCGCCAGCTGGAGCTGCTGCCGCCGCCGCTGCCGGCGCCGATGCCCACGCAGACCCGCACGCCGGTAGTGGCCAGCACGCTCAGCGCGGCAGTGGTGCAGGTCACGGTGATGTTGAGCGTGCCGGTGGTTGCACCGGGGGCATTGCTGTTGACGTTGCCAAAAGGCAGCGTCGGGTCGGCGACGGCGGCGCACACCGCGACGGCGCGGGCCGGTCCCGCCGCCAGCAGGCCGGCGACCAGCAGCAGGCCGAGCAGCAACGTCCTCATGGCGCTACCTCCGGGATGCACGCCAGCGGTGCCGGCTTCGGCCGCGCGCCGGAAGCCACCACCTTGGGCACGTCCGGTACCTTCACCCTGCATTGCCCGCGGCTGGTGGTGATGTACAGCACGCTGCCGGCGGACACGTCTTCCAGGTACAGCAGCCCGTCATAGCCCACCAGCGCCTGTCGCCCGTCCGGCAGCTGCACCTCGCTGCCGACCTCCAGCGGTTGCCCGTCCATGCCGTGCAGGGTCAGGTTCAACGACGGCCGCGAACGCAGCGCGAAGGTCACGCGGGTGCCGGCGCGTTGGCGGGGTGTCACCCAGTCTTCGATGCGATCGGCGCGCATGTCCTCGGGCAGGTCCAGGGTGTCGATGGAGACGCGATTGCGCTGCCAGGACAGCAGTGGGCTGACCAGCAGCAGGCCGCGATCATCGGTCACGCCGATCAGCCGGTTTTCCAGCCGCACCGGCACGCCGCCCACGCCGTTGGTGCTGATGACTGCGAACGCGTCGGAGACTTCGCGGGTGGCGAAGGCATGCCCGTCCATCCACACCAGGCTGCCACTGGCGCTGGCGTAGGCATAGTTCAGGCCGCCCTGGCGCGAGGCGCCGAATGAGTAGCGACCGACGTCATTGAGGATGCCGACTTCGGCCAGGCCGCCATTGCCGTCCTCGCCATGGCGCACCTGCGCGCGCCAACCGACGCCGCCGGCGCTGCCATCGCCGGGTACCGGCTGGGTCACGTCCGCTACCCAGCTCTGGCTGTCGCCGTTGCGCTGGCTGGAGAGGCTGGCCTGGCGGTTGTTGCCCAGGCTGGCGGTGACCGACAGGTAGATGCTGCGGTCATCGCTCTTGTCCAGGTTCTGGTTCACCGACAGGTAGGCCGACCACCGCTGGCTCCAGGTGCGCGACCAGAACAGGCTGGCGTAGCGGTTGTCGTCTCCGTCGGGATAGCGCAGGCGCAGGTAGCTGGCGCTGAGCGTGCCCAGCCGCAGCAGATCGGCGCCGACCGTGGCCTGTTCACTGATGCTCGGCGGCAGGTTGCCCTGCAGTGCGCCCAGGTCGCGGTAATCGCCATGGCTGCGCACGCTGCGCAGATTGAAGTTGAGTCGGCGGTTGTTCCAGCTGTAGCCCAGTGCCCATTGCCCGCCCCGCAGGTCGTGATAGTCACTGTGCGCATAGGCGGCGTTGAACACGCCCGCGCCGCCGAGCAGCCACCAGCCGCCGATGCCGGCCTGGGCCAGGCCGCCGCCGCCTTCGGCATGTGCTTCGCCGGTAAATGTGTCGCTGATACCGCCTCGCCAGCTGGCACTGGCCACGGTGCGATCGTCGTAGGCGAAGGAACGCTGGCCGAAATCCTCACGCAGGCGGCCAACGCCGGCCGACCAGTCCGACAGGCCCTTGGCCAGCAGCTGCTGGGTGCCATAGAAACTGAAATCCAGCGTCTGCATGCGCCCGAATGCATCGGTCACCACCACCTGTGCGCTGCCGGTGCCGCTGATGCCGGGTTGCGCGGCCAGCTGGAACGGACCGACCGGCACCTGCCCGCTGTACTGGCGCAGGCCATCGACGTACAGCTCGACCGTGGACGGCACCACCGCCTGGCCGAGGAAGCTGGGCGTGGGGGTGAGTACGCGATACGGCTGCAGGCCGTAGTTGCGGCCGATCTGCAGGCCGCCCAGGCGCACCGGACGGGTCCAGTCGACGAAGCCGCTGTAGAAATCGCCGACCTCCAGCGTCATCGCCTTGTCGGGGAAATCCAGGCTCCAGCGCGTATCCAGGCGCACGCTCTCACCGCGCCAGCGACGATCGCCGGGCTGCTGGTAGCGCCGGCTGATCGCTGTGTTCTCGACGGTGCCGTTACCAATCCCGAACAGGCGCAGCTCCGAGCTGAGGCTGAGGTTGCCGAGCATGTCGACCCGGCTGCCATACACGTCGTAGTTCAGCAGCAGGCCGGGCGAGGCGGTGCTGGCCGGTGCCCGGGTCTGCGGCTGGCTGAGCACGGTGGTCGGCAGGGTCAGCTGGTCCAGCGGCACGTCCAGGGCCAGGGTCTGCATATGCGCGTCGTAGCGCACAACGGCCCCGCTGATCTGGTCCAGATAGACCGGCGCATCGCCGCGGGCGCTGAAGCCGAGCTGGCGCAGCACTTCCGGACTGGCCTGCAGCCGGCCACGGGTTTCAGTGAACGGCAGCAGGCCGCGGGGCGTGCTGTTGAGCGAGACGTCCAGGTACAGGGTCTGGCTGGCGGTCAGGGGCGTGGGGGCGGGCAGGATCGCGTCGGCCGACACCCCGGAGACGTCCGCAGCCCCGGCGGCAGCCACGCCGGACACATCGGCGGCTTCGGTCGCCGCAGGAGCCAGGGCAGCAAACAGCGCGCCCATCAACGCCTCAGCGAGCCGGTGGTGGCGACAGCGGCGTCTGTTCCGACTCGCCATTGAGCTTGGCCGTGATCTGGTCGTTGTCGCGGTCGATGGCCGTGCGCTCGATCGGCCAGCGCATCACCTGCCCGGGCAGTACATAGCCCAGCAGGCCGGGGTGCACGATGCGCGGGCGCTGGACGCTGCCCAGCGCCAGGTCGGCGATCTGTGCATAGCTGTTGCCGGTGTTGGCCACCTCCACGCCGTTGCGTCCGTCCTGCAGCCGCACCAGGCTGGCCTGCAGGCGCGGCGCCAGCTTGCCGCCCGAGGGTTGCACGAACACCGGAATCGAATAGCGCAGCACGAACTGCATGCCGTTGGCGCGGGTCGCCAGATCAGGCACCTCGTCGACGATCAGCCGGTAGTACTGCTGTGCCGCAGGCGGTTCGTGGTTCGGGCGCATGACCCGCACCAGCTGCTGCTGGCCAGCGCCCAGTTCCTGCATCGGAGGGGTGGCCAGCAGTTCCTCGGTGGGCAGCAGTTGTTCCTGGCCATCCTGCTGTACCCAGCGGAAGACCCGCACCTGCAGCCTGACCGGCGAGGTGCCACTGTTGGTCAGCCACAGTTCGCCAGCGCGCTGGCGGGCCTCAAGCTGCAGGGTGGTGGGGGCGACCTGGAGGCTGGTGGCACCGGCAGGGGCTGCGGCCAGCAGGGAGAGGGCGAGCAGCGCCACGCCGGTGGCGCGCCACGGGCGGGGTCCGGCCATGCGGGCGTGCTCCATCAATAGGTGATCGTGGCGGTGACCGTATCCAGGTAGTTGCCGGTGGCCGGGTTGTTCGTGCTCAGGTTCAGGATCTGGCCGTAGACGATGTAGGGCACGGCCAGGCCAGTGCCGATGCCGGCCTGGGTGTTGGTGCCCGAGGTTGCACCCCAGACCAGGGTATGAGCGGCGTCCTGGTAGAGCTGGTAGCCAACGAAGTTGTTGGCGGTCACCGCGGCGTTGGTGTTCTTCATCCGGCGGGTGGTGACGTCGTTGGCGGTGCTGGCATTGGCGCCCGCGTTCAGCGAAATCGTGTACGGGGTCAGGGCCGAGCATTGGGCGGTCACCGTGCCCTGGCCCAGGGTGGGGGTCGCCGTGGTCGAGGCCGCCGTGCCGAAGTCAACGTTGGTGGCCGCCGCCGCCGTGATGGTGCAGGCCTTGGTGACCACCAGGGTCACGTTGAAGGTCGTGGTGTCGGCGGCCAGTGCGGGGCCGGCCAGCAACAGTCCGGTCAGGACCCAGGCGAGCGGTGAGCGGAACGTGGATCGCATGGACAACCTCCCTGACCCGAAGGTCTGTTGAACAAGGCGAAGGCGGCAGGTTCGGGGCCGCTTTGACAACGGTCGTGGCCAGCTTCTGCGGGTAAGTGTCTGTAATCCGTGATAAACAGGCGTGCGAAAGGGTGGAGATCGTCACGCTTTCACTTTCCTTGCCGGAACCGTGCATGCCCCCGGATCGCCAGTTGGGTGGCGTTCGTTCAGATTGCAGCGGGATCGGCGATAATGGGCGCCATGAGCGTGAATCTGAAAACCCCGCAGGAAATCGAGATGATGCGCATCGCCGGCCGCCTGGCCAGCGAAGTGCTCGACATCGTCACCCCCCACGTCAAGCCCGGTGTCACCACCGAGGAGCTGGACCGCATCTGCCACGACCACATCGTGAACGTGCAGGGCGCGATTCCGGCCAACGTCGGCTACCGCGGCTTCCCGAAGACCGTGTGCACCTCGGTCAACAACGTCATCTGCCACGGTATTCCCAGCGAAGGGAAGGTGCTGAAGGATGGCGACATCATCAATATCGACGTCACCGTCATCAAGGACGGCTGGCACGGCGACACCAGCCGCATGTACTTCGTCGGCACGCCGTCGGTGATGGCCCGCCGCCTGGTGGAAACCACCTACGAAGCGATGTGGCGCGGCATCCGTGCGGTGCGTCCGGGCGCAACCCTGGGCGACATCGGCCATGCCATCCAGAGCTATGCCGAAGGCGAGCGTTTCAGCGTGGTGCGCGAGTACTGCGGCCACGGCATCGGCAAGGTCTACCACGACGAGCCGCAGGTGGTGCATTACGGCCGCCCGGGCCAGGGCCTGGTGCTGCAGCCGGGCATGACCTTCACCATCGAACCGATGATCAACGAGGGCACCCGTTACAACAAGGTGCTGCCGGATGGCTGGACCGTGGTGACCAAGGACCGCAAGCTGTCGGCGCAGTGGGAGCACATGATCGCGGTCACCGAGACCGGCGTCGACGTGCTGACGCTGTCGCCGGGCGAGTCGCAGGTCTCCTGAGGATGCTGCCGGCGAGTTCGCTGCTGGACACGCCGGCCGCGTCGCTCAACGACCCGGACTGGGCTGCTGCCGCGCGCCAGGCGCTGCAGCAGGCCGACGCGCGCCTGTACCGCCGCTTCGACCAGGGCGACAACATCGAGCGCCTGCTGGCGCTGCGCGCGCGTGCCGCCGACCATCTGATCCGCCTGGCGTGGCAGCGCTGCCTGCCAGTCGAGAGTGGCCTGTCGCTGTTCGCGGTGGGCGGCTATGGGCGCGGTGAGCTGTTCCCGCGCTCGGACATCGACCTGCTGGTGTTCGGCGGCCCGCCGGCACAGCTGGCGCACGAAGCGGCACTGGCGCGCCTGTTTGCGCTGCTGTGGGATTGCGGGCTGGCGGTCAGCCATGCGGTGCGTTCTGCATCCCAGTGCCGCGAGGCGGCGACGGACCAGACCGTGCTGACCGCGCTGATCGAGGCGCGCCCGATCCTGGCTGATGATGCGGCGCGCCGCGCGCTTCGCGAGGCCATCGACGACCGCGAACTGTGGCCGGCACGCGCGTTCTTCCTGGCCAAGCTGGAAGAGCTGCGCAACCGGCACCAGCGTTTCGGCGATACCGCCGACAACCTGGAGCCGGACCTGAAGGATGGCCCCGGTGGCCTGCGCGATCTCAATACGCTGGGCTGGATGGCTCTGCGCGCCTTTGGCGTGCGCGACCTGGAAGCCCTGGTCGGGCTCGGCCATCTGGGTGCCGACGAAGCCGCGGCGCTCAAGCGCGAACGTGCGGTGCTGGCGCGGTTGCGCTTCGGCCTGCACCTGGTAGCACGTCGCCCGGAAGAGCGCCTGCGTTTCGATTACCAGAAGACCCTGGCCGCGCGCCTGGGCTTCGAAGACGACGCCGAGAACCTCGGTGTCGAGAAGATGATGCAGGGCTTCTACCGCGCCGCGCTGGTGGTGCGCCGGATCAGCGACCGCCTACTGCAGCGCTTCGAGGAACAGTTCGATGGCGAAGCGCAGCCGGAACCGCTGACCGTGGGCTTCTCCCTGCGCCGCGGCTACCTGGCCGCCAACGAGGCCGACTGGCCGCGTGGCGATATCGGCCAGGTGTTTGCGCTGTTCTCCAGCTGGGCCAACAATCCGCAGGTACGCGGCCTGCATTCGCTCACTGCGCGTGCACTGGCCGAGTCGCTGCCGCTGCTGCCGGCCTACGACCAGGCCGACACCGACGCGCGCGAGCAGTTCATGACCCTGCTGCGTGGCCAACGCCCGGTCGATACGCTTTCGCGCATGGCGCGGCTGGGCGTGCTCGGCCAGTGGATTCCCGCGTTCGCCCAGGTCAGCGGGCGCATGCAGTTCGACCTGTTCCATGTCTATACCGTCGACCAGCACACGCTGATGGTCCTGCGCAACATCGGCCTGTTCGCCAGCAGCCGTGCCGACGAACGCTTCTCGATCGCCCATGAAGTCTGGCCGCGCCTGCGCAAGCCGGAACTGCTGCTGCTGGCCGGCCTGTTCCATGACATCGCCAAGGGCCGCGGCGGCGACCATTCCGAACTGGGCGCGGTCGATGCGCGCGCGTTCTGCCAGGCGCATGCGCTGAGCACGTCCGATACCGAACTGGTGGCGTGGCTGGTCGAACAGCACCTGCGCATGTCGGTGACCGCGCAGAAGCAGGACATCGCCGACCCGGTGGTGATCCATCGCTTCGCCACCCTGGTGGGCAGCCGCGACCGCCTCGACTATCTGTACCTGCTGACCTGCGCTGATATCGCCGGCACCAGCCCGAAACTGTGGAACGCGTGGAAGGACCGCCTGCTGGCCGATCTGTATTTCGCCACCCGGCGCGCGCTGCGCGAAGGGCTCGAGCACCCGGTACCGGCGGCCGAGCGCGTGGCCGAGGCGCGTGACAGCGTGCGCGCACTGGTGCGCGAGCAGGGTTACGACGACGCCACCATCGACCGCCAGTTCGCCGTGATGCCGGATGAGGGCTTCATTCGCCTGCGCCCTGAGCAGCTGGCCTGGCAGGCCGCGGCGCTGGTACCGGTGAAACAGGGCCAGACGCTGGTGAAGGTGCGCCGCATCAGTGTCGACGACCCGGCACTGGAAGTGTTCGTGCATTCGCCGGACCGCGACGGCCTGTTCGCCGCCATCGTGATGACCCTGGACCGCAAGGGCTACGGGATCCATCGCGCGCGCGTGCTGGATGGTCCGGCCGACACCATTTTCGATACCTTCGAAGTGAACCCGGCCGACAGCTTCGCCGATGGCAGCAGCGCCAACCTCGAGGCCGCGCTGCGCGAGGCACTCAGTGGTGACCTGTCGCGCCTGCGCCCGTCGCGTCGGGTGGTGCCACGCCAGCTGCGCCATTTCCGCTTCGCGCCGCGCATCGAGTTCCGCGATGAACCGGGCGCAACCCGTTTTGCCCTGGTCGCACCCGACCGCCCCGGCCTGCTGGCCGACGTGGCGTTCGTGCTGCGCAACCAGGGCCTGCGCGTGCATGATGCACGCATTGCCACATTCGGCGAACGCGCCGAAGACACCTTCGTGATCAGTGACGAACACGACCTCCCCCTGACTGAACCTGCCCGGCAGCAGCTGCATGACGCGATGCTGGCCTGCCTGGACCCTGATCGAAACGCCGGAGACCCCGCCTGATGGCCACCAAGCCTGTTAAGAAGACTGCTGCCACCGCCAAGAGCGCAGCGGCCAAGAAAACTGCCGCCGTGCCGGCCGCGAAGAAGGCTGCCGCGCCGAAGAAAGCCGCGGTGGTGAAGGCGCCGGCGAAGAAGGTGGCAGCACCGAAGAAGGCCCCGGCCAAGAGCGCAGAAGCCGCACGCGCCGAAACCATCGCCCGCAAGTCGCTGCGCAAGCCGGCCGCGCCGGGCGTGGAAGAACTGAAGTTCGGCATCGAAAGTGCCTTCGAACGCCGCGCCACGCTGACCCTTCACGAACTGGAAGGCTCGACCCGGCCGCTGGTCAACCGTGTGATCGACGGCCTGGAGAGCGGCGAATTCCGCGTTGCCGAACCGGACGGCCACGGTGGCTGGAAGGTCAACGAGTGGCTGAAGAAGGCCGTGCTGTTGTACTTCCGCGTCAACGACATGGCCGTGGTCGACGCACGTCCGGCGCCGTTCTGGGACAAGGTCGAATCGCGTTTTGCCGGTTATGACGAAGCGAAGTTCCGCCGTGGTGGCGTGCGCGTGGTGCCGGGCGCGATTGCCCGCCGCGGTACGTACTTCGGCAAGGACGTGGTGCTGATGCCGAGCTTCACCAACATCGGTGCCTATGTTGGTGAAGGCACCATGGTCGATACCTGGGCCACCGTGGGTTCGTGCGCGCAGATCGGCCAGCACTGCCACCTGTCCGGCGGTGCCGGCATTGGCGGCGTGCTGGAACCCCTGCAGGCCAGCCCGACCATCATTGAAGACCACTGCTTCATCGGTGCGCGTTCGGAAGTGGTGGAAGGCGTGGTGGTCGGTCACCACAGCGTGATCGGCATGGGCGTGTTCCTCAGCCAGAGCACCCGCATCTACAACCGTGCCACCGGCGAGATCACCTACGGCTACATCCCGCCGTACAGCGTGGTGGTGTCCGGCTCGCTGCCGAGCAAGGACGGTACGCATTCGCTGTACTGCGCGGTGATCGTCAAGCAGGTTGATGCCAGGACCCGCAGCAAGACCAGCGTCAACGACCTGCTGCGCGGCCTGGCCGACTGAAGGTGGCTGCGCCGGAGGATCTGGCGCAGTCCGCGATCTACCGGCTACCGGCATCCGTCCGACACCCTGTTGGGGCGGATGCTGCCGCGCCTGCTGCACGCCATGCGCTGGACCCGACTGCGCCGCGCACTGTCGCGGCGCTGGCCGATGCCGGCGCCGCCTTCGGTGGCCATCAGGCCCCCCTGCGTTTCCTCACCTGCCAGGACGAGGCCATCGCCCGCACCTGCGACTGTCGCTGGGCCAGCACCCGCATCGCGCTGCCGGTAGACCTCGACAACCTGCAGCCGCTGCGCCTGGAACGCGAGCTGCGGTGCCCGCGCCTGCAGGCGATGGGCGTGGCGCTTGCATCGGGCCTGGCCTTCCGCTTGCCGAGAGTGCCGTTCCGGGTCGTGTCCGAGCGCCTGTTGTGAGATTCTGGCCCTCTGTTTTCCAGCATCACAGATGGCCATGAGCACCACTGTCTACGGTTTGAAGAACTGCGATACCTGCAAGAAGGCGACCAAGTGGCTGGACCGCTTCGGCGTGCCGTACACCTTCGTCGACTACCGCGACAACAAGCCCAGTCCGGAAATGCTGCTGGAATGGGCCGCGCAGCTGGGGGGGCTGGCGGCGATGGTCAACAAGTCCTCCACCACCTGGCGGCAGTTGCCGGACAACCGCAAGGCCGCGGACTCCGAGGCCGAATGGAAGCTGCTGCTGCGCGAGTATCCGCAGCTGATCAAGCGCCCGCTGGTGGTCACCGCCGATGGCAAGGCCAGCCAGGGTTTCAGTGACAATGGCTTCAAGGCACGCTTCGGCGTGGGCGACGCATGAGCGCGGTCCTCGACCTGACCTGCGAGCTGATTGCGCGACCTTCGGTAACGCCGGACGATGCTGGTTGCCAGGCGCTGTTGGCGGCGCGGCTGAAGCAGGCCGGATTCCAGTGCGACCATCTGCGCCTGGGCGACGTTGACAATCTGTGGGCGACCCATGGCCAGGGCGCGCCGGTGCTGGTTCTGCTGGGCCACACTGACGTGGTGCCCACCGGCCCGCGCGAGACCTGGACCAGCGACCCGTTCACCCCACAGATCCGCGATGGCGTGCTGTATGGGCGCGGTGCCGCCGACATGAAAGGCAGCGTGGCGGCGTTCGTGGTGGCCGCCGAGCAGTTCGTCGCCGACCATCTCGACCATCCCGGCACGCTGGCGGTACTGCTGACCAGCGACGAGGAGGGCGATGCCATCGACGGCGTGCGCCATGTCGCACGCCTGTTCGCCGCACGCGGCCAGCGCATCGACTGGTGCATTACCGGTGAACCGTCGTCGACCGCGACGCTGGGTGACCTGCTGCGCGTGGGGCGTCGCGGCAGCCTGTCGGCCAAACTGCGCATCCAAGGCGTGCAGGGTCACGTGGCGTATCCGGAAAAGGCACGCAATCCGATTCACCAGGCGGCTCCGGCCCTGGCCGAACTATGCGCGCGGCGCTGGGACGACGGCTACGAGAGTTTCCCGCCGACCAGCCTGCAGATCTCCAACATCCACGCCGGCACCGGTGCCAACAACGTGATTCCCGGTGAGCTCGACGTGGATTTCAACATCCGCTACAACCCGCACTGGGATGCGCCGAAGCTGGAGGCGGAGATCACCGCACTGCTGGACCGGCATGGCCTGCAGTACACGCTGAAGTGGCATCGCAGCGGCGAGCCGTTCTACACCCCGGAAGGCACGCTGCGCGCCGCCGCGCGTGCGGTGCTGGCCGAGCACATCGGCCGCGCGCCAGAAGAAAGCACCGGCGGCGGCACCTCCGATGCACGCTTCATCGCGCCATTGGGCGCGCAGTGCATCGAAGTAGGCCCGGTCAATGCCAGCATCCACCAGGTGGACGAGAACGTGCGCGTGGACGATCTGGAAGCGTTGCCGGGGCTGTACCAGCGGCTGGTGGAACGGCTGCTGGTGTGACGATGGTGGTGTGAGGATGGTGGATGCCGACCGTGGGTCGGCACACCTTCCGCGCAGGACTGCAGCCGGGCCCTGGTCCGAAAAGATGAATAACGGCGGCATGATCGCCTTTTCCCAGTAGCTTGGCGCGGCCATGTAGAAACGCTGCGCCTGGGGGCCGGGCGAACAAGCCGGCCGCCGCTGGCAGGGCCGAAGGCGGGTGAGGGTCTGGTAGGCCGCCAGGCCCAGGCAGGGCAGGGCAACCAGTGCCCCGGTGCCTCGGTTGCCGACGCAACTGTTGCGCCGCGCTGGAAACCGGGGTAGGGTCGATGCCATGTCGATCCGTCTGGCCACCGCCGTCAACAACAACAACCGCAATAATCTGCGCGCGAATAATCGTGCGCGGCCGATGCGGGACTGCGCCCTGGGTAGATAGACAGCAACACACGCCCGGACACCAGAAAACCCGCATCAGCCGATGCGGGTTTTTTTGTGCCCGGGCGCAGCCTGCCCGGGCCTGGATGGCCGGTCGAACACCTTCCCACCCGTGAAATTCCCCAACAGGAGCTCCCCCATGTGTTCGATCTTCGGAATCTTCGGCCTGCAGGCCGGTGACGATCTTCCCACCCTGCGCCGCCACGCGCTGGAACTGTCGCAACGCCAGCGCCACCGTGGCCCGGACTGGAGCGGCGTGTACCTCGACGAAGGTGCGCTGCTGGTCCATGAACGGCTGGCCATCGTCGATCCGGCCGGTGGTTCGCAGCCGCTGCTGTCGGCCGATGGCCAGCTGGCGCTGGCGGTGAACGGCGAGATCTACAACCACCAGGCGTTGAAGGCGGCGCTGACCACCCCCTACGACTTCCAGACCGGCTCGGACTGCGAGGTGATCAACGCGCTGTACCGCCAGGGCGGCGCGCCGGCGCAGTGGCTGGAACAGCTCAACGGCATCTTCGCCTTCGCGCTGTGGGACCGTGACAGTGGACGCGTGCTGGTGGCGCGCGACCCGGTCGGTGTGGTGCCGCTGTACTGGGGCCACGACGCCCAGGGGCGCTTGCGCGTGGCCTCGGAAATGAAGGCGCTGGTCGATACCTGTGCCGATGTCGCGCAGTTCCCGCCGGGCCACTATTTCGACAGTGCCAGCGGTGAACTGGTGCGCTACTACCAGCAACCGTGGCGTGACTATGCCGACGTGCAGGGTCGCCAGGCCGATCTGGCCGAACTGCGCCAGGCCTTCGAGCATGCAGTGGAACGCCAGTTGATGAGCGACGTGCCGTACGGCGTGCTGCTGTCCGGTGGCCTGGACTCGTCGCTGGTGGCGGCGGTAGCCGCGCGCTACGCACGTCGCCGCATCGAGGATGGCGGGCAGACCGAAGCCTGGTGGCCGCGCCTGCACTCGTTCGCGATCGGCTTGAAGGGCTCGCCCGATCTGGCCGCCGCTGCCATTGCTGCCGAAGCGCTGGGTACCGTGCATCACGGCTTCGAGTACACCTTCGAGGAAGGCCTCGATGCGCTGCCGGAAGTGATCCGCCACATCGAAACCTACGACGTCACCACCATCCGCGCCTCGACGCCGATGTTCCTGCTGGCGCGGCGGATCAAGGCGATGGGGGTGAAGATGGTGCTCTCCGGCGAGGGCAGCGATGAGATCTTTGGTGGCTACCTGTATTTCCACAAGGCACCGGATGCGCGTGAATTCCACGAGGAGCTGGTGCGCAAGCTCGACGCGCTGCACAACTACGACTGCCTGCGTGCCAACAAGTCGATGATGGCCTGGGGCGTGGAGCCGCGTGTGCCGTTCCTCGATCGTGAGTTCCTTGATGTGGCGATGCGCTTCGATGCCGCGCACAAGATGGTCGGTGCCGGCTTTGGCGGCCGCCGCATCGAGAAGGCGGTGCTGCGCGAGGCGTTCGATGGCTACCTGCCGGACAGCATCCTGTGGCGGCAGAAGGAACAGTTCAGCGATGGTGTCGGCTACGGCTGGATCGACGGGCTGAAGGCGCATGCCGAGGCGCAGGTGAGCGACCGTGTACTGGCGGCGGCCGACAAGCGCTTCCCGCACAACCCGCCGCAGACCAAGGAGGCGTACTACTACCGCCACCTGTTCGAGCAGTTCTTCCCGAGCCGCGCGGCCGCCGAGACCGTGCCGGGCGGCAAGTCGATCGCCTGTTCGTCGCCGGCGGCGATCGCCTGGGACGCCAGCTTCGCCGCCGCTGCCGACCCTTCGGGACGCGCGATCGCCGGCGTGCACGAGCAGGCACTGGCCTAAGCCCCAAAATGGGGACGGAGGGGATTAAGTCGTAAGTGGCACAAACGACTTAATCCCCTCCGTCCCCTTTTTGTATGATCGCCCCCTGCGCATTGGGGAATGTTCATGGACGTACAGGCAGGCGGCAACGCGCCGCCCACGAAATGGGGATGGCGTTATCTGGCGTGGGCCGGGGTGCCGTTGCTGGCCGGCGTGCTGCTGGCGCGGTATGCCGGGCCGACGGCGCCCGAGATGGTCGCCCGTGCCACGGTTGCTGCCGAAGGCAGCTGGGCGCAGCATCTGGCGTCACCGCTGGGCCTGTTCCTGCTGCAGCTGCTGGTGCTGTTGCTGGTGGCCAAGGGGGCGGGTGCATTGCTGAAGCGGCTGGGCCAGCCGGCGGTGATTGGCGAGATGGCGGCCGGCCTGATGATGGGCCCGCTGGTGCTCGGCAGCCTGCTGCCGCAGTTGCATGGTGCGTTGTTCCCGGCCAGCTCGTTGGGGCCGCTGGGCATGCTCAGCCAGCTGGGCGTGCTGATGTTCCTGCTGGTGGCCGGTGCCGAGCTGGACCTGGCGGCACTGCGCGGCCGCCGGCGTTTCGCCTTCACGGTCAGCCATGCCGGCATCGCGGTGCCGTTCGTGCTCGGCGTCGCCCTCGCGATCTGGCTGTATCCGCAGCACGGCCCGCAGGGCGTGGGCTTCACTGCATTCGCGCTTTTCGTTGGCATCTCGATGAGCATCACCGCCTTCCCCGTGCTGCTGCGCATCCTTGCCGACCGCGGCATCACGCAGACGCCGCTGGGGCAGACCGCCATCGCCTGCGCGGCATTGGGCGATGCCACCGCATGGTGCCTGCTGGCACTGATCGTGGCGGCTGCACAGGCCAGTGGATGGCTGCCGGCCAGCCTCAACCTGCTGTGCGTGGTCGCCTTCGTGGCGCTGATGCTGGGGCTGGTGAAGCCGTGGTTCGCCCGCCAGCAGATCGCGCCGGGCCGTGAGGGGCGCTGGCTGCTCGGCATCCTGCTGCTGTCGCTGGGCAGTGCCCTGATCACCGAAATGCTGGGCATCCACGCGCTGTTCGGTGCCTTCGCTGCGGGCGTTGCGGTATCGTCCAACGCGCAGCTGCGCGACCTGTTGATGGCCCGCGTCGAACCGTTTGCGGTGACCCTGCTGCTGCCGTTGTTCTTCGCCATGACCGGCCTGCGCATGCGCGCCGATGCGCTGCAGGCCAGCGACATCGTGTTGTGCGGGGTGGTGATCGTGGTGGCTACGGCTGGCAAGCTGCTGGGCACCTTCAGTGCTGCACGCAGTGCCGGCATGCCCACGCGCGAGGCGTGGCGGTTGGGCGCGTTGATGAACACCCGTGGCCTGATGGAGCTGATCGTGCTCAACCTGGGTTACGAGCTGGGCCTGCTCGGCGACCGCCTGTTTGCGGTGCTGGTGGTCATGGCGCTGGTGACCACGGCGATGACCGGGCCGCTGCTGAACCTGATCGAGCGTCGCAGGGCTTGAGCGTTGAACGGTAGTGCCGGCCGCTGGCCGGCAACCTCATGATGCTGGACACACCTGCATCGATGCCGGCCCGTGGCCGGCACTACCGCGCCGGCACCAGTGTCATCACGTGCTGTGCCTTGCCGGGCAGGAAGGGCGTCGGCCGTCCATGCACCCAGTCCTCGTGGCCGGCGCCCCAATAAGGTGACAGTGGATGGCCGCTCTGGCCGCCGGGCATGTGCACGATGCCGTCGGCCTCGTGGCCGGGCGAGACCACCATGCGCTCGGAAGCACCGAAGTTCGGCGTCTGCACGCGTGGCATGTCACGGTCGCCGGGCAGCTGGTCGGCGGGCATGCACAGCCAGCGCTTGGCGATGCCCGGCAGCGCCCGTGCGATGGGGTGGCAGATCGCCGCAGTGTTGCGTTCGCCCCAGCTGCGCTTGGACAGCGGTCCCTGCTTGGCCAGCTCGCTCTCGGTACGGCGTGCCGCGTCGATCAGCAGCGCATCCCAGCTGTCGAAGGCCGGTGGCAGCAGATGGGCCGGACGCTGTTGCAGCATCGGCCAGGCCACGCCTTCCAGCTGCGCCAGTCGCGGGTCGAGGTAGTCATCACCCAGCTGCGCATTGGCCGGTGCCAGCAGTGCATCGGACAACGTCTCCATCACCTGGGTGCGGAATTCACGTACTACCCGGTAGCTGACCGAACTGGCCGCGGCACGACCGCCCCATTGATGGCTGACTTCCCTCAAACGCTTCAGTGCAGGGTCGTCACTGCGCTCGATGACGTCGTGCAGCAGGGCCCACCAGCGCTGCAGGAACACCGCGCGATCGTCGAGCTGGATCGCCAGCAGGTCGTGCTCGTCGAAACGGTCCTGGATGGCGAGCAGATCGCGGATCTGCCGCGCGCGGGCGCCAAGGTCATAACCACCGTTGCCGACATTGGCCAGTGCCTCGCCTTCGAGGACGCGGCCGTTGGCGGTCCACAGGCGATGGTTCGGTGGGTCGATCAATGCCGGCGATGCGTCGCTGCGGATCGGCCAGGGGGCGCAGTCCTGGTTGTTGGCGGCGGTGAAGCCGGCCGGTGCACAGCCCGGACCGCGGTCGGGGCGGGCGCCGATCAGGCGCCAGGCGATGCGTCCGCTGCGGTCGCCGACCACCAGGTTCTGTGCGGGGATGCCGGCGTGGTCGGCGAATTGCAGGGCACTGTCCAGGTCACCGGCGCGGGCCAGGTCACCGAAGTCCAGGCGCACCGCGCCGGGCAGGTGGGCGACCCAGCGCAGCGCGTCGCCGCTGCCATCGGCATGCGTGTGCAGGATCGGCCCCCAGTCGGTTTCGCGCACCGGGAACAGCACGTCGGCCTGGCCGGCCACCGCAATCCGCTCTTCATGCACGGTCACTGCGGCGTTGGCTGGTTCAGTGCGGTAATCGGCGGTATCGATGTAACTGTTGGTGAAGCCCCAGGCGACGTGGCCGTTGCTGCCGACGATCACCGCCGGCAGGCCAGGCAGCGAGAAACCGGTGACGTCGACCTGTCCGCCCGCGGCCTGCGGGTCGGGGTAGCGCAGGCGCACGCGGAACCACAGACCCGGCGCGCGCAGGCCGAGATGCATGTCGTCGGCGACGATCGCGCGACCGTCGGCGGTGAGCGCGCCGGCCACGGCGAAGTTGTTGCTGCCGATGACATCGGCCTCTTCCTGCTCGGTGCCCGGTTTCGCCTGCAATGTGCGCAGATCCAGCTGGCTGGCATCGGGCAGGGCAGCGTTGCCGGTCGGTTCGCCGAACAGTGGCGCATCCCATTCGGTGCCGTCGTGGGCGATCAGCGCGTACAGCGCCGGCGGCACCACCGCGCGGATGCGGCTGAGCGCAAGCTCGGTCTGGTTGTTCGGGTCCTGCAGGTCGGCGTACATGGCCAGACCGGTCAGCACGCTGTCGCTGGCCTGCCAGGGCTGCGGCGACTGCCGCAGCAGCAGGTAGGCCCATGGCCGCACGGAGAGGCCGGCCAGGCCCTCATTGACCCCACCGACATAGGCGCTCACGGCGTCGACGTTGTCGCCCAGCGCAGCCTGCATGTTCGCCTCGGTGCGCGCGCGCAGCCGATGCACGCGCATGCGCTTGTCGGCATCGATCGCTTTCGGGCCAAACAGTGCGGACAGTTCGCCGGCCGCGCTGCGGCGCATCAGGTCCATCTCGAAGTAACGTTCCTGCGCATGCACGCGGCCGAGTGCGCGCATCGCGTCGGCCTGGCTGGTGGCGGTGATGGTGACCACGCCCAGCGCATCGCGCTCGATGGTGACCGGCCTGGCCAGGCCGGGCAGCGCATGCTCGCCGTCCAGGTCGGCCAGGCTGCCACGCAGCAGCAGCCACAGGACCAGTGCGGTAACCAGCACGATGGCGACCAACACGCCCAGCACCCAACGCCATGTACGTCGCATCGCACGTCCTTTCCGAACTCGTGGGCCGATTGTAGCCGCAGGCGCAACTGCGACTGATTCCGATTAGATCACCGTATTTTGAAATGCGGCACCCTATGCCGCATCGATTCACAGGAGCCCCCCATGAAAGGCAACCCGGACGTCATCGCCTGCCTGAAGGAACTGCTGCGCGGCGAGCTTGCTGCCCGCGACCAGTACTTCATCCATTCCCGCCGCTACGAGGACCAGGGCCTGTTCGCGCTGTACGAACGCCTGAACCACGAGATGGAAGAGGAAACCCAGCACGCCGATGCGCTGCTGCGCCGGATCCTGTTCCTGGGCGGCGACCCGGACATGCGCCCGCATGCCACCGAGCCGGGCAAGACCGTGGAAGAGATGCTGCAGAAGGATCTCGACACTGAATACGCGGTTCGGAACAATCTCGCCGCCGGCATGAAGCTGTGCGAGGAAAAGGGCGACTACGTGAGCCGCGACATCCTGTTGGCCCAGCTGAAGGACACCGAGGAAGACCACGCCTGGTGGCTGGAGCAGCAGCTGGGCCTGATCAAGCGCATCGGCCTGGAGCTGTACCAGCTGAGCAAGATCGACGGCAACGGCGCCCCGGCGCACTGAGCCGGAGGTGGCGCCGGGCAATTCCCGGCGACCACCCGGTAGAGCCGACCGCTGGTCGGCTGCTTTTCGGTAGAGCAGCCGACTGACAGTCGGCTCTACCAGGAGCAAAAGGCAGCCGACTGACAGTCGGCTCTACCAGGAGCAAAAGGCAGCCGACCAGCGGTCGGCTCTACCAGGCGCACAAAGCAATGTCGCCCGCCAGCACCGGAGCACCGCCAGCCAGCCTTCGCCAGCCAGCTGCTCCACCGCCCGCCAGCCGACAACGAAAAAGCCGGGGAATGCCCCGGCTTTTTCGTGTCCGGGGTCGGGTCCGTTTTCAACGAAAACGGCTCTGACCCCATTGGGATCGAAAACGCCAACCGAGGTTGGCGTTTGCCGGGGGTGATGCGTGTCAACCAAGGTTGACACCCACCTCAACCAAGGTTGACACCCACCAGGGGCAGGGCCCAGCCCTTATTCCACCGACAACCCTTCTACCTTCTGCCAGCCGCGCGGCAGCAGGTGGCCGCGGGTGGCGCGGGCGCCGAGGTAGGCGTCGAGTTCGTTGAACTTCAGCCCCATCGTGCGCTGACCGCTGCGCACCTGCAGGGTCTGCCCCGGGCTGATCGCCACGATGGCGACCACGCGTTCAGTGGCGAGCTTGGCCTTCGGGATCTCGATGATCTTGTTGCCCTTGCCCTTGTCCAGTTCCGGCAGGTCGTTGGCGGCGATCGCCAGCAGGTTGCCGGAACTGGTCACCGCCACGATGCGGTCGGTGGCCACGTTGGCGACCATCGACGGGGTGAGCACCGACGAGCCGGACGACAGGTTCAGCATCGCCTTGCCGGCCTTGTTGCGACCGATCAGGTTCTCGAAGCGGGTGATGAAGCCGTAGCCATGGCTGGAGGCCAGCACGAAGCGGGCATCCGGCTCGGCACTGGCCAGGGTCACGAAGCTGGTGCCCGCTGCCGGCGAGAAGCGGCCGGTCAGCGGCTCACCGTTGCCACGCGCGGAGGGCAGGGTGTGCACCGGCGTCGAGTAGGCGCGGCCCTCGCTGTCGAGGAACGCGACCTGCTGGGTGCTGCGCGCACGCACCGCGCCCTGCAGGGCATCACCGTCGCGGTAGGAGAGGGCGGACGCATCGACGTCATGGCCCTTGGCGGCACGGATCCAGCCCTTTTCCGACAGCACCACGGTCATCGGCTCGCTCGGCACCAGCTCGGTCTCGTCGATGGCCTGCGCGGCCTGGCGCTGCACCAGCGGCGAACGGCGCGCGTCGCCGAACTTCTTGGCGTCGGCCGTCAGTTCGTCGCGGATCAGCTTCTTCAGCTTGGCCTTGCTGTCGAGGATGCCGAGGATCTTCTCGCGTTCCTTGGCCAGCTCGTCCTGCTCGCCGCGGATCTTCATCTCTTCCAGGCGGGCCAGCTGCTTCAGCTTGGTTTCCAGGATGTACTCGGCCTGTTCCTCGGACAGGCCGAAGCGCGCGATCAGCGCCGCCTTCGGTTCGTCCTCGGTACGGATGATGTGGATCACCTCGTCCAGGTTGAGGAAGGCGACCAGCAGGCCTTCCAGCAGGTGCAGGCGGCGCTCGACCTTCTGCAGGCGGTGCTGCAGGCGGCGGGTGACGGTGTTGCTGCGGAAGGTCAGCCATTCGCTGAGCAGCATCTTCAGGTTCTTCACCTGCGGACGGCCGTCCAGCCCGATCACGTTGAGGTTGACGCGGTAGCTGCGCTCCAGGTCCGTGGTCGCGAACAGGTGGCCCATCAGCTGGTCGGCGTCGACGCGGTTGGAACGTGGCACCAGCACCACGCGCACCGGGTTGGCGTGGTCGGATTCGTCGCGGATGTCTTCCAGCCACGGCAGCTTCTTGGCGCGCATCTGCGCGGCGATCTGCTCGATCACCTTCGACGGCGACACCTGGAACGGCAGCGCCGTCACCACGATGTTGTTGGCTTCCTTGTTGAAGGTCGCACGCGCACGCACGCTGCCGTTGCCGGTCTCGTAGATGTTCCGCAGATCGTTGGCGGCGGTGATGATCTCGGCGCTGGACGGGTAGTCCGGGCCCTGCACGTGCTCGCACAGGTCGCGCACGGTCGCATCGGGGTTGTCCAGCAGGTGCAGCAGTGCGCTGACGATCTCGTTGAGATTGTGCGGCGGCACGTCGGTGGCCATGCCCACGGCGATGCCGGTGGTGCCGTTCAGCAGCAGGTGCGGCAGCCGCGCTGGCATCCAGGTCGGTTCCTGCAGGGTGCCGTCGAAGTTCGGTGCCCAGTCGGTGGTGCCCTGGCCCAGTTCGCCCAGCAGTACTTCGGCGATCGGGGTCAGCTTGGATTCGGTGTAACGCATCGCCGCGAACGACTTCGGGTCATCGCTGGAGCCGAAGTTGCCCTGGCCCTCGATCAGCGGGTAGCGGTACGAGAACGGCTGCGCCATCAGCACCAGCGCCTCGTAGCACGCGCTGTCGCCGTGCGGGTGGTACTTGCCGATGACGTCACCGACGGTGCGCGCGGACTTCTTCGGCTTGGACGCAGCATTCAGGCCCAGCTCGCTCATCGAATAGATGATGCGGCGCTGCACCGGCTTCAGGCCGTCGCCGATGAACGGCAGGGCGCGGTCCAGGACCACGTACATCGAGTAGTCGAGGTAGGCGCGTTCGGCGTACTCGCGCAGCGGCAGTTGTTCGAATCCGTGGAACACGGGGCGGGCAAGTTCGGTCATGCGGCGTTGTTACCTATGTCGGGAGGCGGCGACGGCGGTCGCCGCTCGCAATCCTGTGATTATCCGGATGCGGCGGGGGATGCCAAGCCACGTGCAGGGTCCAGCCCGGTTTCGAGGCCATGCCCGGCCCGCGCCAGATAGCGCCCCGGTGGCAGCCCGAAGTGGCGGCGGAACACGGTGACGAAGGCACTGGCGCTGCTGAAGCCCAGTGCATGGGCGATGTCGGCCACGCTGCGGCCATCGGTCAGCTGGCGCAGGGCTTCGGACAGGCGGGCCTGTTGCCGCCACTGGGCGAAGCTGAGCGTGGTCTCGTCGCGGAAGTGACGGGTCAGGCTGCGCGGCGACAGGCCGGCCCAATGCGCCCATTCGGCCAGGCTGCGCTCGTCGGACGGGTCGGCCAGCAGCTGCGAGGCGATCTTCAGCAGGCGCCGGTCGTGCGGCATCGGCAGGTGCATGCGCTGGCGCGGCGCGGTGCGGATCTCGTCCAGCAGCACCTCGATGATGTGCTGGCGCTCGGGCGTGGTGTCATAGCCCAGCGGCCATTCGCAGATGCGGTCGGCCAGCGCCTGCGCCAGCTTGGACAGGCCCAGTACGCAGGGATCGGCGGGCAGGGTGGCGCAGGCCGGCGCGGCCAGCGCCATGCCCCAGCCGCGCAGCGGACCGTCCAGGGTCACCGTATGCGGCTCCAGCGGCGGCATCCAGCCGGCCGAACCCGGCGCCAGCGACCACGTCCCGTGCGAGGTGCGGGTGGTCAGCAGGCCACGCTCGACACAGATCAGCTGGGCGCGCTGGTGGTGGTGCCAGTCCACTTCCCGGACCAGCCCCTGCGGGCTGTCGAAGCGGAAAGCGACCACCGGTGGGCCATCGTTGCGCTCGAACCAATCCAGTGCGTCGTCCCTGAGCAGGCGCTTGGGAGCGGGAATTTCTGCCTTGTTCATCATGTCCGCTGGCTGAAATGTGTCATCCATTGGCTGAATTGTACTACCGGGCCACCTGACCAGATCATTAAGGTAGGCGCCTTCATTGATCCAGCCCACTGCTGCAACACAGCATTCGATGCCAGATCGAATATTTCCATTGAGAAATATTTTTTTTGGAAGAGAATGCTCCCCCATGATCTGTCCTGCAACCACTCCCCCCAGTTTCGGCCTGCTGCTGCGCCAGGTGCGCGACGGCCTGGTCCGGCAACTCGACGCGTCCATGGCTGAAGAAGACCTGGGTATCGGCTTCACCCACTACATCGGGTTGAAGGTGCTCTCGCACATGGCCCCGTGCACGGCCAACGAACTGGCCCAGGCCATCGACCAGGTACCCAGCGCAGTCACCCGCCTGCTGGACAAGCTCGAGGCACTGGGCTGCGTCCGCCGCGAACCGCATGCGCAGGACCGGCGTGCGCTGCAGATCGTGCTGACCGATGAAGGCCGCGCATTGTGGGCGCGGTTGAAGCTGCGCGGCGACGCGGTGATGGATTACGCCCTGCGTGATCTTTCCGCCGACGAGCGCACGCTGCTGCTGTCCCTCCTTACCCGAATCCGCGATTCCCTGACGACCCCATGAACCCGATCCCGCATTCCACTCTCCGCCGGTCCGGGCGCGCGCTGCTGGTGTCAGCGCTGGCCCTGGCCCTGGCCGCCTGCGCCAGCAGTCGTGGCCTCAACCCGCAGGGCCACGTGCTTGACGTGGACAGCCTGCACAGCGAACGCACCCTGGCCGACACCGACCTCAGCGCCACCGGCTTCCCGGCGCAGGACTGGTGGAAGGCGCTGGGCGATGCGCAGCTGGACGCGCTGGTCGCCGAGGGCCTGGCCGGCCACCCGAGCCTGGACGCCGCCGACGCGCGCCTGCGCCAGGCCCAGGCCCAGGTCGGCACCGCACGTGCCGATGAGCTGCCCAGCCTGTCGGTGTCCGGTGGCTATACCGGGCTGCGCCTGCCTGAGTCGATGGCAGGCAGCGAGATCGGTGGCCATTACGCCGGCAGCAGCCAGGTCGCCTTCGACTTCAGCTATGGCGTGGACCTGTGGGGCGGCAAGCGCGCCGCCTGGGAAGCGGCCGTGGACGGCGCGCATGCGGCCACCGTCGAGGCGCAGGCCGCACGCCTGAACCTGTCCACCGGCATCACCCAGGCCTATGCCGACCTGGCCTACGCCTGGCAGCTCAACGATGTGGCCGAGGAAGAGCTGGCCCGTTCGCAGAAGTCGCTGGAACTGACCCGCCAGCGCCGCCGCGCCGGCATCGACAGCGATCTGCAGGTGCGCCAGGCCGAGGCCCGCGTACCGGCCGCGCAGCAGCAGGTGCAGGCCGCACAGCAGCGGATCGACGCGGCCCGCACCGCACTGGCCGCGCTGGTCGGCAAGGGCCCGGACCGTGGCCTGTCGATCCAGCGCCCGCAGCCGCTGAACCCGGTGGCGCTGCAGCTGCCGGGCGTGCTGCCCAGCGAACTGCTGGGCCGTCGCCCCGACATCGTTGCCGCACGCTGGCGCGTTGAAGCGGCCGACAAGCAGATCAAGGTTGCCAAGACCAGGTTCTACCCGAGCTTCAACCTGACCGCGCTGGCCGGCGTGGTCGCCCCGAACGTGGGCGACCTGCTGAAGAGCAGCTCCACCTTCGCCTACATCGGCCCGGCGCTGAGCCTGCCGATCTTCGAAGGCGGCAAGCTGCGCGCCAACCTCGCCAACACCGATGCGCAGTACGACCTGGCGGTGGCCAACTACAACCAGGCCGTGCTCGACGCACTGCGCGACGTCGCCGACCAGGTCAACGCGGTGCGCTCGCTGGCGCAGCAGGCGCACTCGCAGCAGCAGGCGGTGGATACCGCACGCTCGGCCTTCGACCTGGCCCAGCAGCGTTACCGCGCCGGCATCGGCAGCTACCTGGACGTGCTGACCGCGCAGTCCACCCTGCTGCAGTCGCAGCAGCAGCTGGCCGGCCTGCAGTCGCAGCAGGTGCAGTCCTCGGTGCGCCTGAGCAAGGCGCTGGGCGGTGGTTTCCAGCCCGCTGACGCCGACCGCGCACCGATCGCCTCCCATTCCGATTCCTCGCATTCCTGAAGACGCCCGCCATGAGCCAGACCCAAGACACCGCGGCCCCGGCCGCCCCCAACCGCCGCGGCAACCTGCTGCGCGGCCTGTTCGTGATCGTCGTGCTGCTGCTTGCCGCACTGGCGCTGTGGTACTTCATGTTCGGCCGTTGGTTCGAAGAGACCGACGATGCCTACGTGCAGGGCAACCAGGTGCAGATCACCCCGCTGGTGGCCGGTACCGTGGTCGCCATCAACGCCGATGACGGCATGCGCGTGGAGCGCGGCCAGCTGCTGGTGCAGCTGGACCCGTCCGACACCGCGGTGGCACTGCAGCAGGCCGAAGCCAACCTGGCCAAGACGGTGCGCCAGACCCGTGGTCTGTACCGCAGCGTGGAAGGCGCCCAGGCGGACTTGAACGCCCGCCAGGTGACCCTGAAGCGCGTGCGCGACGACTTCGCCCGCCGCAAGGACCTGGCCGCCACCGGCGCCATCTCCAACGAAGAACTGGCCCACGCCCGTGACGAGCTGGCTGCCGCCGAAGCGGCCGTGGCCGGCTCGCGCGAGACCGTCGAGCGCAACCGCGCGCTGGTCGACGACACCGTGATCGCCACCCAGCCGGACGTGCAGGCGGCTGCCGCGCAGCTGCGCCAGGCCTTCCTCAACAACGCCCGCGCCGGCATCGTCGCGCCGGTCACCGGCTACGTCGCCCGTCGTTCGGTGCAGGTCGGCCAGCGCGTGCAGCCGGGCAATGCCCTGATGGCCGTGGTGCCGACCGAGCAGATGTGGGTCGAGGCCAACTTCAAGGAAACCCAGCTGCGCCACATGCGCCTGGGCCAGGAAGTGGAGCTGAAGTCGGACCTGTACGCCGGTGACGTGAAGTACAAGGGCCGCATCCAGAGCCTTGGCCTGGGCACCGGCTCCGCGTTCTCGCTGCTGCCGGCGCAGAACGCCAGCGGCAACTGGATCAAGATCGTGCAGCGCGTGCCGGTGCGCATCGCCATCGATGCCAAGCAGCTGGCCGAACACCCGCTGCGCATCGGCCTGTCGATGAAGGCCGAAGTGAGCCTGCGCGACCAGAAGGGCGAAGTGCTGCCGAGCACTCCGGCCAAGGGCACGGTGTTCGACACCGACGTGTATGCCAAGCAGCTGCATGATGCCGACGAGGTGATCCACACGATCATCCAGGGCAACCTGCCGCAGCAGCAGGCGAAGGTGGGCTGAGGTCGCCATGTCCGCACAAGCTCCAGCCGCGCCCGGCGCTCCGGGCGCACCGGCGGCGCCGGGTGCGGCCTCCGGGTTCCTGCCGCCCAGCGTCGCACTGTGCACCGTGGGCCTGGCGATGGCCTCGTTCATGCAGGTGCTCGACACCACCATCGCCAACGTCTCGCTGCCGACCATCGCCGGCAATCTCGGCGCCAGTTCGCAGCAGGCGACCTGGGTCATCACCTCGTTCGCGGTCAGCACGGCCATCGCGTTGCCGTTGACCGGCTGGCTCAGCCGCCGTTTCGGCGAACGCAAGCTGTTCGTCTGGGCCACGCTGGCCTTTGTCATCACCTCGCTGCTGTGCGGCCTGGCGCAGAGCATGGGCATGCTGGTGCTGTCGCGTGCGCTGCAGGGGTTCGTTGCCGGCCCGATGTACCCGATCACGCAGTCGCTGCTGGTCTCGATCTATCCGCGGGAGAAACGCGGGCAGGCATTGGCACTGCTGGCGATGATCACGGTGGTTGCGCCGATCTGTGGCCCGATCCTCGGTGGCTGGATCACCGACAACTACAGCTGGGAGTGGATCTTCCTGATCAACGTGCCGCTGGGCATCTTCGCTGCGCTGGTGGTGGGCAACCAGCTGAAGGGGCGCCCGGAGCAGATCGAGAAGCCGAAGATGGACTACGTCGGCCTGGTCACCCTGGTGATCGGCGTCGGTGCGCTTCAGCTGGTCCTCGACCTGGGCAACGACGAGGACTGGTTCTCGTCGATGAAGATCGTGGTGCTGGCCTGCGTAGCGGTGGTGACGCTGACGGTGTTCCTGATCTGGGAGCTGACCGACAAGGATCCGATCGTTGACCTGAAGCTGTTCCGGCACCGCAACTTCCGCGCCGGTACGCTGGCGATGGTGGTGGCCTACGCGGCGTTCTTCAGCGTGGCGCTGCTGATCCCGCAGTGGCTGCAGCGTGACATGGGCTACACCGCGATCTGGGCGGGCCTGGCGACGGCGCCGATCGGCATCCTGCCGGTGATCATGACCCCGTTCGTGGGCAAGTATGCGTCGCGCTTCGATATGCGCATGCTGGCCACGGTCGCGTTCATCGTGTTGTCGATGACCAGCTTCCTGCGATCGAACTTCAACCTGCAGGTGGACTACATGCACGTGGCCGGCGTACAGCTGATCATGGGCATCGGCGTCGCGCTGTTCTTCATGCCGGTGCTGCAGATCCTGCTGTCGGACCTGGATGGACGCGAGATCGCGGCGGGCTCCGGCCTGGCCACGTTCCTACGTACGCTGGGTGGCAGTTTCGCGGCGTCGCTGACGACGTGGCTGTGGGCGCGGCGCACCCAGGTGCACCATGCCGACCTGACCGAGCATATCTCGGCCTATCAGCCGGGCATGCAGGACCAGGTCACGGCGATGGGGCAGGGCGACCTGCAGCACGGCGCAGCGGTACTGAACAACATGATCAACCACCAGGCATCGCAGATGGGCTTCAACGACATCTTCTTCCTGCTGGGCTGGATCTTCCTGGCGATCATTACGTTCCTGTGGCTGGCCAAGCCGCCATTCGGCGCAGGTGCGGGTGCAGCCGCCGGTGGTGGACACTGATACTCCCTGGAAACACCGTGCTGTATTTTGACCCCGCCGCGAGGCGGGGTTTTTGTTGGGGCGACGCTGGTCGCGCGGGCATTGCCCTCGAGGTGATGCAACGGCGCAGGTTCAGCGCGTGCGATAGACGCGTTTGAACACCACCCGGTCGGAAGACAATCGGGAAATGGCCCAGATCCCCGCCACAAGTACGGCGCCGCATGCGAACCAGCCGGCAGTGGCCTGAAATCGGCTGCCGACAAGTGCGCCGCAGATGATGGCGGCGACAAAGACAAGCATTACGGCCTCCTTTGATGCGCCGTAGTGGACCTCGGCCTGGCATCCCACGCATACGCTTACGCCGTGGTTCGAGCCGGTATGGCAGTGTGGGCAGATGATGCTGCGCTGCATTGGTGCGTCCTTTTGGGGAGAGGAGGGGCGCTGGTCAGGTCGTGGCGATACACCTGCAACCGGCTCCCGCAAATCTGCCTCCCACCGAAAAGGAATCGGGTGGATCTCGACTAGGAAAAGTACGAATTGAACGGGGAACGTGAAATGCGCCCCAAAAGGGGGGCCGTTCAAGGTCTGGTGACGACGCGCCGGGGGGAGGTATGCACCCGCAGACGACGCCCGGACGGTGCGAGATACGACAGTCCGAGTGGCGGTTGCGATGCCAGGATCGCCAAACCCCGGAAACGAAAAAACCCGCTTTCGCGGGTTTGATCATCTTGAGTCGTGGTGCCCAGGAGAGGACTCGAACCTCCACGGTTTTACCCGCTAGTACCTGAAACTAGTGCGTCTACCAATTCCGCCACCTGGGCGACTCAGGAGATGAATTGTGCGGGACGGCAGAGAGTGTGTCAACAACATTTCACACATTTTTCTGCGGCTGCACGCCCAGGTGAAGCAGCAGGCTGCGCATCGCCGGTGACAGCTGCGCCCATTCGGCGAAACAGGCGCACAGGCGGCGCTGTGCCCAAGCATCTGCAAGCGGAACCGCAACAGTACGGGTATTGCGTCGATGCTGGCGGGCGATGGTACGCGGCACGATGCCGACACCAATGCCGTGGCCGACCATGATGCACACGCCTTCGAACGTCTTCATGCGGATGCGCACGTCCAGGCGTCGCCCGATGTCCCGTGCCTGGTCTTCGATGTAGGCCTGCAGTGCATTGCCGTCGGCCAGCGCGACGAAGGTCTCGCCGGCAACATCCGCGAAGGCCACGCTGCGCCGCGATGCGAAGCGGTGTTCCGCGGGCAGCAGCATCACCAGTGGATCTTCGGCGACCACGTGCTGCTGCAGGCCGGCAGCGTCGACCGCATCACTGATGATGCCGGCTTCGGCCTGGCCAGCGTTGATCGCACGCACGACTTCGGGGCTGGTGCGCTCCAGCAGTTCCACGTGCAGGCGCGGGCGTTCGGCCAGCCACGGTGCCAGCCGCGAAGGCAGGTAGTTGGTCAGTGCTGCGGTGTTGGCATACAGATGCAGTGTGCCGCGCGCGCCGTGCGCGAACGCCTGCAGTTCACCGCGCAGCTGCGCCTGCTGCTGCAGGATCAATCGTGCATGGTGGGCGAGGGCGGCGCCGGCTTCGGTCAGGCTGACGCCGCGGGGGTGCCGGTTCAACAACGCGGTGCCGGCATCGGCTTCGATCGTGCGCAGGCGTTCGCTGGCCGACGCCAGTGCCAGGTTTGCCTGCGCTGCGCCGGCCGTGATGCTGCCCGCCTCGGCAATCGCCAGGAACAGGCGCAGGTCGGCGATATCCATCCGCATGTGATGCCCTCATCGCAACGGCTGCGCCTTCGGATCAGCCGAAGGCAAGGCCGGAAACACCGCATTGTGCGCCGAGCGGCCGGCCGATCCAATGAAGGCATGAATGAATCAATGTACTTCTACGTGCTGCTGGTGGCGGTGTTCGTGCTGGCCGGTGTGGTCAAGGGTGTGACCGGCATGGGGTTGCCGACGGTGGCGATGGGGCTGCTGGGCAGCACGCTGTCGCCGGTGGCGGCGGCGTCGATGCTGTTCGTTCCCACTTTCGTCACCAATGCGTGGCAGCTGTTGTCCGGGCCGTCACTGGACCGCATCGTGCGGCGCCTGTGGCCGATGATGCTGGCCGTGGTGGTGGTGACGCTGGGCTCGGCGGCGCTGCTGGTGCGGGTCGATCGCACTTGGTCGCGCGTTGCGCTGGGCGTGGCATTGGTGGTCTATGCCGCCTATGCGTTGCTTGCGCCGGTGTTCCGCGTGCAGCAGCGGCGCGAGCGTTGGCTGGGGCCGCTGGTGGGGGCGTTGTCGGGCGTGGTGACCGGCGCCACCGGCGTGTTCGTGATGCCGGCGGTGCCGTACCTGCAGTCGCTGGGGTTGCAGCGCGAGGAGCTGGTGCAGGCGCTGGGGCTGGCGTTCACGGTGTCAACGATTTCGCTGACCGCCGGCCTGGTGTTGCACGGCGCATTCGGCATCCAGCAGCTGGGGCTGAGTGCGCTGGCGGTGCTGCCGGCATTGCTGGGCATGTGGCTGGGGCAGGTGATCCGGCAGCGCATCAGTGCGCGGGTGTTCCGGGGCTGCTTCCTGGGTTTCCTGCTGCTGCTCGGGCTGGAACTGGTGCTGCGGCCGCTGCTCTGATGCAGGATTCCGGGCATGAAAAAACCCGCTCTCGCGGGTTTTTCTCATTCTCGACGTGGTGCCCAGGAGAGGACTCGAACCTCCACGGTTTTACCCGCTAGTACCTGAAACTAGTGCGTCTACCAATTCCGCCACCTGGGCGTCGAGGAGCGAGATTATGGGGTGTTGTTACGGGGGTGTCAACACTTTTTCTGGATCCGGTGTCGGACCTCGTTTCGCGTGCGGAGCGGGCTCTGACCCCATCTCACTCGCTTGGGGTCGGAGCCCTTTTCTTCGGAAAGGAATTTGGCCCCGCTGCTGGATTGCAGGCAAAAAAAATCCCCGCCGAAGCGAGGAGTTTTTTCGTTGGTGCCCAGGAGAGGACTCGAACCTCCACGGTTTTACCCGCTAGTACCTGAAACTAGTGCGTCTACCAATTCCGCCACCTGGGCGTTCCAGAGGCGCAATTGTGAAGATGAATCCGCAGGCTGTCAACGACTTCCTGAATATTTTTCACGCAAGGCCTTCAAGATGGCCACTGACCCGTTCTGCACGCCGTCAACGGCTACCATGTAGGGCGATGACTACCAAAAAACCAAGCAAGGGCGGGAGCACCTCTCGCGGCCAGGCCCCGAAGAAGGGCGCCAAGGCGGGCACGGCCCGCACCACCAAGCCGGGCAAGCCGTTGCCGGGCTGGTTCCCCGAATTGAATGAAGGCGGCACACCGCCGCGTGGCCGCAAGGTCCGCAGCAGCGACGCACCGGGCCCGGCCCCGGGCCGCAAGTTGCCGCCGACCGGCAAGGTGATCGACGATCCCTATGCCGCCCGCGAAGCAGAGAAGTACGAGCAGCCCATCGCCAGCCGCGAAGCCATCCTGGCCCTGCTGGAGCGTTGCGAAGGGCCGCAGACGGCAGAGGAACTGGGCGCACGCCTGGGCCTGACCGCCCCGGACCGTGCCGAAGCACTGTCGCGCCGGCTCGGCGCCATGGTCCGCGACGGCCAGCTGGTGCAGAACCGCCGCGGCGGCTTCGCCCCGATCCAGACCCTGAACCTGGTCACCGGCGTGGTGATCGCCAACCCGGAGGGGTTCGGCTTCCTGCGCCCGGTCGAGGGCGGCGACGACCTGTTCCTGCCGCCGTATGAAATGCGCAAGGTCATGCACGGCGACAAGGTGCTGGCCCGCGTGACCGGCATCGACCACCGTGGCCGCCGCGAAGGCAGCATCGCCCGCGTGCTGGAGCGCGGCATGACCCGTCTGATCGGTCGCTTCAGCGTCGAGATGGGCATCAACTACGTGGTGCCCGACGACAAGCGCGTGCAGCGCAACGTGCAGGTGCCGCCGGACCAGACCGGTGGTGCGCGCGACGGCCAGCTGGTGGTCTGCGAGCTGACCCAAGCGCCGGACAGCCGTCGCCCGCCGATCGGCCGCATCATCGCCGTGCTCGGCGACAAGCTGACCGCCTCGCTGGTGGTGGAGACCGCCATCCACGGCCATGAACTGCCGTTCGAGTTCCCGCAGGAAGTGCTGGACGAAGCCGCCTCGGTGCCGCTGGTGGTCGAGCCGGCGATGATCGGCGACCGCGTGGACCTGCGCAGCATGCCGCTGGTCACCATCGACGGTGAAGATGCCAAGGACTTCGACGACGCGGTGTACTGCGAGCCGAACGCCGATGGCTTCCGGCTGGTGGTGGCGATTGCCGATGTCTCCAACTACGTCCGGCCCGGCACGCCACTGGACGAAGAGGCGCAGAAGCGTGCCACCTCGGTGTACTTCCCGGGCTTCGTGGTGCCTATGCTGCCGGAGACGCTCTCCAACGGCATCTGTTCGCTGATGCCGAAGGTCGACCGCATGTGCTTCGTCTGCGACATGCAGATCGACCGCGACGGTCTGGTCACGCATTCGCGCTTCTACGAAGCGGTGATGAACTCGCATGCGCGCCTGACCTACACCCAGGTGTGGAAGGCGGTGGGCGAGGACGATGCCGATACCAAGGCCTGGATGGGCGACCTGCTGCCGCAGGTGCAGCGCCTGCACCAGCTGTACAAGGTCCTGTCCAAGGCGCGTGCCAAGCGTGGCGCCATCGAGTTCGAAAGCAGCGAAGTGCGCTTCGTGCTGGACAACCGCGGTGAAGTGACCCAGGCCGGCATGCTGGTGCGCAACGACGCGCACAAGCTGATCGAGGAATGCATGATCGCGGCCAATGTGGAGGCGGCGAAGTACCTGCTGTCGCGCCATGTGCCGGCCCCGTACCGCATCCACGAGAAGCCGCCGGAAACCAAGTACGCCGACCTGCTGGAATTCCTCAAGGAGTTCAAGCTGAGCCTGCCGCCGTGGTCGAAGGTGCGCCCGGGCGATTACACCAAGCTGCTGAAGAAGATCCGCGACCGCCCCGATGCCACGCTGCTGGAATCGGTGCTGCTGCGCAGCCAGAGTCTGGCGATCTACAGCCCGGAAAACCACGGTCACTTCGGCCTGGCGCTGGAGGCGTACGCGCACTTCACCTCGCCGATCCGCCGTTACCCCGACCTGCTGGTGCACCGCGCGATCAAGCACGCGCTGTCCGGCAAGCCGCTGGACAAGTTCACCTACAACGCGCGCGAAATGGCCGCGCTGGCGCTGCAGTGCTCCGAGCGCGAGCGCCGTGCCGATGAAGCCGAGCGCGAGGTCGACGAGCGTTACCGCGCGGCGTGGATGGAAAAGCACGTGGGTGGCCAGTTCGATGGCGTGATCAGCGGCGTGACCAGCTTCGGCCTGTTCGTGGAACTGGACGAGTCGAAGGTGCAGGGCCTGGTGCACGTGACCCAGCTGCCGCAGGACTATTACAAGTTCGACGCCACGCGCAAGACGCTGACGGGCGAACGCCGCGGCAGCAGTTACCGTCTGGGCGACCGCGTGCGGATCCTGGTGCTGAAGGCCAGCATGGAAGAGCGCAAGATCGACTTCCGCCTGGTCGAACACAAGGGCGAGGACGAAGGCGATGGCCTGCCGCCGCTGCCCGAGCGTGGCAAGCCGGCCAAGCGGAAGAAAGAGAAATACTGATGACCGTGGTAGTGCCGGCCGCTGGCCGGCATCCATGGCACCCTCGGCACCGACGGGTTGCCGGCCAGCGGCCGGCACCACCAGGAGACATCGCATGCAAGGCCAACCCGAATACAGTGGCGGCTGCCAGTGCGGCGCGATCCGCTTCCAGGTGCGTGGCGCGCTGACCGACAGTTCGATCTGTCATTGCCGGATGTGCCAGAAGGCCTTCGGTGCCTACTACGCACCGCTGGTATCGGTGCGTGGCGTGCAGTTCAGCTGGACCCGTGGCCAGCCGCGCTATTTCCAGTCCTCCAACGTGGTGCGCCGGGGCTTCTGTGCCGACTGCGGTACGCCGCTGAGCTACGAGGCGCCGGACGGCGTGGCGGTGGCGGCCGGCGCCTTTGACGAACCCGAGCGCCTGCCGCCGACGATCCAGTACGGGGTCGAGCGCAAGCTGCCGTTCGTCGATACGCTGGCCAACCTGCCGGCCCGTCGTACCGAGGAAGACATCGCGGCGCTGGAGTTCCTGGCCACCATCGTGTCCCATCAGCACCCGGACCACGACACGCCGCACTGGCCGCCGCGCAGCCGGTAACGCCCCTGTAGCGCCGAGCGCAGGCTCGGCTCGACAGGGACCTCGCCGCAGCGCCCGGCCCGCCGATGCTCTACCATAGCCACCCCCTTTCCGGTCCCCGCCCGCATGAGCAAGAACAGCCAGTGGATCGTCGGCGTCAACGCCGTCGCCTCCTCCATCGAGAACGACGCCGAGAACGTCCGCGAAGTGCTGGTCGAGGCCGGTGCGAAGAACCCGCGCCTGACCGAGATCGAGGAAAACGCCCGCCGCAAGGGCATCGACGTGCGCAAGGTGAACAGCCAGGCGCTGGACGGTGTCGGCGGTTCGGTACGCCACCAGGGCGTGGCCGCTCGCTATGCCGCCGCCCGCACTTACAGCGAGAACGAGCTGGAGGGCCTGGTCACCGCAGCCGAGGGCAAGGCCCTGCTGCTGGTGCTGGACGAAGTGCAGGACCCGCACAACCTTGGCGCTTGCCTGCGCTCGGCGGCTGCCGCAGGCGCCACTGCCGTGATCATCCCCAAGGACAAGTCGGCCACGGTGAACGCGACCGTGCGCAAGACTTCGGCCGGTGCCGCCGATCTGATCCCGGTGGTGGCGGTGACCAACCTGTCGCGCTGCCTGAAGGACCTGCAGAAGCAGGGCGTGTGGATCTACGGCCTGGCCGGCGAAGCCACTGCGTCGCTGTACCAGCTGGACCTGAAGGGCAACATCGCCCTGGTGCTGGGTGGCGAGGCCGATGGCCTGCGCCGCCTGACCCGCGAGAACTGCGATGGCCTGGTCAAGATCCCGATGCCGGGCGAGATCGAGAGCCTGAACGTTTCGGTCGCCGCCGGCGTCAGCCTGTTCGAGGCCGTGCGCCAGCGCGGTTGATTTCGGGGTCGGATCCCTTTTCCATTTGCCGTGTCGACCAAGGTCGACACCCACCGGGCAGTCGCCAACCTGGGTTGGCGCCCTTGCCGCCTCACCCCGCGCTGCCGCCCAGTGCCTTGAACAGGGTGACGTCGTTGTTCAGCTGGCCCTGGCGCACGCGCGCCAGCGACAGCTCGGCATCACGCCGGGTCTGTTGGGCCTCCAGCCAGGTGCGCAGGTCGGTGGCACCTACGCGGTAGCGCACTTCCTGCGCGCGCTCCACTTCCACCGCTTCGTCGTACGACGCCTGCGAGGCCGCCACCTGGCGCGCCAGCTGCTCGCGTGCCGACAGCGCGTTGTCCACTTCCGACAGCGCGGTGTACAGCGTCTTGCGGAAATTGGTCGCGGCGATCTGATAGCTGGTGCCGGCGATGTCGGTATCCAGCTGTGCGCGCTGCAGGTTGAGGAACGGCAGCGACATGCCGGCGCCCAGCGTGGCCACCGGGTTGCGCAGCACGTCACCCAGCGACGTTGCACTGGAGCCGAGGCTGCCGGTCAGGCTCAGCGCCGGGTAGTACTGGGTAGCGGTCACCTTGATGGTCTTCAGGCTGTTGCGCAGGCGAAGTTCGGCCGCGCGCAGGTCGGAACGGCGGCCGAGCAGCTCGGCCGGCAGGCCTTCGTTGATCCACGGGCTGCGTGCGTCCAGCAGGTCCTGCGGTTCGTCCTGCTGCGGCCAGGGCGTGCCGTCCAGCAGCACGGTCAATGCATTGCGCACCTCCACCCGCTGCTGTTCCAGCGCGCTCTGCGAGGAACGCTGCGACTGCAGGTTCTGCAGCGCCTGGCGCACTTCCAGGCGCGATACCGCACCAGCGTCGAAGCGGGCCTGCACCAGGTCGCGGGTGCGCTCCAGCCGCTCCAGGTTGGCCTGGCCGGTGGCGATGGACTGGTTGAGATAGGCCAGGTTCCAGTACTGGGTGATGGTGTCGCCGATCACCAGCAGCGCGGTGTTCTGCCGGTCTTCCTCGCTGGCCTCGGCTTCCCAGCGGGCGATGTCGCGCTGGGTGCGCAGACGGCCCCACAGATCGACTTCCCAGCCCAGCGAGACGCCGGTGGAATAGCTGCGGCGCCAGTCGTCGGCCTGATCGGTGGCGCGGCTGGCATTGCCGCTGACGCCGGACGACGACGGCTGCGGCCACAGCGCGTTGCTGGCCAGTCCGGCCTGCAGGCGCGAACGCTGCACGGCCAGGCCAGCGGCGGCCAGATCGCTGTTGGCGGCCAGCGCCTGCGCCACCAAGCGGTTCAGTCGTTCATCGCCAAAGCCCGTCCACCAGCTGTCCTGGCGGATGTCGCGGCCCGGTGTATCCAGGCTGCTGCGCGGGTCGTCGGCCGGTGCGTTGAGGGTGGCATCGCCACGGCCGTAGCTGGCCGCCACGTCGGGGGCCTGCACCGGGTAGCGGCCCACCGAGGCACAGCCTGAGAGGGCAAGCAGAACAGCGCCCACCAGTAGCAGGCGCGAGGGAGCAGGGAAGGGCAGTCGGGTCATCATCTTCATTCGCGGGCCAGGGCCTCCACCGGGTCCAGCTGCGCGGCGTTGCGCGCGGGCAGGAAGCCGAATGCCACGCCGATCAGGGTCGAGCAGGCGAACGCGGCAACGATCGAGGCGGTGGAGAACAGCACCTGGAAGTCACTGGCGAAGCGGCCGATCATCGAGCCCAGCAGCAGGGCCAGGCCGATGCCGAGCAGACCACCGAGCAGGCACACCAGCACCGCTTCGATCAGGAACTGCTGGCGGATGTCACTCTGCCGTGCCCCCACCGCCATGCGCACGCCGATTTCGCGGGTGCGCTCGGTCACCGAGACCAGCATGATGTTCATCACGCCGATGCCACCGACCAGCAGCGCGATGGCGGCGATGGCGCCGATCAGCAGGGTCATCGTGCGCGTGGTCTGCTCAATGGTCTGGCGGATCTCTGCGCTGTTGCTGAGGAAGAAGTCCTCGGTGCCGTGGCGCAGGGTCAGCAGGCGGGTGATCGCTTCCTGCGCCGCATCCATCGGCGTGTCGTCGTCCACGCGCACGGTGATGCTGGAAACGTGGCTCTGGCCGAGCATGCGCGACATCACCGTGGTGTAGGGCACCCACACGCTGAGGCTGGTGCTGCCACCAAAGCCGAAGCTCTGGCGCTTGGCCACGCCGACCACGCGTGCCGGTACGTTGCCGAGCAGGATCACCTGGCCGACCGGATCGACATCGGGGAAGAACTGGGTCTGGGTGTTCTCGTCGATCACCGCCACCTGGCCGAGGCCCTTCACCGCGTCGGTATCGAAGAAGCTGCCGCTGAGCAGGGTCACGCCCTTGACCCGGAAGAACTGCTCGCCGACGCCACTGACCTGGGCGGTGGAGGACTGGTTGCGGTAACGCGCGGTGACCGAGGTCGACACGCTGGGGGTGGCGCTGTCCACGTAGCTCTGCTTTGCCAGTGCATCGGCATCGCTGGCCTTGAGCGTCTGTACCCGCGCCGAGCGCATGTCACCGAAACCACGGCCGGGATAGACGTCGATGGTGTTGGTGCCGAGCGCGCTGATGTTCTGCAGGATCTGCTGCTGCGAGCCATTGCCCAGCGCCACCACCGAGACCACCGAGGCGATGCCGATGATGATGCCGAGCATGGTCAGGAAGGTGCGCAGCCGATGTGCGTTCATCGCCAGCAGGGCCATGCGGAACGCTTCGGTGAAGCGGTCACGGGCCGCCCGCCAGCTGTTGCCGCGGGCCACGCCGGTGCTGGCCTCGCGCTGCGCGCGGTAGGTCGGTGCGTTCGGATTGGTGCGGTCGGCGATGATCTCGCCGTCGCGGATTTCGATGATGCGCTGCGCGTGTTCGGCCACGCTCATGTCGTGGGTGACGATGATGATGGTGTGGCCTTCGGCGTGCAGCTCGCCGAGGATCGCCATCACTTCCTCGCCGGATTTCGTGTCGAGCGCGCCGGTCGGTTCGTCGGCCAGGATCACCTCGCCGCCGTTCATCAGCGCACGTGCGATCGACACGCGCTGCTGCTGGCCACCGGACAGCTGGCCAGGCTTGTGGTGCATGCGGTCGCCCAGGCCCAGCCGCTGCAGCAGCTGCTCGGCACGCGCGTTGCGCACTGCGCCCGGGCTGCCGGCATACACGGCAGGTACCTCCACGTTGCCGCGCGCATCCAGGTCGCCCAGCAGGTGGTAGCGCTGGAAGATGAAGCCGAAATGCTCGCGGCGCAGTTCGGCCAGTTCATCCGGCGCCATCCTGCCGGTTTCGCGGCCGGCCACCTGGTAGCTGCCGCGGGTAGGGCGATCGAGGCAGCCGAGGATGTTCATCAGCGTCGACTTGCCCGAGCCGGACTGGCCGACGATCGCCACCATCTCGCCGGCGTGGATATCCAGGTTGACGTCACGCAGCACGGCGATCACATCATCGCCGGCCGGGAATTCGCGTCGCAGGTCGCGCAGGCGCAGCAGCGGCGCCTTCGTGCTCATCGGCGCGGACCCATGCCCGGGCCGCCGACCCGCATCTGCATGCCGCCGCGGTTGCCGCCGCCGGCGCTGGCACCTGCCGCACCGGCTTCGCCCACCACCACGCGTTCGCCTTCCTTCAGCCCGGACAGGATTTCGGCCGAGGCGCCGTTGTTGATGCCCACGGTGACCTTGCGCGGTTGCGGCTGGCCCTTGTCGTCCAGCACCCGCACCATGCGCTCGTCGCCGCGGCGCTTCGGTCCCAGCGCCACCGCCGGCACCATCAGCACGTCCTTGGCCTGCTTGAGCAGTACCGAGACCTGCGCGGTCATGTCGATGCGCAGGGTGCCGTCCGGGTTCTCCACGTCGAACAGCGCGTTGTAGTAGACCGCGCTGCTGGAACTGGAGCTGGACGAACTGCTGGAGCTGGACGAGTTCTCGTTGGCGATCGAGGCCGGCGCCGGATTGATCTGGCGCAGCGTGGCGTGGTACTTGCGGTCGGGGTCACCCAGGGTGGTGAAGTACACCGGCATGCCGGCCTTGATCTTGACCACGTCGGCCTCGGAGATCTCGGCGTTGACCGTGACCACGTCCAGCCGCGCCAGCATCACGATGGTGGGCGCGGTCTGGTTGGCGTTCACGGTGCGGCCTTCCTCGGCCACCACCGCCACCACGGTGCCATCCATCGGCGCGGTGATGCGGGTGTAGGCCAGGTTGGCGCGGGCGGTGCCCAGCTCGGTCTGGCGGCCCTTGATCTGCGCCTCGTAGGACTGCAGCTGGGCGCGGGCAGTTTTCAGCTGTGCTTCGGCGGCATCGTATTCCTGGCGCGAGGTGGCCTCGGCCGCCAGCATCTGCTGCTGGCGCGCGAACTCCAGTTCGGCCTGGCGCAGGGTGGCCTGCTGCACGGCGCGTTGGGCGGTGACCTGGTCCAGCGAAGCCTGCGCATTGAGCACCTGGTTCTGCTGGGTGGTGGCATCGATCTCGGCGATCAGGTCGCCTTCCTTCACGGTATCGCCCAGCTGTACCTTCAGCGACTTGATCTGGCCCGAGGCCTGCGCACCGACGCTGACCAGCTTGTAGGCGTCGATCACGCCGGTGGCTTCCACGGTCTGCTCGATGTCGCCGCGGCTGACCGGCGTGGTCGCCACCGCCGGGGCGGCGGGTTTGCGCAGCAGCCACCAGGCGGCGACGGCCACGATGAGGGCGAGCAGGGCGATCAGTATCAGGCGACCACGGCGGGTCGCGGGCAACAGGCGGAACGTCACGTCGTGGCTTCACTCTCGGGGCCGCGGCGGCGGCGTTGGTGGGCATTGTGAAGACCGGGCGACAGGCGGCTCAATCCTCGGGGTATGTCTCTATGTAACACTGTCGGTGAATACGCGTAACCACAGGTATCCCGCTCATGGCTGGATACACTGGTACGCATTGCCCCGGATGCGGTTCAGCTGCCGACACGGGATGATCGCGACATGGAGACTGAAAACACGATGCATCGACTGCTGATCGTCGACGACGACAACGACATCCGCACCCTGCTGGCCGAGCAGCTCGGCCGTGCCGGCTACCAGGTGAGCACGGCCGCAGACGGCACCGCCATGCGCCAGCTGCTGGACCGCGAACACGTGGACCTGATCGTGCTCGACCTCAACCTGCCGCGCGAGGATGGCCTGACCCTGTGCCGCGACCTGCGCGCGCGCTCGAACACCCCGGTGATCATGCTGACCGCGCGCGCCGAGCCGATCGACCGCGTGCTCGGCCTGGAAATGGGCGCCGACGACTACCTGGCCAAGCCGTTCGAACCGCGCGAGCTGCTGGCGCGCATCCGCAACGTGCTGCGCCGGACCGAGGCGCTGCCGGCCAACCTGGAGCCGCTGGCGGTGCGCCGTGCGCGTTTCTCGCGCTGGGTGTTCGACCTGGAGCATCGCCACCTGGTCGATCCGGACGACCGCGTGGTGGTGCTGTCCGGTGCCGAGTTCCGCCTGCTGCGCGTGTTCATCGCCCATGCCAACAAGGTGCTGTCGCGCGAACAGCTTGTCGCGCTCAGCAGCGGCCGCAACTACGAGGCGCAGGATCGCGCGATCGACCTGCAGGTCAGCCGCCTGCGCAACAAGCTGGGCGATGACGGTGGGCCGGATGGCCTGATCAAGACCGTGCGCAACGAAGGCTACGTGCTGGCCTCCTCGGTGAACCTGGAATAAGCCGTCATGAAGCGCCTGCGCCATTTCCTGTCCTCGATGGTCGGGCGGTTGTTCGTCATCCTGCTGTTGGGCATGAGCGTGGCTGCGATCGGCGCGACCATGCTGGCCACCTCCAAACGCCAGCAGGAGTTCGAGCGGCAGAACCTGAACCGCATCGCCGACCGCCTGCAGGGCTACGTCAACCTGCTCGATGGCAATCCCGAACTGCGCGAGCGACTGCTTGAGATCGGTGGGCCCAGCGTGCGTGCGCTGCAGCCCGGCGCGCGCCTGGGGCGGGCGGATACCGCACTGATGGAAGTCCTGGATGACCGGCCCGGCCCGGTGTCGCGCGCGCATGTGCACTTCACCTCGTTCCGTTCCTGCATTCCCAAGCTGCAGGATCTGCTGCCGCCACCGCCGCCGGGGCACCGACGGCATCCGCGTGAGCGCGATCCGGCCTTCATTCCGCCCAAGTGCCGCGCGGTCGATGTGACGCTCAACGACGGTACGCTGCTGAAGCTGGCGCTGGATTCGCCAGCAGTGGCCCACAACGGCATTCTGGCCGTGGACCTGTGGTTCCTGACCCTGCTGGTGCTGGCCATCGCGGTGCTGGCCTACATCGTCGCGCGCATGGCCAGTGCGCCGCTGCAGGAGCTGGCGGCGGCCGCGGAGGATCTCGGCGACGATCTGCAGCGCGATCCACTGCCGTTGCGCGGGCCGCGCGAGGTGCAGCGCGCCGCCGAGGCCTTCAATGCCATGCAGCACCGCCTGCAGCGGCACCTGGCCGAACGCACGCAGATGCTGGCGGCGATCACCCATGACCTGCAGACCCCGTTGACCCGCCTGCGCCTGCGCCTGGAGAACGTCAGCGACGAGGTGCTGCGCGAGCGCCTGATCGGCGATCTGGCGGCGATGCAGGCACTGGTGCGCGAAGGGCTGGAGCTGGCCCGCAGTGCCGAGAGCGCCGAGCAGCGCGCCGCGCTGGATCTGGATTCGCTGCTGGAAAGCATCGTGGAAGACGCCGCCGAGGGTGGTGCCGACGTGGTCTTCGAGGGCGGCACCGGTGCGGTGCTGATGTTGCGCCCGCTGGCCATGCACCGTCTGTTCTCCAACCTGGTGGATAACGCCGTGATGTATGCCAACCGCGTGCGCGTGCGGGTGGAGCGCAGCGGCGGCACGATCACGGCGATGGTGTCCGACGACGGCCCGGGCCTGGCGGAAGACCAGCTGGAGGCCGTGTTCGACCCGTTCGTGCGGGTGGAAACCTCGCGTTCGCGGGAAACCGGCGGTGCCGGGCTGGGCCTGACCATCGCGCGCGCCCTGGCCGAGAAGGATGGCGCGCGGCTGTGGCTGCGCAACCGTGCCGAGGGCGGTCTGGAGGCGGTGGTGCAGTGGCCGGCCAGTGCGCAGGTGGTGCCGCCTGGCCGGCCCGGCTGAGCCCCGCCGGCCGCACGCGATGACGCCGGGGCCAGGGTTTGGCCTATCATCTGCGCATCTCCCCAGTTTCTCCCCGATGAGTCAGCCCGTTCCTGACGGCACGCCGTTCCGCGTTGCCCGGTCGTTCCCGCTTGCTGCCATGCCCTGCAGCCGCTACCGGCCACTGCCGCCGAGCTGATGGGCAGGTCAGGGGACAACGGGTGCTGGGTGGAGCGCCGCGTTTCGAAGGCCAGGCAGGTACTGCAGCGCGGTCTGCTGTGGGTGTTGCTGGTGCTGGCGCTGCCGCTGGCCGCGCAGGAGGGCGCGCCGCCGCTGCGCGACTACGCCATCGACGTGTGGACCTCGCGCAATGGCCTGCCGCACAACTCGCTGCGCGATATCGCGCAGACTCCCGAGGGGCACCTGTGGTTTGCCACCTGGGAAGGCCTGGTCCGCTACAACGGCCTGGATTTCACCGTGTTCGACCGCAGCACCCGCCCGGGGCTGCGCGACAACGGCATCGGCGCACTGCTGGTCGATCGGCAGGGAGGGCTGTGGATCAGTGATTCGCGCGGTAACGTCAGCCATCGTGGCAACGACGGCCAGTGGCGGGTCTGGGAGCATCAGGCCGACACCCCGCAGGTGCTGATCCAGTCCATGCAGATGGACAGCCAGGGGCGCCTGTGGCTGCTGTACGAAGGCAAGGGCATCGGCTATCTCACGCCGGACAAGGGCATCGTCTACCAGGCGCCGGCGGCCGACCTGCCGATGGCGATGAGCTTCACCAAGCTGGTGGTCGATGCGCAGGACCGGGTCTGGGTTGGCACGCTTGACGGGCTGGTGCTGCGCGACAACGACGGCGTGCTCAAGCGCGCGCCCGCGGCGTGGGGCCTGGGGGCCGGCACCGGCCTGTCCTGGCCGTACCGGGCTCCTGATGGCGCGCTGTGGATCGTCGCTGGCGAGCGCCTGTACAGCGTGGAGGACGATCAGCTGGTGCTGGTGCACCGGCTGCCGGGACAGCTGCACATGACCTCGATGCTGCAGGACCGGCACGGCGACCTGTGGCTGGGAACCGAGAACCAGGGCCTGCTGCGGATCTCGGCGCATGGCCTGGAACGATTGCCGGCCGGCCTGAACCTGCCGGGCGGGCGCGTGGTCAGCCTGCGCGAGGATGCCGAAGGCAGCATCTGGGTGGGGGCCAACGGTGGCCTGTATCGCCTGCGCGAAACACTGTTCAGCAGCTACACCGAGCGCGATGGCCTCAGTGGCGACTATGTGCGCACGGTGCTGGAGGACCGCGACCGCCAGTTGTGGGTCGGTAGTGCCAGTGGTCTCGATCTGCAGACACCCGATGGCCGCTTCCGCGCGGTTCCGCTGCACAACCGCGGCGGCAAGGCGCCATCGGTATTGAGTCTGGCGCAGGGGCCGGACGGCGACCTGTGGGTGGGTACGTTCGGCGACGGCGTTTACCGGCTGGACCGCGATGGCAGTCTCCGCCACAACTATGCGGCAGCCGACGGCATGCCGGGTGGCAACATCCGCGCGATCAGTGTCGATCCGCAGGGCAGGGTCTGGGCGGGTACGCAGAAGGGCGTGGTACGCATCGACGGCGACCGGGTGCAGGTGTCGACTGCCCCGGGCATGCCCGGTGGCCTCATCACCGCACTCGAGCATGACCACCAGGGCAACCTGTGGATCGGCACCATCGAGGGCATCCGCGTGCTGCGTGGCGACCACGTGCAGTCGATCGACCTGGCACCGATGGGCGGGGGCCGCAGTGTGTTCGGATTCCACCAGCTTGGCGAAGCGATGTGGATCAGCAGCGACCGCGGCCTGTACCGTTGGCTCGACGGAAAGCTGGCGCGCGTCGGCCTGGAGCAGGGCATGCCGGTGGATGCGGTCTTCCAGCTGGTGCCGGATCGTCTTGGCAACGTGTGGATCAGCAGCAACCGCGGCGTGCTGCGCACCGACATGGCGACCCTCAATGCCGTGGCCGATGGCCGCGCACCACGAGTGGTGGTGGAGCGCTACAACGAGATCGACGGCATGGCCAACGCGCAGGCCAACGGCAGCTCCGGGCCATCGGCCATCCTGCGCCAGGACGGCACCTTCTGGGTGGTCACCGCCGGAGGCCTGAGCACCGTCGACCCGCAACGCCTGCAGCGCTTCCGCGAGCGCCCATCACCGCCGGCAGCGATCGAGAGCGTGCAGGTGGATGGCGCACCCGTGCATTGGGAGGGCCCGGATCGCAACTACATTCCCGGCGGCCGACGTCTGGCGGTGAGCTATGTGGGCCTGAGTTACCTGATGTCGGACCGGATCCGCTATCGCACGCGGCTGGATGGCCTGGACACCGGCTGGGTCGAGCGCGGCCCGCAGCGCAGCGTCGAGTTCGTCGGCCTGCCTCCGGGTGACTACACCCTGCACGTGTCGGCGGCGCATCCAGGCGGGGCCTGGGGCCAGCAGGAAGCCGTGTGGAGCTTCACGGTGGAGCCGTTCTGGTGGCAGCGCCGCAGCGTGCAGCTGCTGGGCGGGTTGTTGCTGCTGGCTGGGCTGGTGGTGCTGTACCGCCTGCTGCTGCAGCAGCTGAAGGCCAGCAACCTGCGCCTGGCACGGCGCGTGGACGAGGCAACCTTCGACCTGCAGGCCAAGACCGTGCACCTGCAGGCACTGAACCAGGAAAAGACCGAGCTGGCCGAGCGCCTTGCACGGCAGGCCGAGGCCTTTGAGCGGCAGGCGCGCGAGGATGCGCTGACCGGACTGGCCAATCGCCGTGCCTTCGATGAAACGCTGGCGCGCGACTTCGCCCGTTCACAGCGCAGCGGCCACCCGCTGTGCCTGGTGGTGCTGGACATCGACCACTTCAAGGACGTCAACGACCGCCACAGCCACAGCATCGGCGATGCGGTGCTGGTGCAGGTGGCCAGGCTGATCGCCGCGGCCTGCCGCGATTCGGACCTGCCCGCGCGGACCGGTGGCGAGGAGTTCGCGCTGCTGCTCAACGACACCCGCCTGGAAGAAGCCGCGCAGCTGTGCGCGCGCCTGCGCGGCCTGTTCCATGACCACCCCGACTGGGCCGGTGTAGCGGGCCTGCGCGTGACCTTCAGCGCAGGCCTTGTGGAACTGGATGCCGATGACCGCACCCCGGCGCTGCTGTACCAGCGCGCCGACCGCGCGCTGTACCGCGCCAAGAGCGACGGCCGCGACCGTACGAGTATTGGTTGATCGCATCCACGCATGGCGTGGATCTACTGGTGTTGTCGTACCAACCGGCGGTGCCGACCAACGGTCGGCACCCACCAGAGAAGTGCGGCTAAGCTCCCAGGTACGGGTTCACGGCGTCCCCCCGCGAACCCACCTTGTCCGGCCCGACCGCTGATTTGCTTCACGCCACGAGGGGCTCCGCCGTTGGACGCTTCACCGCGGCCAGGCGTTGGCGATGGTGCAGAACAATCGTGCGGTCTGTTCGGTGTCATACACCGCGCTGTGTGCTTCGTTCGCATCCCAGCCCAACCCGGCGGCCGTGGCGGCACGCGCCAGCACCGTCTGCCCGTAGGCGATGCCGGCCAGGGTGACGGTGTCGAACACGCTGAACGGATGGAACGGATTGCGCTTGTGGCCGGTCCGGGCCACGGCGGCGTTGACGAAGCCCAGGTCGAAATGGGCGTTGTGGCCGACCAGGATCGCGCGCTGGCAGCCGTACTTCTTCATCGCCGCGCGTACCGGGGTGAAGATGTGGTCCAGTGCGGCCTTCTCTTCCTTGGCCAGCCGGAACGGGTGGTCGAGGATGATGCCGGTCACTTCCAGCGACTTCGGGTCGATCTCCAGGCCCTCGGCCGGCACCACATGGGCACTGGCGGTCTGGCCGGGGTAGAGCAGGCCGTTCTCGTCCATCTCGATCGGCACCGCGGCGATTTCCAGCAGGGCGTTGCGCTGGCTGTCGAAGCCGCCGGTTTCCACGTCCACCACCACCGGCAGGAAGCCGCGGAAGCGTTGTGACATCGCGCGCTGCGCCTGGGGGATTGCGGAATCGGAGGCGGCGGCAGGTGCGGGAGTGGGGTCATTCATGCGTGAATTCTAGCAGAGCGACCCTGAGCGCCCGGCCAGCCTGTGGCGCACGGGTTCCCTGCGCAGGAGCGTGTCGACCAAGGTCGACACCCACCGGTGCACCGCGCGCCCAGGATTCCGGTAGGTGCCAACCTTGGTTGGCACACAACGCGCCGACCAGGATCGCCATCTACCGGACTGCGGGCCGTGCCGTCGTGCCCGATGGCTGCCACCGTGCCAACCACGCATCCACGCTCAGCCTGCCGGCGCCGCTGAAAATCAACGGCAGCAGCATCGCCATGAACAGCACCGGCAGCTTGAAGTTGCCGAAGCCCTGGTCAGTGATCGCATAGCCCATCGCGAGGTCGCCCAGAGAGTCCCATTGCATCGGCCAGTGCACGGCATAGGTGGCCACCACGGTCAATACCAGCAGGCTGGCGGCGGCGAAACGCGTACCGAAACCCAACAGCAGGCAGGCCGCGCCGACCAGTTCGAACCAGGTCGCCAGCTGCCAGTTCAGCGTGCTCGGCAGCTGATCGAACGGGAACGGAAAGGCATCCTGCAGGTCGGCGAACCAGTTCTGGCCGTGCAGTTTCTCGCGGCCGGATTCGAAGTATTCCCAGCCCAGCAGCAGGCGCAGGCCGAGCGGGGCCAACCAGGGGGCGAGACGGTCCAGCTGGCCACGCGCGGTGGCCAGGGTCGGAAGGTTCATCAGGGGGGCTCCGCGAATGAGGTGTGTCAGGGAGGGGCTGTGAGCGGGCCGATCACGCCGGCCTGCAGGAACTGCCGCAGCAGCGCGGCACCGGGTTCGGCCAGCGCATCCTCGGCCAGGCCGTGCGCAGCGGCCAGACGCTGCAGGTAGGCCTGACCATCAAGGCCGGGCTGTTCGCCGATGCTGGACAGCAGGAACACCGCCAGAGGGCTGAGCGCGGCGAATCGCACCTCGCCGTCGGCATCGCGGCGCACCAGAAGGCCAGTCGGCTCGGCCGGCGGCTCGGTCGGTGCGTCCTCGGCACCGAGCCGGTGCACCGGCCACTGGTACAGCAGCGGCCATGCCAAGGGCGAGCGCTGCAGCGGCACCCGCAGCGGGTCGGTGTCGTCCTGCGCCGGCAGCGGTTCGGCATCCAGCTGGTACAGCGCGGTTTCCACCCACTCGTAGTGGGCCAGTTCGGCCAACGCCGGATGCGGCAGCTGTGGCTGCGCCTGCAGCCACTGCACGAATTCGGCGGCCAGTTCGGTGAACAGCGGTGTCTGGCAGCGATGGGTCGCGAAGTAATGGCGCACCAGTCCGCTCCAGGCCGGCTCGCCGAGCAGGCGCACGCAGACCGGGAAGCCGTTGCTCAACAGGCCGAGCAGGTTGTTGAACAGCAGTCGTTGGTATGCCGCGACCCGGCGTGATTCCAGCCCGGCCGGTGGCGGCACGCCCTGTGGATCACGCAGATGGGCAGTGAATGCGTGCTGCTGCGCGCGCAGCGTGTCGGGAGCATCAGTCATGTGCGCCCCCGGCGTGCGTCGCCTGCAGGCGCCGGATGGTCTGCAGCTCGCCCTGCAGTTCGGTGTAGGGCGGGAAGTTGAAATCGCGCTCAAGCAGGGTGGGGCGTGCGCCGATGCGCGCATAGGTGCGTGCCAGCAGCGCCCAGACCGGGTCGATCACCGCGCTGCCATGGGTATCGATCTTCAGGTCCGGTGCCTCGTCCAGGTGCCCGGCCACGTGCAGGCAGACGATGCGTTCTGCGGGCAGCCCGGCAATGAAGGTGTCGGCGTCGTAGCCGTGGTTGCAGGCGTTGACGTAGACGTTGTTGACGTCCAGCAGCAGGTCGCAGTCGGCCTCGGCGAGCACGGCGTTGGTGAAGGCCAGCTCGTCCATCGCCGGCTCCGGCGCCAGGTAGTAGGACACGTTCTCCACTGCGATGCGGCGACCCAGCAGGTCCTGCACGCGGGCGATGCGCGCGGCGGTATGGCGCACCGCTTCGTCGGTGAACGGAATCGGCAGCAGGTCGTACAGGTGTCCGTCGTCGCTGCAGTAGCTCAGGTGCTCGCTGTACAGTGGCACACGGTGCTTCTCCAGGAACTGGCCGACCTGTTCCAGCAGCTGCGTATCCAGTGGCGCGCTGCCGCCCAGCGACAACGACAGGCCGTGGCAGCTCAACGGATGGCGCTGCGCCAGTTCGGCCAGTGCATCCCCGGCAGGACCACCGACATGGATCCAGTTCTCCGGCGCGCATTCGAGGAAATCGAAGTCACCCGCCGGTGCATCACGCAGGTCCTGCAGCAGCGCCCGGCGCAGCCCCAACCCGGCGGCCGCCGCACGAAGCGGCGACCGCAGGTGGACGGCGCTGGCGCGGACGTCAGTGCTTGGCACCGCACTTGCCTTCGCCGCACTTGCCCTCGGCCGACTTCTTGTCGCCGGACGTGGCCTTGGCGCCTGCCGCAGCACCGGCGGCCTTGCCCTTGTCGGCGCCGCATTTGCCCTCGGCACTCTTGCCGTCGGCACCACATTTGCCTTCGGCGTGCTTGGTCGCGTCGGCGGCCATCTTGGTATCTGCTGCCTTGGCATCGGTGCTGGCCTTGGCCGCCTGGCCGGCCACCAGATAGCCCTGGGCGAGGTCGCTCATGCTCAGCGCCGAGGCACTGGCGGTCATGCCCAGGCCGGCGGCCAGGGCGGTAGCAGTCAGCAGGGACAGGGTCTTGTTGGAACTGCTCATAGGTCGTGCTCCTGGGTGGTGGGCGGGTGCCCGGGTGGCCGGCAGGGGTGCCGGTGGAATCGATGGTGCAGCGATCCTACTCAACGAATCCTCGCCAAGACCTCAAATTTTCGTGAGGTTTGTTACAGAAGCATCCGGCGGGTTCGCACCGGGCAAGCCCGGCGCCCACAATGCGGGTGGAACACCCCAAAAAAGAAGGCCGCTCTCACCAGGACAGCGGCCACCTTGGAGTCAACTCCGGTGTTGCAGTGCAGCGTCAGGGCTGGCCGGTGCTGGAGGTCTCGTCGCGCTTCTCGCGCGGCGGCAGCGGCTGCTCGCCGTGCACCAGGAACCACACGTTCTCGGCGATGTTGGTGGCGTGGTCACCCACGCGCTCCAGGTTCTTGGCCATGAACAGCAGGTGGGTGCACGGGGTGATGTTGCGCGGGTCTTCCATCATGTAGGTCAGCAGCTCGCGGAACAGCGCGGTGTACTGCGCGTCCAGGCGGGCATCGTCCTCGCGCAGTTCCAGCGCGGCATCGGCGTCGTTGTCGCGGTAGGCGGCAATGGCACGGCGCACCTGCTGCGCAGCCAGGCGGCCCAGCGCACGCAGGCCCTGGATCTGCGGCAGCGGCGGCACCTTGCCCAGCGCGATCGAACGCTTGGCGACGTTGGCCGCGTAGTCGCCGATACGCTCGATGTCGGCCGGGATGCGCAGGCCCGCCAGGATCTCGCGCAGGTCGCGCGCCATCGGGCCGCGCAGGGCCAGGCGCATCACGTCATGGCTGATCTGCTGCTCCAGCGCATCAATGGCTTCGTCGTTGGCGATGATGCGATGGGCGGCGTTCTCGTCGCGCTTCTCGATCACGTCCATCGACGCTTCGAGCTGGGCGACGGCCATCTCGCCCATGCGCACGATCTCGGCCACCAGGCGTTGCTGCTCTTCGTCGTAGCTCTTGACGATGTGGTCGTTGGGAAGGTTCATGGTCTGCAATCCGGGTAGAGCCAGGCCGTGCCTGGCTGGGACATGTGGCGAAGGATCAGCGTCGATCAGCCGAAGCGACCGGTGATGTAGTCCTCGGTCTGCCGCTGCGACGGCTGCGAGAAGATCACTTCGGTGCGGTCGTGCTCGATCAGGTCGCCCAGGTACATGAAGGCGGTGTAGTCGGAAACGCGCGCGGCCTGCTGCATGTTGTGGGTGACGATGACGATGGTGTACTCGTGCTTGAGCTCTTCCACCAGCTGCTCGATGCGGCTGGTCGAGATCGGATCCAGCGCCGAGGTCGGCTCGTCCAGCAGCAGCACCGACGGGCGCAGCGCCACGGCACGGGCGATGCACAGGCGCTGCTGCTGGCCACCGGACAGGCCCAGCGCGCTCTGCCCCAGCTTGTCCTTCACTTCGTCCCACAGTGCGCCCTGGCGCAGTGCCTGCTCGACGCGGTCGGCCATGTCGGCCTTGCTCAGTTTCTCGTGGTGGCGGATGCCGTAGGCCACGTTCTCGAAGATGGTCATCGGGAACGGCACCGGCTTCTGGAACACCATGCCGACCTTGCTGCGCAGGCGGTTCATCGGGTACTTCGGCGACAGGATGTTCTCGCCGTCCAGCAGCACTTCACCGCGCGCTTCCAGCTTCGGGTACAGCGCGTAGATGCGGTTGAAGATGCGCAGCAGGGTCGACTTGCCGCAACCGGAGGGACCGATCAGCGCGGTCACGCGCTTTTCCGGAATCTCCAGGTTGATGCCCTTCAGGGCGTGGAACTTGTCGTAGTAGAAGTCCAGTCCACGCGCAGCCAGCTTCACCGGCGACGGCGTGTGCAGGCTCTCGTGCGAGGACGGCACGGCGATGCGCTGCATCGGCACGGCGTTGGAAAGGTCGTTCATGGCGTTGTCCACGGAAAGGTCAGTCATGGGAGATACGGTTGCGAAGCAGGATGCCGCGGGCGGCAAGGCTGACCAGCAACACGAAGACAGTCAGCACCAGGGCACCGGCCCAGGCCAGCACCTGCCAGGATTCATACGGGCTGCCGGCGAACTGGTTCATCACCACCGGCACCGAGGCCATCGGCTGGAAGATGTTGTTGTTCCAGTACTGGTTGCCGAAAGCGGTGAACAGCAGCGGAGCGGTCTCGCCGGAGATGCGGGCCAGCGCCAGCAGGATGCCGGTGATGATGCCGGCCGAGGCACTGCGGTACAGCACCTGCACGATCACCTTCCACTGCGGGATGCCCAGCGACAGGGCCGCTTCGCGCATCTGCGATGGCACCAGCCGCAGCATCTCGTCGGTGGTGCGCACCACCACCGGCAGCACGATGAAGGCCAGCGACAGGGCACCGGCGAACGCCGAGAAGTTGCCGCCGGTCTGCATCACGTACAGGGTGTAGACGAACAGGCCCAGCACGATCGACGGTGCCGACAGCAGGATGTCATTGACGAAGCGGACCACGGTGCCGGCCTTGCGGGCGTTGCCGTACTCGGCCAGCCAGGTACCGGCCAGCACGCCCAGCGGCGTGCCGATGCCGATCGCCAGCGCACACATCACGGCACTGCCGAAGAAGGCGTTGGCGAGGCCACCATCCTGCATCGGCGGCGGCGTCATCTTGGTGAACAGGTCCCAGTTGATGCCGGCCAGGCCTTTCGAGGCCAGGGTGAACAGGATCCAGCCCAGGAAGAACAGGCCGAACAGCGCGGTGGCGCAGGAGGCGGTGATCGCAACGACGTTGCCGATGCGGCGGCGCAGGTACAACGAATCAGCGGTGGTGGACATCAGTTGCCCTCCTTGCGGGACAGGCGCATCAGCATCAGGCGGGCGATGGCCAGCACCACGAAGGTGACGATGAAGAGGACGAAGCCGAGCAGCAGCAGGGCCGAACGGTAGGTTTCAGTGGCTTCGCCGAAATCGTTGGCGATCAGCGCGGCGATGGTGGTGCCCGGCTCCAGCAGCGACGGCGACAGGCGCACGCTGTTGCCGATCACGAAGGCCACCGCCATCGTCTCGCCCAGGGCGCGGCCGAGGCCGAGGAAGATGCCGCCGATCACTGCCGAGCGGGTGTAGGGCAGGACGATGTCCCAGCTCACTTCCCACTTGGTGGAGCCCAGCGCGTACGCCGACTCCTTCAGGCGGGTCGGCACGGTCAGGAACACTTCGCGCATCACCGAGGAGATGAACGGAATGACCATGATGGCCAGCACGAAACCGGCGGTGAGCATGCCGATGCCCAGCGGCGGGCCCTGGAACATCGGGCCGATGATCGGCCATTCGCCCAGGGTCTCGTTGAGGAACGGGGTGACGTACTCGGTCATCACCGGCACCAGCACGAACAGGCCCCACATGCCGTAGATGATCGAGGGAATGCCGGCCAGCAGTTCGATGGCGGTACCGACCGGGCCACGCAGCCAGCGCGGCGCGACTTCGGTGAGGAAGAAGGCGATGCCGAAGCTGACCGGCACGGCGATGACCATCGCGATGAGCGCGGTGACCAGGGTGCCGTAGATCGGAGCGAGGGCGCCGAACTTGTTTTCGACCGGATTCCAGTCGGCGGAGAAGAAGAAGCTCAGGCCCTGCATCTGCAGGGCATGGCGGCCGCCCCACAGCATCGACAGCGCGGCGCAGGCCAGGGCGATCAGGACGAAGATGACGGTGCCGACCAGCACCCATCGGAACAGTTTGTCGTTGCGGGCATCACGCGCATCACGCGTGGACGGGGCGGCTACAGGCTGGGCGATGGCATTCATGGGGACGGCAGGGCCAGAAAGGGGCGGGGCGGCACGGCGTGGAAGAAGCGGTGCCCGCGTGGGGCGGGCACCGTCGTGTCCATCACTTCAGGTCGGTCGCCCAGTAGGCCTCGATCTGCTTGACCAGTTCGGCCGGCAGCGGCACGTAGTGCAGCTCGTTGGCCTGCGCCTGGCCGTTTTCGAAGGCCCACTTGAAGAAGGCCAGGGTGTCCTGGTTGCGCTTGGCGTCCTTCGGCTTCTTCTGCATCAGCATGAAGTTGGTGGCGGTGATCGGCCACGCCTGCTCGCCCGGAGCGTTGGTGATGACCAGGTTGAAGTCCTTGGCGCTGGCCCAGTCGGCGCTGGCGGCCGCGGCGGCGAAGGTTTCCGCGCTCGGCTCGACCCAGTTGCCGGCCGCGTTCTGCATGGCGGTGTACGGCATGCCGTTCTGCAGCGCGTAGGCCAGTTCGACGTAGCCGATCGAGCCCTTGATCTGCTTCACGTAGGAAGCGACGCCTTCATTGCCCTTGCCACCGACGCCGTCCGGCCACTGCACCGAGGTGCCTTCGCCGACCTTGCTCTTCCACTCCGGGCTGACCTTGGACAGGTAGTTGGAGAAGTTGAAGGTGGTGCCCGAACCGTCCGAACGGTGGACCAGGGTGATCTTGCCGTCCGGCAGCTTCACGCCCGGGTTGGCGGCGACGATGGCCGGGTCGTTCCAGGTCTTGACCTTGCCCAGGAAGATGTCGGCCAGCAGGGCGCCGCTCAGGCGCAGCTTGCCGGCTTCCAGGCCTTCGATGTTGACCACCGGCACCACGCCGCCGATGGCGGACGGGAACTGCGCCAGGCCGGCCTGGGCCAGCTCTTCGCTGCTCAGCGGCTTGTCGGAGGAACCGAAGTCGACGGTGCCGGCCTTGATCTGGGCAATACCGCCGCCGGAGCCGATCGACTGGTAGTTGATCTTGGCGCCGGTGCTGGTGTTGTAGTCAGCCGACCACTTGGAGACCAGCGGGAAGATGAAGGACGCGCCCGCGCCGGACACTTCGGCGGTCACCTTGGCACCGGCAGCGGCCGGGGCGGCGGCGCCGTCGGCAGCCGGCTGCTGCGCGGCCTGCTTGTCGCCACCGCAGGCCGACAGGCCCAGGGCGATGGCCAGGGAAAGGGCGGCGAGGCCGGCCGAGTGCAGTTTCATGGTCACTCCATAGCGGGGAAGAGCCGACGTGGTCGGCGGATGCGGCTATGAAATGATGTTTTTGTTACAGCCGTATTACGACCATGACAGGGGTGTCCTGGATCACGTTCTGACAAGGGTTTCACAGGATTGGCGCCGATCCGGCAGGTGCCCGGAAACCCCCGATCTGCGCACCGATATGACGGTCGGTTGGCCCTTGTAGAGTTGAGCCATGCTCGACTGCTCCCTGTTCTCGGTAGGTGCGGACCGTTGGTCCGCACGCTCCAGCACCCAGCCGAGCGTGGGCTCGTCTCTACAAACGCTCCTGCCTTCCATGACCCCACCGACTCCCCCATGGATCAGCGAAGGCGCAGCGCTCTTCACGACCCATCCCCCAAAAACAAGAAGAGCGCGAGATCTCGAGGATCTCGCGCCCGGGTGGGAGCGGCGGGGGAGAGAGGACCCGCCGCCCCCGTTCCTGCGGGGGAACGCGCTTACTTCAGGTTCTGCGACCAGTAGGTCTCGATCTGGCGGACCAGGCTGTCCGGCAGCGGCACGTAGTCCAGCTGGCGGGCCTGGGCGTCGCCATTCTTGTAGACCCAGCGGAAGAACTCCTGGGTCGCCTTGCCATTGGCAGCATTCTTCGGCGTCTTCTGCACCAGGATGAAGTTGGTGGCGGTGATCGGCCAGGACTCGGCGCCCGGCGCGTTGGTCATCACCAGGTAGAAGTCGCGGGCGTTGGCCCAGTCGGCGCTGGCGGCAGCGGCTGCGAACGAGGTGTCGCTCGGCTGCACGAACTTGCCGGCGGCATTCTTCATCGCGGTGTAGGAGAGCTTGTTCTGCAGCGCGTAGGACAGTTCGACATAGCCGATGCCGCCCTTGATCTGCTTCACATAGGCGGCAACACCTTCGTTGCCCTTGCCGCCGATGCCGGCGGGCCACTGCACCGAGGTGCCTTCACCGACCGAGCTCTTCCACTCCGGGCTGACCTTGGACAGGTAATTGACGAAGTTGAAGGTGGTGCCCGAGCCGTCCGAACGATGCACGACGGTGACCTTGGCGTTGGGCAGGGTCACGCCCGGGTTCAGCGCGGCGATGGCCGGGTCGTTCCAGGTCTTGATCTTGCCCAGGAAGATGTTGGCCAGCACCGCGCCGTCCAGCTTCAGCGCGCCCGGCGCGATGCCGGCCACGTTGACCACCGGCACCACGCCGCCGATCACCGACGGGAACTGCGCCAGGCCCGCAGCAGCCAGGTCTTCCGGCTTCAGCGGCGCGTCGGAGGAGCCGAAATCAACGGTCTTGGCCTTGATCTGGGCAATGCCGCCGCCGGAACCGATGGACTGGTAGTTGACCTTGTTGCCGGTTGCGGTGCTGTAGTCGGCCGACCACTTGGACATGACCGGGTAGATGAACGATGCGCCCGCGCCGGTGATATCGGCGGCGTTGGCGGCGAACACGGACGATGCGGCCAGGATGGCGACAGCGGCGCGCGACTTGAAGGCGTGGATCACGGGGAGACTCCTGGGGTGGTGGTCGAAGGGCGGTTGCCCGACGTTTCGGTGCACATTCCATAACGGTTGCGTGACACCCCCGCGTCTGTCATATGACGCGGGCGTGACACGCGTCATGAGCGATGTCACGTCCGCTGCGCCGGCAGGGCAGCGCGGCTACCGATGCAACGACGAAGGCACGGCCGGGGCCGTGCCTTCGCGGGTCAACGCAGGGGGCTGGACTTACCAGAAGAACTGCGCGCGGGCTTCCAGGATGTTGGGATCATCGTTGACGAAACCGCGCGCCGTGGAGCTGTACTTCTTGCTGTCGACCATCACGTAGTTGAGCATCAGCTTGAAGTTGGAACGCAGGTACCAGTTGGCGCCAACGGTCCAGATGTCCATCTTGCCACCCAGCACGCCATCGACGATCGGCGGGCGACCGGCAACCGGGTTGGCGGCGAGGTTGCCGTCATTGAGGTCCATGTGGTCGTAGCGCACGCCCAGCTGCCACTGGCCGCCGGCCGGGTTGTTCGGCAGGCCGGTGCCCGGGGTCCCGCCCTTGTAGCTCCAGGTCTCGCCGGTGACGTTCCACACGCCGCTGATGTAATAGCCGTCGCTGGTGTAGTTGTCGTGGTCGTAGCGCTTGGCCTTGCTGGTGTAGTACTCGGCCTGGGCCTTGAACGGGCCCTGGAAGTACATCGCTTCGGCACCGATGGTGCTGACGCGGTCGGTGTCGGTCAGGTTGCCGCTGTCGACCAGGCGGGCCGTGGCGAGGTCGGCATTCGGACGTGCACGCACGCGCAGGGTGTCGGCGTCGGTGTCGTAGTTGACGTAGCTCAGTCCGAAGTGCAGGACCTGGCCCTTTTCATTGATCGGGGCCCAGGTGCCACGCGCGCCGTAGCCGCTGCCGTGGGCCAGGTTGCGGGTCAGCTCGCGGCCGAAGGCGCTGGCAGTCACCGACCAGTTGTCCTGGCCGTAGCTGTACGCGCCGCCCAGGCGGCGGGCGATGGCATAGGTGTTGGTGACCGCTGCCTTGGAAATGAAATCGTTGTTCTTGGTGCTGGACAGTTCTTCCAGGCTGTTGGGCTGCTTGAACTGGCCCAGCTGCAGGAAGTGGTTGGCGTTGCCCAGCAGCTTGTACTTCACGTTGGTGTCGAGGAACTTGTCGGCCTTGGCGTCATAGCCGACCACCCACTCCACGTTGCCCGGGCCCTTGCCCTTCAGCACCAGCTCGGCGCGACGCAGTTCGAATTCGCTGTTCTTGCCGTTGCCGGCGTCGCCACCGTTGAGGTCGACCACATCGTTGTGGAACCAGTTGCCATCGGCCTGGACCAGGCCTTCGAAGGTGATTTCCGAACCGCCGATCACGTCGATGGCGACTTCGGCGTGTGCAGCCGGCACATACAGCGCAGCAGCCACGGCCACCGTCAGGAGTTGGTGATGCAGTTTCATGGAGAGGAGCCTTGCAGGCAGGTGGGAAGATGCGCGCAGGCTAGAAGGTAAAGATTGCGTAAATGTGACAGTTCACGCGCGGCAGACATCCACCGCAGGCCCCGTCACGGCAGGGCCTGCCATTGAACCCGCTTGCGTATGACGCCCGGATTGCGCCTTGGTTGCAGTCGATCCACGCCCTGCATGGATGCGGCCGTCACTCGGCCGGGGTCTTGTCCTTGAACCGGCACAGATCGGCGATCACGCATCCCGGGCAATCCGGCTTGCGCGCCTTGCACACATAACGTCCGTGCAGGATCAGCCAGTGATGCGCGTCGAGCAGGAACTCGGCGGGGATCACCTTCACCAGCTTGTCTTCCACTTCGCGCACATTCTTTCCCGGGGCCAGGCCGGTACGGTTGGAGACGCGGAAGATATGCGTGTCCACCGCCATCACCGGCTCGCCGAACGCGGTGTTGAGCACCACGTTTGCGGTCTTGCGGCCCACGCCCGGCAGTGCTTCCAGCGCATCGCGATCGCGCGGCACTTCACCGCCGTGCTTTTCCAGCAGGATCGCGCAGGTGGCGATCACGTTCTTCGCCTTGGCGTTGAACAGGCCGATGGTGGCGATGTACTGCTTCAGTCCTTCTTCGCCAAGCGCGAGGATCTTCGCCGGCGTGTTGGCCACCGGGAACAGGCGGCGCGTGGCCTTGTTGACGCCGACGTCGGTGGCCTGCGCCGACAGCGCCACCGCCACCAGCAGCTCGAACGGCGAGCTGTACTCCAGTTCGGTCTTCGGGTGCGGGTTGAGTTCGCGCAGGCGGGTGAACATTTCCACCACGTCGGCGCGCGGCATCGTGCCGCCACGCCGCGCCGGGGCGCGTGCGGTTTTCTTCGTGGTCGCCATTACTGCTCCTTGCCGCTGGCGCGGGCCTTGGCCCGGGCGAGGATGGCGGCGGCCGCGGCGGGCAGGGCGGGCTTCACGTCCGGCGCCGGGGCGGGCGTGCGCCGCGCGTCGCGTTCGGCTTCGCGGCGGGCCAGTCGCACCGCACGCGCGCGGTAGCGTTCGCGTGCCGCCCAGGCGGCCTGAAGCTGCTGCTGGGCCTGCTGCAACCGCTGCGGGAGTTCCGGGTGGCCGGGCAGCAACTGCGCGTCGTCGGCGCGGGCGACATAGTCCATCAGCCCGGCCTGCAGGGCGCCATCGAGATCGTCTGCCTGGACCCGGGCAAACAGCTGCGCGGGGTTGGGTCGGGATGCCATGGCGTCAGCGGTTCTGGAAGGCCGGCGGGCGACGCTGCAGGAAGGCGCTGGTTCCCTCGCGCATGTCCTCGGTGGCGAACAGCAGGCCGAACTGTGCGCTTTCGTATTCCAGCCCGGCTTCCAGGCTGCATTCGCCGCCCACGTGCACCGCATCGAGCAGGCCGCGCAGGGCCAGCGGCGCCGAGCGTGCCAGCTGCCGGGCGATGTCCTGCACGCGGTTGTCCAGCGCGTCGGCCGGTACCACCTCGTTGACGATCCCCAGTTCCAGCGCACGTGCGGCATTGATCGGTGCACCCAGCAGGCATAGCTCCAGGGTGGCGGCGCGGCCGCACAGGCGCAGCAGGCGCTGGCTGCCGCCGAAGCCGGGAATCAGCCCGAGATTGATTTCCGGTTGGCCGACTTTGGCGGTATCGGCGGCAATGCGCAGGTGGCAGGCCATGGCCAGTTCCAGGCCGCCGCCCAGGGCAAAACCGTTGACGCGGGCGATGACCGGTTTGGGCATGCGCTCGATCTGGCGCATCAGGGCCTGGCCCAGCAGCGAGAAATCACGTCCCTGAACCGCGCTGAGTGTGTTCATCTCGGCGATGTCAGCGCCAGCCACGAACGCCTTCGGGCCGGCACCGGTCAGCACCACCACGCGGATCTCCGGGTCTGCTGCGGCGGCGCTGAAGGCCTCGGCCAGGGCCTGCAGGGTCGCGGCGTTCAGGGCGTTGAGCTTGTCCGGGCGCTGGACGGTCACGGTGCGGATGGCGCCGTCGTCGGTGACAGCGATCAGGGCATCGGCCACGGGGAAACTCCTGGAACGTTAAAAAAAAGTGATATTGAACTCCGCGAACGCAGACGGGTCATAGCCTGCATCGTGAGTAGCGGTTACACGTTGCGCCCGTTATCCTAACCCGTCGCCTCAGGGCGGCGCAGAACGTCCCTGAGTTACCACCCCTGGAGAACTGTTTGATGAAGTTGCGTTCTATCGCGGTCGCCGTCGCGGCCCTGGCCCTGACGGGCAATGCCTTCGCCCAGGACGTCTCGTCCGAAAAGGGCAAGCTGAGCTACTACTTCGGTTACGACTACGGCAACAACCTGGCGGAGCTGACCGGTCGTGGTGAGCAGCTGGACATCAACTCGGTGGTGAAGGGCCTGCAGGATGCCTACGCCAAGAAGCAGCCGGCGATCACCGCCGAGCAGCTGAAGCCGGCCGTTGAAGCGTTCCAGAAGCGCGAGCAGGGCCGTGCCCAGGCTGCCAAGGCCGAGTACGAGAAGGCTGCTGCCGAAAACAAGACCAAGAGCGATCAGTTCATCGCGGCGAACAAGGCCAAGGCCGGCGTGCAGTCGCTGCCGAGCGGCGTCCAGTACCGCGTGATCGAAGCCGGCAAGGGTGCCAAGCCGACCCAGGCCAGCACCGTGCAGCTGGAAGTGGCCGGTCCGTTCCCGTACGGCCAGCGCCCGACCGAAGCCCGCCCGGCCCAGCAGATCCCGTCGATCAAGGTCAGCGAAGTCGAAATGAAGGCCATGCGCGAGACCCTGCTGCAGATGCCGGCCGGCTCGAAGTGGGAAGTCACCCTGCCGCCGGACCAGGCCTACGGTGCGGACCCGCGCACCCCGTTCCCGCCGAACGTGGCTGTGCAGTTCGAGATCAAGCTGGTCAGCGTCAAGTAAATCGAAGCAGTAAACCAAACGCGCCGGTGATTCCACCGGCGCGTTTTTGTTTGCGCAGTGCCTGACGGTACAGTCGACTGTCAGTCGACTGCTCTTGGGTCACATCGGGGAAACGCCCGCGCTGCGCGCTAGTCGACTGACAGTCGACTCTACCGTCCGACCGGCCCACCCGCGCAAATTCAGCCCGTTCGCGCTACTGTTGCCGGGTGCAAACAATGGAAGAAACGGCGCGTGTTGTCGCAAGTCCCTGCATCGGAGTGTGCACGCTGGATCCGCACCGGCAGTGCACCGGCTGCGGGCGTCATATCGATGAAATCGCACGGTGGTCGTCGATGAGCAACGACGAACGCAGTCGCATCCTGCATCGCGTGCAGCCGTTGCGGGCGCAGCTCCAGCAATCACTGCGCGGCTCGCTGGCCGACCACGAACGTTTGATGCGCGCGCTGCATCCGTTGGCCGATCCGCCGGCCGGCGATGGCTGGAACCGCAGCGAACTGATCGATCTGCTGCCGCCCGGGCCTCCGGTGGAAGCGGCCGTGCTCGCGGGAATCGTGCCGCGCGCCAGTGGCGCGCAGGTGATCCTCACCCGTCGCACCGAAACCCTGCGCACGCACGGTGGCCAGGTCGGATTCCCCGGCGGCCGCACCGAGCCCGACGACCGCGACGCACTGGCGGCAGCATTGCGTGAGAGCCAGGAAGAAATCGCCTTGGCTCCGGGCCAGGTGCAGGCGCTGGGCTATCTCGATCCCTTCGTGACGATCACCGGCTATCGGGTCACCCCGGTGGTGGCGGTGGTCGATCCGGACTTCGTGCCGGTGCCGCAGCCCAGCGAAGTGGCCGAGGTGTTCGAGGTGCCGCTGGACTACCTGATGGCGGCGGACAACCTGCGCCAGGTCGAAATCAACCATCGCGGCCGCATCCGTCACGTCCTTGAGTACAGCTGGCCCGGCCAGCGCATCTGGGGCGCCACCGCGGCCATTCTCTACAACCTGCGTCGCCGCCTGGAGCAAGTGCAATGAACCCGATCGATCCGCCGTGGACCACCCTGGTCGATGTCGCCACCCTGGCCGCTGCGCTGGGCGAGGGCATCCGCGTGGTCGACGCACGCGCCACCGCCAGCACCGCGGTGCGCGTGGTTGATGCGCGTTCCTCGCTGGCCGATCCGCAGGCGGGCAGCGGCCAGTACCTGGCAGGTCATATCCCGGGTGCGGTGTATGCCGATCTGAATCGTGACCTGTCCGATCTGTCGCGCGTCGGCCATGGTCGCCATCCGCTGCCGGACAGCGATGCCTTCGCCGCGAAGCTCGGGCAGTGGGGCATCGGCCCCGACACGCAGGTGGTGGTCTACGACGGCAGCGACGGCAGCATGGCCGCTTCGCGCCTGTGGTGGCTGCTGCGCCTGATCGGGCACAGCAAGGTGGCCGTGCTCGATGGTGGTATCGCCGCGTGGCAGGCCGCACGGCAACCTTTGGCGACGGGGCCGGATGAGGTGACCGCGCTGCCGGCTTACCCGGGCCGTTTCGACACCACCCAGATCGCCAATGCCGAGGAGATCAGCGCACGCCTGAAGCACGCGCCGGGCTGGCTGGTCGACGCACGCGCGGGCGAACGCTTCCGCGGCGAAGTCGAGCCGCTGGACCCGGTCGCCGGCCACGTACCCGGCGCGGTCAACCGTCCGTTTGCGTTGAACGTCGCTGACGGCCGGCTGCGCGATGCACAGGAACTGCGCGTCGAGCTGCAGGGTGTGATCGGCAACCGTGATCCGCAGCAGGTGGTGCTGATGTGCGGCTCCGGCGTGACCGCCTGCCACCTGCTGCTGGCGATGGAAAGCGCAGGCCTGAGCGGCGCACGCATCTACGCCGACTCCTGGAGCGGTTGGGTGAGCGACAGCAGCCGCCCGGTGGCGACCGGCGCCTGAGAAGCGCGGGGTCGGATCCGTTTTCCAACGGAAAACGGCTCTGACCCCGTGCCGACCAACGGTCGGCACCCACCAACAGCGGCAGAAATCTGTCGAAGGCGGGGTGGGTCCGGTTGCGGGGGTGTCCGCGGCATGGATGCCGCGGCCAAGCCCCCATGGACGGGTTTACGGCGTCCCCCGCAACCGGCCCCACCCCGCCATCCCTCGGAATGCGAGCTCTTGACGTTGACGTTGCTTCTGCGGGGCAGGGCGCAGCCCTGCCGCTTACCCAACCGGCTGCAGCGGCACCTTCGCCAGCACCCGCGCCCACGGGAACAACGGCCCCGGATCACGTTTGCGCGCCACCATCAGCGTCGGATCATCGCTGGCCGGCACCTGCTCCCGATCCAGCTGGTCATGCCCGGCAATCCGTTGCAGCGACGGATAGCGTGCCACCAGCGCCAGCAGCAGCCGCTCCAGCGCTTCCAGCTGCGCCTCGGTGTAGGCCTCGCCCATCGCCTGGTGACGGCTGTCGAACCAGTGCGGGTAGCGCCCGGTATTGACCAGCTCGATGCCCAGCGTATGCGCGTTCATGCCGCGCACGTGGTGGGCCACCCGTTCCGGTGCCACGTACTGCACCACGCTGCCATCGCGGTCGATGTAGAAATGCCCGCTGTTGCCGGCACCACTGTCGTACAGCACACGCTCGCCGTACTCGCGGGCCATCGCCAGATCCGGCAGCTCGGTGCAGTGGATCACCACCATCTCCAGCGTGGCCGGGTCGCGCAGTGGCAGGCGGTCTTCGTAGGGCAGGGGCTGCAGCTGCAGGCCGGGCAGGAGCGGGTTGGGCATCCGGCGATGCTAGCATTGCGGCATGAACCTGCCTTCCCTTTCCTTGTCGGCCCGTTCGTGCGGAGCGCACGCATGAGCCGCGGCCACTGCATCCTGTCCCACGGCTTCGAGAGCGGCCCGGAGGCGACCAAGGTCACCGCGCTGGCCGAGGTGGCACAGCGCCTGGGCTGGACCCACGAGCGCCCCGACTACACCGACCTGGACGCGATGAGCGAGGTCAGCCGGGTGGGCGACGTGCCGACCCGCCTGCGCCGCCTGGTCGAGCGCGCCGCCATCGCTGCCCGGCAGGGGCCGGTGGTGCTGGCCGGCTCCAGCCTGGGCGCCTACATCTCCGCCATCGCCTCGTTGCAGGTGCCGGTGGCCGGCCTGTTCCTGATGGTGCCGCCCACCACCATGGGCCCAATGCCGGCGCTGGATGCCGCCGCCGTGCCGACCACCGTGGTGCAGGCCTGGCATGACGATGTGGTCCCGGCCGCCGGGGTCATCGCCTGGGCGCAGGCGCGTTCGGCGCAGCTGCTGCTGGTCGACGACGGCCACCGCCTGGAACGCCACGTGGAGGCCTCCGCGCAGGCCTTCGAGCGCCTGTTGCGGCAACTGTGAAGCCCGGGCGCACGGCGCGCCCGCCCGCATTGACTACAATGGCAGCCCCGCCGCCCCTGGCGCGGGCCTGCCGGCCGTGCCTACGGCCCTCCTTTCCGACCGGCCCGGCCCCTGTGCCGCGCCCGACCACCTGCGAACCGATCCCGTGAAATTCTTCGTCTCCTGCGCCAAGGGCCTGGAATACCTGCTTGCCGATGAACTGTCGGCCCTGGGCCTTGGCAAGGCCACTGCCACCATTGCCGGCGTCAACGCCGAGGGCGAACTGGAGCAGGCGCTGCGGATCGTGATGTGGTCGCGCCTGGCCAGCCGCGTGCTGTGGCCGATCGACGAGTTCGAGTGCCCGGACGAGCAGGCCCTGTATGACGGCGTGCGTGCGCTGCCGTGGCATGAGCACATCAAGCCGGAGATGACCCTGGCGGTGGACGCACATGTGTCCGGCGACAAGATCACCCACGCCCGCTTTGCCGCCCAGCGGATCAAGGACGCCATCGTCGACCGCATGCGCGATGAGGGACTGGAACGCCCCTCGGTCAACACCGATCTGCCCGATGTGCGCGTCAACCTGTCGCTGCGCAAGGGCCGTGCCTCGCTGTCGATCGATCTCGGCGGCGGCCCGCTGCATCGCCGTGGCTGGCGTGGTGCCGCCCACGAGGCACCGCTGAAGGAAAACCTGGCCGCCGCGCTGCTGCTGCGCGCGCAGTGGCCGCGCCTGCACGCTGCCGGTGGTGGCCTGCTGGACCCGATGTGCGGCAGCGGCACCCTGCTGATCGAAGGCGCGCTGATGGCTGCCGACGTTGCCCCTGGCCTGATGCGCCATGGCAGCCTGCCGCCGAGCCGCTGGCTGGGCTTCGACAAGGCCGCCTGGAAGACCATCCAGAGCGAAGCGCGTGATCGTGAGGCCGCAGGCCTGGCCGCGCTGAAGCCGGTCATCCACGGCAGCGACATCGACCCGACCGCGATCCAGGCGGCACGCGAGAATGCCGAGGTCGCGGGCGTCGCCCACGCGATCCGCTTCACCCGCGCCGATGTGGCCGACCTGGCCGCGCCGGAACAGGAGATCGGTGCGGTGGTCTGCAACCCGCCCTACGACGAACGCCTGGCCGCCGATCCGGCGCTGTACCGTGCACTGGGCAATGCCCTGCAGAAGGCGGTGCCGCAGTGGCGCGCCAGCCTGCTGTGCGGCAACGACGAACTGGCCTTCGCCACCGGCCTGCGTGCCGGCAAGAAGTACCAGATGTTCAACGGTGCCTTGGAATGTGCGCTGATCGTCTGCGACCCGATCGCCGTGCCGGGCCGTGACCCGGCGCAGCCGCGCGAGTTGAGCGAAGGTGCGCAGATGGTGGCCAACCGCCTGCGCAAGAACCTGAAGAAGTTCAAGAGCTGGCGTGCCCGCGAAGACATCACCTGCTTCCGCGCCTATGACGCCGATCTGCCGGAGTACGCGGCCGCCATCGACGTCTACGAGGAAGACGGTGGCAAGCGCCGTACCTTCCTGCACGTGCAGGAATACGCTGCACCGGCTGCAATTCCCGAGAACGACGTGCGCCGTCGCCGCAACGAACTGCTGGCGGCCGCGCGTGAGGTGTTCGGCGTGCCGCCGGAGCAGGTCTCGATGAAGTCGCGCGAGCGCGGCAAGGGCGGCAGCAAGTACGGCCGCTTCGAGCAGCGCGATGAGTTCATCGTGGTGCGCGAGAACAACGCGCTGCTGCAGGTGAATCTGTTCGACTACCTGGACACCGGCCTGTTCCTCGACCACCGCCCGCTGCGCCGGATGATGGCCGAGCAGGCGCGTGGCAAGCGTTTCCTCAACCTGTTCTGCTACACCGGTGTGGCCAGCGTGCAGGCGGCCGTCGCTGGTGCCGCCAGCACCACCAGCGTCGACCTGTCGGCCACCTATCTGCAGTGGTGCTACGACAACCTGGCGTTGAACGGGCAGGGCGGTAACCAGCACCTTCTGGTGCAGGCCGATGCGATGGCCTGGCTGGAGGGTGACCGTGGCCAGTACGACGTGATCTTCTGCGATCCGCCGACGTTCTCCAACTCGGCGCGCGCCGATGACTTCGACGTGCAGCGCGAGCAGATCAAGCTGCTGCGTGCAGCCGTGGCGCGGCTGGCGCCCGGCGGCGTGCTGTACTTCTCCAACAACTTCCGCCGCTTCAAGCTGGAAGAAAACGCCATCGCCGAATTCGCCCAGTGCCGCGAGATCACCGCGCGCACCATCGGCCCGGACTTCGAGCGCAACGCGCGCATCCACCGCGCGTGGGAATTGAAGCGGTTGGGGTAAGTCGACGTCCGGCGTCGGATCTCCTGCGCGAATCGCAGGGGATCCGACCCCGATGGCTCTGCTACACCAACGCCACCAGCAGCCCGGCCACCGGCAGCGCGATCGCCAGTGGCGCGATCCATTTCGGTCGGTACGGGTACAGCCCGAACGACAGCACCACGCCGCCCACGGTCATCGCGCCCAGCCACAGCACCGGGCCCATCGCCCAGCCGTGGTCGGCCACGCACAGCGCGAACGCCACCGTCAGCAGGGCCCAGCCCAGCGCCCGCCACTGCGTGCGCCGTGCCGCGGGGGCTGCCGCCTTGCCGTGCAGATCGTGCTGGTGCTTTTCCATCGCCATCGACAGCGCGGTGAACGCGGAGAACGACAGGGTCAACGCCAGCAGCATCATGCGCTGGCCTCCGCTTCGGCAGCGTCCGCCGCTTCGACCGGTGCCTTGGGCGCCGCAGCCGCCGCACGCTTCTTCTTCTCGGCAGCAGACAGTGGTGGCGTCCAGTGCTGCATGCGCCAGCCGCACAACGCCAGCATCGCACCGAAGGCGATCATCGACAGATCGACGCCAGCCAACACCCAGTCACCACTGCGCAGGGTGATGCCCAGATGCGCGTGCGTGGTCAGGGCATTGACCACCGGCACCAGTGCGAACGCGGCTGCGCCCAGGTACAGCTGCCACGCCCACATCATCCGCTTGGGCCAGATGAAGGCGGCCAGCAGGGCCGTGCCCCAGGCATAGAAGAACACGTTGGCTTCCGCACTCGCGCGCTCGGCGATGTCCAGTGGCAGCAGGCGGTTGCCCCAGAAGTAGGCGGCAAAGGCAATCGGCAGGCCGGCCACGGTGCCGATGTTCAGCGCATCGACCAGGCGCAGGCCGAAGCCGGTGCGGCCGCTCTTGGCATGCTTCGGGCGTTCCTTCACCGCCCACAGCACCACACCGCTGGCGACCATCAGGCAGCCGACCAGGCCGGACAGGAAGAACAGTGCACGCAGGCCCCAGTCGGCGAAGCGGGCCAGGTGCAGGCCATACAGCACGCCACGGGTCGCGGTAGCTCCGCCCGACGGTGGCGTCTCTTCCAGCAGCGCACCGCTGACCATGTCGTAGCGCACGGCCGGGGTGTCGGTGGACAGGCGCTTGCCGTCACGCTGGCGGATGTCGATCACCGCATTGGCCGCGCCCGGGTTGGATACGGTGAAGCCGGCCACTTCCATGCCGTGCCAGTGTGCACGTGCGCTGTCCAACAGCTGTGCGATCGGCAGCGGCGCGGCGCGGCCTTCGGCCGGTGCGGTCACCTCCGGCATGCCACCGAAGGCCTCGAAGAAGAACTGGTCCTCGTCCTGCGGGTAGGCCACCTTTACCCCCCACGGCAGGTACATGATCATCAACGTCACAATGCCGGTGTAGGTGATCATCGCGTGGTAGGGCAGGGCCATCACCGCGCTGACGTTGTGGAAATCAAGCCAGGAACGCAGGCCCTTGTCCTTGCGGAAGGTGAAGAAGTCCTTGAAGATTTTCTTGTGGGTGATGACGCCGGTGATGATCGCCACCAGCATGAACATCGCGCAGAAGCCGACCAGATAGCGTGCCCACAGCACCGGGATGTAGTGCAGGTCGAAGTGCAGGCGGTAGAAGAAGTCGCCGCCGCGGGTCTCGCGCGCCTTCAATGCCTGGCCGGTGTTGGGGTCCAGCGTGGCGTCGCCGAAGCCACCGCGGCGGCCACGGCTGGGATCGGCCAGTTCCGGCGGCAACCGCCAGAACATCTGCATGGCCGGGTTGCGCGGCTGCGGCAGTGTGACGAACCAGTTTTCGGCCTGCGCGGCGTTGGCCTGCAGGTAGTCCACCGCGCGCTGTGCGGCGACGTCGATGCTGACGTTGCTGGACGGCAGTTCCGGACGCATCCAGCGGCTGATTTCCTCGCGGTAGTAGCTGGCCGTGCCAGCCATGAAGATCAGCAGCAGCAACCAGCCAACCAGCAGCCCGGTCCAGGTGTGCAGCCAGGCCATCGACTGGCGGAATCCGTTCTTCATGCCCAGGCCCCCATCAGGCGCGCAATGGCGGCCATCAGCAGCGCGGGCGCGAGGATGCCGACCCAGGCGCGCAGCGCGCTGCGGGTAGCGAATGCCCACAGTGCCGCACAGGCGGCGACCAGGATGGCCAGCAGCATGCCGGTCAGCACGGTCTGGCCACGTGCGCCGGGCAGGGCCACGGCGCAGAACACGCTGGTCACCGAAGCCAGCGCGTAACCGCCGAAGATCGCGGCCAACGAGCGTGACAGCACGCCCCAGCGCGGGTTGGAAAAGAAGGTGCGGGGGCTGGCGGTTGCGGGCGAGCGGTCCACGGCATTCCTGCAGGTAGGAGAGGGGATGGAACGCGTCCGCGGCCCCCTTGCGCCCTGCGCATGTCGCCCCAGCGTGTCCCATCGACAAAGCACGGCCCGCGCAGACGGGCAGTCCAGAGGTCGGGGATGTACACGGGCGATGGGTGCGTCTTCCGCACCCGATTGGCTAAGCGTACAACCGATCAGTAAATGATAGGCATTCGCATTTTATGAATCAAGCGTGATGACCCGAGGGGCGGGTTGAGGCCTAGAACCTGAACACCACTGTCGCCGCATGCAGCAGCAGGCCGATCAGGCCACCCACCAGGGTGCCGTTGAACCGGATGAACTGCAGGTCGCGGCCCACGCTCAGTTCCAGCTGTTCCACCAGATGGCGCTCGTCCCAGCCCTTCACGGTCTGCGCGATATGCGTGGTCACGCCTTCGCGCAGGCGGCCGGTCAGGCGTTGCGCGCCTTCCAGCAGGTGCTGGTTGAGGGCCTCGCGCAGCGCCGGGTCGGCCTGCAGGCTGGCACCGAGCGAACCCAGGCTGCGTTGCAGGTGGCCGACCAGCGCCGAGTCCTCGCGCTGCAGGTCCGCGCGCAGGCTGGCGTGGATGCGCGCCCACAACCCCTGCACGTAGTCCTGCAGGGCCGGATGGTCGATCATTTCCTGCTTGAGCTGTTCGATGCGCTCGGCCAGGGCCGGGTCCTCGCGCAGGCGCTGCACGTAATTCTGCAGCCAGCTCTCGTAGTCCTGGCGCAGCGGATGCTGCGGCTCGGCCAGTACCTGCTGCAGCTCTTCCAGTACCGCGCGGGCCAGGCGCTCGGCCAGGCTGTCGCCGATCTCGTCAATCGGCTTGACCCAGTTCACCGTGCTCGACAGCGTCGGCCATTCGCGCTGGATGTAACGCACGATCAGCTGCGAGGCGCGTTCTTTCACCTCGGGCTGCTCGAGCCAGCGGCCCAGCCGCTGCAGGCCTTCGTCCAGCACGCGTTGATGGCGACCATCGGCGGTCAGCAGGGCCAGCAGCTCACCGGCAGTGGCAGCGGCATTCCACTGCCGCAACTGCTGCACAACGAAGCCGTGCAGCTGCCGGCGCACGGCGGTTTCGTCGAAGAAATCCAGTGCCTGCAGCGCCCAGCCGCGGGCCATGTCGGCCAGCATGCGCGAGCGTGCCGGGTCGGCCAGCCAGCTGCCGAGGCGGCTGGCCGGATCGAACACCTGCAGCTTGGCCAGCAGCACGCCCGGCTCCAGGAACTGGTCGCGCACGAACAGCGCAAGGCTGTCGCCGATGCGTTCCTTGCTGCGCGGGATGATCGCGGTGTGCGGGATCGGCAGGCCCATCGGCCGCCGGAACAGCGCGACCACGGCGAACCAATCGGCCAGTGCGCCCACGGCTGCGGCCTCGCAGAACGCCGAAACCCAGGCCCAGATGCCGCGCTCGCCCTGCCAGTGGCTGACCGCGAAACCGGCCAGCATCAACAGCAGCAGGCCCAGCGCGAGGGCTTTCAGGCGCCGCAGCTGAGCGCGGCGCGGGTCGTTGGCAGACGTCATGCCGGAAGTCTAACCGGCACGGCATGAGCATCTGGTAGTGCCGGCCGCTGGCCGGCAACCTCAACGCACCCGATACGTTCATGGCGTTGCCGGCCAGCGGCCGGCACTACCCCTTGGTTCAGAGCGCTTCCAGTTGCTTGCGCAGCGCGGCCAGTTGCGCGCGCAGGGTGTCGTTCTCGCGGGTCAGCGCGACCACCCGACGGCGCAGCGCCGTTGCGTCCTCGCCCAGCTGCTCCAGCGCCGACAGCACCTCGGCATCGCGGCTGGCGATCTCGTCCTCATTTGCCTCCTCGAAATCCATCTCGGCTGCTTCCGGCTTCGGCGCACGCGGCTTGCGCTTGGACTCGCGCACGCGCTTGGCGGCCTGCTTCAGCTCGTCCTTGCCACCGGCGGCGGCGGCGCGCTGCTCTTCTTCCGGCAGGTCAGCCACGGCGGCGGCGGCGCTGATCGAGATCACGCCGGCCTTGACCGCTTCCACCACCTCGGCCGCGGCCTGGGCGTGGATGCGCTCGATCATGCCAACCTGGCTGGTGCTCAGCTTGGCTTCGCGGGCCAGCTCGGCTCGGCTGATCTTCGGCGCCGGTTCCCACGGCGGGCTGTCTTCACCGGCCTCATCGGTGACGTCGGCAGTGCCATCGCTCTCGCGCTGCAGCTGCGCCTGCTCGATCTGCTTGCGGGCGGCCAGGATGTCGCGCTTGCGCAGCGCCAGCACGCCGCGCTGGAAGTCGGACACGCTGCGACGGCCCAGGTGCTGCTCGATCATCCACAGGTGCACGTCTTCCATGCTCTGGAAGCGGGTGTTCTGTACGGTGTTGAAGGGCAGGCCATGCTTCTGGCAGATGCCGAAGCGATTGTGGCCGTCGACCAGTACGTTGCCCCACAGGACCAGCGCGTCACGACAGCCCTCGGCCAGGATGCTGCGCTCCAGCGCGTCATGTTCGTCCGCAGTCAGCGGGTCGATATAGGCCTTGAGTTCTTCTTTGACGACGATATCCATGGGCACGGCAGCGAGCAGGAGCGGAACCGCCCATTGTACCCGCTCGCCGCCGCCGGCCAGGGCTCAGGCAGTGGCCCGGATCATCTCGCCCAGCGTGCCGGTGATCTGGTCGATCTGCGCCTTGTCCACGATCAGCGGGGGCGACAGCGCGATGATGTCACCGGTACAGCGCACCAGCAGCCCGCCGTCGTGGAAGCAGCGCCGATAGACCTCGTAGCCCCGGCTGCCCGGCGCATCGCGGCGAGGCGCCAGCTCGACCGCGCCGACCAGGCCGAAGTTGCGGATGTCGATCACGTTGGGGAGGCCCTGCAGCGCATGCAGCCGTTCCTGCCAGTACTCGCCCAGCTCGATGGCGCGCTCGAAAAGGCGCTCCTCGGCGTAGACCTCCAGCGTGGCCAGTGCGGCCGCGCAGGCCAGCGGATGCCCCGAACAGGTATAGCCATGGAACAGCTCGATGGCCTGTGGCGGTGCCTGCATCAGGGTTGCATGCACGGCGTCGCTGGCCAGCACGCCGCCCAGCGGCACTGCGCCGTTGCTGACCGCCTTGGCGAAGGTCAGCAGGTCGGGGGTGACCCCGAAACGCTGTGCGGCGAATGGCATGCCGACCCTGCCGAAACCGGTGATGACCTCGTCGAACACCAGCAGGATGCCGTGGTGGTCGCACAGCTCGCGCAGGCGCTGCAGGTAGCCCGGCGCCGGCAGAATCACCCCGGCGGAACCGGCAATGGGTTCGACGAAGACCGCCGCGATGGTTGAGGCGTCATGCAGTGCGATCAGTCGTTCCAGGTCATCGGCCAGCTCGGCGCCCTGGCGCGGCAGGCCTTTGCTGAACGCATTGCGCTGCAGGTCCAGGGTGTGGCGCAGGTAGTCCACGCCGCCCAGCTGCAGGCCGAACGCCCTGCGGTTGTTGGGCAAGCCGCCCAGCGCCATGCCGCCGAAGCCCACGCCGTGGTAGGCCTTCTCGCGGCTGATGAAACGCGTGCGCTGGCCCTCGCCACGCTGGCGGTGGTAGGCCAGCACGATCTTCATCGCGGTATCCACCGCCTCCGAGCCGGAGCTGGTGAAGAACACATGGTTCAGTGGCGTCGGCGCCAATGCGGCCAGTCGCTGCGCCAGCGCGAAGGCCGGCGGTGAGCCCATCTGGAAGGCCGGCGAGTAGTCGAGCGTGCGTGCCTGCTCGACGATGGCCTCGACGATGCGTGGGCGGGCATGGCCCGCGTTGCAGCACCAGAGGCCGGCGGTGCCATCGAGGATCTGGCGACCGTCGACGTCCTCGTAGTGCATGCCTTCGGCGCGTACCAGCATGCGCGGCGCGGCCTTGAACTGGCGGTTGGCGGTGAACGGCATCCAGTACGCCTCCAATGACTCCGGGCGTTGGGTAGCCAGATCGTGCAGGTCGCTCGCGGAACGCTTCATGCCAGCTCCATCGGGTCCGATGGGGGAAATGTAGCGCAGCCACGTCACGGCGGAGTCGCGGCCGCGCCGGTATAACCGGGGAAACTGTTCCGAGGAGCCCGACATGGCCGACTTTCCCGACCGCAGCCACTGGCAGGTGCTGGCCCAGCAGCTTTCGATACCCGCACAGGCCTTCATTGATGGTCGTTACACCGACGCTGCCAGCGGCGCGCGCTTCGACTGCATCAGCCCGATTGATGGGCGCGTGCTGGGGGTGGTCGCCGACTGCGATGCAGAGGACGTGGAGCGCGCAGTGCGGTCGGCGCGGCGTGCCTTCGATGCGGGCCACTGGTCAGAGGCCAGCCCGGCCCATCGCAAGCGGGTGTTGCTGGCCTTGGCGGCATTGGTGGAAAAGCACGCTGATGAGTTGGCCCTGCTGGAAACCCTGGACATGGGCAAGCCGGTGCGCGACGCACGCCGTATCGACCTGCCCGGCGTGGTGCGCTGCCTGCGCTGGACCGCCGAAGCGGTGGACAAGCTGTACGGCGAAGTCGCACCGACTGGCCCACACGAGCTGGGCCTGGTCACGCGCGAGCCAGCCGGCGTGGTCGCAGCGATCGTGCCATGGAACTTTCCGTTGCTGATGGCCTGCTGGAAGATCGCGCCTGCGCTGGCCATGGGCAATTCGGTGGTGCTCAAGCCTTCCGAGCGGTCGCCCTTGAGTGCGTTGCGATTGGCCGCGCTGGCCGCTGAGGCGGGCCTGCCGGACGGCGTGCTGAACGTATTGCCAGGCCACGGTACGCGCGTCGGTGAACCGTTGGCGCTGCACATGGATGTGGACGTGCTGGCCTTCACCGGTTCCACCGCCACCGGCGCGAAGCTGCTGGAGCATGCGGGACAGTCCAACCTCAAGCGGGTCTGGCTGGAATGCGGTGGCAAAAGCCCGCACCTGGTGTTCGACGACGCACCGGACCTGGACGCAGCGGCCAAGGCCGTGGCGCAGGGCATCTTCTTCAACCAGGGCGAAGTCTGCACCGCCGGCTCGCGGCTGCTGGTGCAGCGCTCGATCCGTGAGGACTTCGTGCACCAGGTGATTGCCTACGGCCAGCATATGCAGCCGCAGCATCCACTGGAGGCCGATGCACCGATGGGCGCGCTGGTCGATGCCGAGCACGTGGACAAGGTGCTGGCCGATATCGCACGGGCCGAAGGCGAGGGCGCCCGCCTGCTGCTCGGCGGCCATCGGGCCGAGGTGGAGGCCGGCGGCTGCTATGTGCAGCCCACGGTGTTCGACCAGGTGCGTCCGGACCACGCGTTGGCACGCGAGGAGGTGTTCGGCCCGGTGCTGGCGGTACTTGGTTTCGAGGATGAAGCGGAGGCGGTGCGCGTGGCCAATGACAGCCGCTATGGGTTGGCGGCGGGCCTGTGGACACGCGACCTCGGCCGCGCCCATCGTGTCGCACGCCAGCTGCGCGCCGGCAGCGTGTGGGTGAACGGCTGGGATGGTGGCGACATGACCGCACCGTTCGGTGGCTACAAGCAGTCCGGCAATGGGCGCGACAAGTCACTGCATGCGTTCGACAAGTACAGCGAGATCAAGGCCACCTGGATCCAGCTGTAACGACGTGGCTGCTTGACCGCTGTTCGTTCTTTGTAGCGTCGAGCCCTGCTCGACTGCTTCTCGCGAAGAGCAGTCGAGCCTTGCTCGACTCTACAGAAAGCAGACAGCCGTCGAGCTACCGGCAGCGGGCACTCACCTGCAGCACTGCCGCACGCAGCATGTCGCGGTCGGCTTCTTCGACCGCGTTCTGGAAATAGTCCATGTCCTGTTTACCCAGTTCGCACGGGTCGACGATGTATCCCGGCGGCCAAAGCCCCAGCAGTTGCGCCACGCCATGCACGATCTGCTCGGGGCTCATCTGCCGACGGATCCGGAAGTAATTGCGGCGAGGCCCGAACGCAGGATGGACCTCGCGCCGACCGATCAGGCGCGGCGCCACGCCAGCTGCGCTGATGCCGTCACCACCGTCGATGCTGCCCGCAGGCAGGCTCAGGATCAGTGGCGCCACTGCAGCCACGTTCCCCGGGGCAGGCAGGGCGCTCTCTGCCTGTGCAACCGGAGCAGGGCGGGGCATCATCGATGCGGCCGGACGCGTCATCTTTGCGGAGGGCAAGGCGGGCTGTTGAGGTACCGGCGCCGGCGGTTCCGGTGGCAGCCAATGCAGCGAGATCCGCGGGCCCTCACCGCTGCGCAGTTCGATCCGGCCGCTGTCCAGCAGCCACAGAGCGAGCCCGCCATGCACCAGCAGTACCACCAGCCACGCCGCCATCCGCGGCAGCTTCGGCGAATCGGAGCATGACAACGCAACTGCAGCCATGGGCAAGGCATCCATGCAGGGACCGGTGGCGCAGCCTAGCCGGCGGCCGGAAAAATTCCGTTGGCATCGGTGTCGGCTGAAACCATCGTCCCGTGCGGCCATCGGCCCGTGGCAGAATCGGGCGATCCGCCGTTACCCGTGTTGCCGATGTCGACGATCACTGCTGCCGCGCCGCCCGTGAATTCCCCCCGTCGTGTCCTGCTGGCCAGCCTGATCGGCACCACCATCGAATTCTTCGATTTCTATATCTACGCCACGGCCGCCGTGCTGGTGTTCCCGCACCTGTTCTTTCCGGACAGCAGTGAGCAGGCGGCCCTGCTGCAGTCACTGGCGACCTTCGCGGTGGCGTTCATCGCGCGTCCGGTCGGCTCGGCGGTGTTCGGCCATTTCGGCGACCGCATCGGTCGCAAGGCCACCCTCGTCGCCGCGCTGCTGACCATGGGCCTGTCCACGGTGCTGATCGGCCTGCTGCCGACCCATGCGCAGATCGGGCTGTGGGCGCCGGCGCTGCTGGCGCTGTGCCGTTTCGGCCAGGGCCTGGGGTTGGGCGGCGAGTGGGGTGGGGCGGTGCTGCTGGCCACCGAGAATGCGCCGCCGGGCAAGCGCGCCTGGTACGGCATGTTCCCGCAGCTGGGCGCACCGCTCGGCTTCCTGCTGTCGGCCGGCATCTTCCTCGTGCTCGGCCGCTGCCTGAGCCAGAACGACTTCCTGCAGTGGGGCTGGCGCATTCCGTTCGTGGCCAGCGCACTGCTGGTCGGCCTTGGCCTGTGGGTGCGCCTGAACATCCACGAGACGCCGGACTTCAAGAAGGCGCTGGAGCGCAAGGCGCCGGTGCGGTTGCCGATGTGGACGGTACTGCGTGACCACCCGGTACCGATGCTGCTCGGCACGCTGGGCGCCTTCGCCACCTTCGTGCTGTTCTACCTGATGACGGTGTTCAGCCTTGGTCATGGCACCGCGGTGCTGGGCTACAGCCGCGAGCAGTTCCTGCTGATGCAGATGGCCGGCATGCTGTTCTTCGCGCTGGGCATCCCGCTGTCGGCGCGCTATGGCGACCGTTGGGGCACGCGGCGCACGATGATTGTCGCCAGCGTACTGATCGTCGGCTTCGGCGTACTGTTCGCACCGTTGTTCCAGCCGCACAGCCCGTGGCTGGTCACCGCCTTCCTGTGCCTGGGCCTGTTCCTGATGGGGCTGACCTACGGCCCCTGCGGCACCTTCCTGGCCGAGATCTACCCGGTGGAAGTGCGCTACACCGGTGCTTCGCTGTCATTCAACCTGGCCGGCATCCTTGGTGCGGCACCGGCGCCGTACCTGGCCACCTGGCTGGCCGAGCGCTTCGGCCTGGTTGCGGTGGGTTATTACCTGTGCCTGACCGCGGTGGCCACCCTGTGCGCGCTGGTGGCACTGCACCGGCGCGCGCTGCGGCTCAACCAAAGAAGCGCTTGAGCGTGCGACCCAGCCAGCCGCCGCCCTGGTGTTCGCGGGCGAACTGGTTCAGGTGCGCCTTGACCTGTTCGGCATAGGCCTGGTCGTCGCCACGGATGTGGTTGAACAGCCAGCGCGAGAGCATGGTGCGCAGCTCGTCACTGATGTCTTCGCCGGCCTGGAAGCGCATGCGGTACTCCGAGACACGCTTGATGAAGACCTCATGCACGCGTTTGTGCGCGGCACAGAACGGGTAGCCCGCTTCCTCCATCAGCTCTTCCTCGAACGCGAAGTGCGACATGGTGTAGTCCACCACCTCGTCGATCACTTCACCCACTGCGGCACGCTGCATGCTGGCCTGGGCCACGTGCAGGTGGTTGAGCATTTCGATGATGCGGCGGTGTTGTTGGTCGATCACATCGATGCCGATGTTCAGATCGTCCTGCCAGACCAGTAGTGCCATCCCCGGCTCCCCTTCATGCGTATGTCGGGGCCGACTGTAGAGCCGCCCGGCGCGGGCGGCGTTGATCTGGATCAAAGCGTACCGGTCAGGGCAGCGCCGGCTCGCGTGGGCGCAGCGGGCTGGCGACCGTGGTGCAGCTGACCCGGTTGCGGCCACCGGCCTTGGCCAGGTACAGCTGGCGGTCGGCTTCGGAGATCAGCCGGTGCAGTGCATCGCGCTGCGGGCGCAGGCAGCACAGCCCGATGCTGACCGTCATGCGCAGCGTGGCGGTGCCGATGTCCACCTCCAGCGCGGCGATGCGCTGGCGCAGCTCCTCGAAGTACAGCAGCGCCTCGTCCTGCTCCATGTCCGGCACCAGCAGGCAGAATTCCTCGCCGCCGAAGCGCGCGATCAGGTCGTGGCTGCGTGCATGCGTGGCCACCGCGCCGGCCACCGCGCGCAGCGCATCGTCGCCGGCTTCGTGGCCATGGGTGTCATTGATGTGCTTGAAGTGGTCGATGTCGATCATCGCCACCGCCACGCACTGGCCGTGCAGCTGCAGCTGCGGCAGCTGGCGCTGGCTCTGCTCCAGGAAGCAGCGGCGGTTGGGCAGGCCGGTGAGGAAATCGCGGGTGGCCAGGTCCTGCAGGGTGCCGATCAGCTCCAGTTGGTCCACATTCTGCGAGACCCGGCAGAAGAATTCCTCGCGCGAGAACGGCTTGCGCAGGAAATCGTTGGCGCCGTTCTTCAGGAAGCGCGGAATCAACGATGCATCGGTATTGCCGGAGATGCCGATCACCGCCACCTTGTCGCGCGAGCGCAGGGTGCGCAGGCGGCGGGTGAACTCCACGCCCTGCATGCCCGGCATTTCCTGGTCGACCACGGCGAGGCGGATCGCCGGATACGCCTCGATCGCGGCCAGGCCTTCGTTGCCATCGGCCGCTTCGTGCACCTCATGGCCGTACATGCGCAGCAAGGCTGCGGCGTAACCGCGCGCGGACGGTGAGTCGTCCACCACCAGCGCGGCGATGCGCCGGTTGCGCTCCAGTCGCTGCACCAGCCACACCAGGTAATCGATGCTGCCGGGAGTGTTCTTCAGCACGTAGTCGATGATCTGCTGCTGCAGCACGCGCTTGCGCAGGTCCTCGTCGTAGACGCCGCTGACCACCACGGTGGGCAGGTCGCGCTTGAGGAAGAACTCGACCACCGCGTCGCGGTCGCCATCGGCCAGGACCAGCCCGGTCAGTACCAGGAACCAGCCGCCACCTTCGCTCAGCAGGCGGTCGGCCTCGGCCAGGGTGGAGGCGATCACCACCGGCAGTTCCAGGCGCTGCTCGATGGCCTCGCGCAGCATGCCGGTGAAGGCGCGGGAGTTTTCGACCAGCAGGATCCGCTGCGGCAGCGGATCGGCCAGGTCGCCATCGACGGCGGCCTGCGGCAGGACGGGCATGATGCGGTGGCTCACGAGGGAGGGGCTCGGCACGGATAACGGCGGTTTCGAGTGTAACTTTAGCGGCGAACGTTGCGCGCCGGGCCAGATTCCGCGTCAGGCCGCCGCTGGCGACGCGTGGGTGATCGGTTCATGCAGGACCAGCCGCAGCCGATTGCCGCGGCAGTGGACCGTTCCGCCGTAGGCAAGCATCCGTCCGGCCAGGCGCTCGACGGCCTGTTGGGTGGTACGCGTGGAAAGCGGGCGACCACGGTCGAGCAGGCTCACCACGGCAACAATGCCGCGACGCTTGCCTGCCCGACCGCTTCGGGCGCGCACGCAGACCTGCCCGGTTTCCAGTTCCAGCAGAAGTGAAACCGCCTCGATCAGCGAGCGATAGATGGCCAGTTGCAGATCCACGGTCAGCAGGCAGGGATTGCCCGCCAGCCTGGGTGGAATGACGCGATGCGTGTTGTTCCAGATTTCGCATGCACCGCCGGCTTGCAGCGCGATGTAGAGCCCGACCTGCTCCAGTCCGGTGGGATAGACCAGGCTGGCCTGTTCGCGAAACAGCCGTGAATGTACCGACGACGCGTGCTGCAGGCTGTTTGCGACCGCATGGTGGCCTTGGGACTTCAGCCAGCTGACCATCTCGCTGAGCGAATTGTCCATGCCCTCGCCCAGGTGCTTCAGGTGGACGGCCCGTTCACGCAGCTCACGCTCGCTGGTCTGAAGCGAGCCGCGTGCCAGGCGCAGCGTGGTTGCCTCGGCCAGGCCGCGGGACCGGGCGCGCTGATGGTGATAGCTGATGCTGGAACCGAGTGCCAGCAGTGCGACACTCATCACCGCCATGTTCTGTTGGGTGGCGAACGTGCCCAGGTCGAACGAGGAAGGCAGGCCAGTGCTGGGCGTTGCGCCGTGCAGGGGGAGGTTCAACAACGGAATCGCGATGGCTGCGCCGCGCCACCCGTGCATGAAGGTCAGGGCGATGGCGGGCAGGGCGGCCAGCAGCACCATGTGTGTCCGCGTCGTGTGGGCGTCGGCGCGTGTCAATTGCATGCACAGGCCCAGCACCAGCATCACCAGGATCGCCGAGGCGGTAGGGGCGACGAAACGGTCTGTCCAACCGGGGTCGGCCTGCCGCTGCGACCAGAGGAATGCCAACGGTACCAGGGTGATGATGGCGGCGAAGTGGCCAAAGATCGTCCGGTCGACCGCGTCCAGCAGGTTGCTGGGTGGTGGGTTCGACCATAGGACATATGAAATGCCCAGGTTGAGGCCCGGCACGAACAACGCTGTGCAGAACGACAGCGACAGCAGCCACAGACCGGTGGCTGCTTCGGACGGCATTCTCATCCGATGCAGGTAGACCACCAGCATCGCCATCGGCATCAGCAGCGTCGAAGCCAGGATGACCCAATCCAGGCCATAGGTGTCGATCATGGGGATGCGCAGCGTTGCAAAGTACGCGTACTCGCCCAGCAGCAGGTAGGGCCACAGGCGGGTCGGGACGATCAGCAGTGCCGCTGCGCGGATGCCCGCCGGCAGGAAGAACTGATCCAGCGAGAACTGACGCGAGCCGAGGCAGCTCAGTGCATAGACGGCCGCGAGTGCGATGCCGGCTGGCCGGATACGGAAGCTCAGTTCAACTGCCTTCTTGAATCGGTCCAAACCCGAGCCTCCCTTGCTCGTGACATGGCAGCGGCCGTGCGGGTTGCTTGAACGCGCCATGACGCGCCATTGGATGACAGTATCGATGGAAGCAGGGGGGCGCAATTGCACGCCGGCGCCAGATCCGACGGGGTGGATTCGGCGCCGACCAAAGATCACTTTCGCGCAATGATCTGCAGCTCCTTTCACCGGGATAGTCAGATCGCGGCCCGGGGGGCGCCAGCGTCCATGGAGCGTGTGCTTTCCCTCAAGGCTTCAGCAGCGCCTGCCTGGCGGGGAGCGTCCCGTGCTTCGGTCAACACCATCCTGAGCCTGTTGCCACTCAGGTCCATGTGGCCAGCGTGTGCGAGCACTCGGCCCAGCAGCTGCTCGTTTGCCAGCGCCTTTGCACGGCTTCCCAGTGATGCGTGGCGGTCCAGAAGAGCCACGCAGATGAAGGCACCACGCTTCCGGATGGAGCTTCCGCAGCGGATACTGACCGAGATCTGTCCACACTCGCACTTCAATAGAAGCGAGACCGCATCGACCACGAGTCGATAGGCAGCAAGCTGCAGGCCGACCCCGAGTGCGCAGGGGTCACCCTTCAACCTCGGCTGGCCGATGCGATGCGTAGCATTCCATGCCTCGCGCACTCCGCCAGCCTGCAACGCCACGTACAGGCCCAGCTGTTCCAGGGCGGCGGGATAGATCATGCTGGCCTGGGCCCGGAACAGGCGCGAATGCACCTCCGAGGTATGCCGCAGGCTGTCGGCCACGGCGTGATGACCCTGCGCATGCAGCCAGTTCACCATTTCGTTCAGCGACAGGTCCATGCCATCGCCCAGCTGGCGCAGATGGGCCGCGCGCTCACGCAGGTCCATCTCGCTGGCCAGGTGTGAATTCCGAGCAAGCTGCAGGGCCGCTCTGCCATCTTCCTCGCGCAGCCGGTGCTGGTTCTGGAAGTGGGTGATGCGCGCACCCAGCAACAGCAGGGCGATGCTGGCGATGGCCATGGCCTGCTGGGTAGCGAAGGTAGCCGGGTCGAATGCCGTCGGATGGTCGGCGGGGGTGCTGAGGCCAAGAATCATGTTAACGGCGGCGACACCGATGGCCGCACCGCGCCATCCCAGCAGGCAGGTCAGGGCGATCGCGGGAATAGGCAGGATCAACAGCAGCTGCAGCGAGCCGGGGGCCGTGATCGAGGCCGGTACCGGCGTCGCCTGCAGGCCAATGACCAGCATGGCGCCGAGTGCTGCGACCGTGGCCGCGACAGACCCGGTTGTCCATTTTTCCTCGGCGCGGCGGATCCACAGCAATGCCAGGGGTGCCAGGATCAGGATGCCGGTGAAGTCGCCCAGCGCATAGCGCAATACGTTGGTGATGAATGACGCGTTCTGCAACGGCTCCCAGAGCAGGTACGAGATTCCCAGGTTGAGCAGACTGATGACCGTCGCGGCGCATACCGCAATGGAGATCATGCCGACGATCGTGGTGCGTGCCAGCAGTTTCCGGTGCAGGCGCACGATCAGCATCACGGCAGGCATCAGGAACACCGAGGCCAGGATTACCCAGGTCAGGTTGTATTTGCTGATCAGGGGGATGCGCAGATGCGCGAAGTAGGCGTATTCACCCATCAGCAGGTAGGGCCAAAGACGGGGCGGGCACAGCAACAGCGCGGCCACCCGCACGCCGGCAGGCAGGAAGAACTGGTCCAGTGACAGCTTGCGCGCACCCCAGCAGGCGAGGGCATAGAGCAGCGCCAGCGCCAGCCCTTCGGGGCTGACCCGTATCCTCACCAGCAGGCCGTCCTTCCACCACTGCATCCACGTGCTCCCCAGCTCCTGCGCCGATTATGTGGCTGGGAAGGGCCCCGCTACCACAACGCATCCCGCAGCTTGTACCACGACATCGCCGCCACCAGCAGGGGCGTGCGCAGCAGCCGGCCGCCGGGGAAGGGCGCATGCCGCAGGCGCTGGAACACGTCCAGACGCTCGCTCTGGCCGGCGATGGCGGCGGCGATCACCTCGCCGGCCAGTCCGGCGGCGGCCACCCCATGGCCGGAGAATCCCTGCGCGAAGTACAGGTTGCCGTCCAGCCGGCCCCAGTGCGGGGCGCGGTTGCGGGTGATGTCCACGTAGCCACCCCAGACCTGGTCCAGCACCACGTCGGCCAGCTGCGGGAAGACGTCGTGCATGCGTCGCTGCATCACCCCGCGCAGGCCGGGCGGGGGCAGTGCCGAGTAGCTGGCGCGGCCGCCGAACAGCAGGCGGTGGTCGTGGCTGAGGCGGAAGTAGTCCAGTGCCCAGGCGGTGTCGGCCACGGCCATGTTGTTGCCGATCAGGGCGCGGGCACGTTCTGCGCCCAGTGGCTCACTGGCACCGATATAGGTGCCCACCGGCATGATCCGCCGTTCCAGCTCGGGCAGCAGGCCCTGCAGCCAGGCATTGCCGGCCACCACCAGATGCGTGGCGCACACGCTGCCCTGGGCAGTGTGCAGGCTCGGCCGTGGCCCGCGCTGGATGCGCACGACGGGCGAATCCTCGTGGATGACCACACCTGCCGCGCGCGCTGCATCGGCCAGACCGCGTGCATACGCCAGCGGGTGCAGGTGTGCGCTGAGCGGGTCGAACATCGCGGCGCGGTAGCGCGGGCTGTCCAGCTGCGCGCGCAGAGCGTCACGGCCCCACCACTGCATGGGGTAGTCGTAGTGGCGTTGCAGGTGCTCGCAGTTGGCGTGCAGGTCACGCTCGTGGCGTTCACGGATGGCCACGCTGGCGTGGCCTTCAACCCAATGGCAGTCGATGCGGTGGCGATCGATGCGCGTGCGCATCGCCTGCACCGCGTCGCGCGACCAGTCGAACAGGTGGCGTGCATCATCACGACCCAGCTGACGCTCCAGTTCGTCCACCTCGCAGCCGTAGCCGACCAGCGCCTGGCCACCATTGCGGCCGGACGCGCCCCAACCGATCCGCTGCGCCTCCAGCACCACCACGCGCTGGCCACGTGAGGCCAGTTCCAGGGCCGCGGTCAGGCCGGTGTAGCCCGCACCAAGCACGGCGACATCGGCCTGAACCTCGCCCCGCAGCTGGGGCAGCGCGGGTGGTTCGGGCAGGCTGGCGGCATACCAGCTGGGCGGGAACGCGGCACTCACCGCAGGCCTCGCGGGCGCAGTGCGGTGGAGGAGAGCGGGGGAGGACGATCAGCATTCACCCGAGTAGTTTCGCCGATGCGTGACAGCCATGGTGTGACGGCGACGACTTGCCGCCTTCGCCGGACGGCGGGTAACGTGTCGGCACGCCAAGGAGTTTTCCCATGCGCCGCCTGCCCTGGGTGGGCCTGCCCACCGACAGCACCGTGCTCGGCCATCACCGTTTCGCGGTAGCCGGCGAGAAGTACGTGCGCGCGCTGGCCGAGGCCGCCGAGGTGACCCCGGTACTGTTGCCGAGCGTGCAGCCGCCGCTGCCGGCCGGCGACTGGCTGCAGGGGCTCGATGGCCTGCTGTTGACCGGTGCGGTCAGCAACATCGAACCGCAGCATTACGACGGCGGTCGCAGCTGGCCGGGCAATCCGCATGACCCGGCCCGTGACGCCAACGCGTTCGCGCTGCTGCACGAGGCGCTGGCGCTGGACCTGCCGGTGCTGGCGATCTGCCGCGGCCTGCAGGAGCTGAACGTTGCGCTGGGTGGCACGTTGCATCCGCAGGTGCACGCGGCGCCCGGTCTTTCGGATCATCGTGAAGACCCGAAGGCGCCGGTTGATGTGCAGTACGGGCCGGCCCATGCGGTCGCCCTGGCGGCGGATGGCTGGCTGGCGCAGTGGCAAGGCGGTGACCGCGCACAGGTCAATTCGGTTCACGGGCAGGGCATCGACCGACTGGCACACGGGCTGCAGGTCGAGGCCAGGGCCGATGATGGACTGGTCGAGGCAGCGCGCAGCCCACGCCATCGTTTCGTGCTCGGCGTACAGTGGCACCCGGAGTGGCGTGTCATGGACTCGCCGTTCTATCACGCTATTTTCCGTGCGTTCGGCCAAGCTTGCCGGCAGCACCAACAGAACCGACTGGATTCCCGATGAGTTCCCGAACGCGCCCGCGCAAGACGGCTACGCCCCCCGCACCGCAGGAAAGCAGCCTGCTGCGCTGGCTGAAGGAGCGGCGCATCACCGAGGTCGAATGCCTGGTCCCGGACATCACCGGCAACGCGCGCGGCAAGATCATTCCCGCCGACAAGTTCTCGCATGATTACGGTACGCGGCTGCCCGAAGGTATTTTCGCCACCACCGTCACCGGCGAGTTCCCTGATGACTACTACGAGCTGACCTCGCCGTCGGACTCGGACATGATGCTGCGTCCCGATCCGGACACGGTGCGCATGGTGCCGTGGGCGGCCGACGCCACCGCGCAGGTCATCCACGACTGTTACACCAAGAACGGTGAGCCGCACGAGCTGGCGCCACGCAACGTGCTGCGCCGCGTGCTGGCGGCCTACGCCGAGCTGGGCCTGCGGCCGGTGGTGGCGCCGGAGCTTGAGTTCTTCCTGGTGCAGAAGAACACCGACCCGGACTTCCCGCTGCTGCCACCGGCCGGCCGCTCCGGGCGCCCGGAAACCGCGCGGCAGTCGTACTCGATCGATGCGGTCAACGAATTCGACCCGATCCTCGACCTGATGTACGACTACGCCGATGCGATGAAGCTGGATGTGGACACGCTGATCCACGAATCCGGTGCGGCGCAGCTGGAGGTCAACTTCACCCATGCCGATGCGATGGACCTGGCCGACCAGGTGTTCCTGTTCAAGCGCACCATGCGCGAGGCGGCGATGCGCCACGGCGTGTATGCCACCTTCCTGGCCAAGCCGATGGAGAACGAGCCGGGCAGTGCCATGCACATCCACCAGAGCCTGGTGCGGGTGAGCGACGGCAGCAATGTGTTCGCTGGCGATACCGATACCGAAGGCGAGTTCAGCCCGGTGTTCGGCCACTATCTGGGCGGCCTGCAGAAGTACGCGCCGCAGGCGATGGCGTTCTTCGCGCCGAACGTGAATTCCTACCGCCGGCTGGTGTTCGGCGAAGTCTCGCCGAGCAACGTGCACTGGGGCTTCGACAACCGCACCTGTGGCCTGCGCGTGCCGCTGGACACGCCGGAAAACATGCGCGTGGAGAGCCGCTTCGCCGGTTCCGACGCCAACCCCTACCTGGCGATGGCGGCGACTCTGGCCTGCGGCCTGCTGGGCATCCGCGAGCGGTTGGCACCGGATGCGCCGGTGACCGGCAGCGCCAAGGAACTGGGCTACAACCTGCCGCGCTCGCTGGGCGAAGCGCTGGATGGGCTGGAGCAGTGCAGCGAACTGCAGGCCCTGCTGGGCGAGCGCTTCTGCCGGGCCTACATCTCGGTGAAGCGCAAGGAATACGAGACCTTTTTCCGTGTCATCAGCTCGTGGGAGCGCGAGTTCCTGCTGCTGAACGTCTGAGCATCCGGAATAGAAAAATCCGCCGCCGGGGGGTAGGCTGGCACCCGTCGCCGGCCCCGCCGGCCCCCCTCCCCGCATTCTGGAGCACCCGATGAAGCTGCGTATCCTCACGCTCGGCCTGGCCTCCGCCATGCTCGCCGCCTGTGGCGGTGGCAATGGCGGCGCGCAGGACAGCCAGGTCCTGAACGTCTACAACTACAGCGATTACATCGCCGAGGACACCATCCCGACCTTCGAGAAGGAGAGCGGCATCAAGGTGACCTACGATGTGTTCGACAGCGATGAGATGGTCGAGACCAAGCTGCTGGCCGGCAACAGCGGCTACGACGTGGTGGTGCCGACCCTGAACTTCTTCGGTCGCCAGATCCAGGCCGGTGTGTTCCTGCCGCTGGACAAGAGCAAGATCCCGAACCTGGCCAATCTCGATCCGGCGGTGATGAAGCGCATCGCCACCCAGGACCCGGGCAACCAGTACGGCGTGCCGTACATGATCGGCACCACCGGCATCGGCTACAACGTGGAGATGCTGAAGCAGCGTTTCGGTGGCAGCACCGACATCGCCAACAGCTGGGACCTGGTGTTCAAGCCGGAGAACATCAGCAAGATGAAGGACTGCGGCGTGACCATCCTGGACACGCCGGCCGACATGATCCCGATCGCGCTGCATTACCTGGGCCTGGACCCGCACAGCGGTGACCCGGCCGAGCTGCAGAAGGCGGCCGACCTGCTGAAGTCGATCCGACCGTACGTGCAGAATTTCCACTCCTCGCAGTACGTGGGTTCGCTGGCCAATGGCGGCACCTGCCTGGTGGTCGGCTGGTCGGGTGACATCATCCAGGCCCGCGACCGCGCCGAGGAAGCCAGCAATGGCGTGCACGTGGCCTATTCGATCCCGAAGGAAGGCGCCCCGCAGTGGTTCGACATGCTGGCGATCCCGAAGGACGCCAAGCATCCGGAGGCCGCTTACGCCTTCATCAATTACCTGCTGCAGCCGAAGGTTGCCGCGGCCAACACCAACTTCATCCACTACGCCAACCCGGTGCCGACTGCGACCCCGCTGGTGGATGAGGCGATCCGTACCGACCCGACCATCTACCCGCCGGCCGACGTGGCCGCGAAGATGTTCACGTACTCGATCAACACGCCGGAGACCGACAAGCTCTACACCCGGCTGTGGACCGAGGTGAAGACCGGCCGTTGAGCCGGCCTGGTGCCGCCGGGCGATGCCCGGCGGCTGCCTTACCCAGGGTCGATGCCGGTACTCCCGCATCGGCCCAGGTGCCGCAGGATGGCAGGCAGCAGGTCGCGCGCATCGCGACCACCGTTGCACAGGAACGATGAACTCATCCGCTGCAGGTTGTGCATGCCGATGAAGAACAGCCCCGGTTGCGGTGAAACACCGAAGTCGCCGAGCGGGTAGCCATGTGCATCCAGCGCGCCCGGTACGTCGAGCCAGGGCCATTCGGCGACGAAGCCGGTGGCCAGCACCACCGAGCGGATGCCTTCCGCCTGCAGATCCAGTTCACGCGGGGCGGCGTCCGGCTCCCAGTGCAGATAGACCTCCTCCGGAATGTAGCGGGCATCGTCGGTGCGTGGCTCGGGACGCGTGGCGTAGTACGCGCTGGCCAGCGAATCGAGATAGGCGTACTCGGCCTGCGTGGCCTCGATCGCGGTACGCAGCTGCGGGCGCACATCGGCGAAGCGGGCGACGTTTCCATCGAAGCCCTGCAACCGGCCCAGCAGCCTGATGCCCACGCGGTGCATCGCCAGCAGGCTGATCGAGCTGCCCAGGCCGGCACGCCCCTTGCCGGAAATCAGCGGGAATTCGGCGGTGCGGGCCTTGCGCAGGGCATCCGGTTCTCCGGCCAGGACGGCGGCCGCTTCACTCACGTGCTGGTGGATGCGCCCAGCCATGTCCCACCAGGTCATCGAGTCCTTGCCGCGCAGCCGGCGGGTATGCGAATGCCGCTGGGCCAGTGACCAGTACACGCTGCGACCGCTGTCGCGCAGGTCCTGGGCGATCTGCGCGCCGGACTGGCCGCCGCCGATGACCAGCACGGCGCCGTCGGGCAGTTGGCCGGCATTGCGGTAGTCGCCCGAGTGCAGCACGGTCAGGCCTGGCGCGGGCGCGAACCGGACCCGGGGCATCCGTGCGCGGCGGTATTCACCGGTGGCGACCACCACTGCGCGGGCATGGATCAGCCCCTGGCTGCTGTGGATGGCGTAGCCGCCGGGCCCAGGCCCAACCCGATGCACCCCGCATCCCTCGTTGATCGGCAGGGAACGCTCGTGGGCATAGTCGCGGAGGTGCCGGATCACCTCCGGGGCGCCCATGAAGCCATCCGGGTCATCGCCGGCATAGGCATGACCATGCAGGGCCATCGTCGCGTTGGCGGTGTTGGTCTGGAACGACTCCCAGCGCCGCTGCCAGCTGGCGCCCACGGTTTCGGCCTCCAGCACGCGATGCTCGACGCCGGTCTCCTGCAGGAGCGCGCTGAGCGACAACCCGGCCTGGCCGGCACCGATGATGACCAGCGGCAGCCTTGCAGGCAGGGAGCCCGGCAGGCGGGGCGGGAGAGGGGAGGGGCTGTCCGGGGAAATCACCAGAGTGGGTCCATGCAAGGCCTTGATCAGGGCCATTGCGCGGGGAATGCCCCGGGCCTTCAACAGATCCGGTTCTGAAAAACGTTGCAGATCGAGGCGTCGCCTGTGGTGTCTGGCCGGGACGGCCGCAGGGTCGTCCAGGGGAGCCCGGGCCTTTGCGCGGGCAGGCCACCATGGCGGGGGAAAACCGACACTCCTGGGGCCCCCGGAGCCGGCCAGCGGCCGCTTCCGCCTGCCGCCGTCATATCCCCTGGGCCCCCCGGCCGTTAGAATGGCGGCCGCTGTCCACCGCCCGCTCCCGGAGCCCCCATGCCCGTTGAAGCCCAGCCGGTAGCCACCGTCGTCGACACGACCGGTGCGCCCGGCTATCTCTCCATTCGTGACCTGCGCAAGGAATTCGACGGTTTCGTCGCCGTCGACGACGTCAACCTGGACGTGCGCAAGGGCGAGATCTTTGCCCTGCTCGGTGGCTCCGGCAGTGGCAAATCGACCCTGCTGCGGTGCCTGGGCGGCTTCGAGACGCCCACCAAGGGCAGCATCACCCTCGACGGCCAGCGCCTGGATGCGCTGCCGCCGTACCAGCGGCCGGTCAACATGATGTTCCAGTCCTATGCGCTGTTCCCGCACATGACGGTCGAGCAGAACATCGCTTTCGGCCTGAAGCAGGATGGCCTGGGCAAGGATGCGATCGGCAAGCGCGTGGGCGAGATGCTCGACCTGGTGCAGATGGGCCACCTGGGCAAGCGCAAGCCGCACCAGCTGTCCGGCGGCCAGCAGCAGCGCGTGGCGCTGGCGCGGTCGCTGGCCAAGGGGCCGAAGCTGCTGCTGCTGGACGAGCCGATGGGCGCGCTGGACAAGAAGCTGCGCTCGCAGATGCAGCTGGAACTGGTCAGCATCATCGAATCGTCGGGCGTGACCTGCGTGATGGTCACCCACGACCAGGAAGAAGCGATGACCATGGCCACCCGCATCGCGGTGATGGATGCCGGCTGGATCCAGCAGGTCGGCAAGCCGGACGAGGTCTACGAGCAGCCGGCCAACCGCTTCGTCGCCGAGTTCATCGGTTCGGTCAACCTGTTCGACGGGGTGATCGACGAGGACCTGCCGGAGTACGTGACCGTACGCTCGCCGCTGTTCCCGGCGCCGATCTACATCGCCCATGGCATCACCGGCTATGAAGGGCAGCCGGTCGCGTTCGCGCTGCGCCCGGAGAAGGTGATGATCGGCAAGGACGAACCGGAAGGGCACACCAACAAGGCCCAGGGTGTGATCGAGGACATCGCCTACTTCGGCAGCCATTCGGTCTACCACGTGCGCCTGCCCAGCGGCGCCAAGGTACTGGCCAACTTCGCCAATTCGCAGCGCTGGGCCAGTGATGGCCTCACCTGGGGCGACGAGGTGTGGGTGCACTGGCGCGACAACGACGGCGTGGTGCTCACCTCATGAGCACCGCCGGCCTGAAGCGCTGGCTGCCGGGGCTGCGTGCCACGGTGATCGGCATTCCGTACCTGTGGCTGCTGCTGTTCTTCGCAGTGCCGTTCCTGATCGTGCTGATGATCAGCTTCTCGCTCAGCCGGGTCGGCTCGCCGCCGTACACCTGGCTGCTGCAGTACGCCGACGGCGGTTTCTCGCTGAAGCTGAACCTGGAAAACTACCTGGCGCTGTTCCGCGATTCGATCTATGCGCAGGCGTTCCTGAGCTCGATCAGGATCGCGGCGATCTCGACCTTCCTGACCCTGCTGATCGGCTATCCGATGGCCTATGCCATCGCGCGCCTGTCGCCCGCCGCGCGCAACGTGGCGATGATGCTGGTGGTGCTGCCGTCGTGGACCTCGTTCCTGATCCGCGTGTATGCGTGGAAGGCGATCCTGGACCGCAATGGCCTGCTCGACCAGTTCCTGCAGTTCACCGGCCTGCAGACGCTGATGACGTCGATGGGCCTGCCGAAACTGCAGCTGATCGACACCCCGACCGCCGCCTACATCGGCATCGTCTACTGCTATCTGCCGTTCATGGTGCTCCCGCTGTACGCCAATCTGGTCAAGCATGACCACCGCCTGCTGGAGGCGGCCTACGACCTCGGTGCCAAGCCGTGGCAGGCGTTCCTGCGCATCACCCTGCCGTTGTCCAAAGCGGGCATCATCGCCGGCTGCATGCTGGTGATGATTCCGGCGATCGGTGAATTCGTGATCCCGGAAATGCTGGGTGGCTCGGAAACGCTGATGGTGGGCCGCCAGCTGTGGAACGAGTTCTTCAACAACCGCAACTGGCCGGGCGCCTCGGCGATGGCGGTGGCGATGATCCTGTTGCTGCTGGTGCCGATCCTGCTGTTCAACCGTTCCCAGCAGCGCCTGCTGGAAGGGAAGCAGGCATGAGCCCGCGTAGCGCAAAGGGCCTGGGGCTGGGCGTGCTGCTGCTCGGCTTCGCCTTCCTGTACCTGCCGATCCTGCTGTTGATGTTCTATTCGTTCAACAGCTCGCGGCTGGCGATGGTCTGGGCCGGGTTCTCCACCCGTGCCTACAGCGACCTGTTCGCCGACCGCGCGCTGATGGATGCGATGTGGACCAGCCTGGTGGTGGCGTTCTGGACCGCCTGTACCGCCACCGTGCTGGGTACGTTGGCGGCGATGGTGATGACGCGCTTCAAGCGATTCCGTGGCAAGCCGCTGTTCGGAGCGCTGGTGACCGCACCGCTGGTGATGCCGGATGTGATCCTGGGCTTCTCGCTGATGGCGCTGCTGGCCTCGATGGGCGCGATTCCCGGCTTCCCGGCACGCGGCCTGGCCACCATCTGGATCGCCCACGTCACCTTCACCCTGTGCTTCGTCACCGTGGTGGTGTCCTCGCGGCTGCAGGAAATGGACCTGTCGCTGGAAGAAGCGGCGATGGATCTGGGCGCCAGCCGGCTGACCGTGTTCGGCCGCATCACCCTGCCGATCATCGCGCCGGCGCTGGTGGCGGGCTGGCTGCTGGCGTTCACCCTGTCGCTGGATGACGTGGTGGTGGCCAGCTTTGTCGCCACGCCGGGCTCGACCACGCTGCCGATGAAGGTGTTCGCCTCGGTGCGGATGGGCATCAGCCCGAAGATCAACGCGTTGGCCACGCTGCTGGTGTCGGCGGTGTCGATCGCCGCGGTGATCGGCTGGTACATCAACGCCCGCGCCGAGAAGCGGCGCCAGCGCGACCTGCAGCTGGCGCGGCAGGACAACGGCTGAGCACACGGTCTGCCGACAACGCCGGCAACACCCGGCTCACAGCCGGCGGCGCACAATGGGGGTCTTCCAGATGGAGATCCCCCATGACCGTCGAGATCGTCGACCCGGCCACCGGACAGGTGACCTACCGCCATGAACTGATGGGCGCAGCCGACATCGAGCAGCGCCTGCAGGCCGCTGCCGATGCATTTCCGGGCTGGGCAGATCGCTCGCTGCAGGACCGCGGCGCCATCCTTCGCCAGATCGCCGCGCAGCTGCGCACGCGGCGCGACGACCTGCAGCAGGCGATGACCCACGAGATGGGCAAGCTCAAGGCCGAGGCGCTGGCCGAGGTCGACAAGTGCGCTGCCGCCTGCGAGTACTATGCCGATCACGCGGCCGACTATCTCAAGCCGCAGCTGATCGATACCGAAGCCCAGCGCAGCTACGTGCGCTACGAGCCGATCGGCTGCGTGTTCGCGGTGATGCCGTGGAATTTCCCGATCTGGCAGGTGTTCCGTTTCCTCGCCCCGGCGTTCATGGCTGGCAACGTCGCCCTGCTCAAGCACGCCAGCAACGTGCCGCAGTGCGCCGACCTGATCCTGGCGTTGTGCCGTGACGGCGGCCTGCCTGATGGCGTGTTCGACGTGCTGCACATCGACAACGACCAGGCCGCCGACGTGCTGCGCGACGCACGGGTGAAGGCGGTGACGCTGACCGGCAGCGAGCGGGCAGGGCGCTCGATCGCCTCCAATGCCGGCAGCCAGCTGAAGAAGTCGGTGATGGAGCTGGGTGGCAGCGATGCCTTCGTGGTGCTCGACGATGCCGACCTCGACAAGACCGTGGCCGCGGCAGTGAAGTCGCGCTTCGACAACAGCGGGCAGACCTGCATCGCGGCCAAGCGCTTCATCGTGGTCGAGGCGGTGGCCGATGAATTCGTCCGTCGCTTTGTGCAGGCGGCGGGCGAGCGCCAGTACGGCGATCCCGATGAGCGGGGCACCACGCTGGCGCCGATGGCTCGCGCCGACCTGCGTGACGAACTGCACAAGCAGGTGCAGGCCAGCGTGGCCAAGGGCGCGCGGGTGCTGATCGGTGGTGAGCCGATTGCCGGCACCCATGCCGGCTATCCGGCCACGGTGCTCGACCAGGTCGGCCCGGGCATGCCGGCGTATGACGAGGAGCTGTTCGGGCCGGTGGCCGCGGTGATCCGGGTCAAGGATGAGGCCGAGGCACTGCGCGTGGCCAACGACACCCGCTTCGGCCTGGGCGGCAGCGTGTGGACCGGCGATCCGGTACGCGGCGAGCGCTTCGCGCAGCGCATGGAATGCGGTGCGGCGTTCGTCAACGCCATCGTCAAGAGCGACGCGCGGCTGCCGTTCGGCGGCAGCAAGCAGTCAGGCTTTGGTCGGGAGCTGGCTGACCATGGCATCCATGAGTTCATGAACATCAAGACCGTCTACGTGGCTTGATCCCGAACGGTAGTGCCGGCCGTTGGCCGGCATTGCCGGGTTGCCGGGTTGCCGGGTTGCCGGGTTGCCGGGTTGCCGGGTTGCCGGCCAGCGGCCGGCACTACCAGAAGCGGGTCGCGTGCAACGACCAACGGTCGTGGCCTACCGGACTGCAGGGTATCGACGCCCATGTGCTTGGTGGGTATCGACCGTTGGTCGATACGCGCTACAACCACTTCGCGCGCTTGAACAACCGGTACAGCCCGACGCACACACCGCCCACGCCAACGATCATCAGCGGGTACGACCAGGGTTCGCTCAGCTCCGGCATGTGACTGAAGTTCATGCCGTACCAGCTGGTGATCAGCGTCGGCGCGGCGAGCAGCGCAGCCCAGGCGCCCAGCCGCTTGACCGTCTCGCCCTGCGCCAGTGTCACCAGCGAAAGGTTCACGCTCAGCGCGGTGCCCAGCATCTCGCGCAGGGTGTCGATCACATCGCTGATGCGCACCGCATGGTCATGCACGTCACGCACGTAGAGCTTCACTTCATCGGGAATCAGGTCGCCCTGGTAGCGGCGCAGCTGCGCCAGCACATCCTGCAGCGGCGCCACCGCCATCCGCATCTTGTTCAGCTCGCGCTTGAGCTCGTACAGCCGCACTACCGTGCTGCGCTTGTAGGTGTCGGCGAAGATGTCCTTTTCCAGCAGGTCCAGGGTGTCGCGGAAGCGGTGCACGATCGGCAGGTAGTTGTCGACCACGAAGTCGGTCACCGCGTACAGGCAGTACGACGGGCCCATCTTCAGCAGCTGCGGCTCGCGCTCGACGCGTGCGCGCACCGGCGCGTAGGACAGCGAGGCGCCGTGGCGGACCGTCACCAGGAAGCGCGGGCCGAGGAAGGCATGGGTTTCGCCATACTGGATGCGTTCGTCGACCATCTGCGCGGTGGTCACCACCACGAACAACGAGTTGCCATAGGTCTCGACCTTGGGCCGTTGGTGCGCGTTGCGCGCATCCTCGATGGCCAGGTCGTGCAGGCAGAATTCTTCCTGCAGTTTCAGCAGCACGTCTTCGTTGGGGTCGTACAGGCCGACCCAGACGAAGCCGTTGCCGCTGGCAATGACATCGCTGATGGCATCCAGGCTGATGTCGTGGCGCTTGCCCTCGTCATCGTAGTGGACGCAGTTGATGACGCAGGTAGGGTTGGCCGAAGCGGGGGCGGAAGCGGAGGCGGGCAATGACATGCCCGCCATCGTGCGTCAGGGCCGTGTTTCGGACAAGTGAGGACGACGCGCCAGCACCCACGCCAGTGCCACGTGCACCGGCAGCAGCAGCACGATCCACTGCACGTTGTACTGCGCCTGCAGGCTCAGCCAGTGCAGCACCAGCGCGGCCACCGCCTGTACCGCCAGCAGCCACAGCACGATCCTGAACATGAGTCCCGGCACGCGCCGGCGCAGCAGTGCGATCGCGCCCGGCAGCAGCAGCACGGCCAGTGGCGAAAGCAGCAGCAGGTTGCGGTTGGCCCATGCGGCGTAGTGGATGCTGAAGCCCCACAGGAACACCAGCACGCCACCGAACAGGGCGCACAGCAGCCAGAACGGCAGGGCCAGCCCGGCCAGCAGGCGCGGGCGGTTGCGCAGCGCCAGCACGCCAGCGGCGATCACCAGGCCACACAGCAGCCACGGCCACCAGCGGCGTGCGAACTCCTTCGGCTCCGGATCGATACGGTGCGGCAACAGTTCGTGTTCGGACTGCACCAGCGGCCGGCCATCGCTGTTGCGTGCCTGGCGCAGGGCATCGGCCAGGCGCATCGGCACGAACGCTTCCTGCCAGCGCGACAGCGGCTGGTCGGCGAACGGTCCGAGGCCTACATCGAAGCCCAGCCACATCCATGGTGCCGGCGAGGCCAGACGGACCGATTCACTGCGATAGGTGTTGCCACGCGAGCGCCCCGACAGCTGCGACTGCAGGCCGCCGCCGAGCGCCTTGTCCAGCGTGTCGCGCACCATCGTGGCGCAGTTGGCGGTGTAGTAATCGTAGTGGTAACGCGCGTTTTCCGGCTTGGCCCGCTCGGCCAGGCCGGCGGCCAGCGAGCGCGCCTGGTCCGGGCGCAGGTCCAGCCATTGCACGCTGGCGCCACGGCCGGTCTCGTCGTAGTACGACAGGTCCTGCTGCAGCGGCAGCGCCACCAGGTAGTACATCATGTCGCCGCGCGCGAAGCGGCTGATGAAATCGTCCTCGGACGGATCGAAGTAGCCGAAGTTGTACGAGGTCGCTTCACCGCTGAGCGGATCGACCACCACGATGGCGTCATGGCCGAAGCGTTCGAAGAACACCGTGCCCGGCTGCATGGTCACCACGCCGATGCGCGGAGCAGGGGCTTCAGCGCTGGCCGCGGGCACGGCAGGTATGGCCGGCGCCGGCTGCGCGAAGGCGGCCAGCGGCAGGGCCAAGGCCAGCACGTAGAGTGCCAGCCACACCATGAGGATCAGGCCGCGGCGCTTCAAGCGTCGTCCTGCGCGTCCGGCGGCAGCACGGTCACGTGGAAGGCCTGTACCCGGCGCGCATCGGCGCGGGCCACGCGGAACATGAAGCGGTCCAGCGCCAGCTCGTCACCGACTTCCGGCAGGTGGCCCACGGCCTCGGTGACCAGGCCGCCGATGGTGTCGTAGTCCTCGTCGGAGAACGTCGCGCCGAAACGCTCGTTGAAGTCGCCGATCGGGGTCAGCGCGTCGACCACGTACTGGCCGTCGGACTGGATCGCGATCTGCGCCGAGGGATCCTCGGCCTCGTCATGCTCATCGTCGATCTCGCCGACGATCTGTTCCAGCACGTCCTCGATGGTGACCAGGCCGGCGACACCGCCGTACTCGTCCACCACGATGGCCATGTGGTTGCGCGACAGGCGGAACTCCTTCAGCAGCACGTTGAGCTTCTTCGCTTCCGGGATCAGGACCGCCGGGCGCAGCAGCTCGCGCACGTTGGCCGGACCGTTGTCGGCGACCACGCCGCGCAGCAGGTCCTTGGCCAGCAGGATGCCAAGGATGTCGTCCTTGTTCTCGCCGTGCACCGGGAAGCGTGAATGGCCGGATTCGACCACCTGCTTCATCAGTTCCAGGAAGGGCGCTTCAACCGGCAGCGAGACCATCTGCGAGCGCGAGATCATCACGTCGCCCACGGTCAGCTCGGCCACCGAAATGGCGCCTTCCATCATCTTCAGGGTATCGGCGGCGATCAGACCCTCTTCCTGCGCGGTGTGCAGGACAGCGACCAGCTCGTCGCGGGTATGGGGTTCGCCGGAGAAGGCGGAGGTCAGGCGTTCAAGCCAGCCGCGCTTCTTTTCACTGTGCTCCGCAGGGGAGCTACTACTGTCGTCTTCTGACATCTCTGGAAAAAAGGCACCCGGCAGGCCGGGCGTTGACCCAAGTCTAGCAGGATGTGACGGCCTGTCAGTGACTGCCGGTGGCCGGGGCTGGGGCGGCCGCGGCCGGCTTCTCTTCGGGCAGGTCCAGGCTGTAGGTGCAGCCGGCCAGGGTCTTGCCCGGGTGGGAAGCCACGGTGGAGACGCTGAGGATGATCGACTCGATCTGGGCCTCGCCGGTCTTCGGGTCGGTCACGTCGCGGCTGACCAGCTCGCGGCCGGCCATGAACTTGCCGTCCTGGTCGTAGCCGGTCTCCAATTCCAGCCGTTTGGCCAGCGGGCGTGGGTCGGCCTGGTCGAGGACGGCCATGACGCTGGCGCCGGCCACCGCCACCCGATCGGTCTGTTGGCCGAAGACGGTGATCGGGCTGGCCAGCCGGAACTCGCTCATGAACTGGTTGCCCTGCGGCAGCGGCTGCAGGCCCTGGGCCACGGCCTTCAGCGGATCGGCCAGCAGCGGCGCCAGCGCGGCCTGCTCGGCCACGCCCTGGCGGCATTCGATCAGGGCCGGCAGGTCCAGGCGGGTGGCGAAGGCGGAGGGAGCGGCGAGGGCACAGAGCAGGGGCAGACAGCAGCGCAGTGACACGGTCGGTTTCCGCAGGCGAGGGGCCGCCATCATAGCCCCGGCGAGCGCCGGAACAGCCCGCTGAGAAGGCGCAGGAAACCGGTCATCGCCCGCCGTACAACCATCAGTGAGAGAGTCAGCACGACCGCAAGCATGGCGACCTGCATCGATTGCCCCGCGATGCGCGCCACCGCCGGCCACAGGCCCGGGCTGGTCAGCCAGGGCATCAGATCCGCCGCGGCTGTCCTGGCCACTTTCATGTAGATCACGGCCAGCACGAACAGCACCAGCAGCGAGGTGCGGCTGGCGTGGAAGAACGGGAGTGCATTGGCCGGCCTGCCAAGCCACTGCTGCAGCAGCGTTCGCCACAGCACTGGCAGGGTCAAGGCACCGACCAGTATCAGCACCATCGACGTTTCCCACAGCCCCGGCAGGTGGGCGGGTTCCGCTCTACCTGTGAGGTGCGGGCCGAACATGCCGATCGCCAGCCCGGCCAGCAGGCACACGGGCGACAGCAGGGCCAGGCTGCGCAGCAGCCAGTGCCTGCCGCCGGGGTCGCGGGCGCTGATGCGGCGCAAGGTGTAAGCGCCCAGCACCAGCAGGCCCGCGAGCAGGCCGGCGGCCATCGCAAACGTCGTGAAGCTGTTCCCTGGGTTCATCCTTTTTCCTTCCGCGTCCTGGCCGGTGTTGAACAGTAGCTCAGCGCATGGCGGGCACTCCAGCCGTGGCGCAGTCAGGGCGGATTCCAGCGCGTGGCCGCTGGGTACCAGCGCAGCCTGACCGGGTAGCCCAGTCGCGCCTGCAGGTGGTCACGCACGGCCGCCGCCGTCGCGCGGTTGGCTGGGGTATCCCGCAGCTCCACCTCCAGCTCCCCGGTCTTGACATCCAGGCCATGGCCGAACAGGTCGGGCAGCTGGGCCCGCAGCCAGTCCTGCTGTGCGTGCAGGCGGCGCGTCATCTCCGCTTCGGTCATCGCGGCGCCGGTGATGTAGCGCACACGTTGCGGGCCATCCGCCCCTGGATGTGTCTCATCGGCCTCGGGTGCGGCGCCTGTCAGTCGCACGACAACGTTCCAGCCCCTCGCATTGTCCACCCAGATGCCGGCCAGACGTGCCGCGTGCCGCGCTTCCAGGCGCTCGATCAGTGCCCGTTGCTGGGCAGTGGCGACGATGTTGCGGGTTTCGCCCTCGCTGCTGCCGAAGAACGCCCGTAATTCGGCGATCTTTGCGGCGATGTCGGCCTCGCTGTCGCTGGCGGGGAACGGTGAGGGACGGTCAGGATCGGGCATCAGGCCTGCCCCGGACTGCAGTAGCGCGGCAAGCACAAGTGCGGGCAGGGTCATGCTGCGCTCCTCTTCCGTGAGTGCGTGGGCTCGGAACAGGGCCCGGTGTCAGCGCTCGCCCGCGTAGGGGTCGTCGATGCCCAGCTCGGCCAGGATCTCCCGTTCCAGCTGTTCCATCGCTTCGGCTTCCTTGTCGTCCTCGTGGTCCCAGCCGAGCAGGTGCAGCACGCCGTGCACGGTCAGGTGCGCGTAGTGGGCGTTGAGCGCCTTGCCCTGTTCGTCGGCCTCCCGCGCTACGACAGGTGCACAGATCACCAGATCGCCGAGCAGCGGGAACTTGACGCCCTTGGGCAGGCCTTCGGGCACGTCGGCCGGGAAGCTGAGCACGTTGGTGGCGTAGTCCTTGCCACGGTAGTGGCGGTTCAACGACTGGCCTTCCTTGGCGTCGACCACGCGGATGGCCAGGTCGGCCTCGCGGATGCGGCCCTTCAGCGCGGCAGCCACCCACCTGCGGAAGCTCACTGCCGCCGGCAGACCGGCACGCGGCAGGGCATAACTGACGGCGACGTCCAGTCGCACGGGACCACGGGTCATGGAGTTGCTCCAGGTTGGATCTGATGCAGGTCGCGGCGGTCGTAGGCGCTGACGATACGCGCCACCAGCGGGTGGCGGACCACGTCGCGGGATTCGAAGAAGGTGAAGCTGACACCCTCCACGTCGCGCAGCACATCGATGGCGTCGCGCAGGCCCGACTTCACGTGCTTGGGCAGGTCGGTCTGGGTCAGGTCACCGGTGACCACCGCGGTGGAGCCGTAGCCGAGGCGGGTCAGGAACATCTTCATCTGCTCGATGGTGGTGTTCTGTGCTTCGTCCAGGATCACGAACGCATCGTTGAGCGTACGGCCGCGCATATAGGCCAGCGGCGCGATCTCGATGACGTTCCTTTCCAGCAGCTTGACCACCTTTTCCACGCCCATCATCTCGTACAGGGCGTCGTACAGCGGTCGCAGATAGGGATCGACCTTCTGGCTCAGGTCGCCGGGCAGGAAGCCCAGCTTCTCGCCGGCTTCCACCGCGGGGCGGACCAGGATCAGCCGCTGCACCCGCGATTCGTTCAGTGCTTCGACCGCGCTGGCCACGGCCAGGAAGGTCTTGCCGGTGCCGGCCGGCCCGATGCCGAAGTTGATGTCGTGGGTTGCGATCTGGTGCAGGTAGCGGGCCTGGTTGGCACCGCGCCCGCGTACCGTGCCGCGCTTGACCTTGATCGCCACCTCCTGCGCTTCGTAGGAGCGCTCGGCGATCTGCTCGACATTGGCCTGCGCCAGGCGCAGGTGGATGGCGTGGTTGTCGAAGGTCGTTTCGCCGGCTTCGGCGTACAGCGCTTCAACCAGCTTCTGCGCCTCGACGATGGCTTCGTTCGGCCCGCTGATGCGGAACACGAAGCCACGGTTGGCGATTTCCACGCCGAGTTTCAGTTCGATCTGCCGCAGGTGCCCGTCGAACGGGCCACACAGGTTGGCCAGCCGTTCGTTGTCTTCCGGCGACAGGGTGAAGTCTCGATGCTCGATGCTCTTCATTGCTTCGGGTGGGGCGGACGCCTTCCACCGCAGTGTATTCAGGGGAGACAAGGGTAGCGCGCGTGCGGGGCACACGGCCAGCAGACGGTCGATACAGCGTTTTCCACACCCGGTGTGGACGGGGGGCGCGAAAACCTGTGGATAGACCTTCGCAATGCTTGTGCCACAAGGCCCATGAGGTCCTGGTGAAAAAAACGTCATGGTCGCTCGTCGCTTCGGCAGCACTGCCACGGGGGCCTGCACGGGGGCATTCATCGTGACGACAGTGCAGGTTTCGTTGCCGGGCGAGCAACAAAGCCGCGCGCTGGCGGATTTCCACAACGGTTGTGGAATGATGCCGAATCAACCTGTGGATAGGTGGTGCGGAGCCTTGCAGCAAAAGGCGTGCCGGCGCGTGGCGAAAAAACCGTCAGGGCTGATTGGAATCATTGAGGGTGCACGGGGCACATGGCACCGTGTCGCCGTCGCAGGAGGGGATGGCATGGGCATCGGCAACGGGATGCGAGGAATCGGACTGGCGGGCATCGGCCTGCTGGCCGGGTGTGGGCAGTCAACACCGACTGCACTGGGCACGCTGGAGTGGGACCGGATCACGGTGCCGGCGCCGGCGGCCGAAGTGATCGCCACGGTGGAGGTGCGCGAGGGACAGCAGGTCAAGGCCGGCGCCGTGCTGATGCAGCTCGACCCGGCCCGCGGCGACGCGCAGTTCGCCGCAGCGCAGGCTGATACGGCGCGTGCGCAGGCGCAGCTGGAAGAACTGAAGATCGGCCCACGCCAGGAGCAGATCGCGCAGGCCCAGGCGCAACTGGCCGCGCTGCGCGCACAGGCTGCCGAAGCAAGTGCCTATTACCGACGGGTCCAGCCGTTGGCACAGCAGCGCTTGATTGCCGCCGCTGAGCTGGATCGTGCACGTGCCGCCGCCGGCAATGCCGAGGCCAGCGTTCGTGCTGCCGAGCAGGCCTGGCTGGAGCGGGTGCACGGCAGCCGTGTGCAGGATATCGCCCAGGGCCAGGCCGCCGCCGATGCCGCGCAGGCGCAACAGGCAGTGCAGGCCGTGAACCTGCAGAAGCTGCAATTGCGTGCGCCGCGCGACGGCGTGGTCGATGCCTTGCCTTACCGGCAGGGCGACCAGGCGCCGGTCGGCGCGCCGCTGGCGGTGATGCTGGTCGGCGAGCGCCCCTATGCGCGCGTCTACCTGCCGCAGCCATTGCGGTTGCAGGTCAAGGTCGGGCAGGTCGCGCAGGTGCACCTGGAAGGGCAAGGCACTGCGTTGAAGGGGCATGTGCGCTCGATCCGCAGCGAGCCTTCATTTACTCCGTACTACGCACTGACCGGTGACGACGTCGCGCGCCTGAGCTACCTCGCCGAGATCGAAGTGGACGCTCCTTCCGACATGCAGAAGCTGCCGGCGGGAATGCCGGTGCAGGTGAGCTTCTGAACACCGGCAACGACATCGCGGTGCATGCCCAGGGCCTGACCCGCCGCTTCGGCGATCTGCTGGCCGTGGACAATGTCGACCTGACCGTGCCGCGTGGCCAGGTCTATGGCTTCCTGGGCCCGAACGGGTCGGGCAAGTCGACCACCATCCGCATGCTGTGCGGCCTGCTGGAACCGAGTGCCGGCCAGATCGAGGTGCTCGGCCTGGCCGTGCCGGAGCAGGCCGAGGCACTGCGCCGGCGCATCGGCTACATGACCCAGCGCTTCTCGTTGTATGAAGACCTTTCGGTGCGCGAGAACCTGGAATTCCTCGCCGCCATCCAGGACCTGCCGCGTACGCAGGCCCGGCAGCGGGTCGACGAACTGCTGCAGCAGTACCGTCTCCTGGACCGGCAGCCGCAGCTGGCCGGCACCCTCAGTGGTGGCCAGAAGCAGCGCCTGGCGCTGGCCGGCGCCGTCGTGCACGCGCCCGAGCTGTTGTTCCTGGACGAGCCGACCAGCGCGGTTGACCCGGAGTCACGCCGCGATTTCTGGGAGGCCCTGTTTGAACTTGCCGACGCCGGTACCACCGTGCTGGTATCGACCCACTACATGGACGAAGCCGAGCGCTGCCACCGGCTGGCGATCCTCGATCGAGGCGCGCTGGTCGCCGATGGCACGCCGGCCGAACTGTGTGCACGGCTGGACGGCCGCACGCTGCAGGTCACGTCGGCGCAGCCGCGGCAGGCCAGCCGCGCATTGTCTGAGCTGCCCGGCGTGCTGAGCGTGGCACAGATCGGCACGCAGCTGCGCGTGCTGTGCAGCGAGGCGGCCGCCGATACGCCAGCGTTGCGGCGCGCGCTGGCCAGCGCCGACCCGCAGGCCCGCATCGAGGCGGTGGCGCCGAACCTGGAAGACGTCTTCGTCGCCGCCACCCGCGGCCGTGGCCGGGAGCCAGCGGCATGAACCTGCGCCGGCTGTGGGCGATCATGCTCAAGGAATTGCGCCAGCTGCGCCGCGACCGCATCACGCTGGCGATGATCGTCGGCATTCCGGTGATGCAGCTGCTGCTGTTCGGCTACGCGATCAATCTCAACCTGCGCCACCTCGACGCAGGTGTCGCCGACCAGGCCAACAGTGCGGCGTCACGCGCGCTGGTGCAGGACATGGTCGCCACCGGCGTGATCACGCCGCGCAGCGAAGCCTATACGCCCGACCAGTTGATGCAGGCGCTGCGGCGTGGCGAGATCAGTGTCGGCATCGTGGTGCCGGCCGACTTCGAGCGCCGTCGCTTCGATGGACGCGAGGCGGTGCAGGTGCTGGTTGATGGCAGCGACACCGTGGTGCAGAGCGCGGCGATCCAGCTGGCGCAGGTGCCGCTGGAGACGCGACCGACCAGCAACACGCGGCCGCTGCGCGAAGGCAGCATCGCCGGGGGTCCAATCAGCGTGACCAGCTTCTACAACCCGCAGCGGCGTTCGGCGGTGAACATCGTGCCAGGCCTGATCGGGGTGATCCTGACCATGACCCTGGTGATGTTCACGGCGGTGGCGGTGGTGCGTGAACGCGAGCGCGGCAACATGGAGCTGCTGATCGCCACGCCGGTGTCGCGCAGCGAACTGATGGTGGGCAAGGTGCTGCCCTATGCAGCCATCGGCCTGCTGCAGACCACGCTGGTGCTGGTGCTGGGCACCTGGCTGTTCCAGGTGCCGATCCGAGGCAGCCTGCTCGATATCTACCTGGCCGCGGTGCTGCTGGTGCTGGCCAACCTCGCACTGGGGCTGCTGATTTCCACGCGCGCGCGCTCGCAGTTCCAGGCGATGCAGATGACCCTGTTCCTGTTCCTGCCGTCGATCCTGCTGTCGGGCTTCATGTTCCCGTTCGCGGGCATGCCGCGGCCGGTGCAATGGCTGGCCGAAGTACTGCCGCTGACCCACTTCCTGCGCCTGGTGCGCGGCATCATGCTGCGCGGCGCCTCGCTGTGGGAGCTGTGGCACGACGCGCTGGCGCTGCTGGGCTTCATCGCGGTGATGATGACCCTGGCGATCCTGCGTTTCCGCAAGCGTTTGGATTGAGGCATGCCGACCAACGGTCGGCATCCACCCTGGTAGGTGCCGGCCGCCTGCCGGCATCAATTCCGGCAGGTGCCGGCCACTGGCCGGCATCAATTCGGTGGGTGCCGACCGTTGGCCGGCATCAATTCGGTGGGTGCCGACCGTTGGTCGGCATCAGCTCCGGTGGGTGCCGACCGTTGGTCGGCATCAACTCCGGTGGGTGCCGACCGTTGGTCGGCGCACCTTATTCCGCCACCACGCGCGCGCGCAGCGAATTGGTCAGCGCCTCGGTGATCACCACATCCACGAACTGGCCGATCAGCCGCGCCGGCGCCGGGAAGTTCACCGAACGCATGTTCTCGGTCTTGCCGGTCAGTTCGTTCGGGTTCTTGCGCGAAGGGCCTTCCACCAGCACGGTCTGCACGGTGCCGACCATCTTCTCGGAGATGCCGGCGGCGTGCGCATTGATGCGCTCCTGCAGGCGCGACAGGCGCGCGTGCTTCTCGGCATCGCTGATCGTGTCCTCCAGGTCGGCCGCCGGGGTCCCCGGGCGGCGCGAATAGATGAAGGAGAAGCTGTGGTCGAAGCCGATGTCCTCGATCAGCTTCATGGTCTTCTCGAAATCGGCATCGGTTTCGCCGGGGAAGCCGACGATGAAGTCCGAGCTGATCGAGATGTCCGGGCGCACCGCGCGCAGCTTGCGGATCTTCGACTTGAATTCCAGCGCGGTATAGCCGCGCTTCATCGCCGACAGTACGCGGTCGCTGCCGGCCTGCACCGGCAGGTGCAGGAAGTTGGCCAGCTGCGGCACGTCGCGGAACGCATCGATCAGCGAGTCGCTGAACTCCAGCGGGTGCGAGGTGGTGAAGCGGATGCGGCCGACGCCGTCGATCTCGGCGATGGTCCGGATCAGCAGGCCGAGATCGGCGAACTCGCCATCTCCATAGGGGCCGCGATAGGCATTGACGTTCTGCCCGAGCAGGTTGATTTCGCGCACGCCCTGCGCGGCCAGCTGCGCCACTTCCACCACCACGTCCTCGAACGGGCGGCTGACTTCGGTGCCGCGGGTGTAGGGCACCACGCAGAACGAGCAGTACTTCGAGCAGCCTTCCATGATCGACACGAACGCCGAAGCGCCTTCGGCACGCGGTTCCGGCAGGCGGTCGAACTTCTCGATCTCGGGGAAGCTGATGTCCACCTGCGGGCGCTTCTGCTCGCGGCGGGCGCGGATCAGCTCCGGCAGCCGGTGCAGGGTCTGCGGGCCGAACACAAGGTCCACGAACGGCGCACGCTTGATGATCGCCTCGCCTTCCTGCGAGGCAACGCAGCCGCCCACGCCGATGATGACCTCGCGGCCCTTGTTCTTCAGGCCCTTCCAGACGCCCAGCTGGCTGAAAACCTTCTCCTGCGCCTTCTCGCGGATGGAACAGGTGTTGACCAGGATGACGTCGGCGTCTTCCGGGGTATCGGTCAGTTCCAGGCCATCGCTGGCGGCGAGCACGTCGGCCATCTTGGCCGAGTCGTACTCGTTCATCTGGCAACCGTGGGTCTTGATGTACAGCTTGCCTTTCACCTGGTCGGGCTTGCGCGGACCGGCGGGCAGGGCAACGAGCGGGGCACCGCCCGGCGGGGCGGGCGGAAAGACGTCTGGCGTCCCGGTCATGGCGCTTAATCCATTCGGGTGGCGGGAAAGCCGGCAATTCTACCTGCATCCCGGCGCGTGCGCCGCGCTGTGCGCTCGCGGGGCACGGCCCCGCGCTACCCGCATCCCGCCGGCCCCGGTAGCGCCGGGCGGTGCCCGGCGGGCGCCCTTACGCCGCCGCCAGCTCCGCATCGATCTGCCGCGAACGGTCGAACGCGGTCATCGCGCTCATCCGTGCGATGTAGTCAGCCGTGGCCGGCGCCGGCTGTACCAGGCCAAAGGCCGTGGTCCACGCCAGCGCATTGCCCCACAGCACGTCGGCGGCGCTCATGACCTCGCCCAGCAGGTACGGGCCCTGCGCCAGCTGGGCCTCGACCACCTGCAGCACGGTCTCGGCATCGTTGTACGGCGACATCAGGCGCGGCGGCGGCTCGCGGTGCATCGCCTTGTCGATCATCGCCGGCTCGAAACAGGCGCCATAGAAGGCCATCCAGCGCAGATAGGGCCCGCGCAGGGCGTCACCGATCGGCGGCGCCAGCCCGGCTTCCGGATACAGGTCGGCCAAGTACAGGTAGATCGCCACCTGCTCGGTCACCAGTGCGCCGTTGTGGACGATGGCCGGCACCTTGCCCATCGGGTTGATGGCCAGGTAGGCCGGGGCCAGGTTGGCGCCGGCTTTCAGGTCCAGCACCTGCATGCGGTAGTCGGCACCCAGCGCTTCGAGCAGGGCCACGGCGCCGCTCGAGCGGGAACGGGCGGCGTGGTACAGGGTGATCTGGCGTGAATTCATGGCATTGCTCCTTGCGGTGGATGGTGAACTGGAGGCCATCCTGAGGCACTATTGCGGACGACTTCTGTCCTCGATCCTTCATGCGCCATACCGCCCATCGTCTGCTGCGCCTGATCGCCCTGCTGCAGGCCCGCCGTCAGTGGTCCGGGGCCGAGCTGGCCGAGCGCATGGGTGTGGACCGGCGCAGCATCCGCCGTGATATCGAGCGCCTGCGCGAGCTGGGCTATCCGGTGCAGGCCTCGTCCGGGGTCGGCGGCGGCTACCAGTTGGGGGCCGGGGCCCCGGTGCTGCCGATGCTGCTGGACGAGGAGGAGGCGACCACCCTGGCCATCGCCCTGCGCGCAGCCTCGGCCACCGTTGCCGGGATCGACGACACCGCGCGTGGCCTGTTGTCCAAGCTCGATCCGCTGGTGCCGACCCGTCGCCGCCAGCAGGCCGGCGAGGTGCATGCAGCGACGGCCACCCTGTCCGACCTTCCGTCCACCGACGCACGCCTGCTCGGGCGGCTGGCCCAGCACTGCCGACAGGCGTCACGGCTGGCCTTCGAATACCGCAGCGCGCAGGAAGCCGTCACCCAGCGCGAGGTCGAGGCCCAGCACCTGGTCAATTACGGGCGACGCTGGTATCTGCTTGCCTGGGACCTGGGGCGGCAGGACTGGCGCACCCTGCGCGTGGACCGCATGGGCGCCGTACGTGAGTGCGCCGGGCCGGGCCTGCACCGGCGCACCCCGGCGCCGCCCGATGTGATGGTGCGGCAGGCGGTCAGCCAGGCGCCGTTCGCGCTGCAGGCCATCCTCCGCCTGTCCGGCAGCCATTCCGAGCTGGAAGGCCGCATCCCGCCGTGGTGTGGAGTGCTGGAAGCGGATGGCCCCAACCACTGCCTGCTGCGCATGGGCGCCGAGAGCCGCGGCATGATGCTGGCGCAGATTCTCAGCCTGGACCGCCTGCCCGTGGCGCTTTGGACCACCCCGCCGGGCCTGCGCGACGAACTGGCACAGCGCCTGGCGGGCCTCGGCCAGCTGCTGGCTGTGCCGCCGGTCACAGGCTGAGCCACGTCGCTTGGCAAGCCCCGGCGAAGCTGGGACACTCGCCGCCATGAAGGGGATACTGGGGACAACGGCGATCATCATCGCTGCGCTGACCGCTGCGCCGGCCAGCGCTGGAACCCTGTACAAGTGCCAGGGCGCTGACGGCGTCACCAGTTATGTGAGCAAGCGGGTGGCCGGCGCGCGCTGCAGCACCATCAGCTACACCCGTGACACCCGCCCGGCACCTCGACCGGTGGTGGCCGCGCCCAGGCCGGCACCCACCACGGTGGCCAGCATCGAACGCAACCCGGTGGCCGTTGCTGCGAGTGCCGCAGCGCCGGCAACGGTCGCGCCTGCGTCCGTGCCGGCATCCGGTCCCGCACAGCCGGTCGCCTCGCGCAGCGGGCGCATGGTCAGTGGCCAGGTGTATTCCTTCATGAAGGATGGCGTGCGCCACTACACCAGTGCGCGCCCGACACAGGTGGCCAACCTCGGCCCGGTCCGGACCATCCGCTACAGCTTCATGGAGCGCTGCTATGCCTGCGGGGTCAATCCACGCGTGGACTTCGGCACCGTGCGACTGAACACCTCGGCCTTCCAGGCCGAGATCACCTCGGCCGCGCGCGAGTTCGGCGTGGAGGAGGCGGTGGTGCGCGCCATCATCCATGCCGAGTCGGCCTACAACCCGACCGCGCTCAGCCGTGCTGGCGCGCAGGGCCTGATGCAGCTGATGCCGCCGACCGCCGCGCGCTTCGGCGTAAGCGATTCCTATGACGCCGGGCAGAACATCCGCGGCGGCGTGCAGTATCTTGCGTGGTTGCTGAAACGCTTCAATGGCGACCTGACCCTTGCCGCAGCCGGCTACAACGCTGGCGAAGGCGCGGTCGACCGCCACGGTGGCGTGCCGCCCTACAGCGAAACCCAGTACTACGTGCGCCGGGTCGGGCAGCTGGCCGAGCGTTACCGCACCGCCCTGAGTCACCAGTAGGCGCCGACCGTTGATCGGCACTCCTTGAACGGTAGGTGCCGACCGTTGGTCGGCACTCCTTTGAAAGGTAGTGCCGGCCGCTGGCCGGCAACCCCGCAATCAATGTTGTTGCAATGCGTTGTGTGGCGCGCGACGGTTCCGCTACACTCGACCGTGATTCAATGCGGCTCTGGCCCCCACCGGATCCGCTGGCAGCCTTAAAGCTACCTAATCAATATCGGAGTGCCGGATGGCCAACGATGGGGTACACGATCCAGTCAACACCGGACGTCGGCGTTTTCTTTCTGCCACCACAGCCGTGGTGGGCGCCGTCGGCGTCGGATTCACCGCCGTTCCTTTCATCAAATCCTGGAACCCCAGTGCCCGTGCCAAGCTTGCCGGCGCACCGGTGGTGGCCGACATCAGCGCCCTGCAGGAAGGCCAACGCCTGATCGTGGAATGGCGTGGCCAGCCGATCTGGATCGTCAAGCGGTCCAAGGCGATCCTGGACGCGCTGCACGGGCTGGATGGCCGCCTCAAGGACCCCGAGTCCGGCGAGAAGGACCAGCAGCCGGACTACGTGCTGAAGCAGAACCCCGAGCTGCGCTCGATCAAGCCGGACATCTCCGTGCTGGTCGGCCTGTGCACGCACCTGGGCTGCTCGCCGGAAATGGTCGCCGAGATCCGGCCCGAGCCCTACGACCCGCAGTGGAAGGGCGGCTACTTCTGCCCGTGCCACAAGTCGCGCTTCGACATGTCCGGCCGCGTCTTCAAGGACGTGCCGGCGCCGATCAACCTGAAGGTGCCCGCGCACCACTACCAGGACGACAACACCATCATCATCGGTGTCGATCCGCAGGGGGCAGCCTGATGGCCAATATCCTCGCCCGTACCGCCAGCGGCGTCGCCGACTGGGTCAATGCCCGCGCGCCGGGCCTGATGCCGGTCTACCGCAAGCACGTCACCGAGTATTACGCGCCGAAGAACTTCAACATCTGGTACTACTTCGGTTCGCTGGCACTGCTGGTGCTGGTCAACCAGATCGTCACCGGCATCTTCCTGACGATGCACTACAAGACCAGCGCCGCCGAGGCGTTCGGCTCCATCGAATACATCATGCGCGATGTGGAGTGGGGCTGGCTGATCCGCTACATGCACTCCACCGGTGCCTCGCTGTTCTTCATCGTGGTCTACCTGCACATGTTCCGTGGCCTGCTGTACGGCAGTTACCAGAAGCCGCGCGAGCTGGTGTGGATCCTCGGCATGCTGATCTACCTGGTGTTGATGGCCGAAGCCTTCATGGGCTACGTGCTGCCGTGGGGCCAGATGTCGTTCTGGGGCGCCAAGGTGATCATCTCGCTGTTCGGCGCGATACCGGTGATCGGCAACGGCCTGACCGAATGGATCATGGGCGATTACCTGCCCAGTGACGCCACGCTCAACCGTTTCTTCGCGCTGCATGTCATCGCCCTGCCGCTGGTGCTGTTGCTGCTGGTGGTACTGCATCTGGGCGCGCTGCACGAAGTGGGTTCGAACAACCCCGATGGCGTGGAGATCAAGAAGGGGCCGAAGGGCAACCGCTGGTCGCCGAACGCACCGGCCGATGGCATTCCGTTCCACCCGTACTACACGCTCAAGGATGGCGTCGGCGCCGGTTTCCTGCTGATCATCGCCGCCTTCATCATCTTCTTCGCGCCCGGTTTCGGCGGCCTGTTCCTGGAGCACGACAACTTCACCGAGGCCAATCGCCTGGTGACCCCGGAACACATCAAGCCGGTCTGGTACTACACGCCTTACTACGCGATGTTGCGCGTGGTACCGAACAAGCTCGGTGGCGTGCTGGTGATGTTCTCGGCCATTGCGATCCTGTTCCTGGTGCCGTGGCTGGACAAGGCCAGGGTGAAGTCGGTGCGCTACCGTGGCTGGATCTCGAAGGTGATGCTGGGCGTGCTGGCGGTGTGCTTCGTGTGGCTGGGCGTGATTGGTTCCGGCCCGGGCACCGACGTGCACGAGACCTACATCGGGCGGGTGCTGACCTTCCTGTACTTCGCGTTCTTCATCACCATGCCGCTATGGACACGGTTGGACAAGACCAAGCCGGTACCGGAGAGGGTGACCACCCATGACTGATCGCTGGATGGTCCGGTTGGCCCTGACGGCCACCCTGATGCTGGGCAGTTTCCTGGCCTCCGCCGCCGAAGGTGGCACCAAGCTGCTGCAGGCCGGCAACGATCTGGGCGACCGCGCTTCGCTGCAGCGTGGCGCGCAGCTGTACATGAACTACTGTTCCGGCTGCCACGCGCTGAAGTACCTGCGCTATTCGCGGATGGCGCAGGACCTGGGCCTGACCGAGGAAGAGGTGATGAACAACCTCAACTTCACCGGCTCGGCGATCGGCGACCCGATCCCGGTGGCGATGCCCAAGGAGAACGCGGAGAAGTGGTTCGGCAAGATGCCGCCCGACCTCAGCCTGATCGCGCGCGTGCGGGGCAGTGACTGGGTCTACACCTACCTCAAGTCGTTCTATCTGGACAGCAGCCGGCCGCTGGGCTGGAACAACGCGCTGTTCGCCAATGCCTCCATGCCCAACCCGCTGTGGGAGATGCAGGGCCTGCAGCATGCGGTCCATGGCAAGGCGGAAGCGCCCGGCATGGACCCGCCGGTGACCGGCCTGAAGATCGAAACGCCGGGTTCGGTTGATGCCGGGCAGTACGACCAGGCGGTGCGGGACATCACCAACTTCCTCGAGTATGCCGGCGAACCGGCCGCGCTCAAGCGCCAGCAGCTGGGCGTGTGGGTGATCCTGTTCCTGGCCCTGCTCACCTTCCTGCTGTACCTGCTGAAGAAGGAATACTGGAAGGACGTTCACTGAATCTGCCGCCGGCCATCGCACGGGCCTATTGGCTTTTGTGATGGTCGGTTGCACACTCGGGGAGGAGTCGACCGCCGGCACGGTGCCGGCGGCGCCGATGCGGCAGGCGGTCTCCTGTCGTGGGAGAGCCTTTGATGGCGGCGAGCGTACGCATGCGCAATACACTGACGCTGTTTTCCTCAAACGACGATGTACTGTGCCACCGTGTACGCCTGGTCCTGGCGGCCAAGGGTGTGACCTTCGACTTCGTTCCGGTCGATCCACAGAACCCGCCTGAAGACCTGATCGACCTCAATCCGTATCACTCGGTGCCGACCCTGGTCGAACGCGAGCTGGTGCTGTACGCCGCATCAGTGGTCAGCGAGTACCTGGACGAACGTTATCCGCATCCGCCGCTGATGCCGGTCGATCCGCTCTCGCGTGCGCGCATCCGCCTGGCGATGCTGCGCATCGAGCACGACTGGGTGCCACAGGTGCAGGCCATCCAGCTCGGCAACAAGACCCAGGCCGAGGCTGGCCGCAAGCGCCTGAAGGAGCTGCTGACCGCCTCGCTGCCGCTGTTCAAGGCCAGCAAGTTCTTCCTCAACCCGGAAATGAGCCTGGCCGACTGCGCGATGGCGCCGATCATCTGGCGCCTGCAGTCGCTGGACGTACCGCTGCCGAAGGACGGCAAGGCGATCGAGGACTACGGCAACCGCATCTTCCGCCACCCCGGTTTCGTCCGCAGCCTGACCGATCAGGAAAAGAAGCTGCGCGATCTGCCGGTCTGATCCGGGCCTGCGTTACCCGTCTGCACGCCGACCGGCGTGCAGGTGATCCGCCCCGGCGGGGCGCCGGGCGCGTACACTTCACGCATGACCGAAGACTTCTTCCACATGACCAGCCACCGCCCGTACCTGCTGCGGGCGCTGGTGGAATGGATCAACGACAACCAGCTGACCCCGCACATCCTGGTCGACGCCGGCGTTCCCGGCGTGCAGGTCCCGCCTTCGGCGGTCAAGGATGGCCGGGTCGTGCTCAACATCGCCGAACGTGCTGTCGTGCGGCTGATGATCGACAACGAGATGGTGAGCTTCTCTGCGCGCTTCTCCGGTACCAGCTACCCGGTGCAGGTGCCGATCAGCGCCGTGCTGGCCGTCTACGCCCGCGAGACCGGGCAGGGCATGGCGCTACCGGATGACATCCCGGGCAACGAGACCGCTCCGACCAGCGATGAGCTGCTGCACGAGGAAGGCACGCCGCCGGACGATACGCCGCCAGCCAGCCCGCCGCCGAAGGGGCGCCCGAACCTGCGCGTGGTCAAGTAACCAGGTAACGGTGGGTGCCGACCGTTGGTCGGCACGCCTTCAGCCCTTACACATCCTCGGCATCGTCCACATCCGCGCGGATCTGGCTGATCCGCGCCGCGCCCGGACCAGTGAATGAGATCAGCTGGTCGCCGCGCAGCACCATGCGGCCCACGTGGCGATCGATGCCGTCGTAGGAATACTCGAACTTGAAGGTACGTTCGAAGCCGAGCCGGCCATCTTCGCCGCGCGACAGGCGCAGGCCGGTGGCGTGCACCGCCTGATCCAGCCATTGCACGTCGGCAGCACGGCAGGCATTGCGCCCCAGTTCGACCGCGCGCTCGGCGGCCGAACGCGCCGCGTTCCAGAAGAAATAGATGATTCCGCCGGCAATCAGCAACAGCAGCAGGGTGGGCATGGCGTCAGCCGTCAGGGGTTGATCCCGCAAAGATGGCGGCGAACGCGCGCGGGATCAAGCGCTGCACTCACCGCCGCGGCTGCGGTTCGCTGGACATCGGCTGCGTGGGCACGATGACCGGTTGCGGTGCCGGAGTGGGCTGCATCGGCGTCGCAGTGGGCGAGGGCATCACCAGCGGTGAGGTTGCAGTCAGCTGCAGCAGCGCTGCCCAGTCCTGCCGGTTGAAGCTGCATTCCTCCTCGCGACCTGGTGTGCAGCTGGGGTCGATGCCGGTGCTGTTGCGTTCGCGTGCCGGAGGCAGCTTGATCAGCCCCGTACGATCCAGCTGCAGCAACCGCATCGCCACGGTGTTCATCACGTTGCCACCGACCAGGTACAGGGTCTGGTCGCCGCCGAGGTTGGCCGCCACCACCACTTCGCAATGCGATTTCCAGTGGCCCACCGAGCCATTGCCCAGTGCCTGCACCAGCCCGCTGTAGCTGAGCGTGGTGCTGCGGTCGCGCAGGAAGCACAGCAGGTCGCCCGGTGCGGGTTTGGCCGTGGCCGGGTCGACCAGCCGGTACGGCACGCCCGAGGGGCCGCCCTGGTAGGCGGCACGGATGTAGTCGATGTGGCGTGGCGAAGTATTGAAGCCAGGAACGCCGGACTGCACCATCACCCAGGAAATGAACGCGGCCGACCACGGGTTGTCGATCAGGAAGGCGCGGCAGTCGCTGTCGGTGTAGCGCGTGCCCAACGGCGCCAGGCAGCTGCTGGCGCCCGCGATGCTGCCCATCGCATTGAGCGTGCCGCTGTTGCGCCAGTAGCCGGCCACGCGCTGCCAGGCGATCAGGCCATTGTCTGCCAGGTGATCGCTTTCGGCTTCGGTGACGCTGAGGCTGGCGGCACGGCCTTCACGATCGATGAAGGGCCGGTACCAGAGCCGGTGCTCATTGCAGGCGGTGTTGCGGATGGCCACCGCCAACGGACTCAGGCCGAAGCGGGGCGGAACATCGCAGGCCTCGGCGGCCGCTGCGGACAACGGTGCCGCGGCCAGCAGCAGGCAGGCGGGCAAGAGCATCCGGCGCATGCGCGGCTCCTGTGGGGGATACCTCAGCGTCGCAGCGCTGTCGTGAACGCCGGGTGTGAGAACGGGGTCAGATCCCTTTTCCCATGGACAACGGATCGACCCCCACGCCAGGCCTCAACCCGGCGGCGGGCCCAGCTTCAGCGACAGATCGATGGCCTGCACGTGCTTGGTCAGTCCACCGATGGAGATGCAGTCAACGCCGTCCTCGGCGATCGAACGCAGGCCGCCCAGGCCCACGCTGCCTGACACTTCCAGCGGAATGCGGCCGGCCGTGATGCGCACTGCCTCGCGGCGCAGGTCGGGGCTGAAGTCATCCAGCAGGATGCGCTCGCAACCGGCTTCCAGCGCCTGGCGCAGCTGGGCCAGGTCCTCGACCTCGACCACCAGCGGCAGCGCGGGCCATTGCCGGCGCGCGGCGGCCACCGCCGCGGCCAGCGAACCGGCGGCACGGATGTGGTTTTCCTTCAGCATCACCGTGTCATAGAGGCCGAAGCGGTGGTTGTCGCCGCCGCCACAGCGCACTGCGTACTTCTGCGCCAGGCGCAGGCCAGGCAGAGTCTTGCGGGTGTCGAGGATGCGCGTGCCGGTACCGGCCACCGCCGCCACGTAGCGGGCAGTGGTGGTGGCGGTGCCAGACAGCGTCTGCAGGAAGTTCAGCGAGGTGCGCTCGGCGCTGACCAGGCTGCGGCTGCGCCCGTGCAGCAGGGCCAGCACGGTGCCTGCGGTGACCGCGTCACCTTCGGAGACACGCCATTCGATGCGCACGTCCGGGTCGAGTGCGCGGTGGGTGGCGTCGAACCACGGACGGCCGGCAATCACCCCGTCCTGCTTGCACAGCAGGTAAGCGCTGTCGGCCTGGTCGGGCAGCAGGGCGGCGGTGACGTCGCCGCTGCCCAGGTCCTCGGCCAGCGCCCGCGCGACATCGGCGGCGACAGCGGCCGCATCCGGCGTCGGCAGCGCGCTCATGCGGCCGGGAAGTCGGCGATCTGGGCGGTCGGGATGGCTTCCTCGGCCAGCAGCACCGGGATGCCGTCGTCAACGCGGAACACCTGCTTGCGGTCGCGGGTGACCAGCGCTTCGCGCAGCGGCTGCGCCAGCGGGTTGCCATCGGCCTTGTTCACCGCGCCGGCGAAAATGGCCTTGTTGAGGGCTTCCAGGCCCTTGCCATCCAGCAGGGACAGGGGCTGGCGGGTGTCCGGCGACACCAGCAGGTCGAGCAGCTTGCGATCCATGGTTCTTCGTCTTGCGTGGAAGATGGCTAGAATACGTCTTTAAGGCAGGTGACGGCCAATGACCCCCAACCCGATCGCGCCGCTTGTCGGCATCGTCATGGGTTCCCGTTCCGACTGGGAAACCATGCAGCACGCCGCCCAGAAGCTTGAAGCCCTGGGTGTTCCGTTCGAAGTGAAGGTGGTGTCCGCGCATCGGACGCCGGATGTGTTGTTCAGTTACGCCGAGCAGGCGGGCCCGCGTGGCCTGCGCGCGATCATCGCCGGTGCCGGCGGGGCCGCCCACCTTCCGGGTATGATCGCCGCCAAGACCGCCGTGCCGGTGCTGGGCGTGCCGGTGCAGTCCAAGGCCCTCAACGGCATGGATTCGCTGCTGTCGATCGTGCAGATGCCGGCCGGCATCCCGGTCGCCACCTTCGCCATCGGCAATGCTGGCGCGTCCAACGCGGCGCTGTTCGCTGCTGCGATGCTGGCCAGCGACCAGCCGGCGATCGGCCAGGCGCTCGACGCCTTCCGTGCAAGCCAGACCGAAGACGTGATGGCCCACGACGATCCGCGCCAATGAGCCTGACCGTCGGCATCCTGGGCGGCGGCCAGCTCGCCCGCATGATGGTCCTGGCCGGTGCGCCGCTGGGACTGCGCTTCCAGCTGTACGACCCGGCGGCCGACGCCTGCAGTGGCCCGCTGGCGCCGCTCACCGTCGGTGCCTTCGATGACCGCCACGCGCTGGCGGAATTCGCCGCCAAGGTCGATGTGGTCACTTTCGATTTCGAGAACGTGCCCGCAGACAGCGCGCAGTTCCTGGCCGACCGCGTGCCGGTCTATCCGCCGCCGGCCGCGCTGGCGGTGGCCCAGGACCGGTTGAGCGAGAAGACCCTTTTCCAGCAGTTGGGCATCCCGCTGCCGGCCTTCGCTGATATCCGCAGCCGTGACGAGCTGGCTGCGAAGGCGGCTGAGTTCGGCCTGCCGTGCATCCTCAAGACCCGCCGCCTTGGTTATGACGGCAAGGGCCAGTTCCGCCTGCGCAGCGAGGCCGACATCGACGCCGCGTGGGATGCACTGGGCGCGCAGGTCGAGCGTACCGGCCTGATCCTGGAAGGCTTCGTAGCGTTCCAGCGCGAGGTCAGCGTGGTCGCCGTGCGTGGCCGCGATGGCAGCTTCGAAGCCTGGCCGGTCACCGGCAACTGGCATGTCGACGGCGTGCTGTCGGCCAGCGTGGCACCGGCTGTGCTGTCCGATGCCGAGCAGCAGGCCGCGATCGGCTATGCCCGCCGTGTCGCCGAGCACCTGCAGTACGTCGGCGTGTTCGCGCTGGAGCTGTTCTGTCGCGATGGCGAGCTGTTGGCCAACGAGATGGCGCCGCGCGTACACAACTCCGGCCACTGGACCATCGAGGGCAGCGAGACCTCGCAGTTCGAGAACCATCTGCGTGCCGTGCTGGGCTTGCCGCTGGGCAGCACCCGCATGCTCGGCCACGCCTGCATGCTGAACTGGCTGGGCGCGATGCCGGATGCGGCACCGGTGCTGGGCCAGGCCAGCGGCCATTGGCACGACTACGGCAAGGAGCCGCGCGAAGGCCGCAAGGTCGGCCACGCCACGTTGCGCGATGACGATGCTGCCGCGCTGGCCGATGCGCTGGAGCAGGTCGGCCTGGAGCTGGATCGCCAGGCCCAGGTGGCCCCGGCGGTGCACGCGCTGCGCAATCGCTGAGCCCGGTAGTGCCGGCCGCTGGCCGGCAGTGCAACGCTGTGAAGCGCCGGTGCAGGCATCGGCGCAACATTCCCGGTGGTAGCGTGGAGCTCCTTTCACAGGAGTCACCCCCATGCTCGACTGGAATGCCTACCGCAAGGAACTGAAGGGTCGTATCGGTGAGATCGGCAAGCTCTCACCGGATACGGTCAAGGGCTACGCCACCCTGGCCAACGCTGGCGCGCAGACCAACCATCTCGATGCGAAGACCCGGGAGCTGATCGCGCTGGCGGTGGCGGTCACCACCCGCTGCGACGGCTGCATCACCGTGCACGTGGATGCCGCGCTGAAGCACGGTGCCAACCGCGAGGAAATCGCCGAGGCGCTGGGTGTGGCGGTGTCGCTCAATGCCGGTGCGGCGCTGGTGTACTCGGCGCGGGTGATGGATGCGGTGGCCGCGCACGAGAACGCGTGAAGCCACGCTCTGCTTTCCGGTAGTGCCGGCCGCTGGCCGGCAGATTCGCCATCTCTGTACACCGATGGGGATGCCGGCCAGCGGCCGGCACCACCCCGGGGCGGAGCCGTTGCCTCAGCGTAGCTGGCTCTCAGCGAATTCCCAGTTGACCATCTGCCAGAACGCGTCCAGATAGCGCGCGCGATCATTCTGGTAGTCGGTGTAGTAGGCGTGCTCCCAGACATCGCAGCACAGCAGCGGTGTGCTTTCACCCGTCAGCGGCGTGCCGGCATTGCGGGTCGCCTGGATGCCCAGCTGTCCGCCCGGATGCTGCACCAGCCACACCCAGCCGGAGCCGAACAGGCCCAGCGCGGTGCGGTTGAATTCCTCGCGCAGGCGCTGCACGTCGCCGAACTGGCGCTTCACCAGCTCGCCCAGGCGGCCCTGCGGTTCGCCGCCACCACGGGGTCGCAGGCATTGCCAGTAGAAGCCGTGGTTCCACGCCTGGGCGGCCGCATCGAACAGCTTTCCCTGGGCCTGGCGGACGATCTCCTCCAGTGACGCTTCTTCCCACTCGGTGCCGAGGATGCCGGCATTGACTGCATCCACATAGGCGCGATGGTGGCGGCCGTGGTGCAGTTCCAGGGTCTGTGCGGACAGGTGCGGCTGCAGGGAGCCGGGAAGGTAGGGCAGGGCAGGCAATTCGACAGGCATGGACAGGTTCGTGGCCAGAGGGGCGGCGGCAGCCGGTTCCATCCGCTTACAATGGCGGCTACCGTGGGCAGTCTAGCCGACCACCGCGGTCGGTTTGTCCGGCGAAGCAAGGAGTGAGGTTGTGGCGGTAATGCAGCAAATCCAGGCCGAGGTCGATCGTTACCCGCTCGTGCTGTTCATGAAGGGCACCCCGCAATACCCGATGTGCGGTTTCTCCAGCCGCGCCGTACAGGCGTTGATGGCAGCCGGCGCGGTCACCCTGCGCACCGTCAACGTGCTGGAAGAACCCGAGATCCGCGCCAACCTGCCGCGGTTCTCCAACCTGCCGACCTTCCCGCAGCTGTTCATCAATGGAGAGCTGATCGGCGGCTGCGACATCGTCCTGGAACTGTTTGAAGCCGGCGAGCTCAAGCGCATCGTCGAAGAGGCGACCCAGGGATGAGTGCCTGGCCATCGACGTCACCGACCAACGGGGCGCTCGATGGCCGCCCGTTGCAGGATCGCGTGGTGCTGGTTGCCGGCGCCGGCGGTGGGCTGGGCAGTGCGGCGGCCGTTGCCGCCGCCGCCGCCGGGGCCACCGTGGTCCTGCTGGGCCGCAAGCCGCGCCGCCTGGACCGTGTCTACGCCCAGGTCCAGGCCGTCGGCCCGGAACCGCTGCTGTATCCGCTGGATCTGGAGGGTGCGGGCCCCGACGACTATGCCGAACTGGCCCAGGCCCTGCAGCGCGAGCTGGGGCGCCTGGATGGAGTGCTGGTCTGTGCCGCCCATTTCCCCGGATTGACCCCGTTCGAGCTGGCCGACCCGGCCAGTTTCGCCCGTGCGGTGCATGTCACCCTCACTGCCCCGGCGTGGCTGGCCCAGGCCTGCCTGCCGCTGCTGCGGCAGCGCGAGGACGCGGCCCTGGTGTTCGCGGTCGATGCCTCCGAACGGGTGGGGCAGGCCTATTGGGGGGGATACGGTGTGGCCCAGCATGGCCTGCGCGGGCTGATCACCAGCTTGCATGACGAACTCGGCCGCAGCCCGGTGCGGGTCAGCGGCCTGTATCCGGGCCCCCTGCGCACGGCGCTGCGCGCCAGGGCCTATTCCGTCGACCAGGACCCGGCCGCCCGGGGCCCGGAGGCCGCCGCTGCGGCGGCCGTGACCCTGCTGTCCAGCGCTGGGCTTGCCTGGCGGGGCCGGATTCTCGACGCCAGTGAGGCGCCCCTGCCGGAATGAGGCCGGGGGAAAGGCGGAGTGAAGATCCCGTCACGATTGCGTTGCGATCCGGTGCCGTTTGTCGCACAACCGTCACATTGATGGCGTAGCGTGTTAATCTAGTGTTAACCGTTGTGGCTGCCTTCAGCCAAGCGGTAGGGAACCCCAGATAAATCTCCGACCAGCCACCCGCAGGGCTGTTTGGATGCGCTTTTTTTCCGCCATCGCCAACTCGCATCGAGGCTACCGAAAAATGACCCACCCACTCCGGATGTCCAAGCTCACCCTTGGTCTCGTGGCTGCGCTCGCCGCCGCTCCCGCCTTCGCCCAGAGCACCTCTGCCGGTGTCGGCGGCCAGGTGATGTCCGCCGCAGGCCAGCCTGTCGCCGGCGCTGAAGTCACCATCACCCACACCGAGTCGGGCACCGTTTCGCGTGCCACTACCGATGCGTCGGGTCGATACAACGCGCGCGGCCTGCGCGTGGGTGGTCCGTACACCATCACCATCACCAAGTCCGGTGAAGGCACCAAGACCGAAGAGGGTGTCTTCCTGAACCTGAATCAGGTCAACACCGTCAACGCCAGCCTCGGCGGTGACCTGGCTGCGACCAACCTGGACGCGGTGAACGTCGTCGCCACCGCAGGTGGCCTGGACCTGTTCAGCGCCACCAAGATGGGCAGCGGCAGCAACGTGACCCGCGAAACGATGGATGCGCTGCCGTCGGCCAACCGCAACATCCAGGACTACATCCGCCTGGATCCGCGCATCTCGCAGGTCAGCAAGGCTGACGGCGCGATCTCGGCCGGTGGCCAGAACACCCGCTACAACGCCATCCGCATCGACGGCATCAGCGCATCCGATCCGTTCGGCCTGGGCTCCAACAACCTGCCGACCGAGCGTCAGCCGGTGTCGATGGACGCCATCCAGGAAATCAACATCGACCTGGCCAACTACGACACCACCATCGCCGGTGGTACCGGTGCGGTGATCAACGCCGTGACCAAGTCGGGTACCAATGAGTTCCACGGCACCGTGTACGGTTCGTACCGCGACAAGGACATGGTCCGTTCGCGCCTGGAAGGCGACAAGTCGGACTTCAATGGCTTCAAGGACGAGAAGACCTATGGCATGACCTTCGGCGGCCCGATCGTCAAGGACAAGCTGTTCTTCTTCACCAACTATGAAAAGTACGAGCGTAGTGGTGGCGGTGTCAGCCTGAGCGACAGCCCGTACAACAAGGATCCGTCCAAGGGCGGTATCAGTGATGCCGACATTTCGGCTGTGCAGAAGCGCATGGCGGAATTGGGCCACCCGGTGGGCGGCGTCAGTGACTTGAACAACAAGACCGAGATCGAAGAGTACGCCGTCAAGCTGGACTGGAACATCAACGAGAACCACCGTGCGGCCCTGCGCTACAACAAGATGAAGCAGGACGTCGTCCGCTTCCCGCAGGTCAGTAGCAGCGCACTCTCGCTGAGTGACTTCTGGTACACCCAGCCGACCCAGTACGAAACCTGGATGGGTGAACTGTTCAGCGACTGGTCCGAAAACTTCTCGACCGAGTTCAAGGTCTCGCACAAGGACTACTCGTCCAACCGTGTCGCAGCCTCGCACCTGCCGCAGATGCGCGTCCGCTTCGGCAACAACTCGCTGTACCTGGGTACCGAGCAGAACACCCACACCAATCTGGTCGAGTCGAAGGAACTGAGCGCCTTCGGTGCCGGTACCTGGTACATCGGTGACCACACCGTCAAGTTCGGTTTCGATTACACCGACAATGACCTGATGAACTTCTACGGCCGTAACCTGTACGGCGCATATGACTTCCGTGACCTGGCCTCCTTCCTGACGGGCACCGCGAACGGCTACCAGCTGCGCGTTCCGCGCCCGGGCGGCAGCCTGGATGACATTCCTGCCAAGTTCCACCTGAAGAACACCGGTCTGTTCATCCAGGATACCTGGGCGGTCAACTACAACCTGAGCCTGATGTTCGGCGTCCGCGTGGACATTCCGGACTTCACCAGCCAGACCAAGTACAACGCCGACATCCAGGCTCGTTACGGCTACGACAACACCAAGCTGGTCGACAAGAGCCTGATCCAGCCGCGCGTTGGCTTCAACTACACCTTCGACAGCGATCGCCCGACCCAGCTGCGCGGTGGCGTGGGCCTGTTCGGCGGTGCTGCGCCCAATGTGTGGCTGGCAGGTGCTTACCAGAACACCGGCCTGAACTACGTCGAGTACAACGTTCCGGGTAATCCGGGTGGCTTCAGCGTCGATGCCGATAATCCGTTCATTCCGGACCCGTCGCGTATCGTTGCGCGCCAGAACGTCGACATCATCAACCCGGGCACCCGCCTGCCGTCGGTGTGGAAGGCGAACCTGGCCTTCGATCATGAACTGCCGTGGTACGGCATCGTGGCGTCGGCCGAACTGCTGTTCACCAAGGTCAAGGATGGCCTGTACTTCGAGCGCCTGGACCTGACCAATGGCAAGGGCAATGGCCCGACCTTCGTGTCTGCACAGGACGGTCGTGAGATCTACTGGAACGACAAGGGTCTGAACCAGGCCAACAGCAAGATCGACACCCGCACCGGCGACAACCTGGGCATGGAGAACGGCACCAACGGCGTGCTGAATCGCAACTACCGCCCGAACAACATCGGCGACGTGCTGCTCCTGCGCAACACCGACAAGGGTCGTGGCAGCCAGGCTACCTTCTCGCTGGCCAAGCCGCTGACCGAGAACTGGGGCTGGTCGCTGGGTTACACCTACACCCAGTCGAAGGAAGTGAGCCCGCTGACCAGCTCGCAGAACACCTCGAACTGGAACAACACCCAGATCCTGAACGCCAACGAGAACATCGCGTACAACTCGCGCTATGCGATCAAGGACCGTATCACCGGCACCCTGGAGTGGAAGCACAACTTCTTCGGTGACAATGCTACCCGTATCGGCCTGTTCTACGAAGGTCGCTCGGGCCGTCCGTACAGCTACGTGTTCTACAACGATGCCAACGGCGACAGCGCCATCGGCAACGATCTGTTCTACGTGCCGAAGGGTGTGGGCGACGTGCTGTTCACTGGCGGCGCAACGATGGAGAAGAAGTTCTTCGATTGGCTGGCGCAGAACCCGGAACTGGAGGCCTACCGTGGCAGCGTGGTCCCGGCCAACTCGCACCGCGCCAAGTGGGTCAACAGCTTCGACGTTCGTATCAGCCAGGAATTCCCGGGCTTCGTGAAGGGTCACAAGGGTGAAGTCGCCCTGGACATCATGAATGTCGGCAACCTGCTGAACAAGAAGTGGGGCCTCATTGACGACTACGGCTTCTATGCAACCCGCCGCGTGGGCAACTTCGCAGGTATCGATCCGGCCACCGGGAAGTATGTGTACTCGTTCACCGGTGCGGATGATTCCTCGATCCAGGAAAACAACAATGACAAGGGCAACACTGCCGTGTCGCGTTGGTCCATGCAGCTGACTGTGAAGTACAAGTTCTGATCCGTCAGAGCTTGATGATGTAAACGGAAACGGCCGGGGAAACCCGGCCGTTTTCCGTTCAGGCGAAAGTCCTTGCAGGCCACTCCGCATCGGCGTAGCATCCAGAAATGTGCGCGGTGCCAACGCCGCCGATGCGGTCCCGGAAAGGCGAACGCGGGGAGCACACATCCAACGGTCGGGCTTCCCGGCCGTTTTGCTTTTTAAGGGGGCGGCAGTACAGTCGGAAACCTTGAAGGAAGCAAAAAATTGGACATGACCACGAACGAAAAATCAGCCCGCGCACTGCCGGTGCAGGACGCACGGATCTACCCGCGCGGTGGGCTGGATGTGCTGTCGCGGGCCGAAGTGGCCCGCCTGCGCGATGCCTCTGCCGGCGGCATGCACGAGCTGCTGCGCCGCTGCGCGCTGGCCGTGCTGACCAGCGGCAGTGCCTCTGACGATCCGCGCGCGGCGCGCGATCTGTATCCCGATTTCGACATCCAGGTGGCGCAGCAGGATCGCGGCGTGCGCATCGACCTGGTCAACGCACCGGCCATGGCCTTCGTCGATGGCGAGATCATCCGCGGTGTTGCCGAACTGCTGTTCGCCGTGGTGCGTGACCTGGCCTACATGGCCATCGAGATGGGCCCTGCCTACGCGGCCGAGCTGGAGTCGTCCGAGGGCATCACCAACGCGGTGTTCGGCCTGCTGCGCAATGCGCGCATCCTCAACCCGGGTGACCCGAACCTGGTGGTGTGCTGGGGCGGCCACTCGATCTCGCGCGACGAGTATCTGTACACCAAGCAGGTGGGCTATGAACTGGGCCTGCGCGGCCTGGACATCTGCACCGGCTGCGGCCCGGGCGCGATGAAGGGCCCGATGAAGGGGGCCACGATCGCCCATGCCAAGCAGCGCCGTACCGTGACGCGCTACATCGGCCTGACCGAGCCGGGCATCATCGCCGCCGAGTCGCCGAACCCGATCGTCAACCACCTGGTGATCATGCCGGACATCGAGAAGCGCCTGGAGGCCTTCGTCCGCATCGGCCACGGCATCATCGTGTTCGCCGGTGGCGTCGGTACCGCCGAGGAGATCCTGTACCTGCTCGGCATCCTGCTGCGCGAGGAAAACAAGGACCTGCCGTTCCCGCTGATCCTGACCGGACCGACCGTGGCGGCGCCGTACTTCGAGCAGATCGACCGCTTCATCCGCCTGACCCTGGGTGACGCGGCCGCCGAGCGCTACGAGATCATCATCGGCGACCCGGTGGCGGTGGCGAAGAAGATGGCCAACGGCATCAAGCGCGTGCGCGAGCACCGCCTGGCGCAGAAGGACTCGTTCTTCTTCAACTGGTCGATCGAGATTCCGTGGGAGTACCAGCAGCCGTTCGTGCCCACCCACGAGGCGATGGCCGCATTGGACCTGCACCACGGGCGTGCCCCGCACGCGCTGGCGGCCGACCTGCGCCGGGCGTTCTCGGGCATCGTCGCCGGCAACGTGAAGGAAGACGGCATGCATCGCATCGAACAGTTCGGGCCGTTCCAGATCCATGGCGACCCGGACATGATGCAGGCGCTGGACGCGTTGCTGCGCGCTTTCGTCGAGCAGCGCCGGATGAAGATCTCCGGCGAATACCAGCCCTGCTACCAGGTGCTGGCCTGAGCCCGGGCCGGTGCGATGGGGATCGCGCCGGCCGGGGTGGGAGGGTGCGGGTCGTCAAGGCTTTGACGCCCGTCGCCCTGGATTGACCGTTCATCCTGCCGCCGCTTGCCGGTGGCGGGACGATGGCCCATCGTGGCCATCAACACGCTGGGGAGCGTCCGATGTCTTTGCGCCGGCAAAACGGCTTCACGCTGGTCGAGTTGATGATCACGCTGGTCATCCTGGTCATTCTGGCCAGCATCTCCTATCCCAGCTTCCGCACCGCGATGCGCTCGAACCGGCTGACCACCACCAACAACGAGGTGATCGGTCTGTTGTCGCTCGCTCGCAGCGAGGCCATCCGCAACCGCCATGGTGGCGGGGTGTGCGGCAGCAGCAACGGCACGTCCTGCGATGGTGAGTGGAGCAAGGGCATGCTGGCCTGGGGCGACGCCGATGGCGATGGCTCCGTCAGCGGCAGCGAAAGCGTGCTGCGCTTCTCCAAGGGCAGCAGCAGCCTGGCGGTCGAGGCTCCCAGCCCAACCGTCATCACCTTCGATTCCCAGGGACGCCGCCGCGCGTCCGCCGACCAGGTCGTGAGCCTGGTGCCGCAAGGCTGCAAGACGGGTGACCCCATGCGGACCCTGACCGTCCTGTTCTCCGGCCAGGTCCGCTCCACCGCAGGAACCTGCAAATGAAACGTCGTCGTTCCGGCATGGGCGGGCCTGCCCGCAGTCGTGGCTTCAGCCTGATCGAGGTGCTGATCGCGCTGCTGGTGCTGGCGTTCGGCCTGCTTGGCTTTGCGCTGCTGCAGACCATGAACGTGCGGTTCGTGCAGAGCGCCAGCCAGCGCACCCAGGCCACCAGCCTGGCCTACGATCTGATCGAGCTGATGCGCGTGCAGCGCAGCGAAACCCTCAACGGTGGCGAATACACCAAGGCCTCCTTCACTGCCGGCTCGGTCACCGCGCCGGCTGGCCCCTGCACCTGGCCCAACAGTGCCGACGTGACAGCCTCCAAGGCGAACGTGGCGCGCTGGCAATGCCAGGTCGTCAAGGTGCTGGGAGGCAACGCCAGCGCCAACGTGACCGTCAATGATGGTCTGGTCACGGTGGGCATCGGCTGGGGAGACGAGCGATGGAACGCAGCCAATCCCGACAGCATCACCACGTTCACCCTGGTTACCCGTCTATGAAGCGCGCGCCTTCCGCTGCCAGCCATGCGGCTGGCCTCTCGCTGGTTGAACTGCTGATCTCGCTGGTCATCGGCCTGGTGCTGATGCTGGGCGTGACCCAGATCTTCATGGCTTCGCGGGCGGCCTCGCAGCTGTCCGAAGGTGTCGCGCGCACCCAGGAGAACGCCCGATTCGCATTGGAGTTCCTCGAGCGCGACATCCGGATGGCCGGGCACATGGGCTGCGTGAATGACCAGGCGCACCTGGTGCGCGCCCAGGACAGTGTCAAGGTCAACATTGCCGGCGTGAAGTCGGGTGATGGCAGCCCGATGGACTTCTCGGTGCCGATCCAGGGTTACGAGGCGCAGGGCACCGCGCCTGGCAACAAGCTGACCCTCGGCGCAAGCTGGGGGGCTGCCGGCAGCACGCCGTCGGCGATCACCAATCTGAAGCCCAAACCGCTTGGCGGCAGCGACATCATCGTGATGCGCTACCTGGCGCCGGAAGGCTCGCCGGTGCTGTCCATCGGCTCCGGCACTTCGCCGGACATCACGATCGCCAGTGACGCGGCGGCCCGCCTGTCGGCCGGTGCCGTCACCACGCCCTCGGCGTTTGCCGTGGCCGATTGCAGCAAGGTGGACGTGTTTGCGGGAAAAATCGCCGGCAGCACGATCACGGCCAGCAAAGCCGATCTCTCGGCGTATTCGGCCAACAACGCGGTGACCATGGTCTATCGGGTGGAATCGATGGCGTACTACGTGGCAACCAATACCGCCGGCGAACCCGCGCTGTACCGCGCGCGTGGCGCTGGCGACAATACGTTCGCCACCGGTGAGGAGCTGGTGGAGGGCATTGAGAGCCTGCAGTTCCTCTACGGCCAGGATACCGAGACGGCGATCAGCAGCACCGCGCCGCCGACCGGGGTAATCGCCTTCCAGAAGACTGCCAGCGGGGTCAGTACCGGTACCGATGCCGCCGCTGTCGCTGCGTGGCGACGGGTTGGCCTGGTGCAGTTTGGACTGCTGGTGCGCAGCCCGCAGCGCGCCGCGGCGGAGCAGGCCAATACGGCCGTGGCCCAGCTGGGCGTGCTCGGCGTTGGCTTCAATCCGCCCACGACCTACGACGATCGTTACCGTGCCTCCTACGAGGTGTCCGTGGCACTGCGCAACCGACTGTTCGGGAACTGACCCATGAAGCCCTCCGTCTCGCGTCGATTCCAGGGGCGTACGCAGCAGCGCGGTGCGGTGCTGTACGTGGCTCTGATGCTGTTGATCCTGCTGTCGCTGATCGGCGTGGTCGGCATGCAGGTGGCGAGCATGCAGGAGCGCATGTCCTCCAACTACCGGGCCGCCAACGTGGCGTTCCAGGCCAGCGAGCGGGCGGTCCGTGACGCCGAGCGGTCGATCGAGGAGATCGACAACAATACCGGCGACGGCGGCTCGTTGAAGGCTGACGCCATCAAGCGCATCTGCGATGACGGCTTCGATCCCACCCGCTGGGTGGGAGAGCAGAAACTGTCGGCGGCGCCGGTGGTCAGCGTGCGCCGCATCGACGCCTGCATCCAGGGCGAATCGACGCTGGGCATGGGCACGCCGGAAAGCGAAGAGCCCACCCGCGTCTACCAGATCACCGCTTTCGGCTCCGATCGCGATGCCGCCACCAGCAACGAGGGTACTTCCTCGGCGGCTGTCGACACTGTTTTCAAGCTTTGAGGAACCCGGTCATGGCGACCCGAAAGATCAAGATCCTGGCCGGCTCCGGGCTGTTGCTGGCGGTGGCTGGCGGCACCTGGCTTGCGATGAACCTGTTCGCCGCGCAGGCGCAGGGCACATTGTCGCAGCACCCGATGAACCTGAAGGTCTCCGCGCCGCCGTCATTCATCATGGCGGTGGATGATTCGGGTTCGATGACCTTCCAGACCCAGTTCCCAGGGCAGGATGGAACGGCGTGCTGGAACTATGCCCGGCAGAGCTTCTTCAGATCCAAGGGTGTACTGAACACCGTTGACGACATCATCAGTGGCTACGATCGCTATGGAAATCCCATCTATGGCGCGGGTGAGTGCGACTACTTCTATGTACTGCCAGGTGCCCGAATCAACGACAACAGCGGCATTCCCGCGCTGGACGTATTCGGGTTCGCGCGATCGGCCGCCTACAATCCGGCGTACTACGATCCGAACATCAAGTACGAGCCTTGGCTGAACATCGTCAAGGAAGAGGTCGTGTCCTATCCTCAGGCCAATACGACAGCCACCCTCATTGATCCGCGTGACACGGGTAATTCGCTGTCGCTTGCTGCGAGCTACCTGGGTAAATCCAGTTGGGATGTCCAACGGATGCAGAAGGGCATGGTTGCGCCGCAGGGGCAGGCCTATGCGAATGTGACCCGATACGAGGATCGCTCGGGGAACGTAACGTATACATTCGGTAGCGAAAACAGCAATGGCAATAGCGCTGGCCGAAGCTGGACTTCGGCGGATTACGCATCTCTCAGGTACGTTCCGGCAACATTCTTCATGCCCTACAGCAGTGATGCGGACCCCCGTCCCCAGCTGCCGGGGACGACCAATGCATATGCGGGCGTGAAGCGCACCAGAATTGCGGGTGCCTGTGGCCCAGGGTGTGACATGTGGAAGTATGTCATCGCATCCGGTGATGCCGCCGCGCTCCAGAATTTCGCCAACTGGTACTCCTACTACGGTAACCGAAACCGCGCGATGATCGCCGGCATGACGCATGCGTTGAACGTCAACGACATGTATGTCGGCTACTTCAAGATCAACGACTTCCTGAAGTACAACAGCTCGTCGGATGATGCGAAGCGTCTCGCGATCCAGGACATGAGCCTGATCTCGCAAAAGGCGAAACTGTACAGCGACATGATTGCGCTGACCGCCAATGGCGGTACGCCCAACCGAAATGCGGTCAATGCGGCCGGCCTGCAGTTCATGCGAACCGACGATGCGGCCCCCATCAAGCTTTCCTGCCAGAAAAACGCGGTGATGCTGTTCACCGATGGCTACAGCAACAACGGCAACGGGTTCCCATCGAGTTCGATTCCCACCCCAGGGAACATTGACGGTGCCATGGGTGCCCCGTTCAAGGACAGCAACTCGGATACGATGGCTGATATCGCGGCGTATTATTACGTCAATCCGTTGCGCACCGATACCGCGATGCCCAAGGGCAATGTGCCGGTGCCGGAGCAGTGCGCGACCAGTACCGACAAGTCGCTGGACTGCAACAAGAACCTGCATATCAACTTCTACGGGATCACCCTGGGTGCGCGTGGCAACCTGTTCGATCCGGACAAACAGCAGAATCCGTATACCGATTCGGCCATCTACAACAACTGGCCGCCACGTCAGAACAACAACCCCAGCACCGTGGATGACATCTGGCACGCCGCGACCAATACCCGCGGTGAGTACATCAACGCGCGTACTCCGGCAGACATCACCACGGCCATGCGCCGGGTGCTCTCGTCGGTCACCTCCGGGCCAGCGCCTTCGGGCAGCCAGGGCCTGACCGGCGCGCGTATCGGTACCGGGTCGCTGGCGGTCACGCCCCAGTTCGAAGTGGCCAACGAGGAAACCGATTGGTTCAGTCGCCTGAAGGCATCCAAGCTTGCGGTGAACGACAAGACGCAGCAGACCGAGTACACGCAGGTGTGGGAAGCGGCGGAGAAACTGGGGGCGCAGCGTTCGCGCACCATCGTTGCCACCAAGGGCAATGCTGCAGTTGACTTCAGCAGCACCAATATCGCCTTCACCGACCTCTGCAACAAGGATGAGAAGCAGTATCCGGGCATTGCGCGCTGTTCCGCGACCGAGGCTGAAAAGCTGGGCGGCGACATCGCCACGGCCATGGCTTATCTGCGCGGCGACGCATCGCGCGAAGTACGCAACTCGGGGGGCATCTATCGCACCCGTACCACCGTGCTGGGCGACATTGTCAATTCCAGCCCGGTGATCAGTTCGCCCCGCGACGACTATGGCTACCAGCGCATCAGCACCGCGATGGCGACCTCGTATGCGACGTACCTGACCCGCAAGCGCAACAATGGCCGCTACATGGTCTATGTCGGTGCCAACGACGGCATGCTGCATGCCTTCGACGGTGGCATGAACGGCAATGGCGTAAGTGACGGTGCCGGAGGCAGCGAGACCTTCGCCTACATCCCTGGAACCGCGCTGGGCCACATGGCCAACCTGCTGTATCCCTACGTGGCGGCCAACAAGTCCGACCAGCGCTTCCGTCATCGCTACTACGTGGATGGACCGATCGCGGTGGCGGATGCACAGATCGGTGGCAACTGGGCCACGGCGCTCGTCGGTACGGCGGGCGCCGGTGGGCGCTCGGTGTTCGCGCTGGATGTAACCACGCCGTCCAGCTTCGGCACCGGCAATCGCCTGTGGGAAATCAGTGACGTGGCGCCGGGGCTCGACAGCACCATCAAGGCGAACATCGGCCATGTCCTTGGAAAGCCGGTGATCGTCCCGGTGAAGGAAGGGACCGGGGTGGCGTGGAAAGCGATCTTCGGCAACGGTTACAACAGCCTCAGCCGCAAGGCCGTGCTGTTCGTGGTCGACCTGGGATCGGGCGCGGTGCGGATGATCACTGCTACCGAGGCCGCAGCAACCGCACCCGCCGGTGACAATGGCCTGGGCAACATCGTGGCTGTCGACCGTTGGCGCGCCGACAGCGCCGGTGGGACGGGGCGTGTACGTGGCCGTGACGGCCTGGCGGACACGATCTATGCGGCCGACCAGCGCGGCGCGCTGTGGAAGTTCGACCTGGAAAGCACGGCGACCTCGGTCACCACGCCGGTGTTCACCACGGCGCGCCAGACCAACAACAACAACCAGGTGTATCGCCAGCCGATTACCGGTGGCATGACCGCCGTGACCGGACCCGGTGGTGGCGTGATGCTGGTGCTGGGTACCGGCAGCTTCTCCTTCGACAATGACCCCCAGGATCTCACCGCGCAGTCGCTGTACGGTGTCAACGACACCAGCAAGGACCAGCCGGAGGCCACGATCGTGCCCGCCAATCTGGTGGCCTATACGGTGACCACCACCAACAAGTTGCGCACGGTCACGGCCACGCCCTTCTCCGGGGCGGCGCGCGGATGGAGCATTGCACTGCCCGGCGCAGGTGAACGCTTTGTTGGTAATCCTGCCGTGGCGTCGGGAACGGTGTTCATGCCGACCTACATGCCCACCGCGGGTGGCCGTGGCTGTTCGACCGAGGGAAGCAACTGGCTGTTTGGCCTCAATCCGATCTCGGGCGTTGCATCGCTGGAGCAGGCGCGGGTCGGGTCCATTACCGGCACGCCCTACGGAGCGGGCACGGCTGGCGTCAGTCTCGACACCGGCGGCACCGCACCGGTGAAGGACGTCAATGTCTCGGTGATGCCGCGCCTGGCAAAGGGTGCTGATCGAGGCGGACGTGCCTGCTGGATGGCGGTCAACGTGGCGGGTGCTCCGACGATGTACGTGCCTTATCCCTGCGGTCGCCAATCCTGGCGCCAGATCCAGTAACGAAGACATGCCCATGAGCCTGAACACTCTTTCCCGTACCCTGCGTCGTCCCGGCAAACAGCACGGTTTCTCCCTCATCGAACTGATGATCGTGGTGATCGTGCTCGGCATCCTGGCCGCGATTGTCGTTCCGTCGTACCAGCAGTACATCCGCCAGTCGCACCGGGGCGTGGCCAAGGCGGACCTGGTGGAATACGCGCAGCGTGCTGAGCGCTACTACTCGGTGAACAACACCTACTCGGGCTTCGCGCTGCCCAGCAAGGTGTCGCCGCGCGAGGGCGGGACCACACGGTACGCGATCACGTTCGATGGCAAGGCGTCCTCGTTCACGCTGACCGCGACGCCCCAGGGCAACCAGACCAAGGACAGCTGCGGGACGCTGAGCGTGGACCAGGCCAACCGCAAAACGGCCAGCGGCACGGTTTCCGATTGCTGGTAAATCAGGTGTTGATCTTCCTCTGAACGCCCAGTACAATGCGCCTCCCCGCCCGAATAGCTCAGCCGGTTAGAGCACTTGACTGTTAATCAGGGGGTCGTTGGTTCGAGTCCAACTTCGGGCGCCAGATACTGCAAAAGCCGCGAGAAATCGCGGCTTTTGTCGTTTTGGCCCGTCAGCAGGGAAGGGTGCGGTCGACACGCTCGCTGCGGATGCGGCCGCCGTTGTTGATGACCAACCTGCCATGCAGCCGGTCTCCTGCACAGATGCGCAGCGTCAGATTGGCACCGGGACTGCGCCCGTCAGGCTGGAAGAACAGCAGCGGCCGTCCACCGCTGGCCTGGGCGACGATGGCGATGTCGGTCCGGCCTTGATGGTGGATCAGGATGTCCTGGGCGGATGCTGGTGTCCCCCGGTGCCTGCCGCTGCGATAGATGATCCACCCTGCGCTCCAGTCGCGGGAGCACTGCTCACCGTCGTCGCTGGCGCACAGCCCGATCAGTTCGCGGCGCTTCAGGGCCTCGCTTCTGGCGCTGGAAAGACTGGCATGCAGGGTCAGCTGCAGGGCGTCGGCGCGTTGCCGCAACAGCACCGGGCGCAGGGCCGGCCAGCTCACGGCCAGCAGAACGGAAAGGATGGCGATCACCACCAGCATCTCGACCAGATGCATGCCGCGTGATGCTGAACGACAGTGGGCGGGAGTGCGATGCATGGCATCAAGCCTCGCGCCGCAGCGGGGCGGCCGCCATCAGGCACTGCCGCGCCCGCCTGCCCGGAAAGCCCTCAGCCGGCCGTCACCCCTTGCCCCGTATACTTGTCCTTCCCGGGAACTGGCAACACCATGAGCGACCGTTTCGAACTCGTCTCGCCGTATTCGCCGGCAGGCGACCAGCCTGATGCCATCGCGAAGCTGACCAGCAACTTCGAGGCGGGCATCGCCAAGCAGACCCTGCTGGGCGTCACCGGCTCGGGCAAGACTTACACCATCGCCAACGTCATCCAGAACGTGCAGAAACCGACGCTGATCATGGCGCCGAACAAGACGCTGGCGGCGCAGCTGTATGGTGAGTTCAAGGCGTTCTTCCCGCACAACGCGGTCGAGTATTTCGTCAGCTACTACGACTACTACCAGCCGGAGGCCTACGTGCCTTCGTCGGACACCTTCATCGAGAAGGACAGTTCGATCAACGAGCACATCGAGCAGATGCGGCTGGCCGCGACCAAGACCCTGCTGTCGCGCCCGGATGCGATCGTGGTGGCCACGGTGTCGGCGATCTATGGCCTGGGTGCGCCGGAGGACTACCTGTCGCTGCGCCTGATCCTGTCCAAGGGCGAGCGCATCGACCAGCGCGACCTGATCAATCACCTGACCCAGCTGCAGTACACGCGCAACGAGTACGAGCTGCAGCGCGGCACGTTCCGCGTGCGTGGCGAAGTGATCGACGTGTTCCCGGCCGAGTCGGACAGCGAAGCGCTGCGCATCGAGCTGTTCGACGGCGAGGTCGAGAAGATCACCCTGTTCGACCCGCTCACCGGTGAGACGATGCGCAACATGCAGCGTTTCACCGTCTACCCCAAGACCCACTACGCCACTACCCGCGAACGCGTGCTGGCCGCGGTGGAAACGATCAAGGTGGAGTTGAAGGAGCGGCTTGAGCAGCTGTACGCGGAAAACAAGCTGGTGGAGGCGCAGCGCCTGGCACAGCGCACGCAGTTCGACATCGAGATGATGGCCGAGGTCGGGTTCTGCAACGGTATCGAGAACTACTCGCGGCACCTGACCGGCAAGAACGCCGGCGAGCCGCCACCGACGCTGTTCGACTACCTGCCGCCGGACGCGCTGCTGGTCATCGACGAATCGCACGTGACCATTCCGCAGATCGGCGCCATGTTCAAGGGCGATCGCTCGCGCAAGGAGACCCTGGTCGAGTTCGGATTCCGCCTGCCGTCGGCACTGGACAACCGACCGCTGCGTTTCGAGGAATGGGAGGCGCGTTGCCCGCGCGCGATCTACGTGTCCGCCACGCCGGGCCCGTATGAGTACCGCGAGGCCGGCGACGAGATCACCGAGCTGGTGGTGCGCCCGACAGGCCTGATCGATCCGGTGGTGGAGATCCGCCCGGTGGGCACCCAGGTCGACGACCTGATGAGCGAGGCCAACGCGCGCATCAAGGCCGGTGACCGAGTGCTGGTCACCACGCTGACCAAGCGCATGGCCGAGAACCTCACCGAATACCTGACCGAACACGGTATCCGCGTGCGTTACCTGCACTCGGACGTGGATACGGTCGAGCGCGTGGAGATCATCCGCGACCTGCGCCTGGGCAAGTTCGATGTGCTGGTGGGCATCAACCTGCTGCGCGAAGGCCTGGACATGCCCGAGGTGTCGCTGGTGGCGATCCTCGACGCCGACAAGGAAGGCTTCCTGCGCTCCACCGGTTCGCTGATCCAGACCATCGGCCGCGCCGCCCGCAATGTGCGCGGCAAGGCGATCCTGTATGCGGACAAGGTGACCCGCTCGATGCAGGCAGCGATCGACGAGACCGACCGCCGCCGCGCCAAGCAGGTCGAGTACAACGAAGAACATGGCATCGTGCCGCGCTCGGTGGCGCGCCCGATCGTCGACGTCCTCGAAGGTGCGCGTTCGGATGCGGCGGAGAAGGAAGCCAAGAAGGGCAAGGGCAAGGGCAGGGCGGGTGTTGCCGAGGACGGAGCCGATTACCGTTCGCTCGGTCCGGCCCAGCTGGCGGCGCGTCTCAAGGCGCTCGAACAGCAGATGTACCAGCACGCCAAGGACCTGGAATTCGAGGATGCCGCACGGGTGCGTGACCAGATCCGGCAGCTGAAGGAAGCGAGTCTGGGCTGAACGCGGCGGTGCAGCATCTTCTTCACAAAAGTGTTGCGCTTCACGGCCGGCATCCGTAATATACGCGGCCTGCACCGACGCAATCGCGGACGTTCAGAAGCAAAAACGGGCGGTTAGCTCAGCGGTAGAGCACTACCTTGACATGGTAGGGGTCACAGGTTCGAACCCTGTACCGCCCACCACGAAGTCTCCGGAAGGAGGCTGTCGTGAATTGAAGAGCCCGGCCCTGGCGCCGGGTTTTTACGTAGCAAGGCCAGCTTTCGGGCGGCAGAAACAAGATGGGCGGTTAGCTCAGCGGTAGAGCACTACCTTGACATGGTAGGGGTCACAGGTTCGAACCCTGTACCGCCCACCACCTGGCTCCCGGCATTGCCGGTGCAGCGGTGGATCACGATGAAAGCCGGCCCTGGGCCGGCTTTTTCGTTTACGACGGTTGCCGGTGCCGGTGCCGGTGCCGAGCGTCAGCGCTGGGCAACCCATTCGTCGATGCTGATCATGCGCTGCAGCCGCCAGTGCCCGTCCACGCGTTCCCAGACCTGCGCGAAACGTGCTGAACCGGCCTGATGCTGCTGGCCGCCTGCAGGCAGGCGCTGGTTGCCCACGCGCAGCACGCGGTCCTGGCGTAGCCGGTACAACTGCAGGGCCGTCGGCTCCGGTGTCTGGTCATGTGCCGGGGGCACGCCCGCATGCCCGGTGTCGGCCTGCAGGATCTGGCTGCGCAGGGAGGCATCCCCGGCGTCGGCATCGCGGCCGAACAGGCCAGCGCACAACAGCAGCAGGGCAAGCATCGGCATGGCACGGTGCTCCGGAGAAGGGAGTCCAGCGTGGCACTGCCCCCTGCGCTGTGAAACCGGTATGCGACGAAAGCCGGAAAAGCGCCCGCCAAGTCGCTGCGGGAAGGATGAATCCGGGCCAGGAAGTGCCGGGCCGCGCTTCAAGGCGGCCCGGCGTGGTGGGCCACTGCGGCGTGGCCCGGTCATGGCCGCGGCGCTGGCTCAGCTCCGCGGCGGGTGTGGCAGGTCAGCGATGCCGACCCCATGCACGGATCCGGTTACAACGGATCGCAGCACAGCAGCTGGCCGTGCTTGCCCGCGTTGCCGAACGGGCACTGCGGGTGTGGTTCGCAGCCCGGTGCATATCCGGTCTTGGGCGAGACGGCGAAGGCCTGGCTGGCGCCGAAGGCCATGGCCGCGACAACGACGATACCGGCGACGGACGAAAGCACTTTCTTTCCGATCATGTGTATCTCCTTGGTTGGCGTTGTGGAGTTGCAGTTGCCGAAGGCACGGGAGTGCCGGTTGTGGCGCGAATGCGGTAACAGGGGGCCGCGACGCAATGCGCGGCACGCGGGATCAGGGCAGCGCCGGCTTCGGTGCGAGCGACGCGACGGCAGCCTGCACGACCTGGGCGTCGAGCTGGCCGACATGCTTGTAGGCAACGCGGCCATCGGCAGCCAGTACCATCAGCATCGGCGTGACGGTGGCGCGATAGCGCGTGGACGCGGCGGCTTCGTTGTCGATGACGATCGGGAAGCGCAGTGCATGTTTGCCGGCGTAGTCCGCCAGCTGGTCGTATGGCGGCATGCCGACACCGACCAGTTCGCTGTTGCCGCGGGCCGCAGCGATCTGTTGCAGCTGCGGTACCGAGGCCAGGCAGTAGCGGCATGCGGTGGAGAAGAAATAGAGGATCTGCGGAACCTCGCGGGCACCGCCGATATCGACGAAGGTCTGCTGCGTGGTGCGCAGCGCCAGCGCATCCGGGCGACTACCCAGTTCGAGGCCATGTGCTGCAAGACGCATGTCCTGCAGCTGCGTGGCCATCTGCTCATTGATCTGCCGCAGCTGGCGGTTCTGCCATCCGAGCGCGATGACCAGCACGGACAGCAGCAGGGCGACAACGGGGAACAGGACGCGCTTGAGCATCGATCATCCTTGAACACAGCGTTGGGTCGAACATACCCGAACTGGCGCGCAGGTTGTTAAGCGGATGTTCCCGGCACATCCTCCGACGGAGCGCATGCACTAGAGTTGTGCCCGCGCAGGCATGCGTGCATGCCCTCCACCCATCCCCAGGATCTTTCAACGATGAGCGATCATGTGCCGGTTTCCAGGCCCAATCCGTTCTTTGAACTGCTGTTCGGCGGCAACATGCTGGAAGGTACGTTCAAGGCAGTGATCTGGGTCGCCCTGTTGTCCGCTGTGCTGGCCTGGACCACGTTCCGCTGAGCGGGGGCGCGGCACTGCCGCCGCGTTGCGGCAGGCCGGTGCTCAGGCGCTGAAGGCCTGGCGCAGGCTGCGCAGGGTGGCCTGCCGGTGCTCTTTCGCGCTGGCCTCGCCCATCTCCAGTTCCTGCAGGCGCAGCCCGACCAGGGTCATCGAAAGCGCGTATCCCCGGGCTGCGTCGGCAACGCGCGACTGGCCGAGCGCGCGACGTGCAAGCGCGCTTACGTGCTCAAGGTCGGGCATCAGGCCAAGGTAGACGCGTTCGGCGCTGTCCAGATCGGGGGCTCGCAGGATCGCGTGTGCTTCGGAGGTGGGGGAGACGGAGGCCATGGGGAGTCCTTGTCCGTAGCGGGTGCTCGTTCAGAACGAGCGCATCAGGGAAATGAAGGCCGATGACTGAGTGCCGCGTCGTGCCATCGGGCTGTCCTTTACTGCATCGCCGAACCACTGGTTGGCGACCACGCCGGTCGCGCGCCACTTCGTGCCCAGGGGCGTGCTGACCGCGATCTGCAGGCTCGGTGATGTCGCGCTGCCCGGGTTGTAGACGGCAAGTCCCGAGCGCAGCGCTTCCTCATCGCTGATGCCGTAGTAGTAGTCGAGCAGGCGCGCACCGGAGTGCACCACGCCGACCTTGGGCACCCAGGTGAAGCGACCAGCCTGGATCGGACAGCTGTAGTGCAGGCGCGACTCCATGCCACCTCCGTGCCCGGTGACCTCGCGCATCACGCTGGCCTCGACGATGCCCCAGTCGGCGCTGTATTCACTATTGATGCCGGCCATGGCGGACATCTGCCGGCTGTGCAGCCGGCGCAGCTGCGGATCGTTCACGTCGTCGGTCTTGAAGCGCAGCGTGTAGGGCGTGACCGCCGCCGACAGGCGCAGGCCCTCGCGCTTGTACAGGTACATGCCCAGCGAGCCCGGGCTGGCGAAGAAGCGCTGGCCCTGCCAGGCAATGGACGGGACCACCAGTGGCTTGACGTCGTAGTGCGCATACGCGCCCGAGGTCGCGCCAGCACTGATGCCGGCCTGTACGCCCGGGTTGCTGTCGGCGGCCTGCGCGAACACCGGCAGGCCAAAGGCAGCGGAGAACAGCAGCGGGCCCAGCAGGGTCGAGGGCAGTGGCGGCATCGGTCAACGACGTTGCGGAGGATGGCTGCGCATGATGGGGGAGCAACATTGTCAGAACATTGCGTCGGCGCATCCGCCAGGCCGAAGCGGAAAAAGTGGGCGCCAGGCACTATGATCGGCACCGTTTCCGGTAGCCGAGCCCCCGATGCGCATCCTCCTGGTCGAAGACGATCCTGACCTGTCCCGTGCCCTGCAATCGGGGCTGGAGCGGCAGGGCGTGGTCGCCGATGTGGTTGGTTGCCTGGCCGAAGCGGCCGTCGCGCTGCGCGAACCGGTGCACCAGTTGATGCTGCTCGACCGCCAGTTGCCTGATGGCGATGGCGCTGGCTTCGTTGCCGTTGCGCGGGCCCTGCGTCCGAACCTGGCGGTGATCATGCTGACGGCCAAGGGCACGCTGTCGGACAAGGTCGAGGGCCTGGATGTCGGCGCCGATGACTATCTGGTCAAGCCGGTGGCGATCGAGGAACTGATGGCGCGCATCCGTGCGGTCTCGCGACGGCCCTCGGCAATGGTGACACCACGCTTGCGACTGGGCCGGCTGGAGTTCGATTTCGAATCGCTGCAGGCGCAGGTCGATGGCCAGCTGCTGGCGCTGCCCCGGCGCCAGGTGCTGGTGCTGCAGGCGCTGGCGATGCGGCAGGGGCGCACCGTCACCCGCAGTGCACTGGAGGCGGCGGTGTACGGCTTCGATGACGAGATCCAGTCCAATGCACTGGACGCGCACATCTCCAAGCTGCGCAAGGCGCTGCAACAGGCCGGGGCCGGCGTGGAGATCCATGTGATCCGCGGCGTCGGCTACCTGCTGGCGGAGGCCTGAGATGGCACGCCCGATCCGTTCCATCACCCTGGGCCTGGCCTGGCGCCTGTTCCTTGCGCAGGCGTTCACCGTGCTGTTCGCGGTGGTCGCGCTGATCCTGACCTGGGGTGACAAGGACTCCTGGGGCATGGACATGTTCACGGCCGAGGCGGTGGCCAAAGCCGTGCACAGCGAAGGCGGCCGGCTGGAACTGGACCAGGCGCGCTGGGACAAGCTCAATGCCGGGGCCGGCGGCAACCTCTGGTTCGCGGCGGTTGATGACAGGGGCACGTGGCTGGAGCGCGGCACGATTCCTGCGGTCCACGCGCCATTGCTGGCACGCTTGCCGACAGTGGGTGCCACCGAACTGGGTTCACTGGTGCCACCCTATCTGGACGTGGCGCGGGTGATGATCCGCAACGAGGATGGACGCCGCATCACGGTGATGGTCGGTGGTGCTCCAAAGGGTGGGTTGCTGGATGGCGCGCTGATGGTGCTGCGCCTGATCGGCCTGTGGTTCTTCCTGCCGTTGATCGTGGTCACGCTGCTGGTGATGCCGACGGTGATCCATCGCGCGATGCGCGGCGTGCGCCGCTCCGCGCAGCAGGCCAAGGAACTGGACATCGGCCAGCCGGGCGCGCGCCTGGATGCGCAGCTGGTGTCCACCGAGGTCGCACCACTGGTGGAAGCGTTCAACGATGCGATCGACAAGGTGCAGCAGGGCTATGCAGCGCGCGACAAGTTCCTCGCCGATGCCGCGCATGAGCTGCGCGTACCGATCGCGGTGGTGCAGGCGCGCCTGTCGCAGCTGCCGCAGGGTGAACTGAAATCGCAGTTGCTGACCGACGTCGCCCGCCTCGGCAACGTGGCTGAGCACCTGCTCGACCTGCAGCGTCTCGATCGCAATGTCGGCGCGCTGCAGCGGCTGGACCTGGCGTTGCTGGTGCGCGAGGCGGCCGCCGATCTGGCGCCGCTGGTGGTCGGCGCCGGTTATGGCTTCGAGGTGGATGCGCCGGAGTCGCCCGTGTGGATCCATGGCGACAGCCTGGCGCTGGGGCGGGTGATCGCCAACCTGGTGCACAACGCCATCGTCCATGGCGGCGGGCGCGGCACGATCTGCGTGCGCCTCGATGCACGCGGCCTGCTGGAGGTCAGCGACCAGGGCGCCGGCATTCCGGTCGGCGACCGCGAAGCGATCTTCGAGCCCTTCCACCGCCTGCGTGCAGCCGGCAGCGGCAGTGGCCTGGGCCTGCACCTGGTGAAGGAAATCGTGCAGCACCACGGTGGCTCGGTCAGCGTTGGCGAAGCGGCTGGCGGCGGCGCCAGCTTCAGAGTCAATTTCCACCGCGGTACCGTACGGCGCTGACAGGCGCACGGGGAAAGGCCCGATAGGCAGCCTGCGGCCTCCAGCGGCAGGCTGGGGAAATGGTTCCCGATCGATCCGCCCCAGCCCTGTTTGGCTTTGGCTGCGCTGCAGGCCTGGTGCTGGGGGCGCTGGCCTGCGTGCAGATGCCGATGTTGCTGCCGCTGTGGCTGAGTGTGCCGATGGCGATCGCCGGCGCCGGCGGCTGGCTGTTGCCCTGGCGCGGCCGTGCCTGGGCCGCGGCCCTGCTCGGCCTGGCCTGGGCAACGGTGCACGGGCACTGGGTTTTGCATGGCCAGCTGCCACCCGGCGCGCCACCGCAGGATGTGCAGGTGCGGGGCCGGGTTGCCGACCTTCCCCAGCAGGGGCCCGGCTACACGCGTTTCGTACTGCATGTCGAAGATGCCGGCGCGCTGCCATCGCTGCGTGGCAAGCGCCTGCAGGTGACCTGGAGCGACCCGTGGCGCGGATCGCCAGCGCACGAGGCGGAGGGCGGGCGCCATGCGGTTCGCGCAGGATCGCATTGGCAGTTGTCGTTGCGCGTGCGCGCGCCACGCTCGCGGATCAATCCCGGCGGCTTCGATGGCGAGCGCCACGCCGTGCTGCGGGGCATCTCCGGCAATGCCTCGGTGCGTGATCCGGCCCGTGCGCGGGAGTGGCTGCCGGCGCAGGGCCTGCAGGCCTGGCGGGAACGCAGCAGTGCGGCGATCGCCGTGCAGGTGGCACATCCTGCCGCGCGGTTCGTGCAGGCGCTGGCACTGGGCGATACCCGTGGCCTGTCCGATGCCGACTGGGAACACCTGCGCGCGCTGGGCCTGACCCATCTGGTCGCCATCTCCGGTTTCCACGTGGGCGTGGTGGCTGGCTTCGGTGTACTGCTGTGCCGCTTGTGGTGGTGGCTGTGCCCGCTGCTGGGACGGTACTGGCCACGGCCGCAGGCCGCCGCATGGGGAGCGGCGCTGGCCGCAGCCACCTATGCCGTGGCGGCGGGTGGTGCGCTGCCGACGGTGCGCGCGGCGCTGATGATCGGGCTGGTTGCACTGGCCAGGGCCGGGCGTCGCCCGGTGGGCGCAGGGCAGGGGCTGGCGTTGGCTGCGATGGTGATGCTGTTGCCTGCGCCGCTGTCGGTGCTCTCGGCTGGATTCTGGCTGAGCTTCGGTGGCGTGCTGTGGCTGCTCTGGTGCCTGCCGAGGACGGGGCCGGAGGGAATCGGTGGCGGGCTGCGCGGGTTCCTTGCCGCGCAGGGTGTTGCCAGCCTTGGGCTGCTGCCGCTGTGCATCGCCTTGTTCGGCGGGACCGCGCGGCTGGGGCCGCTGGTCAACCTGCCGGTCATCCCGTGGTGGACAATGCTGGTTGTTCCGCTGTCGCTGCTCGGTACCGGCCTGCACGTGCTGCATGACGGCGCGGGGCGTTGGGCCTGGCGTGCCGCGGCCTGGCTGTTCGAGCTCAGCTGGGAGGCCCTGCAGCCGTTGGCACTGCATCCGCAGGCGATGTGGTGGCTGGCCGATGCGCCGCGCTGGGCGCTACCCGTGGCCTTGCTGGGCGTGTTCTGGTGGCTGCTGCCGCGCGGCGCCGGCGGTGGCCTGGCGGGCCTGCTGCTGTGCCTGCCGCTGCTGTGGCCCGCCCGGCATGCACCGGCCGAAGGAGAACTGGAGCTGCTGGTGCATGACGTAGGGCAGGGCACTGCGGTGCTGGTGCGTACGGCGCGGCACGCGCTCTGGTACGACGTGGGGCCGCCGACCGGCGGCGAGGGCAACGAACGCATCCTGGTCCCGGCCCTGCGCGCGCTCGGCCAGGGGCCGCCCCGGCAGGTGATGCTCAGCCATGACCATCTTGATCACACCGGCAGCCTGTCCAGCCTGCGACGGCAGCTGCCCGGACTGCAGCTGCTGGCGCCACCGGGCAGCACCATCGCTGGCGCCACGCCCTGCCAGCAGGGGCTGCGCTGGCAGTGGGACGGGGTAGATTTCCAGGTCCTGCACCCGGCGCCGGGCAGCCGTCAGGCCGAGAATGAAGACAGCTGCGTGCTGCGCATCGCCAGCCGCCACGGCGTGGTCCTGCTGCCGGGTGACATCGGCCGGCCGGCCGAGCGGACGCTGCTGGAGGCGTCTCCGGCAGCGCTGAAGGCGGATGTGGTGCTGGTGCCGCACCATGGCAGCGGCGGCAGCTCCAGCGCGCCGTGGGTCGAGGCTGTGGCGCCACGGCTGGCGGTGGTCTCGGCCGGGCACCGCAACCGCTTCGGGCACCCTCGCCAGGACGTGGTCCAGCGCTGGCAGGCGCAAGGGGCCGAGGTACTGGCCACGGCCGATTCCGGGGCGATCCGCATATGGCTTGGCGCACAAGGGCTGCAGCTGCGTGAACAGCGCATCCACGCATTCCGCTGGTGGGATGCCGCTGGGCGGGCGCGGTCGGCTGCTATCCTATCGCCGATCGAACAAGCGGCCGTTGGGCCGGAGGGTTGAAACGTGTGGGAACTGGTCAAGGCCGGTGGCTGGCCGATGGTGCCGCTGCTGCTGTTGGGCGTACTGGCTTTGGCGATCATCCTGGAGCGTTTCTGGTCCCTGCGGCGTACTGAAGTGCTGCCGCCCGGCCTCGGCCAGGAAGTGCGCAACTGGGCGGCACGCGGCAAGCTTGACCCGGCCCACCTGCAGACCCTGCGGGCGAACTCGCCGCTGGGCGCGCTGCTGGCTGCCGCACTGGAAGCCCGCAACCGCCCGCGCGACCAGATCCGCGAGCGCATCGAAGACACCGGCCGCCACCTGGTGCACCGCATGGAGCGATTCCTGAACGCACTGGGCACCATTGCCTCGGCGGGCCCGCTGCTGGGCCTGCTCGGCACGGTGATCGGCATGATCCAGATGTTCCTGGGCATCCTCGACCACGGCGTGGGCGACGTGAACCAGCTGGCCGGCGGCATCGGCAAGGCGCTGGTGTGCACCGCCACCGGCATGATCGTGGCGATCCCGGCGCTGATGTTCCATCGCTACTTCAAGGGCCGCATCCACGGCTACGTGGTTGAGATGGAGCAGGAAGCCAGCGCCCTGCTGGATACGCTCGACGGCCGCCCCGGGGTGATGAACCCGGCCCCGGCCGCGCGCCAGTCCGGCGCCGCCACGGCGAAGGCCTGATCGATGCGTATCGGCAACGACCGATCCCAGGATGAGCCGCATATCGACCTGGTGCCGCTGATCGACGTCATCCTGGTGCTGATCATCTTCTTCGTGGTCACCACCACCTTCGACGCGCGTTCGACGCTGCAGGTGCAGTTGCCGACCGCCAGCCAGCAGCAGACCAACGAGCCACCGCGCTCGCTCAGCGTGCTGATCAACGCCGAAGGCCGTTACTTCATCAACGACCAGGAAGTGCTGCGCAGCGACGTGGAGTCGGTCAAGCAGACCATCGCCGCCGTGGCCGGCAGCGATCGCGAGCAGACCGTGCTGCTGCGTGCCGACGCACGCACTCCCTACCAGGCCGTGGTGACCGCGCAGGACGCGCTGGGTCAGCTCGGCTTCCGCCGTATTGCCATTGCAACAGCACCCGAGGTGCGTCCATGAGTTCCAAACACGCGCCGGTGTGGCCGATCTACAAACGTCTGCTGGGATACACCCGTGCCTACTGGGGCATGATGGTCGCCGCCGTCATTGCCATGGCGGTGGAGTCGGTGGCCGGCTACCACTTCACCAAGCTGATGGAGCCGCTCGTCAACCGCGGTTTCGTCAACCCGGAACCGCGCATGGCGGTGATCCTGCCGCTGACCATCCTCGGCCTGTTCCTGATGCGCAGCGCTGCCACCTGGGTGAGCGACTACGCGCTGGCCAAGACCGGCCGCAGCGTGGTGCGCGACCTGCGTGAGCAGGTGCTGGCCAAGTACCTGCACCTGCCGTCCTCGCATTTTGATACCGAATCGACGCCGGTGATGGTCAGCCGCCTCAACTTCGATACCGAGCAGGTCACCCAGGCCAGTGCCGATGCGCTCAAGACCGTGGTTGCCGACACCCTGACCATCATCGCCATGCTGGCGGTGATGCTGCAGATGAGTGTCAAGGTGACCGTGGCGATGCTGGTGGTGGTGCCGATGATCGGCGTGATCGTGTCCTATGTTGGCAAGCGCTACCGCCGTATCAGCCGCGGCATCCAGGACGGCATGGGCACGATGGCGCAGACCGCCGAACAGTCGCTGGCGGCCCAGCAGGAAGTGAAGGTGCACGGCACCCAGCAACACGAAATGTCGCGCTATTCGCGCCTGGCCAACCGCATGCTGGCGCTGAACATGAAGGTGGAAATCACCCGTGCCGGTGCATCCAGCGTGGTCCAGTTCCTGGCCGCGCTGGCGCTGGCGGTGATCGTCTGGGTATCGACCCGTGAAGCACTGGCAGGCCGCCTCAATGCCGGCCAGTTCATGGGCCTGATGATCTCCATGACAGCGATCATCCCGTCGCTGCGCCGCCTGACCAGCGTGCAGTCCTCGATCTCCCGCGGTGTGTCCGCCGCCGAACGCCTGTTCGGCATCCTCGACATGCAGGTCGAGCGTGACGAGGGCCGCAACAACGTGCAGCGCGTGCGCGGCGAGCTGGCCTTCGACCACGTCATGCTGCGCTACCGCGAGGACAGCGGCATTGCCTTGGACGACATCAGTTTCGTGGCGAAGCCGGGTACGGTCACCGCCATCGTGGGTCGTTCCGGCAGTGGCAAGACCAGCCTGATCCGGCTGGTGCCGCGCTTCTATGAGCCCAGCGGTGGTGTGATCACCCTCGATGGCGTCGCGCTGGATGACTATCCGTTGGCCGACCTGCGTCGGCAGGTGGCGATGGTCGGGCAGAAGGTCATGCTGTTCGATGACACCATCGCGGCCAACATCGCCTATGGCATGGAAGCGAGCGAGGAGCAGATCCGTGCGGCGGCCGAAGCGGCCAATGCGTGGGAGTTCATCGCGCGCATGCCGCAGCAGCTGCAGACCCCGGTCGGCGAGAACGGCGCGCTGCTGTCCGGCGGCCAGCGCCAGCGCCTGGCGATCGCCCGCGCGATCCTGCGTGACGCGCCGATCCTGATCCTCGACGAAGCCACTGCCGCGCTGGACAACGAATCCGAGCGACTGGTGCAGGATGCGCTGCAGCGCCTGATGCCCGAACGCACCACGCTGGTCATCGCGCACCGCCTGTCGACCATCGAGCATGCCGATCAGGTGCTGGTGATGGACCACGGCCGCATCGTTGAACGGGGTACCCACAAGGAGCTGCTTGCCATGGGTGGCCTGTACCAGCATCTGCACAGCATGCAGTTCCGCGAAAGGCAGGACTGATGGCTGGCAAGGGTACCCAGACCCCGCCGTACTGGTACGACGGCAGCCCGGTTCCGTGGGCGATGCGCCTGCTGGCGCCGCTGTATGCCGGCGTCACCGCGCTGCGCCGCCGTGCCTACCGGCGTGGATGGCGCAAGCGCTACGCGCTGCCGGTGCCGGTCATCGTGGTTGGCAACATCACCGCCGGCGGCACCGGCAAGACGCCGCTGACCATCGCCCTGGTCGAGCGCCTGCGTGCGGCCGGCTGGAAGCCGGGCGTCGCCAGCCGTGGCTATGGCCGTGAAGACGCTGACAAGCCGCTGTGGGTGCAGGCCGACACGCCGACCGCCAAGGGCGGTGACGAACCGGTGCTGATCGCCTGGAAGACCGGCGTGCCGGTGCGCGTGGACGCTGACCGCGTGGCCGCAGGCAGGGCACTGATCCAGGCCGGCTGCGATGTGATCGTCTGCGATGACGGCCTGCAGCATTACCGGCTGGCGCGCGACATCGAGATCGAAGTGGTCGATGCCCAGCGGCGCTACGGCAACGGCCGGATGATTCCCGCCGGACCGCTGCGCGAGCCGGTCAGCCGTGCCGGCGAATGCGATTTCCGCGTGGTCAACCTGGGCCAGGCCGATGAGGAAAGCGCGGCACAGGCCTGCGGTTTCGGCCAGTGGCCGATGGCCCTGCACATCGACAGTGCGCAGCCGCTGGCCGGTGGCCGCGCGCGCCCGTTGTCGTACTTCAAGGGCCAGCGTGTTCATGCGGTGGCCGGCATCGCCCATCCGCAGCGCTTCTTCGACATGCTGCGCGCGCGTGGCATCGGCGTGGTGCCGCACGCCTTTGCCGACCACCAGGCCTACCAGCCGCAGGACCTGTCCTTCGGCAGCCAGCTGCCGGTGCTGATGACCGAGAAGGATGCGGTGAAATGCCGCGCGTTCGGCAACGATTGGCATTACGCGGTGCCGTTGCGTGCCGAGCTGCCTGCCGCGTTCTGGGTGGCGCTGACCGACCGCCTGGACAAGCTGCGACCGAACTGAGCGGCGCGGCGGCGCTTGCATTCACGCGTCGCCGGCCGCATCCCCGTTGTAACGAGCCTGCCGAGTATTGCTCCATGACCGAATTCGTCGTCGCCATTCCGGCCCGCTATGCCGCCTCGCGGCTGCCGGGCAAGCCGCTGCGCCTGCTGGGCGGTGAGCCGCTGGTGCTGCACGTGGCGCGCCGCGCGCTGCAGGCCGGCGCTGGCGAGGTCTGGGTCGCTACCGACGATCAACGCATCGCCGACGCGCTGTCCGGGCTGGCCGAGGTGAAGGTGGCCATGACCGCCACCTCGCATGCCTCCGGTACCGACCGCCTGGCCGAGTGCGCGCGCATCGCCGGCTGGGCCGACGACACCGTAGTGGTCAACCTGCAGGGTGATGAACCGTTCGCGCCGGCTGCGGGAATCCGTGCGGTGGCCCAGGCGCTGGTTGAAGGCAATGCGCCGATGTCGACCCTGGCGACCGCCGTGGAGGATGCAGAAACCCTGTTCGATCCGAACGTGGTCAAGCTGGTGCGCAACGTGCGCGACGAGGCGATGTACTTCAGCCGCGCGCCGATTGCCTGGCACCGAGATGGTTTCGCGCGCAGCCGCGACACGCTGCCGGAAGGGCATGCCTGGCTGCGCCACATCGGCATCTATGGCTACCGCGCCGGTTTCCTGCAGCAGTTCGCGGCGATGCTCCCGGGCCAGCTGGAGCGGGTCGAATCGCTTGAGCAGCTGCGCGTGCTCGAGGCCGGCTACCCGATCAGCGTGGCGATCTCGCCTGAACCATTCCCGGCGGGCATCGACACGCCCGAGGACCTGGAGCGCGCCGAAGCACTGCTGCAGACGTTGGCTGCCCGATGAAGCTGCTGGTCGTCTGCCTCGGCAACATCTGCCGTTCGCCGATGGCCGAAGGCGCGCTCCGCGCCCGCCTGGACGCTTCGCCACTGGCGGGGCGCGTGCAGGTGGATTCGGCCGGCACCGGTGACTGGCATGTGGGCGAGCCGCCGGACCGGCGTGCGATCGCCTGCGCGGCCGGGCACGGCGTGGACATCGGCGGCCTGCGTGCGCGCCAGCTGCACGCCGCTGATTTCGACCGCTTCGATTGGATCCTGTGCGCCGACGAGGCGAACCTGCGGGACGCGGGACGCTTGGTGGCACCCGCCCACCGTGAGCGGCTGGCGCTGTACCTGCCCTGGTCGGGCGGGGAGGGGCAGGCGGCCATCCCGGATCCCTACACCGGCGGCAGCGATCACTTCGAACAGGTCTGGACGCTGGTCGACAATGCTGCAAAACGTGCAGTGGCACGACTGTTGCATGACGCCGACTCCGGCATAATCGGGCCATGAACGTCCAGCCCGTCCCGGACCTGCCCGAGTTCGCCACCTGGCTCAATGCCGCCCCCTGTACCCTGACCGAACTGCGCGGTCGGCCGGTGGCCCTGTTGTTCGTCAACGCCGCTTCTGCCTGGAGCGCGCAGCGCCTGGCCGAATTCAGTCAATGGCTGTCGCGTCACCCTGGCATGCTGCAGCCGCTGGTCCTGCAGGTACCCCGCTTCGATTTCGAGCGTGACGCCGGCGCCGCACTCAAACTGCTGCGCCGCCAGGGGCTGTCAATGCCGGTCCTGCTCGATGCCGACTGGGATGGCTGGCGTCGCTTCGGCATCACATCGTGGCCGACCGTGGTGCTGTTGGACGCGCAGGGTCGCGAGCAGCAACGGCTGGTCGGGCTGGGGGCTCCGGGAGAGCTTGAGCGTGCGTTGAATGCGCTGTGCCACGGTGCGCCGTCGGCACCGCCGCGCGGCGGTACCGAGCTGCATCCGGAGCCGCGGCAGGCCCTGCGTTTTCCGCTGGGCCTGGCGGTCAGCACCGAACGCCTGTACATCGCCGACAGTGGCCATCACCGCATCCTCGAATGCAGCCACGGCGGCCGCATCCTGCGCCAGTTCGGGCTGGGGACGGCCGATTTCATGGATGGCAACCTCGCCGAAGCGGCGTTCCATCGCCCACAGGCGCTGGTGCTGGAGCGCGACGCGCTGTACGTGGCCGACACCGGCAACCATGCCGTGCGCCGCATCAACCTGCTGACCGGCATCGTCGACACGCTGTGCGGCAATGGCCGCCCCGGTGCGCCGGTGGAGGGCCCGGTAGCACAGGCGCGGCAGGTCTCGCTGGACCACCCGGTCGGCCTCGCCATCGCCGATAACCAGCTGCACATCGCCATGGCCGGCGACAACCGCATCTGGAGCTACCACCTGGGTCAGCGCAGCCTGCAGTGGCGCGCCGGCAGCGGTGCCATCGACGAGCGTGACGGCAGCGGCCACCTGGCTGCCTTTGCCCAACCGACTGCGCTGGCCGTGGTGCAGCAGGTGCTGTACGTGGCCGATGCGCTGGGCTCCTCGATCCGTGCACTGCAGCTGCGCGGGGATCTGGTGCAGACGCTGGTCGGGCAGGGCCCCTGGCGTTTCGGTGACGAAGATGGCCCGCGCGCGCAGGCCAGCCTGCAGTTCCCACAGGCGATCGCGCTGAGTCCGGATGCGCCGCTGCTGTGGATTGCCGATACTGGCAATGGTCGCCTGCGCACGCTGCGGCTGGGCGGTGGCGAACTGACCACCCAGCCGCTGCCGCGCCGCCTGCACGGCCCGGCCGGGTTGGCCGTGGGTGCCGGTGCGGTGTGGATCGCCGAGACCGATGCCCACGCCGTGCTGCGATTCGACCCCGAAAGCGGCGTGCTCAGCGAAGTGCCGATCAGCGAATGACCGACGTTCCCGCCCCGGCCTTCGACGGCAAGGCCTTCGCGGCCCAGCTCAGTACCGCCCCCGGTGTGTACCGCATGTACGCGGCCGACGACACCCTGCTGTATGTCGGCAAGGCACGTGCGCTGCGTAACCGAGTCGGCAGCTATTTCAACGGCAGCCCGAAGAATGCGCGGATCATGTCGATGATCTCGCAGATCGTGCGCATGGACGTGACGGTGACGCGCTCGGAAGCCGAGGCGCTGCTGCTGGAGAACCAGCTGATCAAGTCGCTGTCGCCGCGTTACAACGTCTCGCTGCGCGACGACAAGACCTATCCGCATGTGCTGCTGACCCGCGAGGACTGGCCGCGCATCGCGCTGCATCGCGGCCCGCGCGCCATTCCCGGCCGCTATTTCGGGCCGTATCCCGGCGTCACTGCGGTGCGCGAAACGCTGAACCTGATGCACAAGCTGTTCAAGCTGCGCAGCTGCGAGGACAGCGTGTTCCGCAACCGTTCGCGACCGTGCCTGCAGTACCAGATCGGGCGTTGCAGCGCGCCCTGCGTGGAGCTGGTGGCGCCTGCCGAGTACGCCGAATCGGTGCGTCGCGCCGCGCTGTTCCTGGAAGGCAAGAGCGACGAACTGACCCGCGAGCTGGGCGAGCAGATGCAGGCCGCCAGCGAGGCACTGGAATTCGAGCAGGCCGCGCGCCTGCGTGACCTGATTTCCTCGCTGCGCAGCATGCAGACCCGCCAGTACGTGGATGGCCGTGCTGCCGATCTGGATGTGCTGTCGGTGGCCATGCAGGGCTCGCAGGCCTGCGTGCTGCTGCTGGCCTTCCGTGATGGCCGCAATCTCGGCACCCGCCCATTCTTCCCTCGCACCAATGGCGAGGAGAGCCCGGAGGAAGTGCTGGCCGCGTTCGTCTCGCAGTACTACATCGAATTCGAGCCGCCGCGCGAGATCCTGCTGGACCGCGAGATTCCCGACGCCGACCTGCTGGTTGCCGCGCTGTCGGCCTCGGCCGAGCGCAAGGTGCAGCTGAAGTGGAACGTGCGCGGCGAGCGTGCCGGCTACGTGGAACTGGCCAGCCGCAACGCGCAGCTGACCCTGGCCACTGAACTCAACAGCCGCAACGCGCAGCACGCGCGCAGTGATGCACTGCGCGACATGCTGGGCCTGGCCGAGCCGGTCAAGCGTGTCGAGTGTTTCGACATCAGCCACACCCTGGGCGAGGCCACCGTGGCCTCATGCGTGGTGTTCGACGCCGCCGGTCCGGTGCGCGCGCAGTACCGCCGTTTCAACATCAGCGGCATCGAGCCGGGCGACGACTATGCCGCCATGCGCCAGGCCATCGACCGCCGTTTCCGCCGCGCGGTGGAAGAGCAGGGCGTGCTGCCGGATGTGCTGCTGATCGACGGCGGCGCCGGCCAGCTGGCACAGGCGCAGGCCGCACTGGCCGACCTGGGCGTGGAGGGCGTACTGCTGGTGGGCGTGGCCAAGGGCGTGGAGCGCCGCGCCGGCCACGAGGCGCTGGTGATGCCCGACGGCCGCGAGCTGCGCCCGGGCGCGGCCAACCCGGCGCTGCAGTTCATCCAGCAGGTGCGCGACGAGGCGCACCGTTTCGCCATCACCGGCCATCGCGGCCGCCGGCAGAAGGCGCGGATGACCAGCAAGCTGGAGGACATCCCCGGTATCGGGCCGCGCCGCCGCGCCAGCCTGCTCAAGCATTTCGGCGGCCTGGTGGGCCTGAAAGCCGCTGGCGAAGCGGAAATCGCCAAGGTGGAAGGCATCAATGACGCCCTCGCGGCACGTATCTACGCTAACCTGCACGGGTTGGCCACGCCTGATGCGGCCGAGTAGAGAGAGAAGCACGCAAGCATGAAGTTGACCCTGCCCACCTGGCTGACGTTGTTGCGGATCGTGATGATCCCGGTGCTGGTGCTGGTGTTCTACCTGCCCTACACCTGGACCAACTTCGCTTCGGCGGCGATCTTCGGCCTGGCCGCGATCACCGACTGGCTCGATGGCTGGATCGCACGCCGTTACCAGCTGGAGTCGGCCTTCGGCGCCTTCCTCGACCCGGTCGCGGACAAGCTGATGGTGGCAGTGGCACTGTTCCTGATCGTGCAGGGCCATCCGACGCCGTGGATGGCGTTCTGGGCGGCGGTCATCGTCGGCCGTGAGATCGCGGTATCGGCGCTGCGCGAATGGATGGCCGAGCTGGGCCAGCGTGCGAAGGTGCGCGTGGCGATGATCGGCAAGGTCAAGACCACCGCGCAGATGGTCGCGCTGCTGTGCCTGCTGTACTCGGTGGCCCCGAACGTGCCGGTGGAAGACATCTGGATGGGCTGGCCGGTGTTCCATATCGGCGACTGGACCCTGGCCATTGCCGCGGTGCTGACCCTGTGGTCGGGCCTGCAGTACCTGCACGCCGCCTGGCCGAGCCTGCGCGATGACGAGCGCGCCGCGCGTGAGCGTGCGCGGCAGAAGAAGCTGGGCAACTGAGCGCCGGGGTCGGATCCCTTTCCGCAGGAAAGGGCGCTGACCCCACGGCCGCCGCCATTCACGCATGGCCTGGATCTACTGGGGTATGCCGTCTTCGACGTGCACATGGTCCATTGATGCGGATGTAAATCCGCCAATGAAATGCGCTTCGCGATGCTCTGGGCGCTTGGGTGCAAAGGCGCCTGATCGGAGCGCCCAGTCGTACGCCCCTTCATTCAACGGATAGCAGGTGAGCACACCCGTCAGCGCGTGTTTGGCTGCCCATGACAAGCCTGCCTCACGATTGCCGAAGACGCCCCCGGCGAAGCGCGCGCCTGCGCCGTGGAAGACCCAGATCTCAGTTGGTTTGGTGTTGATGTTCGAGCCTCGGCTGGATGTACACCGACATGGATACAACATGTCGGTCGCTTCGCGAAGCCCCCTGAAAAAACCGCTTGACGCCCTTTCCAGAATAGGTAGAATTTCGCCTCCCAAGCGGGAATAGCTCAGTTGGTAGAGCGCAACCTTGCCAAGGTTGAGGTCGCGAGTTCGAGTCTCGTTTCCCGCTCCAGATTCAAGAAAAACGCTCCCGCAAGGGGGCGTTTTTCGTTTGCGTGTTCCACGCTTCATCCTCACTTCACCGCCACTCCTTCGCCTCACCACGCGGCAGTTCGAAGCTGCATCTCCGACTCTCCACGGCGATGTCGCAATGTCCCAAACTCCTTCCGCCTACGACCACGAGGTGGTCATCGTCGGCGCCAGCTTCGCCGGTGCCGCCTGTGCACTGGCCGCTGCCCAATATGGCCTGCGCGTCTGCGTACTGGAACGCAAGGCCGACCCCGGTGAGCGCCTGCACACCACCGGCATCGTGGTGAAGGAAGCGATGGAGCAGACCTGGCTGGGGCGCATGCCCGAGCACCTCGTGCAGCGCGTTGCCAACGTGCGCCTGTATGCGCCGAACCTGCGCAGCGTGTTGCTGGCCGCGCCGGGCTATTACTTCCTCACAACCGATACGCCGAACGTGATGCGTTGGCTGGCCAGCGAACTGCGCGCGAACGGTGTCGACCTGCGCCTGCAGCAGTCCTTCACCGACGCTCGTCGCTGTGGTGACGGCTGGCAGGTGGAAGGGGCAGGGCGCTGCGCCTATCTGGTCGGCGCCGACGGCGCACGCTCACGCGTGGCACAACGCACCGGGCTTGGCCAGGTGCGCGACACCCTCTACGGCGTCGAGCGTGAGTTCGCCGGCCTGCAGGTGTCGCAGGGCGACGCGCTGCATTGCTTCGTCAGCAAGCACTACGCACCGGGCTACATCGGCTGGGTCGCGCAGAATCCGACCGGGCTGCAGGTGGGATTGGCGCTGCGTCATGACCCGCAACAGGCACGGCCGCCGGATATCGATGGCTTCCTCGACCACGTGCGCGATGTGGTCGGCATTCCGCCTTCGGCGCGTCCCTCGGCCACCCGCGCCGGCTTGGTCCCGTGCGGCCGGCCGGATGGGCCGTTCACCGGCCAACGCGTGATCCTGACCGGCGACGCGGCAGGCATCGTCTCGCCGCTGTCCGCCGGGGGCATCCACTCCTCGTGGCGGCACGGCTGGGCGGTCGGCGAGGCGATTGCCCGCCATCTGCGTGGGCAAGGGCCGGAAGCGGAACGGGTGGCGCGGCGGGTGGCGCCGGCATTCCATGGCAAGCGCCTGCTGCGCTGGGCGATGGACCATCTGCAGGCGGACTGGCCGCTCAATGCACTGCTGCACACGGCGGCCACGCGGCGCATCGCCGAGCAGGTCTACTTCCACCGCCGTGGCCTGCGAACCTGAGGTATCGGTCCTGGGGGCCTGAACGCCTCCCCGCAATGCAGGCGAAAATTCCTGTTGACGCCGTGCAGCAATATCGACACAATAGCGCTCCTTCGACGCAGGTCGAACGAAATCTGCGGGAATAGCTCAGTTGGTAGAGCGCAACCTTGCCAAGGTTGAGGTCGCGAGTTCGAGTCTCGTTTCCCGCTCCAGATTCAAGAAGAACGCTCCCGAAAGGGGGCGTTTTTCGTTTGTCATGACGTTGGCGGCACGGGGCGCTACAGTCGCGCCATGGCATCGTCATGGCGGGCGTGATATCGACGGCCTGGCGGGACGATTCCAGCGTTAGTGTCGCAATCGGAATGGCGGGGCGTATCGGTCGTGGGGATGACCGCAGGCGCGGGGCTCGGGGAAGGTGGCAACAAGACGCAATGACCCGGATGTCGCACCAGCGTTCCGTGCGTCGCATGCAGTGAAAGGCTGGCGAAAGGCCAACGCCATCGTTGCCTGAACCGCATGCGTGCTGTGACCTTTTTCGGACCATTTCTCCATGTTCGCTCCACAATCGCACGGTAGCCTTCATGCTCCTTCTACACGTTGGCGGGCTGGTGGTCAGGCGTATCACTTCAGTGGCAGTGCCCAGGACAGGGCGCGGACTCTCCCTGCAGGCAGTGCTGCGCCCCGGTGCGTTGTTGGCAACCCTTGCCCTGGCCGGCTGCATGTCGGTGCCCGTCCCGGGCCTGCCTGATCGCACACCCAGCGCCTGGACCCAGGTACCGCAGGGCCAGGGCGTGGCGGTGGACGCCAGGCAGTGGTGGAAGGTGCTGGCCGACCCGGCGCTGGATGGCCTGGTCGATCAGGCGGTCGCCGGCAATCTCGACCTGCAGCAGGCCACCTTGCGCCTGCAGGCCGTTCGGATCGTCTCTGGCACGTCCGACTCGCGTTTCCTGCCGGAAATCTCCGCCAGCGCCAAGCAGGTGCAGGACGCCGCTGCGGTCGATACCTACTTCCATGCCGGCATTGAAGCGATCTGGGACCTGGGCCTGTTCGGCGCCGCCGAGAGTGCGCAGCTGAGCGCGCAGGCCTCGGCCGGCAATGCCGAGGCGCTGCGCAATGCCGCGCAGGTCGCGGTGATTGCCGACGTGGTGCGCAGCTATCTGGACCTGACCATGGCGCAGGCCCAGCAGGATCTGCTGATGCGCCAGCAGGCCGTGGATGACCGCGGCGAACAGTTGGCCCTGGTCCGCCAGCGTCTGCGCCTGGATGAGCCGGGCGAGCTGGAACGCCTGCGTGCGCGCCAGGCGGCGACCCGCGCCGCCACGGCACAGGCCCGGGAAAACGCCGACAACGCGGCCCGCGCCCTGGCATTGCTGCTGGGCCGCGATGGCCCGGATCCGGCCTGGCGTGCGTACCGAACGCCGCCGACGCTGGGCACGTTCTCGTTGCAGCAGGTCCCAGCGGACCTGTTGCGCCATCGTCCGCAGATCCTGCTGGCCGAATCGGAGGTGATGCAGGCCGCCGCCAGCAAGGGCTCGGCGCGCGCCGCGATGTACCCGCGGATCAGCCTCGGCGGCTCCATTCTGTATGCCTACAACCTCACCCAGAACGCGCGCTCCAATTCCGACTCCAGTCCGTCGATCGGTCCATACGTCGATATTCCGCTGTGGGACTGGGGCCAACGCCGTGCGCGTTTCCATGCCGATGAGAAGCAACTGGACGCCGCGCTGCTCGGGTATCGCAAGGCCGTGCTGGAAGGCGTGAGCGAAGTGGAAGGCGCGCTGGGCAGCCTGGCGCGCCAGGACAGCAGCATCCAATCGCTCCGTGCGGCCAATGATGCCGCCAACCAGCAGGTCAAGCGCCAGGTGCGGCAGGTGCAGCTGGGCCTGTCCAGCGAGTTCGATGGGCTGGACACGCAACGTGCCGCGCTCGCTTCGCAGGCGGATCTGATCGGTGCGCAGGGCGCGCGCGTGCTGGCGTTTGCGTCGCTGTACCGCGCCCTTGGTGGCGCACCGCTGCCGGTCGAGGCTGAGGGCGAACCGCAATGATCGCGCTGGCCCGCAAGACCCTGGCCTATGAGTGGCGCCGGTTCCTGCCGGTGGTGCTGGCGATGTGCTTCGCCGGCGTGCTGTTGATCGTGCAGGCGGCGCTGGTGCTGGGCATCTTCGGTACCGCCGCGATCTATGTGAAGGCATCTTCGGCCGATATCTGGGCCGGTTTCCCCGGTACCCAGAGCGTCAACTACGGCCATGCGATCAGCGCCGATGTGGAAAGCCACCTGCGCATGGATCCGGATGTCACCCGCGTCGAGCCCTACGAATGGGTCGATGGCGAATGGCGCTCAGGCGCGCAGGGCACCGGCAACGTGTCGGTGTACCTGTCCGGCATCTCCACCCAGGACGACGCGATGATGTTCGCGCGCATCCTGCCCGCCGACCTGCGCGCGCAGTTGCGCGAGCCGGGTGCGGTGATCGTCGACAGTGCCGATCTGGATACGCTCGGCGTGGACCTGCAGAACAACCGTGCCTGGATCAATGGCAAGGCGGTGCGCGTGGTCGCCGCGCAGCCAGGCCTGCGTGGCCTTGGTGGTGTCAACGTACTGGCTTCGCTGGATACCGCGCGCGCCATCGCCGGTACCGACCCACATGAGGGCAGTACCTACTTCGTGGCGGGCCTGCGCTCGCCGGACCTGGCCGACCGCGTGCGCGATCGCCTGGCCGCGTCAATGGGCCAAGCTACGCCGGTCGAGTTCTGGACCGCGCCGGAGTTCGCCAGCCGCTCGCAGCAGTACTGGCTGTTCGACACCGGTGCCGGCATCGCGGTGTTGTTCATGGCCGTCATCGTCTGCTTCGTCGGCGCGGTGATCACCAACCAGTCGTTCGCGTCGGTGGTGGCTGGCTCGGTTCGCGAGTACGCCACGCTCAATGCACTCGGTGCAGGCCGCTATGCGCTGGCACGGGTGGTGTTCGAGCAGGCGTTGCTGATCGGTGGCGTGGGCATGTTGCTGGCGGCGGCCTTCAGCACGGTGGTGCTGTTGATCGCGCAGACCCAGCGCGTGCCGGTGCAGCTGACGCCGATGGTGATCCTCGGTTGCGTGGCGCTGGTTGCGGTGATGGCCATGCTGTCGAGCATCATGGCAGTGCGCAGCGTGGTCCGTTCCGATCCATCGTTGCTGCTGCGTTGAGGACCGGCCGATGACCTCCAAACATGCCGTCGCCCCCACGTTGCAGGCCGACGCACTGGAAAAGGGCTTCATGTCCGGCGATGTGCAGGTGCCGGTGCTGCGTGGCCTGTCGCTGGACATCTATCCCGGCGAGCTGACCCTGGTATCCGGCCCATCCGGCTGCGGCAAGAGCACGCTGTTGTCGCTGCTGTCCGGCCTGTCCGCGCCCGATGGTGGTCGGGTACACGCACTTGGCCAGGATGTGGGGCACATGACCCGCAGCGAGGTGGAGCGCTTCCGCCTGCACCATGTCGGTTTCGTGTTCCAAGGCTTCAACCTGTTCCCGGCACTGACTGCGCTGGAACAGGTGCAGCTGCCGCTGGGCTACCGCGGCATGCGCAATCGCGAAAGCGAACCGCTGGCGCGCAAGGCACTGGAAGAAGTGGGCCTCAGCCACCGCAGCCACATGCGCCCGGCGCAGCTGTCCGGCGGCGAGAAGCAGCGTGTGGCCGTTGCCCGCGCCTTCGCCAAGTCGCCGACGCTGATCTTCGCCGACGAACCCACCAGCGCGCTGGACGCCGAGAACGGCCAGCGCGTGATCGACATCCTGCATCGCTACGCACGTGCGCATGGCGCCACCGTGCTGTGCGTGAGCCACGATCCGCGCCTGATCCGGCATGCCGATCGGGTGATCGCCATGGAAGACGGCATGGTCCGTGACGACCGCCGCCAGAACGAAACTGTAGAGTCCGCCCCATTACCAAGACGTCGCACCTGCTTCCCCTCAGCCTGGCCCTGTCCGCGGCACTGCTGCTCGGCGCCTGTTCCAGGGACGCGCCTGCGCCTGCACAGTCGCCTTCGGGCAAGGCCGGTGCAACCGCCGTCGGCAAGGTCGCGGTGGCGCGCGGCATCATCGACGTCGAGGGTGGCCTGATCGCGCTGGCACCGCCGGTGGATGGCTCGATCACCGCCGCACCGGTGAAGGAAGGCGCCACGGTGAAGAAGGGGCAGCTGCTGCTGTCGCTGGATGGTGCCTTGCTGCAGCAGGAGGTGGCGATGGCCAGCGCCGATCTCGCCCTGGCCAATGACCGCCTGAAGGGCAGTCAGGCGCAGCTGCGCGAACTGGAGCGCAACGCTACTCGCCTGTCCACGGGGGCCAGCGAAGGCGTGTCGTCCAATCAGCAGGCCGATGCGGCCAAGCAGCAGCTGGCGGGTGTGCGCGCCGATGTCGACGTGGCCAGTGCGCAGGTCGACATGGCCCAGCACAAGTTGGAACACGCCAGGCTGAAACTGCAGCAGATGTCGCTGAGCGCGCCGGAAGCCGGCACCGTGGTCGGCCAGGTGCCGGGCGTTGGCGCGTTCGTGCAGGCCGGCAAGCCGGCAATCTCCCTGCTGCCCGCGCGCCCGCTGCAGGTACGTGCCGAACTCAGCGCGGCCTACGCCGATGCCGTGCAGGTTGGCATGCAGGCCACCGTGGTGCCGGACAGCGACGGTGCCGAAAACACCAGCACGCTGCCGCCTGCACGCGTCGTACGCATCAGCCCGGTGTTCGCGCAGGCGCGCCTGCCTGAAGATGCAGGGCGTGGCGTGGCCAAGGTGGTGGAGTGTGTACTGGAGTTCGATGGCGAGGCCAAGGCGCGCTTCGGCCAGCATGTGCGGGTGGAGTTCCGGAAGTAAGCCTAGTGCTGCGGCGGGGGCGCATCCGCGCGCCCTCGACGCCTGAGCACCCGCCATGCGCTAACCGCCGACACCATGCATAGCGCCAGCAGCAGTCCCACGTCCAGCAGCAACAACCACAGCAGATGCATGCCGTGTACCGGCGGCTGGTGCATGGCTGACAGCATCCACGGCACCGACCATGCCAGCAGCAGGGCGAAGGCGATCAGCAGGCGCAGCCACAGTCGTTTCAGTCGCCACGGCCGCACGATCAAGGCGGCCACCACCAGTTCGACGGTGCCCAGCAACGCGAACACGATGACAGTGCTGGTCGGGTAGGGCAGTTCGGCGCCCTCCAGGTGATGCAGCAGCCAGTAGTCCGGGGTGAAGCCGGCATTGACCAGTGCGGCGATCAGCGCCAGCCAGGTCAACGCAACCAGCAACCAGAACAGGCGGACGTAGCGTCTAGGCATCGGCGGTGTCCGTGGCGGCAGGCAGGCGCTTGCGTGATGCATACCACGCGGAAATGGCGATCGCGGCCAGTGCCAGCAGGCCGGGCCCGAGGGTGAAGTACAGCAGGCGCAGCGGATGGTTGTGCATCAGTGTCCAGCTCGCGAACGCCAGGGGAATCGCCAGCACCAGCAGCTTGGCAAACAGTGGCCGCAGCACCGCGATCAGCGGCTGGGCGCCAATGAACATCCAGAACAGATAGAACTGGGCGATGCCCAGGCCGATGTCACGATGTGAAGCAAAGCCGAAATGGTCGCGATACCAGTTCATTCCTATCGGCATCAGCGCCCAGTACAGCAGGGCCACCAGCAAATGCAGCAGCAGGGCGATCAACAGAGGCGTGCCGCGAAGGAGCATGGGCGAACGGGGCCGGGCGGGGCAGCGTACCCCACTGCGGACGCCCGTGACCGCATGATGTGAAGACTGTTGACGGCGTGAAGGAATTTGGACACAATAGCGCTCCTTCGACGCAGGTCGAACGGAATCTGCGGGAATAGCTCAGTTGGTAGAGCGCAACCTTGCCAAGGTTGAGGTCGCGAGTTCGAGTCTCGTTTCCCGCTCCAGATTCTACAGGGCCCCGGCAGGGGCCTTGTTTTTCTCCCGCCATGGCAAGGCGGGGCACGTTGGGCCACAAGGCTTTGCGCGCAGTCAGAAAGGTGAAATCGCTGGTGTGTTTTCCGGATTTCCGGTAGCATGTCGGCTTACGCGGGAATAGCTCAGTTGGTAGAGCGCAACCTTGCCAAGGTTGAGGTCGCGAGTTCGAGTCTCGTTTCCCGCTCCATGTTCCGACAGGCCCCATCTTGGGGTTTTGTCTTGTCAGGGCGCCAGTTCCTGGCGCGCAGTACGTTGGCCTCATGGCAGAGTGGCTATGCACCGGATTGCAAATCCGTTTACAGCGGTTCGATTCCGCTTGAGGCCTCCAATTGAAAAGCCCTGACTCCGGTCAGGGCTTTTTGTTTTTCTGCGATCTGGAATGTGCTGTACGAGCGCTATGATCGGGTCTGGGCCTTAGCGGACTTCATGCGGATGACTCCCCGACGCATCGTGGAAACCTGGATCGAGCGCTTCAACGCAGGCGATGCTGCTGGCCTGGCGGAGCTGTATCACCCCGACGCGATCAATCACCAGGTCACCCAGGACCCGATCAAGGGCCGCGATGCGATCCGTGCCACCTTCGAGCGTGAATTCAGCACTGCTGAAATGGTCTGCATTCCCGAAGTCATCCATGAGGCCGGCAATGTCGCTGCGCTGGAATGGCGCGACCCTCTTGGCCTGCGTGGATGCGGCTTCTTCACGGTTGACGGAGGATTGATCACGTTCCAGCGCGGCTACTGGGACAAACTCTCGTTCCTGAAGATGCACGGTCTTCCGATCGAGTGAGCCGCAAGGCCGGGCGGCATCCGTGCCGCCTTGGTCGTGGCCTGATGGGCTACAGCCTGGCCAGCGCCTGCACCGTGGCCTGCGTGAGCGGCTGGGGCAGGGCATCCAGCGTGAACCAGTCCAGGCCAGTCTGCACACCCGGCTCCTGGATGGAAGCCTCGGCACCCGCAGGTGCCCGTGCCTCGAAGATCGGCGCGACCCAGTGCTGCGCAAGCGCCGGCTCGAAATGATCGGCAACGCACAGCAGGCGCAACAGCGTCACTTCCAACGCCGTCTCCTCGCGGACTTCGCGGACCACGGCAGCCTCCACCGTTTCCATCCAGTCGACTTTGCCGCCAGGCAGGCCCCAATACCCGCGCTCCGGATCGCGTCCGCGCTGGATCAGCAGGATGCGGCCGCCGGCATCACGGACGACGGCGCCGCATCCAAGGCGGGGAATCTGCAGTTCAGTCATGGCGGTGAATGAAGAAGGGGTTGTCTTCATTCTTGCATGCACGCCGTGTCAAGCGAACCCGCGCTAGGCTGGGCACCTGCGCATCAACAACTTCACGGGTGTGTCGCATGCTTATCCGGCAACTCAGCGCTGACGACGCCGATATTCTCTGGCAAGCACGGTTGCAGGCGCTTCGCGAGTCGCCCGCTGCGTTCCTGTCCACGCTGGCCGAAGCGCAGAATGACTCGGCGGACGTGATGCGCGCCCAGCTTGCTGATCCTGGTACGCGCTACTTCGGCACGTTCGTTGACGGCATGCTGGTGGGTTTCCTGCGTTTCGTGCGCCCGGTGCGAATGGCGCGACGGCATACGGCGGAAGTGCACAGTGTCCACGTGGGCACCGGCCACCGTGGCCAGGGTATCGCCCGCCAGCTTCTTCTTGCTGCGTTTGCATTTGCGCGCGCCGAGGGCATTGAATCGCTCACCCTCACGGTGCTGGAGGACAATGCTGCTGCGCGCGGGCTGTATGAATCGCTGGGTTTCAGCGTACTCGGCAGGGAGCCGCGCGCAGTCAAGCGCGAGGGCATCTACACGGATATCGTCTCGTACTGGATCACATTGCACTGACAGTGAAACGTTACTGCGAGCCCGGTCATGTTTCCTTGGCACGATGGGCCTGGACACACATTCATTCGACGAAGATAGGGCAATGCACGTTCAGGTATGCCGCTGGCAAAGCGTAGGGCCGCAACACCGTCAGCAGGCGGTGGATCTGCTTCGCCAGGCTTTCCCGGACATGCAGGGCGAGGGCTACGCCATCCCGGGGCCGGTCGCTCTGGTCCTGGCGATGGGAGGTGATCACGTTGTCGCACATCTCGCGCTGTACGAACGCAACGTACTGCTGGACGGCGAGCCGGAACGCATGGGCTTGATTGGCGGCGTGGTGGTGCGTGCCGACGTTCGCCGGCAGGGCATTGCCTCGCGGTTGATCGAAGCGGCCCATGCAGAGCTGCGCCGGCACGGTATCGATTTCGCCGTGCTGTTCGCCCTGGATCATCGGCACTATGCCTCTGCGGGCTATGTACCGATGCAGAACGAGACCTGCTTCATTGAAGACGGCCACGTACGCAGGTTCGTCTACCGCGGCGGCATGGTGGCCACGCTGGGAGCGCGCCGCTGGACCACGGCCTTGCTCGATCTGCAGGGCGAAACGGTCTGAACGGCGCCAGCGTGCAGTCGCCACCAAACCACCGTATCGTGGCGGTTGTCCAATGAACCAGGGAGCGGTGCAGGATGAAGGGGAAGGTAGTGATGGCGATGATGCTGCTGGGGTGTTTCCCGCTGGCATCGGCCCAGGTCTACAAGTGCAAGGGCGCTTCCGGTGAAACGGTATACAGCCAGAATCCCTGTGCTGCCGGCGCTGAACCCATGAAGCTGCGTTCCAGCCGTTCCTCCATGGAAACGGCGGGGGAGGCATCGAACCGCGCGGCGGTGTACCAGAACACCGAACTGGCCGACGCTGGTATCGCCGAGCGCAACTGCGTGCAGGGCGAGCGCTCGCGCATCTACGGTCCGCTGGAGTCGCGCAGCCAGCAGATCGGTCGGCAGATCGCCGAGTTGAACCGGCAGATGGCCGCGTCGAGCAACAACCTGGCCGGCGCAACCCGTGACTCGGGCATCCGTACGCAGATTGCCAGCCTGCAGCAATCGTTGAGTGCCGAGCGGATGGCGGCGGATACACAGATGGCGAGTGCGCGCGAACAGTGCGCCTCGACCCGGCGTGAACGCGAGCGCTCGGTGCGCGACAAGTTCAGCAACGTACCCGCGGGTACGCCATGAGTCGTTCCCGCTAGGCGGGAAGGCGCATGGGTGTCTCCGCACGGAAGTTGCGCCCGACCGGCGCGCTCACGCCCAGGTAGTGCCGGAACAGGTAGATCAGCGGTTTCCAGCGCGCCACATCGATGTGCTGGGTGCCGTCCACGGTGATGTCTTCGTGCGCATGCACGCAGCGGATGCGGCCTTCGACGATCACGAAGCCCTGGCCATCATCCTCGCCGGCTGAATGCATCGCCATGACGGTGGCCTCCACCTGCAGCGGGCACTCGGCAATGGCCATCGGAGCAACATGCGTCGACACGACGGCAGTGAATCCGCCCAGTGCGAACTTGTCGCGCACGTGCACGTAGCCCATCGCCTGCTTGGCGGTCGGCACCGGGTTACAGCCGGTTGCCCGCGCGATTGCCTCGACCTGTGCGGCCTGCGCGGATGAGGGGAAGTTCAGCACGCACTCGTTGCGCAGTTGCAGGTTGCGATAGCCCTGGCCCTGCGTACCGAGACCCAGCACTACCCGGTTGCCCAGCGCCCAGAACGAAGAAAGCGGGCTGATGTTGCTGCTACCATCGTCATTCAACGTGGTCATCAGCAGCACGGGCGTGCCTGGGTACAGGACCGAAGGGGTGATGCGGCGGCGATGGATCGAAGCGGTCTTCATGGCAGGTCTCGCGGTTGCGGGCGAGCACTGTGCCGCGCAGTCGGCTGCTGACGCTTCGGCCTGCATCGAACTGTTGGCAGATGACGGCATGCCACAATGGGGCATGGTCCACACCTCCGGTTCCCTTGTCAGTGTCGGTGCCCTGGTCGGGGACCAGGCGCGTGCCGCCATGCTGCTGCAGTTGATGGATGGACGGGCCTACACCGCGATGGAGCTGGCGCGCGTGGCCGGGGTAACGCCGCAGACGGCGAGCACGCACCTGCGCAGGCTGGTCGAGGGCGACCTGCTGGTGGCGGTGGCGCAGGGGCGTCATCGCTACCACCGGCTGGCATCAAACGAGGTGGCAGAGATGCTCGAAGGCATCCTGCGCGTGGCCGACCGTACCCCTTCCTGTACCGCTGCGGCCGCGCGCAGCATGCCTGCACTGCGCGAGGCGCGTTCCTGCTATCGGCACCTGGCCGGCGTGCACGCGGTCGCCATCACCGATCGCCTGCTGCAGGCGGGGCATGTACTGCCATGCGAAGGGCATTGGCAGATCAGCGCTGGAGGCGCCGCATTCCTTGCCGGACTGGGCCTGCCGTTGCGCGAGCTCCTGCAGCAGCCGGTGGCGGCCAACCCGGCGCGCTACTGCCGTGGCTGCCTGGACTGCACCGAACGGCGGCCACACCTGGCAGGGCTGGTCGGTGAGGCGATGCTGGACAGTTTCGTGAACAACGATTGGCTGCGGCGCGTCGAGGGCCGGCGCGAACTGCGGCTGACGCCACCCGGGCGCGAGGCGTTGTGGCGGCTCTTCAACCTGGCGACCTGAGCGGCGCGGCCAGTCTCAGCCACCCGCGACATGGCAAGGCGTTATGGTCGAGTTCCACGTCTCAGGGAGCTGCAATGGCGAGCAAGGACATCACGGGTCGCTTCGGGCACGGAGCGAATCGGAAATGAGCAAAATCATGGCAGATGTGCGTTGGCTGACCTTTCGGTTGAAGAACGGGCAATCCATCGGGCCGGAGCGGCTGAAGGACGGATGGGTGATTGCCTCGGAAACCGCCCGCTGCGAGGTCCGCCGCGAACATATCGAGGGATCGGGCCTGGTGTACGCCCTGTATGCGCCGGCCAACCTGGCCTCACCGCGGCGCGCGGAAATGCGCATGCGCGAATTCCTGATGAGCTCGGGCTACACCTTCACGATGGGCACGCTGGGCGGCTGATCCCCGCCTGCTGCGGCTGCGGGCGCACGGCCAAGACCTGGCCGATCGCGCCGATCTGACCGCGCGCATCGAACGGCACTGTGCTGGTCGGCCGACACCCGGGTGGCCAAACGGCACCGACATGTCGAAGCCCAGCCACTCGCCTTCGGACATGCCGAACAGGTGCGCGGTCAGATCGAGGGGAGGCGGCACATGCTGCGCGGGTCCCTGCACCGTAAGCGTTGCCAGCGTGGCGGACGCGTTTCGCTATGCGATGGACTCAGTGTTGCACTGTCTTCAAGGCATCGACAACCTGTGCCTCAGAGAAGCCACAATGTCCTTCGCCCACCGATGGCAGTACCCGTGGCGCTGGCCGCGCACCGGCGTGTGCGGCCAACTGCGGATACACCGTCTGCATGTGCGGCACGATGGTCGGGTCGTTGTGGTTGAACTGGATCACCAGCGGGCGCTGCAGTGCGCCGGTCAGCGCCAGCGTCGCGCGCACCCTGGCCTGCGCGGCAGGTACAGCATCGATGCGCCGCACCCCGGCGTTGAATGCGGCGTCATCGCCGAAGCCGCTGTAGACCATGCCCCTGTTGCCGACCGGCATGCCACCGCTGCGTGTGGCCAGCTCGTGCAGGACCAGGGCGTGCAGGCTGATCGTGCCGGCCACTTCATCGGGGGAAACCTGCAGCCGCTGCGCCAGCAACGCGGCATGCGCCGGGTCGCGTTGCAGCGCGGTGGCGATGCCCTGGTAAAGCTCACTCTGGGGCAGCGTGGCTGCTTCGCGCGACGCCAACCCGGTGACCGGCAGCCCCTCAGCCTTGGGGAAGAAATAATCGAACGCGACCAGTGTGGTCAGCAGGTCGGCCGCGATCTGTTCGCCACTGAGATTGGCGCCGCACAGCGACACACCACCGGCATAGTGCTGCGGGAAACGCTCGAGGCTGCCAATGGTTACGGCACCACCCATCGAGAAGCCCAGCATCCAGGTGTGTCGCACGCGCTTGAGTTCACCCAGGGCATGCTGTCGCAGGTGTTCCATGTCGGTGATCGCCTCGGCCACCGCCCAGCCTTGGCTGGAATACGCGCTCTGCGCGACGGCGTAGCCCGCGCCCAGCAGTGCTGCGGTGCTGTCACCGGCGGCCATCGGCGTGGTGCGTGGCACGCCCACGGGCTCATAGCCATGGGCCAGCATCACCAGGTCGCCGTTCCAGTCTGCCGGTACATCCAGCCGCCAGGGGGCGCCCTGCAGCTCGCCGCTGAGCGTGCGTGGTGCCGAGGTTGGTGCTGCCAGCGATGCCGTCGAAGCATGCAGCAGGCCAAGGGCGAGGGCACATCGAAGCAAGGGGCGCATCGTGGTCATTCCATGCGGGAATGGCGCAGAGCATAGATGCCAGCGGAATGTTGCGCGCGCTGCACTGCCGCAGGGGATTGCGGGCCGTACAGGCGGCGCTCTACGCTGGTGGCATGGCTCCGCACGTCACCGCGTCGATTATCCGCATTCCCCAAGGGAAGGCGGGGTAGCGCGCGGTCGTCACGGCCCTGCAACCCGCCCGGGAAGGCGGATTGCATGCAGCGCTCTCCCGGGAACTGGAATCCACCGAGGAGATCGCAGATGCAACACCCTTCATCCGCCGATGGCGGCGCAACCCTGCACCTGCTGTGCGGCAAGATCGGCGCAGGCAAATCGACGTTGTCGCAACAGCTGGCGGCCAAGCCTCGCCACGTATTGATCAGCGAAGATGCCTGGTTGGCCACGCTGCACCCGGGCGAAATCCACTCCGTCGCCGATTATCTGCAGCGCGCAGCCACGCTGCGCAGCGTGCTGACCGATCATCTGCGTGCGCTGCTGCAGGCCGGCGTCTCGGTGGTGCTCGATTTCCCCTTCAACACGCCCGCCACCCGCGGGTGGGCACGTGCGGTGTTCTCGCCAGTGGGCGCCGCGCATCAACTGCACTTCCTCGATATCGCCGACGAGGTCTGCAAGGCGCGGCTGCGTGCACGCAATGCATGCGGCGAGCATCCCTTCCAGGCCAGCGATGAGGAATTCGAGCAGATCACCCGCCACTTCGTTGCACCGGCAGCAGAAGAGGGTTTCATGGTGATGCGCTACACCGAGGCAGGCTCGGCATAGCGCGGTCGGCTCAGTCGCCGAATGCCGGCTTGCCTTCGGTGGCGGTGCGCACGAGCGTCCTGCGGAAGGTCTCGACCAGGGGGCGCAGGTTGATGCGGTGCCAGGCCGCCCACAGCGGTGTGCGGTAGCTGAACCACGGCAGCTCGCGCAGCACCACGCCGTCCGGCGCCTGGTGATCCAGGCTCTGCTGGACGGTGGTCAGGCCCAGGCCGGCGGCAACCAGGCCAAGCGCGGCCAGTGGCTCGGTCGCTTCCATGGCGATGGTCGGGGTGAACCCGGCTTTCGCACACGCGGCGATGAAGGTGTCGTGGCGCAGTGCGTTTTCCCTGTGCATCACGCCGATCCACTGCTGGCTGGCCAGATCCTCTGGCGTGATGGTCTCTGCACTGGCCAGTGGGTGGTCGGCCGGCACGGCCAGCAGCATCGGGTCGTTCAGCACCTGCGTGGCCTCCAGGTCCGGATCGTCGAATGCCGGTGGTTCGCAGACCAGGGCGATGTCCAGGCTGCGTTGCCGCAGGCCTTCCAGCTGCACGTCCGACTGCTGGTTGTAGAGCGCGATATGCACCGCCGGGCGATCGCCGCGCAGTTCGCGCAGGGCGGTGGGCAATACGCCGGAGTGCATCGCGTACTCCAGATAGCCGATGCACAGGCCGCCTTCGTCGCCGCGGCCGAGCCGGCGCGCCAGCGATTCCAGCCGGTTGGCATGGGTCAGCAGGGCCCGCGCCTCGGCGAGGAAGGTACGGCCATCGGCGGTCAGCCGGATGCGCTGCTGGGAGCGTTCGAACAGCTGCAGTTCCAGCCGTTCCTCCAGCTGGGCGATCTGCCGGCTGAGCGGGGATTGGGAGATGTGAAGGCGCTCGGCAGCGCGGCCGACGTGTTCATCTTCGGCGACGGCCACGAAGTAGCGCAGTTGGCGGAGGTCGAGCATAAGACCTTGTGGGACTTAAGATAATTAAATTATGTCTTGGACAGTCTTATCGGGCAAGCCTAGCCTGTGCCTCAACTTCAACAACCTCCCCAAGGGGGAATCCATGAGCATCAACACGCTGCTGGCTGGCAAGACCCTCGGCTTCGGTACCGCGCCGCTGGGCAACATGTTCCGTGACATCCCGGAAGCCGAGGCCCAGGCCACGGTGGACGCGGCCTGGGAACAGGGCACCCGCTACTTCGATACCGCCCCGTTCTATGGCGCAGGCCTGGCCGAGATCCGCCTTGGCGACGCGCTGGCCAAGCGCAACCGCGATGACTTCGTGCTCAGCACCAAGGTCGGCCGCCTGATCCTGGACGAAGTGGAAGACACCAGCGCCCGCGACCTTGGCGAGAAGGGCGGCCTGTTCGTCGCCGGCCGCCCCAACAAGCTGGTCAACGATTACTCGGCCGATGCCACCCTGCGTTCGATCGACGACAGCCTCAAGCGCCTGAAGACCGATCGCCTGGATATCGTCTGGGTGCACGACATCGCACAGGACTTCTACGGCGATGAGTGGCTGTCGTACTTCGAGACCGCACGCCGCGGCGCCTTCAAGGTGCTGACCCGCCTGCGCGAGGAGGGCGTGATCAAGGCCTGGGGCCTGGGCGTCAACCGTGTCGAGCCGATCGAGCTGACCCTGGACCTGGACGAAGCCCGTCCGGATGGCTTCCTGCTGGCAGGCCGCTACTCGCTGCTCGACCACGAGCGTGCGCTGCAGCGGGTGATGCCCAAGGCGGCCGAGCGCAACACCGGCGTCGTGGTCGGCGGTCCGTACAGCTCCGGCGTGCTGGCCGGTGGCAGCCACTTCGAGTACCAGAAGGCGTCGCCGGAGATCCTGGCCAAGGTCGAGCGCATCAAGGCCATCGCGGCCGAGTACGGCATCAGCATCAAGGCGGCCGCGTTGCAGTTCTCGCTGGCCAACCCGGCAGTGGCTGCGGTGATCCCGGGCGCCAGCCGTCCCGAGCGCATCGCCGAAGACTACGCCGCACTGAAGGAAATCATCCCGGCCGGGTTCTGGCAGGCGCTGCGCGCCCAGGGCCTGGTCGCGGCCAACGCCCCGCTGCCGATCGACAACATCTGAGTCCCGAAGGAGACATTCCCATGGCAACTGCTTTTGTATCCATCACCGTGCCGACCCCGGCCGACCAGGTCTGGAACCTCATCGGCGGCTTCGATTCATTGCCCGACTGGCTTCCGTACATTCCCCAGAGCACGCTCAGCGAAGGCGGTCGCGTGCGCCATCTGGCCAATCCCGATGGCGATGCCATCGTCGAGCGCCTGGAAGCCTTCGACCAGGCCGATCGCAGCTACACCTACTCGATCCTGCAGGCCCCGTTCCCGGTCAGCGGCTATCGATCCACCCTGCGTGTGGTCGAGCAGGGCGACGGTTCGCGGATCGACTGGTCCGGTGACTTCACTCCGGTGGGCGTCAGCAACGAAGAAGCGTCCGCGCTGTTCGAGGGCATCTATCGCGATGGCCTGAAGGCCCTGGAAACCACGCTGGCCGGGTGAATGCCCGTGTGGCGTTGACCGCATGCAGGCGCCCCGGCCGGCCCGGGGCGTCTGCGTGTCAGGGTGCGGGCGTCGGTCCACCGCAGGCGACGCGATGCATGGGAAAGTCCATTGCCTGCTTCGGATTGTCCTGCGCGATCTCGATGCGCGCATGTGCGCGCTGGTTGTCGAGGCGCCGGTAGTGGATACGCTGTGGGAAGTCGTTGGCAGGATTCTCGAAGACCGCCTCGTTGGCATCGACCCGGGTGGCGTTGAAGTCCGTGGCGTTCTGGCCAGAGGGCAGGGCAGTCAGCACCAGGCGCCCATCATCGTGCTGGCGCAGTTGCATGAACTCGAAGCCGACGGTTCGCCCGTCACGCAGGCTGCGGCTGCTGCCGAACAGAGTGTTTCCAGCCAGGCTGGTCCATTGCTCGCCGGCACCGGGTGGCTGCCCATCAAGCTGCCAGCAACCGGCCAGCCAGGCCAGGTGTTCGATCTTCGAGGGTGAGGCGGATAGCGCGTGCGGGGCCGCGAGCAGCAGCGGCAACAGGGCCAGGGCGATGCGGAGTGACATCGGTGCCTCCATGCGCGGGAACGTGCGGCCTGTATAGCGCCCGCCAGATCACGCGGCCAGTGCCGTCCTTTCCAGTGCTGATTCCGATACGATCTGTCACATTGAGCTTGTCTCGCTTGACCCGGAGTCCCGTCATGGTCGACCGTCTCGCCATTCTGCTTGAACGCTTCGCGGTCACCGCCTCGGTGTTCCATGCCGGTGCGCTGTGCGGCATCAACACGCTGGAGGGTGAGGATGAAGCCGGGCAGCTGCACCTGGTGCGACGTGGCCCGCTGCAGGTCAGTCATGCCCAGCAGACCGTACAGGTGGATGTGCCCAGCCTGCTGCTGTATCCGCGGCCGATGCCGCACCGCTTCAGTACCGACCCACAGCAGGGCGCCGACATGGCCTGCGCGAACCTGCATTTCGAAGGCGGCCGGCTCAATCCGATCAGCGCCGCGTTGCCGGATTTCATCTGCCTGCCGCTGGCTGGGCTGTATGGCGGCAACGCAGCGCTGGAGTTGTTGTTCGAAGAAGCGTTCGAGCAGCGTTGCGGGCGCGCGGCGATGGTCAACCGCCTGTTCGAGGTGGTGATGATCCAGGTGCTGCGCCAGCTGATGGAAGGTGGCGAAATGCGCGGCGGTCTGTTCGCTGGGCTTGGCCACCCGCGATTGCGGCTGGCGCTGGTGGCGATGCACGAAGCCCCGGCGCAGGGGTGGACGCTGGAAGATCTGGCCGAGGTGGCCGGCATGTCACGCAGCGTGTTCGCCGCCAGCTTCCGCGAAGCGATGGGGACCACCCCGGGCCAGTACCTGCAAGGCTGGCGGGTCGGGCTGGCACAGCAGGCGCTGCGCCAGGGCCGGCCGCTGAAGCGGATTGCCGACGAGGTGGGCTATGGCAGCGAGGCGGCACTCTCGCGCGCGTTCAAGGCGCACACGGGGCAGTCACCACGCGAATGGCGCGGACAGGCGCGTGCTGGCACGGCCTGAGCCTCAGCCCAGCACCAGCCGGGCCAGCTTCATGCCACCGAACAGGCCGGCCAGGCCCAGCGCCACCGAGCCACCGGCATACAGCGCGGCCAGTCCGTGCTGCCCGCGCTGCAGCAGCAGGCCGATCTCCAGCGCATAGGTAGAGAACGTGGTGTAGCCGCCAAGGATGCCGGTGGCGAGCAACAGGCGAAGCTGCGGCGAGGCACCATTGCGCATCGCGAAGACCTCGACCACCACGCCCATCAGCAGGGCGCCGCTGATGTTGATCAGGAAGGTCGACCACGGCCAGGGGCTGCCGACGGCCACTCGGGCGCCGATCAGGTTGCAGGCGTGGCGCAGGCAGGCACCGATACCGCCGCCGACGAAGACCAGGAAATAGTTGTTCAATGCTTGCATGGCGTGCCTCGAATGCGGGTTCGCAGGGTCAATGGCGAACGCCGAGGGCAGGCACGACCTGCCGTCGACGAACACCGGGTTCGTCCTGGCAGGAGCCATCAGCCTTCTCAGGCGGTTATCGGGGGAGCCCCATCCCCATCGCGGTCCATGCTACCAGCGGCGGTGCATTCACGTCATCGAGGTCGTCAGCACGCGGGCCACCTTGCTGCGGCTGAAGCCATCCATCAGCAGTTCGAACGCGAGCAGGTCCAGCGCCGCGTGGCGGCGGTGGTCGATCTCCAGGCCATTCTCGGCCACCAGGTGACTGACCAGCTCATAGGCGTCCTGCCAGACGTCAAGGTGGGCCTGGCTGGGAATGTAGGCGTTACCCGGCTCCCCGACGCCACGCCCGTTCACTCCATACAGCAGCTCGCGTGCGTCCAGCTTGGCCGCATCGGCGATGCGGAACAGCTGCTCGGCTTTCACATGGGACGCACTGACATGGTCGTTGAGCCAGTTGCTGATGGTTGCCGTGGTGGATTTGGCGGCGCGGGCCAGATCGGCCGGGCGGGGGTGCCCGGCTTTCTTCATGGCGGCGGCGAGTCGTTGGCCGAGAGTATTCATCTATGCAAGCCAGCTTAACGCGTGGAATGCGAAGAATCCTTGCCGCAAGAATAAGTCTGGTTAACAAAAGGGCAGACCATGACCGAATTCTGGAACAAGCGGCAGGTGCGTACGCGGCTGGGGTTCCAGACCGATGCGGAGCTGGCGCGCTTCTTCGGCATCAGCCGTTCCGCGGTATCGCAATGGCCGAAAGACTTCCCGATCCCCGCTCTGCGGCAGTACATCCTGCATCAGCGCTACCCGAACCTGTTCCCCGCAACTGGCGCCGCCGAAGTCGAATCCGCCTGAATTGCGCCGCCTTTTGTCGCATTTAGCATGCTAAGCGCATTCTGTTAAGTTCATTTAGCAAAATAGGAAAAACTGATCGTTTTGGCAGTACCTATTGTCGAGGCCTACCGGCTGCCGGACAGGTGCCTGGGGCGCGTTGTCGGCTTCACCCCATCCGCGAGGGGCGGGGTCCCGTATGTGGTTTCGTGAACGATTAATAATTTCAATCGCGAAAGTCGCTGCATGTAATTGACCTGTCGTGAAATCTGTGACTAATTTGAATCAACCGGGCGTGAAGCCTGGGAGTCTTTCAGTAGCACGCAAGTGAGTCGGTAGACCGTCAACGATGCAGAACAAGTCCAACGGAGGTCGTATGGAATACGGCATGCATGGCTTGGCTGAACGGGTACGCCGCGAACTGGAAGCCAGCTATCACAAACACGGATGCGGTCCGGCGTTCTGGGATACCTACCAGCAGGTGCTGGACCGGCTCGTCCCGCAGGGGACCGAGCGTACCGAGTTCACCAACGAAATGGCGCTGATCATCGAGCAGCTGGGCATTGTCCGACGCGCGCAGCTGGTACCACCGCACGCCGACGGGCCGCGTTGATTCAGAGCAGGCGCCAGGCGCCGCAGGCAAGCAGCGCCAGCAGCAAAGACAGCAGGGCCAGGGTCCGGGGTCGCCACCAGCGCTTCGGTTGTCCGGCCATCGCCTGCGGACTGCAGTAGCGCACCAGCCCCGGACCGAACCCGGCCCGGTGCTGTTGCTGTGCGCAGGCTTCCAGACAGGCGCCGCAGGCCAGGCAGTCGGCCTGCGGCCCCTGGCGGATGTCCAACTGCATCGGGCAGGCGCTGATGCAGGCCGCGCAATCGGTGCAGTCGCCAAGACGGTCGGCGCTGAAGGTCGGCATTGGTCCGGCCAGCAGCGGATGCGCGGCGCGGAACACGTAGTCCTGTGCAGTGGTCGGGTCGAGCAGGCCGCGGCCACGGCCCAGCACGCCGCCCAGTCCGGATGGGCGAGGTCCGCGTGGCTCGCCGCGGCGGGCGTCGTACAGCATGCGCGGCGTATGTGGATCGGTCAGCAGCGGCTGCATGCGTGCGAACGGGCACAGCGAACGGCAGACCTGCTCGCGCAGGAAGCTGGCGTTTGCCCAGGTGGCGGCGGCATAGAACAGCACCCAGAACGTTTCCCAGCCGCTCCAGCCGGCGCGCGGCGCTGCGATCACCAGCTCGGCGATCGGGCTGAACAGGCCCACGAAGGTGATGCCGGTCCACAGCGAGAGCAGCCCCCAGGCCAGCTGTGTGGCCGCGCGCGCAACGCGTGCCGGAAGCGCGCGGGCCACGCCGTCGGCGATCCAGTCGAAGGCACGGCGCCACAGTGTCTGCGGGCAGGCGTGGCCGCACCAGATGCGCCCGGCGAGGTGGGTGAGCAGTGCCAGCCCCACCGCGAGCACCGCCAGCAGGCCGACCAGCACCCCGACGTCTCCCGGCCACAGCGTCCAGCCGAACAGATCGAAGCGGCGGGCGTTGATATCCAGCAGCAAGGCCTGGCGGCCGTCCCAGCGCAGCCATGGCAATGTGTAGAACAGCACCAGCAAGGCGGCGCTGAGCGTGCCGCGCCAGTGCCGTGGTCTCGGTGTGCAGGTCGTACTCATCCCAGCGGCAGCTCGTCGTCGTCGCCGCTGGGCATCGGTCGCTGCAAGTACCAGGTGATCGCGCTGGACAGCGCCGTCACCGTCCAGAACATGAAGAAGCCGGCCGTGTAGCCCATTTCACGGCTGATCTGCGTGCCCGGGAAACTGATGGCCTGCAACCGCAGCGGGTCGACGAAGGCGAAGAACACCACGCTGGCCAGGCCGGCAGCGATGAAGCTGGGCCAGAGGATCGCGCCCCATTGCTGGATCAACTGCTGGCGACGGTTGGGAGAGGGTCTGTTCATGCTGTCCCGGATCGAAAAGTGGGCGGCGCGTATACTCGCCTGGGTTGGCGCGGCATCCGCAGGGCATGCTTCCTGCAAGCGTGCCAGCCTAGGTGCAGCGGACTGCGCCGACATTGATCTGGATCAACGGTGGTGCCGGCCGGCTGCGGCACACTGCCGGCACGCTTTGGGTACCCCGATGAACGCAACGCCGCCTGTCCTTCCTGTCGCCTCGCCCGAGCTGTGCACCGAGCAGGAAGTGACCCGCTTGGTCCACGACTTCTACGCCCGCGTGCGCGAGGAGGAGCGATTGGGGCCGGTGTTCGAGGCCCACGTCCACGACTGGCCGGAGCATCTGGCCCAGCTGGTCGACTTCTGGTCGGCGATGCTGCGCGGCACCCGGCGCTTCAAGGGTTCGCCGATGTCCAAGCACATGGCCATCGAGCTGGACAAGGATCTGTTCGACCGCTGGCTGGTGCTGTTCCGGATCACCACCGCCGAATGCGACAACCCGCCGATGGAGGAGCTGGCCAACGACGTGGCCGCGCGCATCGGTGACACCTTCTGGAAGCGCTACCAGATGCTGCGATGGCCGCAGGTCGGCCTGCCGGTGCTGGCGATGCCCGCCAAGGATTGATCTGGGTCAAGGCGGCGCAGGCCGCCCGGCGCGATGCTGGCGCCATGGACACGTTCTCTCCCGCCGCTGGTGGCCTGGCCTGGACCTTCGACCCCGACCTTCTGCGCCGGCACGACCGGCCGGGCCCGCGCTACACCTCGTACCCGACCGCGCCGCATTTCCATGATGGGTTCGACGCGCCGGCGCTGCGCCAGGCGATCGCCGACAGCAACCAGCTGGCCCGCGCGCTGTCGTTGTACGTGCATGTGCCGTTCTGTTCCAGCCCGTGCTTCTACTGCGGCTGCAACCGGGTGATCACCCGCGATCGCGGCCGTGGCCACAGCTATGTGTCGCGCGTGCTGGCCGAGGCCGATCTGCTGGCACCACAGTTCGAGGACGGTCGCGAGGTCATCCAGCTGCATCTGGGCGGTGGTACGCCGAACTTCCTCGATGCCGAGGCGATGACCACACTGGTGGAAGGGTTGCGCAGGCGCTTCGATTTCAGCGATTCACCGCAGCGCGATTTCTCGATCGAACTCGATCCACGCTTCATCGACACCCGTGACGTCGCCATGCTGGCGCGCCTGGGCTTCAACCGGGCCAGCCTGGGCGTGCAGGATTTCGACCCGCAGGTGCAGGAATCGATCAACCGCATACAGGGCGTGCAGCAGACACTGGACATCCTGCGCGCCTGCCGCGACAGCGGCATGCGTTCGGTCAACGTCGACCTGATCTACGGCCTGCCCGGGCAGAGCCTGGAAGGATTCGGCCTCACCCTCGAACGGGTGCTGGCGCTGCGCCCGGACCGCCTGGCGGTGTATGGCTACGCGCACCTGCCGCATCTTTTCCGGGCGCAGAAGCAGATCGACGAAAGCAGGTTGCCGTCGCCGGAAGACAAGCTGGCGCTGCTGGGTCTGGCGGTGGAGAAGCTCTCCACGGCTGGCTACCAGTACATCGGCATGGATCATTTCGCATTGCCGGAAGAGGATCTGTCACGCGCGCAGCGTGCCGGCCAGCTGCATCGCAACTTCATGGGTTACACCACCCACGCCGATACCGATCTGCTCGGCCTGGGCGTAAGTGCGATCAGCCATATCGGCGCCACCTACAGCCAGAATCCACGTGACCTGGCGTCCTGGGAGGACGCGGTGGACCAGGGGCAGTTGCCGGTCTGGCGCGGTGTCGCGCTGAGTGCCGACGACCAGTTGCGCGCGGAGCTGATCCAGCAGCTGATGTGCCAGGGCGAGGTGGATGGTGCGGTGCTGGGGCAGCGCCACGGCGTGGATTTCCAGCAGTACTTCGCCGAGGACCTGCGTTCGGTACAGCGGCTGCAGGAAGATGGCCTGGCCGAATACCGCGATGGCGTGGTGCGTGCGAGCGAACCCGGGCGACCGTTGCTGCGGTTGCTGGCAATGTGCTTCGACCCGTATCTGCGTGCCGCACATGAGCAGCCACGTTACTCGCGGGCGATCTGAAAGCCGGATGTGCTGCGTGCGTGTGGTGCCCGGAGCCGGAATCGAACCGGCATGGGGTTGCCCCCGGCGGATTTTAAGTCCGATGCGTCTACCAGTTTCGCCATCCGGGCCTGCAGCGCGGCGCCGATTGTAGCCTACCCGTGTCGCTGCAGCCGGATTGCGCGGGAGCGACGTGCTTAACTGTTATCCCTGTTCATGTCATAGTCCCAGCCACCGTTCCCAGGGGGGGAGCCACCCGATGTCGCTGCACGCGATTGCCTATGCCAGTGAGGCCCGCGCCGATCTGCGGACAACCGATCTTGATCGCCTGCTGGCCGACGCCACGGCATTCAATCGTGTAGCCGGTGTCACCGGTGTCCTGATGTTCGACGGCAGCCGCTTCCTGCAGTATCTGGAAGGCCCCGAAGATGGCATCGATTCGGTGTTCCAGCGCATCTTCAATGCACGCAGCCACACGCAGATGAGGCTGTTGTGCCGCGCGCCGGTGGTGCAGCGTGCGTTCCCGCGCTGGTCGATGGGGACGCGGCGGATCGATGCGGACCTGCTGACCCAGATCGTTGACGCGGCGTGGCCGGGTTTCCTGCTTGGCAGCGGTGGTTTCGAGCGCCTGCTGCAGGCCTGGACCGGTGCCGACGGCGAGCTGGAACCCGCTGCGGTCGCGCTGGGTTCCTGAGCCCGCCTTGGCGGCGGGGTACCGGGGCCGGTAGGCTGTAGCCTTTCTGGTGCGGGTTTTCCGGAGTGGTACAGCGAATGAGTGGGTTGGCCCAAGCCATGGCGGCACGCATCCGGTTTCACCCGGTGCACGGGACATGCCGATGAGCGTGCCCGTTGCGGCGGCGGTGACGCCGCGTTTCGCCGTGATCGGCCTGGGTTACGTCGGCCTGCCATTGGCGGTGGCGTTTGGCCGGCACTGGCCGACACTGGGCTTTGACATCGATGCTGGCCGCATCGCAGAGCTGCGCGGTGGCCGCGATCACACGCTGGAGATGGAGGCCGACGAGCTGGCCGAAGCCACGCATCTGCAGTACGGCAGCGATCCTTCGCTGCTCGATGCCTGCAACGTCTATATCGTCACCGTGCCGACCCCGATCGATGCATACGAGCAGCCCGACCTGGAGCCCCTGCGTTCGGCGACACGGCTGATTGCCAGTCATCTTCGCGCCGGCGATCTGGTGATCTACGAGTCCACGGTGTACCCCGGCACCACCGAGGAAGTGTGCGTGCCGCTGCTGGAACAGGGTTCGGGCCTGGGATTCAACGAAGACTTCTATTGCGGCTACAGCCCGGAACGGGTCAGTCCAGGTGACCGCCAGCGGCGCCTGGCCGACATCCGCAAGATCACGTCTGGTTCGACCCCGGAAGTCGCTGCGGTGATCGATGGTCTCTACCAGCGCATCATCGACGCCGGTACGTTCCCGGCGCCGTCGATGCGCGTGGCCGAAGCAGCCAAGGTGGTCGAGAACATCCAGCGCGACGTCAACATCGCGCTGGTCAACGAGCTGGCGCTGATCTTCGACCGGCTCGGCATCGATACCCAGGACGTACTGGACGCCGCTGGCAGCAAGTGGAATTTCCTGCCGTTCCGGCCAGGCCTGGTTGGCGGTCACTGCATCGGCGTCGATCCGTACTATCTGCTGCACAAGTCCGAAAGCGTGGGCTACCACCCGGACCTGATCCACACCGCGAGGCAGGTCAACAACCGCGTCGGCGAGCACGTGGCGGCGCGCGTGCTGGCGATGCTGGCCGAGCGTGGCCGTGCACCGGCGGAGGCACGCATCCTGGTGCTGGGCGTGACCTTCAAGGAGGATTGCCCCGACCTGCGCAACAGCCGCGCGCTGGAACTGGCCCAGCGCCTGCGCGATGCGGGGGCGCAGGTGGAGGTGAGCGACCCGTGGGTCGGCCCGGCGGCATTGACCGGCGAGGGCCTGGATTGGCTGGCCGAACCCGGGGCAGGGCGCTACGACGCGGTGGTGCTGGCGGTGGCCCACGCCCGTTTCAAGGCAATGGATGAAGACGCAATCCGGGCGCTGCTGGCGCCAGGCGGCCTGGTCTACGACGTCAAATCGGCCTGGCCGCGCAACGTGGTTGACGATCGTTTGTAAGCCTTGGCAGCGAGCGGCGCGGTAGACTCGGGAACAGTTGCAACCGAGGAAAGCCATGCACCGGTACATCGTCTACCTGCTCGCCATCCTGATGTTCCCGATATGCCTGTGGCTGGCCACGATCTGGCCGGCCTGGTACTGGGGCGTCGGCCTGACTGCCGCGATGGTGGCATTGGGGACCTGGGACCTGCTTCAGAAACGCAGCACGCTGCGCCGCAACTATCCGGTGATGGCGCACTTCCGCTACGGGCTGGAATCGATCGGCCCGGAGATCCGCCAGTACTTCGTGCAGAGTGACCTGGAGGACGTGCCGTTCTCGCGCCAGCAACGTGCACTGATCTACCAGCGCGCCAAGAACGAGATGGACACGGTACCGTTCGGCACCCTGCGCAGCACCTATGCGGTGGACTACGAATGGATCAACCATTCACTGGCGCCGACCGCCATCGCCAAGCATGACTTCCGCGTGCTGATCGGTCCGAACTGTGCCAAGCCCTATTCGGCCAGCGTGTTCAACATCTCGGCGATGAGCTTCGGTTCACTGTCGGCCAATGCCATCCGCGCACTGAACGAAGGCGCACGGCGTGGTGGTTTCTACCACGACACCGGCGAAGGTTCGATCTCGCCCTATCACCGTGAGATGGGCGGCGATCTGGTCTGGGAAATCGGCTCGGGCTACTTCGGTTGCCGCGACGAGAAGGGTGGTTTCAGCGAGGAACGCTTCGTTGCCAATGCCGCCCATGACCAGGTCAGGATGATCGAGATCAAGCTGTCGCAGGGTGCCAAGCCGGGTCATGGCGGCGTGCTGCCAGCGCCGAAGGTGACTGCCGAAATCTCGGTGACCCGTGGCGTGCCGATGGGCGTGGACTGCGTGTCGCCGTCGCGTCACTCGGCGTTCTCGACACCGGTCGAGCTGCTGCAGTTCGTCGCCCGCCTGCGCGAGCTGTCCGGTGGCAAGCCGGTCGGTTTCAAGCTGGCGATCGGCCACCCGTGGGAGTGGTTCGGCATTGCCAAGGCGATGCAGGAAACCGGGTTGCTACCGGATTTCATCGTGGTGGACGGTGCCGAAGGGGGCACCGGCGCGGCGCCGGCCGAGTTCGTCGACCATGTCGGCGTGCCGATGCACGAAGCGCTGCTGCTGGTGCACAACACCCTGGTCGGCCTCGATCTGCGCGAGCGCATCCGCATCGGTGCAGCCGGCAAGATCACCAGTGCGTTCGACATCGCGCGCACCATCGCGCTGGGTGCCGACTGGTGTAATGCCGGCCGCGGCTTCATGTTCGCGCTGGGCTGCATCCAGTCGTTGAGTTGCCATACCGACAAGTGCCCCACCGGCATCGCGACCCAGGACCCGGCGCGCTGGAAGCATCTGGATGCACCGGACAAGGCCACCCGTGTGTACAGCTACCACGAGCACACGCTGCATGCCTTGAAGGAACTGCTGTGTGCTGCGGGCCTGAACGACCCGGCGGAACTGGGCCCGGAGCATATCCTGCGTCGGGTTTCGCCTGTTGAGATCCGTTCGCTGGCCTCGCTGTACCGTTACCTTGAACCGGGCGAGCTGCTGCACAAGGTACCGGATCACGCCGTGTTCCATGCGTTCTGGGCCGATGCGCGCAGCGATTCCTTCCAGCCGCCGCCGAAGATCCAGGCGCTGCGCGCCAGCAAGTCGCGATAAGGTGTTGCTGTAGATACCGTGTCGCCCTCGCCTAGGCAAGGGCCGAGCCCATGCTCGGCTGCTTCTCTCATCGCGATGTTGGAACGAAGAACCGTCGAGCATGGCTCGACGCTGCAAGGAGATGCCATGCGGTTCAGGACCGGCACCACGGATGACGTGGCCACGCTGTGGGCGTTGCGCACGCGTTGCGTGCGCGGGACCTGCAGCAGCCATTATCCGCCCGAAGTGATTGCGCCCTGGTCGGCCTCGCCACCGCCGTCGCAGTACGCGCGGCTGCTGGGGCAGGGTGGCTGCGTGGTGGCCGAGGATGGGCAGGGCGGCCTTCTTGGCTTCGGTGTGTTCGATGCCGATGCCAATGAAGTCGACGCGTTGTTCGTTGATCCTGATCGTGGCGGCCAGGGAATCGGCCAGGCGCTGATGCAGCGCCTGCTGGCAATGGCCGATCGTGAGCGTGAGGTGGTGCTGTCGGCCTCGCTCAACGCGGTGCCGTTCTACCAACGGCAGGGATTCATCAGCGTGCGCGAAGAGGTCTATCCGCATCCCAGCGGCGTGGCGCTGGCTTCGGTGAGCATGCGCAGGCCATGGTGAGCACCCGGGGACTGTAAGGCAGTCGAGGATGGCTCGACTCTACAATGCAGGCGTCACCGCCCGGCCAGCCACCTGATCACGCCCTCGGCGGCGCGCAGGCCACTGGCGTAGCACGCGGTCAACAGGTAGCCACCTGTCGGCGCCTCCCAGTCCAGCATCTCGCCGGCGCAGAACACGCCGGGCACGGCCCGCAGCATCAGGCCATCATCCAGCGCATCCAGGCGCACGCCACCGGCGGTGCTGATCACCTCGGCCATCGGCCGGGGACGCAGCAGGCGCAGCGGCAGGCGCTTGAGCGTAGCCGCCACGGCAGGCAGGTCGTTGCCGGCTTCCTTACCCAGAATCTCGAACACCAGTGCGGCCTTCACCGCATCAAGGCCCGCCTGGCGACGCAGGTGCTCGCCGAAGCTGCGGCCCTTGCGCGGGCGTGACAGATCGGCCAGCAGGCGCGCCTCGTCGCGGCCCGGCACCAGATCCAGCCACAGCATCGCGTGGCCATCGCGGTTGATGGTCTCGCGCAGGTCCGCCGCCAACGCATAGATCAGGCTGCCTTCGATGCCGTACTCGCTGGCCACGCATTCGCCCTGCAGCGACTGTGGCTGTCCGGCCAGGTCGATCCAGTGCGCGACGACCGGCTTCAACGGTGCACCGGCATTGCGCTGGGCGAAGAACGGGGTCCAGTCCACGTCGAAGCCGCAGTTGGCTGACTGCAGTGGCGCGATGTCCACGCCACGGGCCTGCAGTGGTGCAACCCAGGCGCCGTCGCTGCCCAGCTGCGGCCAGCTGCCGCCGCCCATCGCCAACACGGTGGCATCGGCGTGGACATCGATCTCGCCGGCTTCGGTGGCGAAGCGCAGCGCGCCGTCGTTGCTCCAGCCGATCCAACGGTGGTTGGCATGCAGGCGCACGCCCTGTTCCTTCAGCCGGCGCACCCAGCCACGCAGCAGCGGCGCGGCCTTGCGGTCGACCGGGAACACGCGGCCGGAGCTGCCCACATAGGTCTCCACGCCAAAGCCGCCGGCCCAGTCGCGCAATGCCTGCGCATCGAAGCCATCCAGCCAGCGGCCCACGGTCGTGGACTGCTCGCGGTAGCGGCTGTCGAACAGCGGACGCGGATCGGAATGGGTGAGGTTGAGTCCGCCCTTGCCGGCGATCAGGAACTTGCGGCCGGGCGAACCCTTCGCCTCGTACAGGTCCACCTCCAGACCGGCGGCGCGCAGGCGCTCGGCGGCGAACAGGCCGGCCGGGCCACCGCCGATGACGGCGACCCGCGGAAGCGGTGCGGCATTACGGTTTGACATCGAGCAGCTCGACATCGAACACCAGCGACGAACCGGCCGGAATCGGGCCAACCCGGCGGTCGCCATAGCCGTAATCCGGCGGGATCATCAGGGTGCGCTTGCCACCGACCTTCATGCCGGCCACGCCCTCATCCCAGCCGCGGATGACCTGGCCGGCGCCGAGCGCGAAGGTGAACGGTTCGCCGTGCTTGAAGGAGCTGTCGAAGGTCTTGCCGTGCTTGGTTTCGGTGCGGTTGTCGTAGATCCAGCCGGTGTAGTGCACGGTGACCTTGCTGCCGGCAACGGCTTCGGTGCCGGTGCCGGGCACGGTATCGATGCGCTCGAAGCTGGTCAGGGTGCCGCCGGGCGGTGGGCCGGACGGTTCGGTTGTGCAGCCAGCGGCGGCGAGGGACAGCAGCAGGGGAAGCAGCAGGCGGCGCATCGGGCGTCTCCGGAAGGGCGCAGGGCGAGGGCGGCAAGGGTAGCGCATCGGCGCCGGGTATCATGGGGGCATGGCAAAACTCCTGCTCAATCTGCGCAATGTCGGCGACGACGAATATGCCGATGTCTGCACGCTGCTCGACCAGCACGGCATCGCCTGGTATCGCACCGAACCCAGCCCTTGGGGCATCTCCAATGGTGGCCTGTGGCTGCGCGAGGACGCCGATCATCCACGTGCGAAGGCGCTGATGGCGGAATACCAGGCCGAACGCGGGCCGCGCATCCGTGCCGAGCGTGAGCAGGCATTGCGTGATGGCACGGCGGAGACCTTCGGCAGCCTGTTCCGGCGGCGGCCGGTCTACGTGGTGCTGGTGCTGCTGGGGATGGTGGCTGCGGCGGCGCTGGTACTGCTGCCGTTCGTGTTGTTGCGGGGGTAATGGGGCTTCTGGCCGGGTTGCACCCGGCACCCGCAGACGCAACGGCAACAGCAACGACAAAAGCCGGGCTTCAGTGGGAGGGCGGGGCGGTGTGGACAGGCGGGGGACGGCAAAAGCTGCTCCTGCGTGCCTCGTAGAGCGCCATCCATGGCGCTCTGCGCCCCCGCCTGCCCACACCGCCCCCCCTGACAGATTCCGGATGTCTGCCGGGCTTGGGGTCGGGTCCCTCTGCTGCGCAGAGGGCTCTGACCCCTGAATCTGCCCGGAGGGGCGGGAGGCGCTAAAATGGCAGGATGATCGCCAATACTGCTGCCTACCATTTCGCCGTCATCGACGCTCCCCAGGCCCTGTGCGACCAGTTGCTGGCGCGTGCCGAGGCGGCGCAGTTGCGGGGCACGATCCTGGTGGCGGGCGAGGGGCTGAACCTGTTCCTGGCGGGTGCGCCGGAGGCGGTCGAGGGTTTCTACGCGGCGCTGCGTTCTGACGCGCGGTTTGCCGATATGCGGGTCAAGACCAGCTTCAGTGAACATCAGCCGTTCGCGCGGCTGAAGGCCAAGGTGAAGGACGAGATCATCAGCTTCCGCCGTGACGACGGTCAGCCGCTGGACTATCCGCGCGCGCCGGCGGTCGATCCGGCCACGCTGCAACGCTGGTTGCGGCAGGGGCATGACGACGCCGGCAAGCCGGTGGTGATGCTCGATACCCGCAACCTGCAGGAAGTGGAGTACGGCACCTTCAAGGATGCGCTGGTGCTGCCGATTCACAAGTTCACCGACCTGCCCGAGGCGCTGGCGCCGCACCGCGAGGCGCTGAAAGACAGCACCGTGGTCAGTTTCTGCACCGGCGGCATCCGCTGCGAGAAGGCGGCGCTGTGGATGGTCAACGACGGCATGGACAACGTGCTGCAGCTGGACGGTGGCATCCTCGGCTACTTCGAGGAGGTGGGCGGCGAAGGCTACGAAGGCCGCTGCTTCGTGTTCGATGAGCGCGTGGCGCTGGATGCCGAGCTGAAGCCGATGGTCGACCAGCCGCTGCCGGAGCCGCGCCCCAGCGCGTTCTGACGTTTCCGCGGTAGAGCCGGCCGCTGGCCGGCTGCGAAGCCATCTACCTGTATGCCGGCCAGCGGCCGGCACTACCAATCGCGCTTGGCGCGGACCAGGGCACCCCGGATCGGCCCGGTCAGCCCTGAACCCGCCACACGGGAATCAGCATCCCGCCACCGTCACTGGCCGCGGCACCCGGCCGACCCCATGCATGGGGGATCCTGTGACGGAAAAACGCCTGATGATCCCGTTGTCGATCCTTGACCTGGCCCCGGTCTGCGAGGGCAGTGACACCACCGCCGCTTTCGCCAACATGCTGGAACTGGCCCAGCATGCCGATGCGCTGGGCTACCGCCGCTACTGGCTGGCCGAACACCACAACATGCCGGGCATCGCCAGTGCGGCCACCGCCGTGCTGATCGGCCACGTCGCCGGTGGCACAAAGCGCATCCGCGTCGGTGCCGGCGGCATCATGCTGCCCAACCATGCCCCGCTGCAGGTGGCCGAGCAGTTCGGCACGCTGGCTTCGCTGTATCCGGACCGCATCGACCTCGGCCTGGGCCGTGCACCCGGTACCGACCAGCCGACCGCGCGTGCGCTGCGCCGCTACTTCGACAGCGCCGACCAGTTCCCGCAGGACGTGCGCGAGCTGCTGCATTACTTCGAGCCGGTACAACCCGGGCAGGCGGTGCAGGCGGTTCCGGGTGGCGGCCTGCGGGTGCCGACCTGGATCCTCGGTTCGAGCCTGTTCGGTGCGCGCATGGCCGCCTCGATGGGCCTGCCGTATGCGTTCGCCTCGCACTTCGCACCCGACGCGATGGATGAAGCCCTTGCCGTGTACCGCCGCGAGTTCCGCCCCTCGGCCACGCTGAAGCAGCCGCACGCGATGCTGGCCCTGAACTTCGTTGCCAGCGACAGCGAAACCGAATCGCGGCGCCTGTTCACCAGCCAGCAGCAGAGTTTCGTGAACCTGCGTCGCGGCCGACCGGGCAAGATTCCGGCACCGATCGACGACATCGAGTCCTTCTGGGAGCCGCACGAAAAACTGGGCGTGGAGCGGGCGCTGGCCTGCACCGTGCTGGGCGATCCGCAGCAGGTGGCGGAGGGCATCGCCGCGTTCGTCGAACGGCACAAGCCCGACGAGCTGATGCTCACCGCCAACCTGTACGACCACCGCGCGCGCCTGCGCTCGTTCGAACTCACCATGCAGGCCTGGCACGCCCGCCACGCGGGCTGAACAATTGCGTCACGGCCCATTGCGGCCGAACCGCGTCTGATGGGGCCTCATATCGAAGGAGCCCCCACATGGCCGATACCCGTGCCGAACACATCGCCCAGCTGGCCGAACTGATCAAGGACGTGGAGGTGGCGATGTTCACCACCACCGGCGTCGACGGCCGCCTCTACAGCCGGCCGTTGGCCACCCAGCAGGTCGCCTTCGACGGTGACCTGTGGTTCGTGATCACTGGCGACAGCCCCAAGGTGGCCGAGATCGCGCTCGACCCGCGGGTCAACGTGGCGTATGCCTCGCCCTCGAAGAACACCTATGTGTCGGTGGCGGGGCGGGCACGCGTGGTCGACGATCGCGCGAAGATCGAGGCGCTGTGGTCACCGGCGATGAAGCTGTTCTTCCCCGGTGGCAAGGATGACCCCAACCTTCGCCTGATCCATGTGCGCGCCGACAGTGCCGAGTACTGGGACGGTCCGGGCACGCTGCTGGGCACGGCGCTGAGTTTCGTGCTGTCGGCAGTGCAGGACGAACCGGCGGCGCTGGCCGACAACGGTTTCATTGATCTTCGGTGATGACCGATGTCCGGTATTGGTAGTGCCGGCCGCTGGCCGGCAGCCCTGGAAACGTGGCAGCCGGCCAGCGGCCGGCTCTACCGGATTCCGGATCAGAACCAGCGCTGGAACAGCTCCACCGTATAACCCACCAGCTGCCCCGAACTGAAACCGAAGAAGGCGATCGCTGCCACGGCGGCGATCCAGTTGAACAGCATCAGCGCGCCATCGCGTTCCAGCAGCGCCAGCGAGAACAGCAGCAGCTGGAAGCCGAACAGGAAATTGGTGAAGGGAATCGGCAACGACAGCAGCAGGCCCAGCAGCACCAGCAGCAGGCCGGTGAAGGCGTGCGCCATCAGCGGTGTCAGCAGTTGCGGCAGGCGGGGTTTCAGCATCTTGTCCAGGCGCCGCAGCGGGCGGTCGATGCGGTCCAGGAAACGATGCATGGTGCCGCGCTTCGGCCCGCGGCGGGCAATGAAGCCGGGCAGCCAGGGCCGGCGCAGGCAGAACAGCATCTGCAGGCCGATCAGGACCACCAGTGGTCCGCTGACCGCGCCGCCCATGCCCGGGATCGGGATGAACGACGGCAGGATCGCCACGAACAGGAACACGCCGAACGCGCTCTGCTGCAGGTTGCCGAGGATCTGGCCCAGCGGCATGTGCTCGGCGGGATCGCCAGAGGCGAACATCTCCAGCAGGGTACGGATGCCCTCGTTACGGTAGGCCGGGCGCTCGTCGCCCGGACCCTTGCCGGGCTCAGGCGGTGAGCTCATCGGCCTGCTCGTCGGACAACGTGCGCAGCAGCAGCTTGTCCACGCGCGCACCATCCAGGTCAACCACTTCGAAGCGCCAGCCCGCCCAGTCGAAGTACTCGCCTGCGTGCGGAATGCGGCCGAAGTAATGGATGCACATGCCGGCCAGCGTGTAGTAGTCGCCGTCCTCGGCGTCGGGCAGGTCGTTGCTGCCGATCAGTTCGCGCACGTCTTCGATCGGCAGCGAGCCGTCCACCAGCAGCGAGCCGTCTTCGCGGGTCACCACCAGCGCGTCCTCGTCGGCGTTCTCCACCGCCTGCAGGCGGCCGACCACCGCGCCCATCAGGTCGCTGATGGTCACCAGGCCCTGGATCTCGCCGTACTCGTCCACCACCAGTGCCATCGACTGCTGTTCCTCACGGAAGATTTCCAGCAGCTTCATCGCGTGGGTCGATTCGGAGACGTACAGGGGTTCGCGCAGGGTCTGGAACAGCGCGTTGTCGCCGCGCGCCATGCGCGTGGCCAGCGATTTCAGTTCGAGCACGCCGACCACGTCCATGTCGTTGTCGCGGTACACCGGGTACCGGGAGAACTCGTGTTCGGCCATGATTTCCAGGTTGCGCTCCAGCCCGGCCTGGGTATCCAGCCACGCGATGCGGTTGCGCGGGGTCATCAGGCTGTCGGCGGTGCGGTCGCCGAGGCGCATGACGCGGTTCATCATGTCGCGCTCGTGGGCATCGATCACGCCGGCCTCGTGGCTTTCGGCGACCAGCATGCGGATCTCTTCTTCGGTCACCGAGGCGACTTCATCCTTGCCCAGGCCGAACAGGCGCAGCACCAGCTGGGTGGTCCTGGACAGCAGCCAGACGAAGGGCAGGGCGAGCTTGGCCAGCCAGCTCATCGGCATCGCGACCAGGCCGGCAATGGCCTCCGAACGGGTCAGCGCCAGGCGCTTGGGCACCAGTTCGCCGAAGATCAGCGTAATGAAGGTGATCAGGCTGACCGCCAGCGCGGTACCGATGTTGCCGGCATAGGCGAAGCCCGGCATCAGGCCCTGGATCCAGCCGGCGAAGGCTTCGCCCAGCGCTTCGCCGCCGAGGTAGCCGGTCAGCACGCCGATCACGGTAATGCCGATCTGCACGGTGGATAGGAAGCTCTCCGGCTTCTCGGACAGCTCCAGCGCCTTGGCCGCGCGCTTGGAGGTGGCGGCCATCTGCTTCAGGCGGCTCTTGCGCGAGGTCATGACCGACATCTCGGACATGGCGAAGAAGCCGTTCAGCAGAACAAGCGCGAAGACAATCAGGATCATTTCAAACACGGGCGTCGTCCCCGGTTGGTGGCAGGGAGGGCGGGTGCTTGCGATGGCGGCAGGCGCTCAGGAACGGGGTCCGGCGCGGCGCAGGGGGATAAGGGTCGTCGTCCATAAGGTGCGCCCGAAGGCGCGCTGGCATCTTAGCAAAGGGGCGTGGCAGGGTGGCAACCGCCTGTTCAGGTTCGGGGTTCCGAGCCCCGGAAAGGGGGCGGGGATACCCGAGATGGTCATCTAGCCGTCATAATTCCGTCTGGTGCCGTCCTTCCCGCGACGGCTGACAGGTTTCTCAATGTTCTCTCTGCAGACCATTTTCGGTTCCGGCAAACAGTTCTACACCCTGCTCGATGAGGCTGCCGTCGCGGCCTCCGACGCCGCCAAGGCGCTGCATTCCATGCTGCGCGAGGCCGACCGCCAGCCCGCGCTGGACGCCTTCAAGCTGGCCCGCCTGCGCGAGCGCGCGGCCTCGGACAAGATCAGCCAGGCGCTGGTGGACAGCTTCATGACCCCGATCGAGCGCGAAGACATCGAAGCGCTGGGCTCGGCCCTGTACAAGATCCCCAAGCAGATCGAGAAATTCGCCGATCGCTATTCGCTGGCCACGACCCACCTGGAGCACATCGACTTCGCGCCGCGCGCGGCGATGCTGGAACAGGCCGCCGGCGTGGTGGTGGAGATGGTGGCCGACCTGCGCCACATGAACCTGGACCGGATGACCGCGCTGAACGAGAAGCTGCGCTCGCTGGAAAATGAGGCCGACCGCCTGATGCTCGAGCTGTACCGCGACATCTATTCCGGCCGCCTGGACAACCTGCAGATGTTCCTGCTGAAGGAATTCTTCGAGATCCTGGAAAAGGCCATCGACCGTTGCCGCGAGGCAGGCGTGGTTGCTTACCAGATCGTGTTGAAGAACAGCTGACGGACGCCGCCGCATGTTGACCCTTGTCCTGGTGGTGATCCTGGCCGCGCTCGTCTTCGAGTTCATCAACGGCTTCCACGACACCGCCAACTCCATTGCCACCGTGGTGGCGACCAAGGTGCTCTCGCCCGGCTGGGCGGTGATGCTGGCCGCCTTCATGAACCTCATCGGTGCGCTGACCGGCACCGCGGTGGCGCTGACCATCGCTTCGGGCCTGCTCAACACCAACGTGGTCGAGGTCACCCCGCAGGTGATCCTGTGCGCGCTGCTGGGCGGCATCATCTGGAACCTGATCACCTGGTGGAAGGGCCTGCCGTCCTCGTCCTCGCATGCGCTGATCGGTGGCCTCTGCGGCGCCGGCCTGGCGGCTGCCCACAACAACTGGGACGCGCTGATCTGGTCCGAGCGCCTGGGCAGCTGGGCGCAGAACAAGGGCCTGCTGTGGAAGGTGTTCGTGCCGATGATCACCTCGCCGATCGCCGGTTTCCTGCTCGGCATCGTGGTGATGGTGCTGCTGTGGGGCCTGATCGCCGGCCTGGCCAGGATCGGTGGCGCCATCGGTCGCCTGGCCCGCCCGCGCATCGTCAATGCCTTCTTCGGCAAGGCCCAGATCGCCTCGGCGGCCTACATGGGCTTCGCCCACGGCCACAACGATGCGCAGAAGACCATGGGCATCATCGCCATGACCCTGATCGGTGCCGAGGCCACCGGCGCACTGGATGACCTGCCGTCCTGGCTGGCCTTCATGCACCCGGACGCCCACGCCGGTGACGGCATCGCGATGTGGATCGTGCTGACCTGTGCGGTTGTGATGGCCGCCGGTACCGCTTCGGGCGGCTGGAAGATCATCAAGACCCTGGGCCACAAGATGGTCAAGCTGCACCCGATCCACGGCTTCGCCGCGGAGACCAGCTCGGCCACCATCCTGACCCTGGCCGCCCACTTCGGCATGCCGGTCTCGACCACGCACAGCATCTCCACCGCGATCATGGGCGTCGGCTTCGCCAAGAACCCGCGCTCGCTGAAGTTCGGCGTGATCGAACGCATCGTCTGGGCCTGGATCCTGACCATCCCGGCAGCCGGCGGCTGTGCGTACCTGATCCTGAAGCTGTTCGAGCTGTTCGGCTGGACCTGATCGCCACGCCAGGGTTGCAAACGAAAAAGCCCGCCGGTATCCGGCGGGCTTTTTCATGGGCAGAGAATTCTTCCGGACACATCGTGTCGACCAAGGTCGACACCTACCAGAGCAGAAGCAGGGATCCGATCCCGTGCCGACCAACGGTCGGACCCACCAACAGCAGCAGGAACCTGTCAGCGGCGGGGTGGGGTGGGGTTGCAGGACCGTTGGCGCCATGGATGGCGCCATCGAGCCCCCAGGGACGGGTTTACGACGTGTCCTGCAACCCCACCCCACCTCGCCAGCCCACGGAAACCCTGCTTTTGCCGTTGCAGTTGCCGTTGCCGTCGATCCGGCGGGTGCCGGGCCGCAGGCCCGGCCGAACCCCTCAATTACGCTGGAACAGCGCCTGCACATCCTTGCGGAACGCCGCCTGGCTGTCCGCCCGGCTGTAGAACATGTGCCCGCCCGGATAGCTCCGCACCTGCACCCGGTCCGGGTTGCTGCCCATCGCCGGCATCTGGTCCACCGTCAGGATCGAACCCATGAACGGGCACGACAGGTCGTTCCAGCCATGCACGATCAGCACCTGCAGATGCGGATCGATCGCCACCGCCTGGCGCAGCTGGGTCACCGCACCCTGGCGCAGCTCGCCGTTGCGGTCCCACAACCGATTCACGTCGTAGTTCAGCGCCTGGTAGCGTGCATCCACCTTCCAGCCGACCACGCGCGTCACGAAGTCGACCATCGCCGTGGTGGTCGGCGCAATGATGCTGTCCAGCAGCGGATCATTGGCGCGCTGCTCCGGGTCATTCGGGAATGGATCGAACGCGGTCACATTGGAGTCGTAGCGGCTGCCCAGCGTGCCCTTGTCGCGGAATACTTCGCGCAGGTAGGCCTGGGTTTCAAGACGGCCACCGGCACGGCGCACGAACTGCGGGTCAAGCCCGGTCAGCTCGGTCACCCGGCGCAGCATCGCCTCGGTCGCCTGCGGATCGCTGCGGCCCTTCATCAACGCGGTGGCGTAATCGCCACGGGTGTACTCCACCACCTCGCGCATTGCCGCGTCGGTGAGCCTGCCCTGGCGCTCCAGGTGCGCCGCGGCGATCGACGGCAGCGTCTGCATCCATGCCATCGGCGAGACGTCGGCGTTGTCTTCCAGCGTCGGGCTCAGGTACGGCGAGACCAGTACCAGGCCGTTCATCGCCACGCCCAGCCGGGTCTGCAGGAAATGGGTGATGCGCGGGCCGCGATAGCCGCCGTAGCTCTCGCCGGTCAGGTACTTGCGTGACGCCATGCGCTGGTTGCGCAGCAGCCAGTCGTAGATCGAGCGCGACAGGTACTCGATGTCGGCGCCGGGGTTGTACAGCTGCTTCTTCGCCTCGTCATCGCCGATGCGCGCGCGGCTGAAACCGGTGCCGACCGGGTCGATGAATACCAGGTCGGTGAAATCCAGCCAGGTGCCCGGGTTGTCATGCAGGGTGGCGGGCGCCGAGGCGCTGTCGCCTTCCGAACCGAAGGTGACCACCTTGGGCCCGATCGCGCCCATGTTGAGGTACACCGACGAGGCACCGGGCCCGCCATTGAGCGCGAACGTCACCGGCCGGTCCTTGCCCGGCATCGTGTACGCAGTGAACACCACATCGGCGATGACCTTGCCCTTCTCATCGCGCACCGGCAGGGTGCCGACGGTGGCGGTGTAGTCCAGGGTGCGGCCGGCCAGGCGCATGCTCTGGCGCGCCGACGCATCGGCGGGCAGCGCAGGCGCGTCGGTCCTGTCGTCTTTCGAATCGGGCTTGGTGTCAGCAGCGGGCGCGGCCAGCACGCTGGTGGGGGCGATGAGCAGGCCGACGCAGAGCGCGGCAGTGTGCAGCAGGGACTTCATGGCACCGGATCGGCAGCGGAAGGGGGTTCCGATGCTAGGCCGGTGGAGTGCCATGCCGTATGTGTCCAAAGCCATGGCCACGTTCTGCAGCGGCTTGCGGCCAGATTGGATCAAACGGGCAGGGCGGCTGCCGCTTCGTCGTTGGCCAGCAGGCCATAGACGGCCGAGTCCGAAAGCTCGCCCTGGATGCGCCAGCGCTGGCGCAGCACCCCCTCGCGGTGGAAGCCGAGGCGGTCAAGCACATGTGCCGAGGGTACGTTGCGTGGATCGATCTCGGCTTCGATGCGGTGCAGGTGCAGGGTGTGGAACAGATAGCCCAGCATCTGCTGCAGGGCCTCATGCATGTAGCCCTGGCCCTGGCGGTCGGGCGCCAGCAGATAGCCGATCTCGGCCCGCATGGCCTCACGATCAATGGCGAATGCGACGCAGACGCCCAGCAGTGGGCCGTTGGGTGATTCGCGCAGGGCCAGCTTCAACTGGGTGCCGATCGCGTGCGCGGCAAGGTCGTCGTCGATCTGTTCGCGGGCTTCGGCAGGTCGTGTCCAGGCCGGATGGTTCCACCAGCGCATCACGTCCGGATTGGATTGCAGCGCGAACAGCGCGGCCGCGTCGTCACGGCGGATCGGGCTCAGCACCAACCGCGCGCTGTGCAGCGGCAGGGCGGGGAACAGCAGCGAGTGGCTGGCCAATACGATGGTCCACACGGGTGGACGCGCATTATGCCGCCGCCGGGTTTGCCGATGGCGGCGTAATGCCAAGGGCGCATGAGCCGGTAGTGCCGGCCGCTGGCCGGCAGTCGAGGTTGCCGGCCAGCGGCCGGCACTACCGGGCAGCGGGTCAGAGCCCTTTGCCAGGCAAAGAGATCCGACCCCGTGCCAGGATCAGACCTCCAGCGAGGCCAGATCGCCCTTCGACTCCAGCCAGCCCTTGCGGTCGGAAGCGCGCTTCTTGGCCAGCAGCATGTCCATCAGCGAGCTCGTCTGCTCGCGATCGTCCACGGTCAGCTGCACCAGGCGGCGCGTATCCGGGTGGATGGTGGATTCACGCAGCTGCGGCGGGTTCATCTCGCCCAGGCCCTTGAAGCGGGTCACGTTGATGGCGCCCTTGATCTTCTCGCGTTCGATCTTGTCCAGCATCGAGCGCTTTTCTTCTTCGTCCAGGGCGTAGAACACCTGCTTGCCCACGTCGATGCGGAACAGCGGCGGCATCGCCACGAACACGTGGCCGGCATCGACCAGCGCCGGGAAGTGCTTCAGGAACAGTGCGGTCAGCAGGGTTGCGATGTGCAGGCCGTCGGAGTCCGCGTCGGCCAGGATGATGACCTTGCCGTAACGCAGGCCGCTGATGTCGTCCTTGCCGGGGTCGCAGCCGATGGCGATGGCCAGGTTGTGTACTTCCTCCGAGGCCAGCACGCTGTTGGACGAGACTTCCCAGGTGTTCAGGATCTTGCCGCGCAACGGCATGATGGCCTGGAAGTCCTTGTCGCGGGCCTGCTTGGCGCTGCCCCCTGCCGAGTCACCTTCCACCAGGAACAGCTCGGTGCGCGACAGGTCCTGGCTGATGCAGTCGGCCAGCTTGCCGGGCAGGGCCGGGCCTTGGGTGACCTTCTTGCGGACGACCAGCTTCTCGGTCTTCAGGCGTGCGCTGGCGCGCTCGATGGCGATCTGCGCGATTTTCTCGCCCAGCTCGACGTTCTGGTTCAACAGCAGGCTGAAGGCATCGTGGGCGGCGCCTTCAACGAAGCCCGCGGCCTGGCGCGAGGACAGGCGTTCCTTGGTCTGGCCACTGAACTGCGGGTCGGTCATCTTCAGCGACAGCACGAACGACACGCGGTCCCATACGTCTTCCGGGGCCAGCTTGACGCCACGCGGCAGCAGGTTGCGGAAGTCGCAGAACTCGCGCAGCGCCTCGGTCAGGCCGGTACGCAGGCCGTTGACGTGGGTGCCGTGTTGGGCGGTGGGAATCAGGTTGACGTAGCTTTCCTGCACCAGCTCGCCTTCCGGCAGCCAGGCCACGGCCCAGTCCACCACCTCGGTGTCCTTCTTCAGGTTGCCGACGAACAGGTCGGCCGGCAGCGATTCGCGTTCGCCCAGTTCCAGCTTCAGGTAATCGCGCAGGCCGTCTTCGTAGTACCAGGTGTCGACTTCACCGGTGGCCTCATCGGTCAGCTTGACCGTCAGCCCCGGGCACAGCACGGCCTTGGCACGCAGCAGGTGCTTCAGCGCGCGCACCGCGAACTTGGGCGTGTCGAAGTATTTCGGGTCAGGCCAGAAGCGCACGCGGGTGCCGGTGTTCTTCTTGCCGACGCTGCCGACCACTTCCAGCGGCGTGGCGCGGTCGCCGTTGCGGAAGGTGATGCGGTGCTCGGCACCTTCGCGCTTGATGTGCACTTCCACCAGGGTCGACAGCGCATTGACCACGCTGACGCCGACGCCGTGCAGACCGCCGGAGAAGGTGTAGTTGTTGTTGCTGAACTTGCCGCCCGCATGCAGGCGGGTCAGGATCAGCTCGACACCCGGGATCTTCTCTTCCGGGTGGATGTCCACCGGCATGCCGCGGCCGTCATCGCTGACCTCCACGCTGCCGTCCTTGTACAGGGTGATCTCGATCGAGCGGGCGTGGCCGGCGAGGGCCTCGTCCACCGAGTTGTCGATCACTTCCTGCGCCAGGTGGTTCGGGCGCGCGGTGTCGGTATACATGCCGGGACGGCGCTTGACCGGGTCAAGGCCGGACAGGACTTCAATATCGGCGGCGTTATAGCGGGCGTTCATCTGTCTTCGAAAGCTTGGAGCGACGGGCAAGTGTGGGGTCTGGCACCGGATTTTGCACGCCTGCGGTTCAGTCTCGGCGACGCAGAGGGGGTAAAATGGCAGCCGCTGGAATCTGAATGCCGGCGACCCCCGTTGGGTCGAAACATCCAAGCCATACCGCGAGGAGGACCTCATGAAGAAGTTGCTGACCATTGCGATCCTGGCCGCTGCCGCCGTTGCAGTGCCGCTGGTGGTGGCGCAGAACGCCGGCCAGCCGGCCCCGCAGCAGGGTGGCCAGGCCGACAAGGCGCAGGCCGAAGCCGATGCCAAGGCCAAGCGCCGCGCCCAGGCCAATGCCGAAATGAAGGCGCAGGGCCAGCCGGCCCCGCAGCAGGAAGAGGAAGAAGAGGCGCGGAAGAAGAAGTAATTCTTCCGCCCTCCGAAGCCCTTGCCGCAAGGGATTCGCCCCCCGACGCCCCGCCCAGCGGGGCGTTTCTTTTGGGTGATGGCCGCAACTGCCCCTTGGGTTGGCGGCCATCAATCTGTAAACTATGGCTTTCCGGGAGTAAGTGCGTGTCCACCCTTTGCGAATGGGCTGGCACGGCCATGCGTGGTCGCCAGCAATGCGGGTCGCAGGTGACGGTCGATTTGACCGGCACGGCCGCCCCGACCTCGCAGGGTGGTCCCCGTCCGGCGCCTGCCGCCGCACGGCCCAGCACCTCCCTCGCTGCCCCAGCGAACCGGAAAACCCCCTTCAAGCTCCATGCCCGCCCTCCGGGTGCGCGTGGTGCTGCCGTTTTCCATTTCCAGACAGGATGCTTGCAGCCATGACTCCCTTGATTTTCGTAACCGGCGGCGTGGTGTCCTCGCTCGGCAAAGGCATTGCCGCTGCGTCACTGGCCGCCATTCTCGAAGCCCGTGGCCTGAAGGTCACGATGATGAAGCTCGACCCGTACATCAACGTCGACCCGGGCACCATGAGCCCGTTCCAGCACGGTGAGGTCTACGTCACCGACGACGGCGCCGAGACCGACCTCGACCTGGGCCACTACGAGCGCTTCGTGCGCACCCGCCTGAGCCGCAAGAACTCGGTCACCACCGGCCGCATCTACGAGAACGTGATCCGCAAGGAGCGCCGTGGCGACTACCTGGGCGCGACCGTGCAGGTCATCCCGCACATCACCGACGAGATCCGCCGCTGCATCGATGAAGCCACGGAAGGTTACGACGTGGCGCTGGTCGAGATCGGCGGTACTGTCGGCGACATCGAGTCGCTGCCGTTCCTGGAAGCGATCCGCCAGGTGCGCACCGAGCGTGGCCCGGAGAAGGCGCTGTTCATGCACCTTACCCTGGTGCCGTACATCGGCGCCGCCGGCGAGCTGAAGACCAAGCCGACCCAGCATTCGGTGAAGGAGCTGCGCTCGATCGGCATCCAGCCGGACGTGCTGCTGTGCCGCTCCGAGCAGGCGGTGCCGGATTCGGAGCGCCGCAAGATCGCCCAGTTCACCAACGTCTCCGAGCGCGCGGTGATCAGCGTGCCGGACGTGGACGTGCTGTACCGCATTCCGTCGGGCCTGCACGCGCAGGGCCTGGACGAGATCGTGGTCAACCAGCTGAAGCTGGCCGACAAGGCCGGCCCGGTCGACCTGTCGATGTGGGAAGACGCGGTCGACGCGACCCTGCATCCGCTGGACGAAGTGACCATCGCCGTGGTTGGCAAGTACGTCGATCACCAGGATGCCTACAAGTCGGTCGGCGAAGCCCTCAAGCACGGTGGCCTGCGCCAGCGCACCAAGGTCAACCTGAAGTGGCTGGAAGCACAGGACCTGGAAGGCACCGACATGGCCGCACTGGCCGATGTCGACGGCATCCTGGTGCCGGGTGGTTTCGGTGACCGTGGTTTCGAAGGCAAGGTGCTGACCTCGAAGTTCGCCCGCGAGCAGCAGGTGCCGTACTTCGGCATCTGCTACGGCATGCAGGCGGCCGTGGTCGACTACGCGCGCAACGTGGTCGGCCTGGAAGGTGCCAACAGCACCGAGAACGACCGCCAGTCGCCGAACCCGGTGATCGGCCTGATCACCGAATGGCGCACCGCGACCGGTGACGTGGAAAAGCGCGACGACAAGAGCGACCTCGGCGGCACTATGCGCCTGGGCCTGCAGGAACAGCGCCTGAAGCCGGGCACGCTGGCCCGCGAGCTGTATGGCAAGGACGTCGTCGCCGAGCGTCACCGCCACCGTTACGAGTTCAACAACCGTTACCGCACCCAGCTGGAAGATGCCGGCCTGGTGATCGCCGGCAAGTCGATGGACGACACCCTGGTGGAAGTGGTCGAACTGCCGCGCGACGCGCACCCGTGGTTCCTGGCCTGCCAGGCGCACCCGGAATTCCTGTCCACGCCGCGTGACGGCCATCCGCTGTTCATCGGTTTCATCCGCGCCGCTCGCGAGCGCAAGGCCGGCGGCAAGCTGCTTTCCGAAGCGCGCGCCTGACTTGTGAATGGGGGCTTCGGCCCCCATCCTGCATGCTTCAACCCCCAGCGCACCGGCCCGGCCGGTGCTGCGGACAACAAGGAAACGCCATGAAACTGTGTGGATTCGAGGTCGGGCTGGACCAGCCCCTGTTCCTGATCGCCGGCCCCTGCGTGATCGAGTCGATGCAGCTGCAGCTCGATACCGCCGGCAAGTTGAAGGAAGTCACCGACAAGCTCGGCGTCAACTTCATCTTCAAGTCCAGCTTCGACAAGGCCAACCGTACTTCGGGCACCGCGTTCCGTGGCCCGGGCATGGAAGAGGGCCTGAAGGTCCTGGCCGAGGTCAGGAAGCAGATCGGCGTGCCGGTGCTGACCGACGTCCACGAATACACCCCGATGGACGAAGTGGCCTCGGTGGTGGACGTGCTGCAGACCCCGGCGTTCCTGGTCCGCCAGACCGACTTCATCCGCAAGGTGTGCTCGGCCGGCAAGCCGGTCAACATCAAGAAGGGCCAGTTCCTGGCGCCGTGGGACATGAAGCCGGTCGTGGAGAAGGCCAAGGCCACCGGCAACGAGCAGATCATGGTCTGCGAACGTGGTGCCAGCTTCGGCTACAACAACCTGGTCAGCGACATGCGTTCGCTGGCGGTGATGCGCGACACCGGTTGCCCGGTGGTGTTCGACGCCACCCATTCGGTGCAGCTGCCGGGCGGGCAGGGCACCAGTTCCGGTGGCCAGCGCGAGCACGTGCCGGTGCTGGCCCGTGCTGCCGTGGCGGTGGGCATCTCCGGCCTGTTCGCCGAGACCCATCCGGATCCGTCCAAGGCGCTGTCCGATGGCCCCAATGCGTGGCCGCTGGACCAGATGGAAGCACTGCTTGAGACCTTGATGGAACTCGACGCAGTGACCAAGAAGCACGGCTTCTCGCGCTTCGCGTGAGTCGTGACCCGTGGCTGGCGCTGGAAACCCAGCGCCGCCGCCGGCATTGGAAACAGTGGCCGTGGGGCCTGATCGCACTGGGCCTGGCCGTGCTGTTCACTGTGGGCATGTTCGGGCTGGTGCTGATCGGTGCCGCGTCCGTGCGGCCGCCGGGTGATGGCAGCAGCGCACTCGATCTGCGCGCGTACTTCATTGCGCTGCTGGTGGCAGAGCTGCTCGGTGCAGTGGGATGCGTCGCTGCTGCTGTGCAGGCCTGGAGGCTGAATCGCGGCAAGGTGGCCGCCGGCCTGGCGATCATCCTGCTCTCGCTGTGGCTCGGCGCCCTGTTCTACGAATTGCTTTGATGAATGCGACCACATCGGCGCGAGGCTGGCCCTGGGGCCTGATCGCCCCGGGGCTGTCCGTGTTGACCTGGATCGCCCTGGTGGTGGGCGTACTGGCCTTCACCGCCGGTTTCCGGCCGCCGGGGGACGGGAACAACGGCGTTCAGGCCACGCAGTGGTGGTTGCTGGGCGCACTGGTCACGATGGTGCTGTCCTTCCTGGGTAGCCCGGTTGCGATGGTGCTGGCCTGGCGACGGCGGCGTGGCCCCATCCTGGCGGCGCTTGCTGGTGCATTGCTGGTGATGCTGGTGTCGATGGTCCTGATCGTGATCGGGTCCAGCTGGGGCTGAAGCCGCCCACGCCATTTGGCAAGTGGCGGGCAGCCGGGGATAATCACGCGGCATTCGTTTTGTCGCCCCCTCTCCAGACAGGTAACCGGTCCGACCATGAGCACGATCCGCAGCATCCACGCCCGTGAAATCCTCGACAGTCGTGGCAACCCCACGCTGGAAGCCGAAGTCATCCTGGAGGACGGTTCGTTCGGTCGTGCCGCGGTTCCCTCCGGCGCCTCGACCGGCACCAAGGAAGCGGTCGAGCTGCGTGACGGCGACAAGACCCGTTACCTGGGCAAGGGCGTGCGCAAGGCCGTCGACAACGTCAATACCACGATTGCCGCCGCGCTGAAGGGCTTTGAGGCCACCGACCAGGCCGGCCTCGACCGTCGCCTGATCGATCTCGACGGCACCGAGAACAAGGGCCGCCTGGGCGCCAACGCACTGCTGGGTGTTTCGATGGCCGCTGCGCACGCCGCCGCCGCATCGAACAAGCAGGCGCTGTGGCAGTACCTGGCCGCCAGGACCGGCGTGACCCCGTCGCTGCCGGTGCCGATGATGAACATCATCAACGGCGGCGCGCACGCCGACAACAACGTCGACTTCCAGGAATTCATGGTGTTGCCGGTCGGCTTCACCTCGTTCTCCGAAGCGCTGCGTGCCGGTACCGAAATCTTCCATTCGCTGAAGTCGGTGCTGAAGGGCCACGGCCTGAGCACGGCGGTCGGCGACGAAGGCGGCTTTGCTCCGGACTTCCGCAGCAACGTCGAAGCGCTGGACACCATCCTTGAAGCGATCGGCAAGGCCGGCTACACCGCCGGTGAAGACGTGCTGCTGGGCCTGGACGTCGCCTCCAGCGAATTCTTCGAGAACGGCAAGTACAACCTGGTCGGCGAGAACAAGCGCCTGACCTCCGAGCAGTTCGTCGACTTCCTCGCCGACTGGGCCGCGCAGTACCCGATCATCACGATCGAAGACGGCCTGGCCGAGAACGACTGGGCTGGCTGGAAGCTGCTGACCGACCGCATCGGCAAGAAGGTGCAGCTGGTCGGTGACGACCTGTTCGTGACCAACCCGAAGATCTTCCAGGAAGGCATCGACTCGGGCACCGCCAACGCGATCCTGATCAAGGTCAACCAGATCGGCACCCTGAGCGAAACCCTGGAAGCGATCGCCATGGCCGACCGCGCCGGTTATGCCGCGGTGGTCTCGCACCGTTCGGGCGAAACCGAAGACACCACCATCGCCGACATCGCAGTGGCTACCACCGCCACCCAGATCAAGACCGGTTCGCTGTGCCGCAGCGATCGCGTGGCCAAGTACAACCAGCTGCTGCGCATCGAGGAAGCCCTCGGCGCCGGCGCGCGTTACGCCGGTCGTGACGCGTTCGTTTCGCTGAAGCGCTGAGCCGATGCGCGACTGGCGCTGGATGCTGCTGGTGCTGGCCCTGCTGCTGGGCTGGCTGCAGTACCGCTTCTGGTTCGGTCCGGGCAATTCGGGCGAAGTGATGATGCTCGAAGCCCAGGTCGCCAACCAGGAGCGGGACAATGAGGGTCTGCAGCAGCGCAACGACGCGCTCGCTGCCGAAGTGAAGGACCTCAAGGAAGGCCAGTCCGCCATCGAGGAGCGCGCACGCAGCGAGCTGGGCATGATCAAGCCCGGCGAGAAGTTCTATCGTGTGGTCGAGGATGCGCCGGTCCATCCGGCGCAGCCTGCGGTAGGTGTCAGTGCGCAGGTTGGCGACCACCCGGCGGACGTGCCATGAGTGCGGCCATCTGGGTCGTGGTTCCGGCTGCGGGCCGTGGCACCCGCTTCGGCGCGCCGTTGCCCAAGCAATACCTGCAGGCAGGGGGACAGATCCTGCTTGCCCATACCCTGGACGCCCTGCTGGCGCACCCGGCCGTGGCCGGGGCGATGGTGGTGATCGGCCAGGACGACGCCGACTGGCCCGGCTGGAACGAGTGGGCGGGCAAGCCGGTGCTGAACTGCATCGGTGGCGCGACCCGTGCCGCTTCGGTGCTGGCTGGCCTGCAGGCGCTGCCGGAGACGGTGCGCGCTGATGAGTTCGTACTGGTCCACGATGCCGCGCGGCCGAACCTGTCGCCGGCCGATCTCGGCCGCCTGCTTGAAGTCGGTCGTACCGACCCGGTGGGGGCGATCCTGGCCGCACCGGTACGTGACACGCTCAAGCGTGCAGGCGACGACGGTGGCATCGATGGCACCGAGCCGCGTGAGCGCCTGTGGCGTGCACTGACACCACAGCTGTTCCGCCGCCACCAGCTCAGCCGCGCGCTGTCCGACGCCGCTGCCGCCGGTGTTGAAGTCACCGACGAGGCCATGGCCATGGAGCGCCAGGGCCAGCGCCCGCTGCTGGTGGAAGGCAGCGAGGACAACTTCAAGGTCACCACCCCGGCCGATCTGGACCGGTTCGAATTCGTACTTTCCCGCCGCGCCGGCTGACCGCCCGCGCGGCCCTGTAGCAAGGGTTGCATCCATGAGCACCGCACCGTTCCCGCCCGTCCGCATCGGCCAGGGCTACGACGTCCATGCCTTCGGCGAAGGCGATCACATCATGCTTGGCGGCGTGAACGTTCCACACAGCTGTGGCGTGCTTGCGCACAGCGATGGCGACGTGATCCTGCACGCCTTGTGCGATGCGATGCTCGGTGCGCTGGCGCTGGGCGACATCGGCCAGCATTTCCCACCCAGTGACGACCGCTGGAAGGGCGCCGACAGCAGCGACTTCGTGCGTCATTGCGACAGCCTGCTGCGCGAGCGCGGCTGGCGCGTCGGCAACACCGACATCACCGTGATCTGCGAGCGGCCGAAGGTTGGCCCGCATGCGCTGGCGATGCGTGAGCGCATCGGCGGCCTGCTGCAGTTGCCGCTGGATGCGGTCAGCGTCAAGGCCACCACCTCGGAAAAACTGGGCTTCACCGGCCGTGGTGAAGGCATTGCCGCACAGGCGGTCGTGTTGCTGGTGGCGGCATGATTCCGCTGCCGTTGGCATTTGGTGCGCCGTTGTTGACGGCGCGCATCCGCACCACGCCAGACGATTTCCAGGTTGACGAGCTGCCGGCCTTCGAGGCCACCGGCGAAGGCGAGCACCTGTTGCTGCACATCCGAAAGCGCGGTGCCAACACCGTGCATGTGGCCAAGGTGCTGGCCAAGTGGGCGGGCCTGCCGGAAATGGCGGTGAGTTACGCTGGCATGAAAGACCGCCACGCGGTCACCACCCAGCGTTTCAGCGTGCACCTGCCCAAGCGCATTGCGCCGGACCTGGCCGAGCTGGCCAGTGACGAGATCGAAGTGCTCGAAGCGACCTGGCATAACCGCAAGCTGCAGCGTGGCGCACTGGCCGGCAACCGCTTCAAGCTGGTCCTGCGCGAGGTGCAGGGCGATGCCGCAGCGATCAGCGAACGCTTGCAGCAGATTGCCGGGCGCGGCCTGCCGAACTGGTTTGGCGAGCAGCGCTTTGGCCGCGACGGCGGCAACGTGCCGGCGGCACTGGCGATGTTCGGTGGCCGCCGCATGCGCAAGGACCAGCGTTCACTGCTGCTGTCTGCCGCCCGATCGGCGCTGTTCAACCGCGTGCTGGCTGCGCGCGTGGAGCAGGGCAACTGGGATCAGCCACTGGACGGCGAGGTGTGGATGCTGGACGGCAGCCGCAGCGTGTTCGGCCCGGAGCCGTACACCGACGTGCTGGCCGAGCGCCTCGCGCGGTTCGACATCCATCCCAGCGCACCGCTGTGGGGTGAAGGCGAGCTGCGCAGCACCGGAGCGGCACGCGAGCTGGAGCTGGCCGCACTCGACGACGAGGAATCGAAGGCACTGCGGGCCGGGCTGGAAGACGCGCGCCTGAAGCAGGAGCGCCGCGCGCTGCGCCTGCGCCCCGCGTTGTTGCAGCACCAGTGGCTGGGCGATGACGTGCTGGAGCTATCGTTCGCGCTGCCGCCGGGCTGCTACGCCACCGCCGTGCTGCACGAGCTCGGCCCGGTCGAAGACGCCTCGCAGGCCTGAGCAGGGCGCGCGGTAGAGTCGACTGTCAGTCGACTTGCGCGCGCAGCGCGGGGTATTCGCTTGCCGCTGGAAGAGCAGTCGACTGACAGTCGACTCTACCTGGACTCATGGCGTCCCTTTTTTCAGCGCCGTGCCAGCAGCACCAGCACCGCGCCGGTGCCGCCTTGCCCGGTCGGCGCCGAATGGAATGCCAGTACGTCGTTGCGCAGCCGCAGCAGGCGGTCGACCAGGTTCTTCAGTACCGGTGCACCGCCGTCGGACTGCAATCCCTTGCCGTGGATGATGCGCACGCAGCCATACTCGTGTGCATGCGCTTCCAGCAGGAACTGGCGCAGCAGCGTCTCGGCCTGCGCGGCGGTGGCGCCATGCAGGTCCAGTTCGTCCTGCACCGAATACTGGCCACGCTTGAGGCGCTGGAACAGGCGAGGTGGCAGGTTGTCGCGGCGATAGCTGGCCACGTCGCCGGCTTCCAGTGGCGTGCTGTCGCGCAGCAGCCGGGCGAACTCGCCGGCGGCTTCGGCCTCGTCACGTTCGGCCATGCGCGCGCGCGGCTTCGGCCGGGGCGCAGCCGGTGCCGGCTCGGCATCCTTGCGCAGCGGCGTCACTTCGCCGATGGCCGCGCGGAACAACGCGGCGGGATCTTCGTCTTCAGGGTGCGACATGCGCACAGGGTAAACCGCTGGCGCAGGTCTGCCTATGACGGTTCGATGTCGGCCGTGACCGCCGGCAGGGTAGGACCGGCGGCTCGCATGCGGCACAATAGACGATGCCCTTGCAGGGTCGACGGCTTCCGCAGGGGAGTACGACGGTCCCGCCCACACTGCACGGTGATGGAATCGAATTCTTGGAAAATCAAGCGGTTAAATCGAAGATGCGAATCCTGGTCAGTAACGACGATGGCGTCGACGCCGCAGGCATCCGGATGCTTGCTTCGGTGCTGCGTGAGGCCGGTCACGAAGTCACGGTGGTCGCGCCCGACCGCGATCGCTCCGGCGCCAGCAATTCGCTGACCCTGGACCTGCCGATCCGCCTCAAGCGCATCGACCATTACACCGTCTCGGTGGCCGGTACCCCGACCGACTGCGTGCACCTGGCGCTGACCGGGCTGCTCGAGTTCGAACCCGACATTGTCGTGTCCGGCATCAACAACGCCGCCAACCTCGGCGATGACGTGATCTATTCCGGCACCGTCTCGGCGGCGATGGAAGGTCGCTTCCTCGGCCTGCCGGCGGTGGCGGTCTCGCTGGTCACCCGCAACCACGATCCGAAACATTTCGAGACCGCCGCGCGCGCTGCGGTGGAGATCGTCGCCCGGCTCAAGGCCGATCCGTTGCCGGCTGACACCATCCTCAACGTCAACGTGCCGGACCTGCCGTGGAACGAGGTCAAGGGCTTCGAGGTCACCCGCCTGGGCAACCGCCATCGTGCAGAAGGCTGCATCGCGCAGAAGGACCCACGCGGCAACGAGGTGTACTGGATCGGCCCGGCCGGTCGTGAGCAGGACTCCGGCCCCGGCACCGACTTCCACGCGGTGCGCACCGGGCATATCTCGATCACCCCGATCCAGGTCGACCTGACCCGCTACCAGGCACTGGACAAAGTGGCCAGCTGGGTCGGCGGCCTCAGCGCCGCGCTGGACCAGCCGGCATGAGTCCACGCCTGCGCCTGCAACCGGAAGCCGTCGGCATCGGCATGACCTCGCAGCGTGTGCGCGACCGCCTGGTCGATCGCCTGCGCGAGGCTGGCATCGTCGACGAGTCGACCTTGAATGCGATCCGGGTGGTGCCACGTCATCTGTTCATCGACGAAGCGCTTGCGTCACGCGCCTACGAAGACACCGCCCTGCCGATCGGCCACGGCCAGACCATCTCGCAGCCGTGGGTGGTGGCGCGCATGACCGAAGCCGTGCTGCAGGTCTCGCCGAAGAAAGTGCTGGAAGTCGGTACCGGCTCCGGTTACCAGGCCGCCGTGCTCGGCGCGCTGGGCCTGGAGATCTACACCGTCGAACGCATCGGCGACCTGCTGCGACAGGCGCGCAAGCGCTTCCGTGCGCTGGGCATGAATATCCGCACCAAGCATGATGATGGCCGCGCCGGCTGGGCCGAGCACGGCCCGTTCGATGCCATCGTCGTCACCGCCGCGGCGCCTGCACTGGTCGATGAACTGGTCGGGCAGCTGGCCGAGGGCGGCCGCCTGGTGGCGCCGGTCGGCGGGCCGGGTGGGCAGTCGCTGGTGCAGCTGGACCGCAGGGCTGACGGCAGCATCGAACAACGCGTGCTTGCGCCGGTCACCTTTGTGCCGCTGCTGTCCGGCATGCTCGACTAATCCACGGAGCAGGGTTGCATGAAGATTTTCGGGCCGCTGTACGAGCGGGCGATGAAGTGGGCGGCGCACGAACGCGCGCCGACCTACCTGACGGTGTTGAGCTTCTTCGAGGCGATCATCTTTCCGGTGATGCCGGAAGTGATGCTGGCGCCGATGTGCGTGGCCCAGCCGAAACGCGGCTGGTGGTTCGCCACCCTCAGTCTGGCCGGCTCGATGGTCGGCGCGCTGATTGGCTATGCATTGGGTCATTACGCCTTCGAAGCGATCAAGCCGTTGTTCGAAGCACTGGGCATGCTGCCGGCCATCGAGCAGGGCATCACCACCGTGCAGGCCAAGATGGCCGAGTCGCCGTGGGCGGTGTTCACCTTCCTGGTGCTGGGCGGCTTCATGCCCATCCCGATGAAGGTCTTCACGTGGGCATCGGGTATCGTCGGCGTGCCGATGCCGCAGTACCTGTTGAGCATGCTGATCGGTCGCGGCAAGCGCGTGTTCGTGCTGGCTGCGGTCATCCGTATCGGTGGTGCGCGTGCTGAAGCGGCACTGCGTCGCTGGATTGAACCGCTGGGCTGGATCGCCACCGCGTTGGTGGTGGTGCTGATCGCCTGGCTTGTATGGAGGTCGAAGTTCGCATGAATCCTGATCGTCTGAGCAAGGGAGTGCGCATCGGCGCGCTGGCGTTGCTGGTTTCCACCCTGGCCGCCTGCGGCACCGCCACCGTGGTTCGTCCTGGTGGTGGCAGCACCGGCGGTGGTGTGACCACGCCGAAGACCTCGGTGCCCAAGCCCGGGCAGACCGTGGTGGTGCGCAAGGGCGATACCATCTATGCGCTGGCCCGCATCCATGACATCACTCCGGCCGACCTGATTGCCTGGAACAGCCTGGACAACCCCTCGACCATCCATCCGGGGCAGGTGATCCGACTGTATCCGGCCGGTGCCAGCGGCGGCCGCGCGCCGACCACGGTGGTCACCCCGCCGCGCTCGGGTGGCAGCAGCGGCGGCAGTACCACATCGGCCCCGGCCCCGGCGCCGGTGGGTCCGGTGAAGAGCAACATCGCCTGGCGCTGGCCGGCCGATGGCGCGATCGTCGGCCGCTACGTGGCCGGTGACGCGACCAAGCAGGGCGTGGACATCGCCGGTACCAGCGGCCAGCCGGTCAAGGCCGCCGCCAACGGTGTGGTGGTGTACTCCGGCGCCGGCCTGGTCGGCTACGGCGAGCTGATCATCATCAAGCACAGCGACCAGTGGCTGTCGGCCTATGGCCACAACCGCAAGCGCCTGGTGAATGAAGGGCAGAGCGTGAAGGCCGGTGAGCAGATCGCCGAGATGGGTCGCACCGGTGCGAACCGCGACATGGTCCACTTCGAGATCCGCTATAACGGCAAGCCGGTGGACCCGCAGCAATACCTGCCGGCACGCTGATCGTCGATTCGGCATCTGGGCGGATCCCCGGCCCGGCGCAGCGCGCCGGGCGTTCGCCAACGGTGCGGCCCATGGGCCGCAAACACCGCCGGCTCACCCGCTACAACGGCAAGCCGGTGGACCCGCAGCAGTACCTGCCGGCGCGTTGAGTCCGTGGGGTCGGGTGGCGCCGGGCAATGCTCGGCGTTGCCGACCTGTAGCGTCGAGCCATGCTCGACTCGCTGTACGCTGGCTGCCGTGGGTGGCCATTTGCGACCATGAGTGGCGCATCTCAAGCTTCCCGGCAAGCCAGGGAAGCGGCATGCTTCAACGGAACCCGCCCCCCCAATCCGGTGCCGCATGTCTCGCCCAACAGCCCTTTTCGTGCTGCTCATCGCGCCATTGGCGGCCGCCGCCAGCAGCGATCCACGTGACGTGGTCACCCGCCTCTACGACGTCATCCAGGCGCCGACGTCGAACGAAACGGCCATTTCCCCGCTGCTGGGTGAGGCCCTCCGCTCAGCCATCGCTGCGCAGCGTGCATATGAACAGGCCTGCACCGCACTGGCGGCGCCCGATGAAAAGCCGCACATGCTGGACCAGAGCCCGTATCTGCTGGCGCCGGATCGACCGGAAACGATATCCGTGGGAATGCCCGGATCGAGCGGTGACGCCACCTGGATCCATGTCGACATGGCCGTGGGCGACTACCGCTGGACCGACAGGGTCCTGCTGCAGCGGCAGGACCGGGACTGGAAGGTCATGGATATACGCTGGGGGCAGGGCGGCAACCTGATTGGCCGGCTCAAGGCGTTCTCGGCATTCCGCTGCACACCTTCGGGCAGCTAGCCGGGAGCCACCCGGCGACTCGACCTCAGCCTTCCAGAATGAAGGCGGCGGCGACCTTGCGGCCTTCGCCCGCCAGGATGTTGAAGGTGCGCGCGGCGGCTGGATTGTTCATCACTTCCAGGCCGATGCCGCGTGACAGGCAGGCGGCCATCACCACCGCCGGCGGGAACACCTGACGGTCACCCGTGCCGAGCACGATCAGCGCCGGATTCAGCGCCAGGATCGGCTCCAGGTCAGCCACCTGCAGCGCAGTGGCGCTCACCACCGGCCATTGCGTGACCAGCTGGTCCGGGGTCAGGAAGAAACTGCTGCCCAGCGCCTGGTCATTCACCTTGGCCGAGCGGCCATCGGCGGCACGGAGGCTATAGGCGTAATCCGGCGGTTCGTGGTTCAGCTGCATGGCAGTAGGGCGATCAGCCGCGCGGCAGCACGATCTGGCGCTGTTCCTTGCTCGGGCGGTACAGCACGGCGACGTGGCCGATGCGCTGCACCAGCGCGCTTTCGGTGGCTTCGACGATCTCGCCGATCATCACGTCACGGGCGTCGCGGTCTTCAGCAGCGACCTTCACCTTGACCAGCTCGTGGCGCTCCAGCACTTCGTTCAGCTCAGCGATGAAGGCCGGGGTCACACCCTTGCCGCCGGTCTGCAGCAGGGCCTTCAGGTCGTGGGCTTGGCCGCGCAGGAAACGGGTCTGGGAGGCGGTCAGGGCGATGGACATGCAGGAAAACACGGTTGAATGGGGCGATCAGGGTATCATGAGGACCCCATCAGCCCCTATTTTCAATGGCTACCCGCAGCAAAAGCAGCCAGCGCTGGCTCAAGGAACACTTCTCCGACCCCTTCGTGAAGAAGGCCCAGGCCGAAGGCATGCGCTCGCGCGCCGCCTACAAGCTCGAAGAGCTGCTGGAACGTGACCGGTTGCTGAAGCCGCACATGGTGGTCGTCGACCTCGGTGCCGCCCCGGGCGGCTGGTCTCAGCAGGTGCGGAGACAGATCGGCGACACCGGTCGCGTGCTGGCGCTGGACATCCTGGACATGCCGCCGCTGGCCGGCGTGGAGTTCCTTCATGGTGACTTCAGGGAAGAAGCCGTTCTATCGCAGTTTGAAGCCATGCTCGGGGATCAGCCGGTAGACCTTGTGCTGTCGGACATGGCCCCCAATAAGAGTGGCGTAGGCGCGGTCGACCAGCCGCGGATGATGCACCTGGCGGAGCTGGCCCTGGATTTTGCCGACAACCACCTGAAGACCGGTGGGGCGTTCCTGATCAAGCTGTTCCAGGGTGAAGGCTTTGACGACTACGTGCGCGACATGCGCCGCCGGTACGACAAGGTCTCCATCCGCAAGCCGGAAGCGTCGCGCAAGCGCTCTCCCGAGGTGTATGCCTTGGGTCAGGGAAAACGCGCCCACATGAAGTAAGCTCGCAACGTACGCAAGTTCGACCCCAACGCAACGCCAGCACTGAGAGGAACACCGGAGCCAATGAGGATGAACGACTTGACCAAGAACCTCCTGCTATGGGTGGTCGTCGCCGTCGTGCTGATGGTGGTCTTCCAGAGCTTCTCGCCGAAGTCCTCCGGGACCGGCGCGCAGGGCGCGTCGTACTCGCAGTTCCTGGACCAGGTGGACAGCGGCAACGTGCAGAAGGTCGCCTTTGGCGGCGACATGCGTGGCGGCACCAGCCAGCTGACCTACACCACCCGCGGTGGGCAGTCGTCCACCATCACCGCGCCGTTCGATCGTGACCTGATCAACGTGCTGCGTACCAAGAACGTGGAGATCGTGCAGGAGGAGCCGTCCAGCGGCATTTCCCTCGGCGCGATACTGATGAATTTCCTGCCGGTCATCCTGATCATCGGCTTCTGGTTGTTCATCATGCGCCAGATGCAGGGCGGTGGCGGCGGTGCCAAGGGCGCGATGTCCTTCGGCAAGTCGCGCGCCAAGCTGCAGGGCGAAGACCAGATCAAGGTCACCTTCGCCGACGTCGCCGGCTGCGACGAGGCCAAGGAAGAAGTGGGCGAACTGGTCGACTTCCTGCGCGACCCGTCCAAGTTCACCAAGCTGGGCGGCAAGATTCCGCGCGGCGTGCTGATGGTGGGCCCGCCGGGTACCGGCAAGACGCTTCTGGCCAAGGCCATCGCCGGCGAAGCCAAGGTGCCGTTCTTCTCGATCTCCGGTTCGGACTTCGTGGAAATGTTCGTCGGCGTCGGCGCCAGCCGCGTGCGTGACATGTTCGAGCAGGCCAAGAAGCACGCGCCGTGCATCATCTTCATCGACGAAATCGACGCCGTCGGCCGCCACCGTGGCGCCGGCCTGGGCGGCGGTCACGACGAGCGCGAGCAGACCCTGAACCAGCTGCTGGTCGAGATGGACGGTTTCGAGGGTGGCGAAGGCGTGATCGTGATCGCCGCGACCAACCGTCCGGACGTGCTGGACCCGGCGCTGCTGCGCCCGGGCCGTTTCGACCGCCAGGTCGTGGTCGGCCTGCCGGACGTGAAGGGCCGCGAGCACATCCTCAAGGTCCACATGCGCAAGCTGCCGCTGGCTGACGACGTCGAGCCGATGGTGATCGCGCGTGGTACCCCGGGCTTCTCCGGTGCGGACCTGGCCAACCTCTGCAACGAGGCGGCCCTGTTCGCCGCGCGCGGCAACGAGAAGGAAGTCCGCATGGACCACTTCGACCGTGCACGCGACAAGATCCTGATGGGTGCCGAGCGCCGCTCGATGGCCATGAGCGAGGACGAGAAGACCCTGACCGCGTACCACGAGGCCGGCCACGCCATCGTCGGCCGCCTGGTGCCCGAGCACGACCCGGTCTACAAGGTCACCATCATTCCGCGCGGCCGTGCGCTGGGTGTGACCATGTACCTGCCGGAAGGCGACAAGTACTCGATGAACCGCGTGGCGATCCAGTCGCAGCTGTGCTCGCTGTACGGCGGCCGCGTCGCCGAAGAGCTGATCTTCGGCGAGGACAAGGTCACCACCGGCGCCTCCAACGACATCGAGCGTGCCACCAAGATGGCCCGCAACATGGTCACCAAGTGGGGCCTGTCCGAGCAGCTCGGCCCGATCGCGTATGGCGAAGAGGACGACGAGGTGTTCCTGGGCCGTTCGGTCACCCAGCACAAGAGCGTGTCCAACGACACGGCGCGCCGGATCGACGAGGAAGTGCGCAACATCCTCGACAAGGCCTACGCCCGCACGACCCAGCTGCTGACCGAGAACATCGACAAGCTGCACGCGATGTCGCAGCTGCTGCTGCAGTACGAGACCATCGACGCGCCGCAGATCGACGCGATCATGGAAGGCCGCGATCCGCCGCCGCCGGCGGGCTGGAGCAAGTCGAACAAGGATGGCGGCAACGACAAGGGCGGCGACGCCCGTCCGCTGCCGCCGATCGCAGGCCCGGCCGAATCGCACTGACGGCCCGCTGCAGGTGACGCCAGACGAGGCCGGGGCAACCCGGCTTCGTCGTTTCCGGGCCACTGGCCCATCCCGAAGATCCGATCTGACGCTGGAGCCCGCATGTCCGCCCCGAAGCCCGAACCGATTTCCCACACTGCCGAAATGGTGATCGCCACCGTGGTCGGCGTGGGTGTGGGCCTGGGGGCCGACAACCTGCTGCTGGGCTGCGTGGTGGGCATCGGAGTCGGCATCGTGCTGAGCATCGCCAGGACCCTGTACGTGGACCGCAAGCGCCGCCGCCGTTGAGAGGGTGTCGGCAGGGCTGCGCCCTGCACCCGTGGTTGTGCCGGCCGCTGGCCGGCAACCTCAACAGCAACAGCAACAGCAACAGCAACAGCGGGCTTTCCGTAGGATGGCGGGGCGGTGTCGGAGTGCGGGGGCGCTGCAAGTACGTCCCTGTAAGCTTGGCAGCCGCATCCATGCGGCTGACACCCCGCACTCCGACACCGCCCCACCTCTGACAGATTCCTGCTGCTGTTGGTAGGTGTCGACCTTGGTCGACACGGTAGATCCACGCCATGCGTGGATGCATTTCGATTCCAATTCGAAATATTCGATTCCGATGGAGATTCATCCACGCATGGCGTGGATCTACTGCAGATCGCGGAGATCTGTCGAAGGCGGGGTGGGTCCGGTTGCGGGGGCGTGAGCCGCATGGATGCGGCGACCGAGCCTACACGGACGTACTTGCGGCGTCCCCCGCAAACTGACCCACCCCGCCACCCCACGGAGAACCAGCTTCTGACGTTGACGTTGATTGCAGCGGGTGCAGGGCGCCGCCCTGCCGAACTAAACTACCCGCCGTTGTCCCTGCAGGATTGCCCATGTTCGATACCTCGCCCCAGCTCGATTGCGCCGGCCGCATCCTGCGCCTCGACCGTGCCCGGGTCATGGGCATCGTCAACGTCACCCCGGACTCGTTCTCCGATGGCGGCGCGCACGACACCACCGAGGCTGCGGTCGCCCATGGCCTGAAGCTGGTCGAGGAGGGCGCGGACCTGCTGGACATCGGCGGCGAATCGACCCGGCCGGGCGCTGCGCCGGTATCGGTGGAGGAGGAACTGCGCCGGGTGATTCCGGTGATCGAGCAGCTGGCCGCACGCACCCGGGTGCCGATCAGCATCGACACCTTCAAGCCGGAAGTGATGCGCGCGGCCGTGGCGGCTGGCGCCGGCATGATCAATGACATCTACGGCCTGCGTCAGGAAGGGGCGCTGGACGCCGCCGCTGCAACCGGCGTGCCGGTGGTGCTGATGCACATGCAGGGCGAGCCAGGCCACATGCAGGCCGATCCACATTACGACGACGTGGTCGCCGAGGTGCACGGCTTCCTGGTCCAGCGCCTGTTCGCTGCCGAGATGGCGGGCATTGCGAAGAAGAACCTGCTGATCGATCTCGGTTTCGGTTTCGGCAAAACCACCGCCCACAACATGACCCTGCTGGCACGCTCCGAGCAGTTCCTGGAGCTGGGCGTGCCGATGCTGGCGGGCCTGTCGCGCAAGCGCAGCCTGGGCGAACTGACCGGTCGCGACACACCGTCCGAGCGCGTGGCCGCCTCGGTGGCCGCGCACCTGATCGCGGTGCAGCGCGGCGCACGCATCGTGCGCGTGCATGACGTGGCCGCCACCGTTGATGCACTGAAGATCTGGCAGGCAGTCGAGGCCGTGCCAACGCCGCGCGCCGACGCCACGCCGACGATCCGCTGGCCGGACGAAGACTGATGGGCATCGACCGGCGGCCACTGGCGATCGCCGTGATGGGGCCGACTGCCAGTGGCAAAACCGCCACCGCGATCACCCTGGCGAAGCAGCTGGATGGCGAGATCGTCAGCGTCGATTCGGCGCTGGTCTACCGGCATCTGGATATCGGCTCGGCCAAGCCGGATGCGGCCGAGCGGGCGCAGGCGCCGCACCATCTGCTGGACCTGCGCGATCCGTGGCAGACCTATTCGGCGGCCGAGTTCGCCGCCGATGCCGGCCGCGTCGTGGCCGACATCGTGGCACGCGGCAAAACGCCGATCCTGGCAGGTGGCACGGGGCTGTACTTCCGAGCCCTGCTGCAGGGCCTGTCGCCGATGCCGGAGGCCGACCCGGTGATGCGCGAAGCACTCAGCACCGAGGCGGCCGAGCGGGGCTGGGCGGCACTGCACGCAGAACTGGCCAAGGTCGATCCAGCCGCAGCCGCACGTATCCATGCCACCGACCCGCAACGCATCCAGCGGGCGTTGGAGGTCTATCGCCTCACCGGCACGCCGATCAGTGAATGGCAGCGCCGGCCGGGCGTCGCGCCATTGCCGGTGCGCACCCTCAAGCTGATCCTCGCCCCGCGTGACCGCGCGGTACTGCACCAGCGCATCGAGGCGCGCTTCGACGCCATGCTGGCGCAGGGCTTCCTGGACGAGGTGCGGGCACTGCGTGCAATGCCGGAAATGGCCGCCGTGACGGCGCCGCTGGACCTGCCGGCGGTGCGCGCGGTTGGCTATCGCCAGGCCTGGGAATACCTGGACGGGGAGGGTGATGCCGCCCGTTTCCGTGACAAGGCGATCTTCGCCACCCGGCAGCTGGCCAAGCGCCAGCTGACCTGGCTGCGCGGCGAGCTTGATGCGCGCTGGTTCGACCCCCATGTCGATGGGGAGCGCCTGGCCGGCGCGGTGTCGACCTTCGTCGCACGCTGAACCCCCGCCAGCCGTGTAACATCATCGGTCGGCGGGCGGCTCGGGGGCCGTGGCAACCGTCGGCAACCCAATAAGAACAATAATCAGGAGTGTGCAATGTCCAAGGGGCAATCGCTGCAGGATCCTTTCTTGAACGCACTGCGGCGCGAACGCGTGCCGGTTTCGGTGTACCTGGTCAACGGCATCAAGCTGCAGGGCACGATCGAGTCGTTCGACCAGTTCGTGGTCCTGCTGCGCAACACGGTCAGTCAGATGGTCTACAAGCACGCCATTTCCACGGTCGTTCCGGCACGTAACGTGAAGGTCGGTCCGGGCGGTGGTTACGTGCAGTCGGGTGAAGGTGGTCAGGCAGGTGATGAAGCAGACGAGTAAGACCGGAGCGGTGAATGTTTGACCGCTCGAAAAAGGGCGAACACGCCCTGTTGATCCAGCCCCATTTCGGCAAGCTGGAAGACGATGTGCTGGAAGAATTCGGTGATCTGGCCCGCTCGGCTGGGGCCAGCATCGCCGCGACGATCACTGCGCGCCTGGACCGACCGAATCCGTCGACCCTGATCGGCAGCGGCAAGCTGGACGAGATCAAGGCCGCGGCCGACGCCAGCGGTGCCGACCTGATCCTGGTCAACCATGCGTTGAGCCCGGGCCAGGAGCGCAACCTGGAACGGTTCCTGGAGCGCCGGGTGATCGACCGTACCGGCCTGATCCTGGATATCTTCGCCCAGCGTGCGCACAGCCACGAGGGCAAGCTGCAGGTCGAGCTGGCGCAGCTGCGTCACCTGGCCACGCGGTTGGTGCGCGGCTGGACCCACCTGGAGCGCCAGCGCGGTGGTTCGATCGGTCTGCGCGGCCCGGGTGAAACCCAGCTGGAAACCGACCGCCGCCTGCTGCAGAAGCGGGTCGAACAGCTGCAGAAACGCCTGGAAAAGGTCGAAGTGCAGCGCACCCAGATGCGCCGTGCACGCGTGCGCAGCGAACTGCCGCGCGTGGCCCTGGTGGGCTACACCAACGCAGGCAAGTCGACCCTGTTCAACGCCATGACCGGCGCCGAGGCTTATGCCGCCGACCAGCTGTTCGCGACGCTGGACCCAACCGTGCGCCGCATTGCGGTTCCGGGTGGCAACGTGGTCCTGGCCGACACCGTCGGCTTCGTCCGCGACCTGCCACATGACCTGGTTGCGGCGTTCCGCTCGACCCTGTCCGAGGCGCGCGAGGCGGATTTCCTGCTGCACGTGGTCGACGCCGCCGATCCGCATCGCGAGGAGCGCATCGCGCAGGTCGACGAGGTGCTGACCGCGGTCGGTGCCGGCGACCTGCCGCAGCTGCTGGTATTCAACAAGATCGACCGCATCGACGGTGCCGACGTCCGCCACGACGGCCAGGATGGCATCCCGGACGAATCGCGCCGCGAGCGGGTGTGGATTTCCGCACGCGACGGGCAGGGCCTGGAGCTGCTGCAGGCGGTGCTGGGCAAGCGCCTGGGCCTGCAGCACGTCACCGGCGAACTGCGCCTGCCACCCGATGCCGGCCGCCTGCGCGCGCGCCTGCACCAGCTGGAAGTGATCCGCAGCGAGCAGGCCGATGAAGACGGCTGGCTGCTGCAGGTCGACCTGCCGATCGCCGAAGCCGAAAAGCTGGCTGCCAGTGCCGACGGCGCGCCGATCCGGGCGCTGCTGCCGGAGAAGCTGCCGGAGTGGTGAGGTAGCGGCCAATCCCCGATAGTGCCGGCCGCTGGCCGGCAACCACCGTGCTGGAGGGGCGCGACATCCGCCTGTGATCTGCGGTACAACGTGCAGGTTCTTCACCCCACCGTCATGCCGATGTCCATCCCCACCGACGCCGACCTCAACGCCCAGTCCGCCGCGCTCGGGCAGCGCCTGCAGCAGGCTTCGCTGCAGCTGGTGACCGCTGAAAGCTGCAGTGGCGGCTGGATCGCCAAGTGCATGACCGATATCGCCGGTTCCTCGGCGTTCTTCGACTGCGGCATGGTGGTCTACAGCTACGAAGCCAAGCAGCGCCTGCTGGGCGTGCGTGCGCAGACGCTGGAGCAGTTCGGCGCGGTCAGCCGCGAAACCGTGCTGGAGATGGTGTCCGGCGCACTGGTCAATTCCGGTGCCGGCATCGCCGTGGCGGTGACCGGCATCGCGGGTCCTGGCGGTGGCAGCCCGGACAAGCCGGTCGGCAGTGTCTGGATCGGCTGGAAGCGCCGCGGCGGCTACGCCCGCGCCGAACTGTTCCAGTTCGATGGCGACCGCGAAGCCATCCGCCGGCAAACCGTGGCGGCGGCATTGCGCGGTATCGACGCCCAGCTGTGACATGCTGCTCCGGTAATCGTCCGGAGCACGCATGATGTGGGAAACGCTGGGCACGGTCCGTGACCTGGGCCGACTGCAGGAAATCGCGGTTGTCCTGATCCGCTATGGCTTCGGCGACGTGGTGCGGCGCATCGGCCTGGCCAGCACATTGGAGCGGGCAGGGCGCCTTCTGCACTGGAACGAGGAGCGGCAGGAACTGTTGCGGATGACCGCACCGGTGCGCGTGCGCAGCGCGATGCAGGATCTCGGTCCCACTTTCGTCAAGCTCGGGCAGGTGCTGGCGACGCGCGTTGACCTGCTGCCGCCGGAATGGATCGCCGAGCTGTCCGAACTGCAGAACGCGGTGCCGGCGCTGCCGTACGCGGATATCCGTGAGCAGCTCGAAGCCGACCTTGGCGCCTCGCCGACGCAGGTGTTCGCCTTCCTCGATGAAACCCCGATGGCCGCCGCCTCGCTGGCGCAGGCCCATCGCGCGCGCCTCCATGACGGCCGTGAGGTGGTGCTGAAGGTGCGGCGCCCGGGTATCCGCGATGTGGTCGAGGCCGACCTGCGTCTGCTGGCCCGCCTGGCCGAGATCGTTGAAGCGCGACTGCCGGACCTGCGTCGTTACCGCCCGGCCGAGGTCGTGCAGCAGTTCACCGTGTCGCTGCGCCGCGAACTGGATTTCGCGGCGGAATGCCGCAATGCCGAGCGCATCGCGCGCAACTTCAGCGGCCGTGATGACATACTGATTCCGAAGGTGCACTGGCAGTGGACCTGCGAGAGCCTGAACGTGCAGGACTTCGTCGACGGCATTCCTGGCCGAGACCTGGCCGGCGTCGATGCGGCGGGCCTGGACCGGCGCGAGCTGGCACGGCGTGGCGCCGGCATTGTGCTGAAGATGGTGCTGGAGGACGGCAGCTTCCACGCCGATCCACACCCCGGCAACATCATCTACCTGCGTGACGGCCGCATCGGCGTGATCGATTTCGGCATGGTCGGCGCCTTGTCGGAAGTGCGGCGTTTCCAGGTGGCTCAGCTGCTGCACGGGCTGGTCGAGCAGGACCCGCAGGGCGTGGCCGACGTGCTGCTGGACTGGGCCGGCGGTGTTGAGGTGGACGAGAACCGGCTGCAGCACGACATCAGCCAGTTCGTAGATCAATACCGTGGCGTGCCGCTGAAGGACCTGCACATCGGCCTGATGCTGGGCGACATCACCCAGCTGCTGCGCAGCTACAGCCTGACCCTGCCGGCTGACCTGGCGCTGATGATCAAGGCGTTCCTGACCCTGGAAGGCATGGGCCGGCAGCTGGACCCGGATTTCGACATGGCCAGTGCCGCGCGCCCGTTCCTGGAGCGGGTGGTGCTGCAGCGCTATGCGCCCAAGGCGCTGCTCAAGCGCGGCCGCCGCAGCCTGCTGGGCCTGGTCGACTTCGCCGGTGAGCTTCCCCGCGACCTGCGCAAGCTGGTGCAGGCGGCGCGCCGGGGACGCCTGCAGTTGAAGGTGGAAACCACGGCGCTGCAGGGCTTCGGCGAACAGGTGAACCGCGCAGCGAACCGGTTGGTGATGGGCATCGTCACTGCTGCGCTGATCATCGGTTCCTCGATCGTGATGCACAGCGTCGGCGGCGTCTCCAGCCGCTGGCTGCTGGCGCTGGGCGTCTGCGGCTTCATCGGCGCCGGCTTCTGCGGCGTGTGGATCCTGTTCTCGATATGGAGAAGCGGTAAACACACGTGAGTGTGTTTACCGCGGAATCGCGCAGCGATTCCTGTAGAGCCGACTGTTAGTCGGCTGCATTTGCTTTTGTCGCCCCCGGCACTTGCAGTCCCGGATATTAGTAGTAATACTACTAACCATGGACCTGACCGACACCCAGCAGGCGATCCTGCAGTTGATCGCCGAGCGTATCGAGAGCGAAGGCGCGCCGCCCTCGCAGACTGAAATCGCACGTGCGTTCGGCTTCAAGGGCGTGCGCGCGGCCCAGTACCACCTGGAAGCCCTGGAGCAGGCCGGTGCGATCCGTCGCATCCCGGGCCAGGCCCGCGGCATCCGCCTGGTGCAGGCGCCGCCGGTCGAGAAGCTGGCCGAGCCGGGCCTGCCCGACAGTGTGCTGCGCCTGCCGGTGCTGGGCCGGGTTGCGGCCGGCCTGCCGATCGGCGCCGACATCGGCTCGGACGATTTCGTGGTGCTGGACCGGGTGTTCTTCTCGCCCGCGCCGGACTACCTGCTGAAGGTGCAGGGCGATTCGATGATCGACGAGGGCATCTTCGACGGTGACCTGATCGGCGTGCATCGCACCCGCGACGCCCATTCCGGGCAGATCGTGGTGGCCCGCATCGATGACGAGATCACGGTCAAGCTGCTGAAGATCGCCAAGGATCGCATCCGCCTGCTGCCGCGCAATCCTGATTACAAGCCGATCGAGGTACTGCCGGATCAGGACTTCGCGATCGAGGGCCTCTATTGCGGCCTGCTGCGGCCCAACCGTTGACCCGTTCCATAGCGCATTACCCCGCGGTCTTTTGTGGCGATTCTCTGGTTCCACTGAGGTTGGTACGGATGTCCGATAATTCTTTTCAGAGCGCCGGGCAGAATCTCAGCCTGTGCGATACGTCCGACTTAAAGTGAACCCATGGCAAAGAAGACCCCCAAAGACAGCACCTCCAACGACACGACCTCTGCAAGGACCAATCCGATGGACGAGAACAAGAAGCGCGCCCTCGCTGCAGCTCTGGGCCAGATCGAAAAGCAGTTCGGCAAGGGCTCGGTGATGCGCATGGGCGACCGCGTGGTCGAACCCGTCGAAGCCATCCCGACCGGTTCGCTGATGCTCGACATCGCGCTGGGCATTGGTGGTCTGCCGAAGGGCCGTGTCGTTGAGATCTACGGGCCGGAATCCTCGGGCAAGACCACCTTGACCCTGCAGGCCATCGCCGAATGCCAGAAGATGGGCGGTACCGCGGCCTTCATCGACGCCGAGCACGCGCTGGACCCGATCTACGCCGCCAAGCTGGGCGTGAACGTGGACGACCTGCTGCTGTCGCAGCCGGACACCGGTGAGCAGGCGCTGGAAATCGCCGACATGCTGGTCCGTTCGGGTTCGGTCGACATCCTGGTGATCGACTCGGTTGCCGCGCTGACCCCGAAGGCCGAAATCGAAGGCGAGATGGGCGACCAGCTGCCAGGCCTGCAGGCCCGCCTGATGAGCCAGGCGCTGCGCAAGCTGACCGGCAACATCAAGCGCTCCAACACCCTGGTGATCTTCATCAACCAGCTGCGCATGAAGATCGGCGTGATGATGCCGGGCCAGAGCCCGGAAACCACCACGGGTGGCAACGCGCTGAAGTTCTACGCCTCGGTCCGCCTGGACATCCGCCGTATCGGCGCGATCAAGAAGGGTGACGAGATCATCGGTAACCAGACCAAGATCAAGGTCGTCAAGAACAAGCTGGCACCTCCGTTCAAGCAGGTCATCACCGAGATCCTGTATGGCGAAGGCATCAGCCGTGAAGGCGAGCTGATCGACATGGGTGTGGATGCCAAGCTGGTCGAGAAGGCTGGCGCCTGGTACAGCTACGGTGAAGAACGCATTGGCCAGGGCAAGGACAACGCCCGCGGCTACCTGCGCGACAACCCGACTGTCGCCGCCAAGCTCGAGGCCGAGCTGCGCGAGAAATTCCAGCCGGCCGAAGCGGCCCGCGAGGAAGGCGACGACGAAGGCGAAGACGAATAAGGCTTGCTGTGGGGCAGGGTGGCGCCGTCAGTGACGTCGCCCTGTCCCGCAGGTTCGAATCGCCCAGGGATGGGCTGGGCGCCACGGATGGCGCCACCCTTGGAGTACCCATGTCCGACGCCGAAGACATTCCGACCGGCCGCAAGCGCCGGCCGCGTGAGCAGACCCCCGTGCAACGGGCACTGGGCCTGCTGGTCCGCCGCGAGCACTCGCGCAAGGAACTCACCCGCAAGCTGACCGCCCGTGGCATCGAAGACGAAGCCGCGCAGGCCGCTGTCGCCAAGTTGACCGAGGCCGGCTGGCAGGACGACACCCGTTTTGCCGAGAACCTGGTGAGGATGCGCGCCAACACCGGTTATGGGCCGATCCATGTCCGCGCCGAGCTGGGGACCCACGGCCTGGACAGTGCCGCGATTGCCGCAGCGATGGACAGCTACGAAGGCGACTGGCAGGAAAACGCCCGTGATCTGGTCCGCCGACGCTTTGGCGAGGCCGGCCCGCAGGACCTGACACAGCGGCGCAAGGCCGCCGATCTGCTGGCCCGACGGGGCTTCGACGGCGACAGCATCCGCCGCGCGACCCGCTACGACCCGGATGACTGAGACTGGCGGCGCCGGGCCTGATACCCTTTAGGTTTTCGGCGGTCCCTCGCGACCCTGGCCAACGCGGCCGGTGGTCCGGGTCCGCCGGCCCGCAGACTGCCAGCCCCCAATGAACGCATCCGCCAAATTCACGACTTCCCAGATCCGCAGCGACTTCCTTGAATTCTTCAAGGGCAAAGGCCACACCATCGTGCCGTCGGCGCCGCTGGTGCCGGGCAATGATCCGACCCTGCTGTTCACCAACTCCGGCATGGTGCAGTTCAAGGACGTGTTCCTTGGCGCGGAAAAGCGCAGCTACGTGCGCGCGGCCGACGTCCAGCGCTGCCTGCGCGCGGGCGGTAAGCACAACGACCTCGACCAGGTCGGCTACACCGCGCGCCACCACACTTTCTTCGAAATGCTGGGCAACTGGTCGTTCGGCGACTACTTCAAGAAGGACGCGATCGCCTGGGCCTGGGAACTGCTGACCCAGGTCTGGAAGCTGCCGGCCGATCGCCTGCTGGTCACCGTCTACCAGACCGATGACGAAGCCTACGCGCTGTGGCGCGACATGGTCGGCGTGCCGGAAGAGCGCATCGTGCGCATCGGCGACAACAAGGGCGCACCGTTCGCCTCGGACAACTTCTGGCAGATGGCCGACACCGGCCCGTGCGGCCCGTGCACCGAGATCTTCTACGACCACGGTGACCATATTGCCGGTGGCCCCCCGGGTTCCCCGGATGAAGATGGCGACCGCTTCATCGAAATCTGGAACCTGGTGTTCATGCAGTTCGACCGCCAGCCCGACGGCACCCTGGTACCACTGCCGGCGCCGTGCGTGGATACCGGCATGGGCCTGGAGCGCCTGGCGGCGATCCTGCAGCACGTGCACACCAACTATGAGATCGACCTGTTCCAGGCGCTGATCCGCAAGGCCTCCGAGCTGACCGGCACCGCCGACCTGGAAAACAAGTCGCTGCGCGTGATCGCCGACCACATCCGTGCCTGTTCGTTCCTGATCGTCGATGGCGTGCTGCCGTCCAACGAAGGCCGCGGTTACGTGCTGCGCCGTATCATCCGCCGCGCACTGCGCCACGGCTGGATGCTGGGCGTGCGCCAGCCGTTCTTCAGCAAGCTGGTGCCGACCCTGGTCGAGCAGATGGGCGAAGCCTATCCGGAACTGCCGGCGGCGGTGGACACCGTCACCCGTGCGCTGCAGGCCGAAGAAGAGCGTTTCGCCGAAACCCTCGATGCCGGCATGAAGATCTTCGAGGACGTCGCGGGCAAGGCCAGCAATGGCGTGATCCCGGGCGTTGACGCCTTCCGCCTGTACGACACCTATGGTTTCCCGCTCGACCTGACCCAGGACATCGCCCGCGAGCGCGACCTGACCGTCGACATTGCCGGCTTCGATGCCGCGATGGAGCAGCAGCGCGAGACCGCGCGCGCGGCCGGCAAGTTCGGTGGTGGCGTGACCCTGCCCGCCGAGCTGGTGGCGACCCTGAGCCCGACCCTGTTCCTGGGCTACGATCGCCTGCAGGCTGACGGCCTGACCGTGCTGGCCCTGCTCAAGGACGGCCGTCCGGTGCAGTCGGCCGATGCCGGTGACGCAGTCATCGTCATCACCAACCAGACCCCGTTCTACGCCGAGTCCGGCGGCCAGGTCGGTGACACCGGCGTACTGACCGGCAACGGCGTGCGCCTGGCGGTGGACGACACCCAGAAGTTCGCCGGCCAGTTCCATGGCCATGTCGGCACCCTGTCCGAAGGCGGCCTGAAGGTCGGCGACGTGCTCTCCGGCCAGGTCGATGGCGAGCGCCGTGGCGCCACCATCCTCAACCACTCGGCCACCCACCTGCTGCACGCCGCCCTGCGCGAAGTGCTGGGCAGCCACGTGCAGCAGAAGGGCTCACTGGTCGCTCCGGACCGCCTGCGTTTCGACTTCTCGCACTTCCAGCCGATCAGCGCGGAAGAGCTTGCCGTGATCGAGCGCAAGGTCAACCAGCAGGTGCGCGCCAACAACGCCGCTGAAGTACACAACATGGGCATGCAGGAGGCGCTGGATTTCGGCGCGATGGCCCTGTTCGGCGAGAAGTACGGCGAGCACGTGCGCGTGCTGAAGATGGGTGACTACTCCACCGAACTGTGCGGTGGTACCCACGTCAACCGTACCGGCGACATCGGCCTGTTCAAGATCACCTCCGAGGGCGGCGTCTCCGCGGGCGTGCGCCGCATCGAGGCTGTTACCGGCCAGGGTGCGCTGGATTACGTGGACGCCGAAGAGGCCCGCCTTGCCGAGGCCGCTGAACTGCTCGGTGGCAGCGCTGCCGACGTGGTCGAGAAGATCCGTGCCCTCGGCCAGCGCCAGAAGCAGCTGGAGCGCGAACTGGAGGCCGTGAAGGCCAAGGTCGCCGCCGGTGCCACGGCCGATCTGTCCGGCCAGGCCGTCGAGGTTGCTGGCGTGAAGGTACTGGCTGCCCGCCTGGAGGGCTTCGACGCCAAGGCCCTGCGTGACGCCATGGACCGCCTCAAGCAGCAGCTGGGCGACGCGGTGATCGTGCTGGCCGGCGCCCAGGACGGCAAGGCCGCCTTGGTCGCGGGTGTGAACGGCAGTGCAATGGGCAAGGTCAAGGCCGGGGAACTGTTGTCCCATATCGCCAGTCAGATCGGGGGCAAGGGCGGCGGACGCCCGGACCTCGCCCAGGGTGGTGGCGAGGACGGGCCCGCCCTTGCCACTGCGCTGGCTGCAGTCGTCGAATGGGTCAGCCCCCGCCTGTGATGAACCTGGCCGTCCCCCTCCTTGTAGGAGCGGGACGGCTGACGGTACCATTGCGAATCTTTTCCCTTTGTCGTGGTAGCGCTTCTTGACGGAGCGTCAAGCCGGTGGGGGATACCCTTCCACACGGTTCCATGGAGACTTACAAAAATGTTGATCCTGACTCGCCGCGTCGGCGAAACCCTGATGATCGGAGACTCGGTGAGCGTCACCGTGCTTGGCGTCAAGGGTAACCAGGTGCGTATCGGCATCACCGCGCCGAAGGACGTTGCTGTGCATCGCGAAGAGATCTATCAGCGCATCCAGCGCGGTGACGAAGCCGGTGGCACCGGTAGCGAAAATTCTGCCGAATAACGCTTTACCTTCGCACTCGATTAACGTTATGATTCACGCCCCGCTGAGGTGCAACGCACCAGACGCGGAGAAAACCCCGGAGTGATGCCCGAGTGGCCGAAGGGGCTCCCCTGCTAAGGGAGTATAGGGTCAAAAGCTCTATCGAGGGTTCGAATCCCTCTCACTCCGCCAGATACAAAGAAGCGCCTGCAGATCCTCGATCTGCAGGCGTTTTTCTTTATCCGACACTCGCAGCGTGGAGCTGACTATCCTGGCTGATCGGTGCGGGAGGCAGGCGTTGGCATGGGCGTGGGTGTCATCGCCGGTGCCGGAGCGGGTGTACCCGGCAGCTGTGGCGGTTCAATGTGACGAGGTGGAATTTCCCGCCACAGCAACGCGAGCGTGCAGTCGTTGGCACGTTCCCTGCACATTCTTTCGGCCTTCCGCTGCGCGGCGTCCGCCGTCTTCTCGCCCAGTGCAAAGCCCAACGCAATCGTGCCGGTCGCTATGGCCGAATAGCCTTCGCTGGTGGTGCTGGCGGACTGACCGCAATTGCGCGATCGCGCTGCGCAGTAGTGCAGCGACTGCTGCATCGCAGTGGTGAGGGAAGACTGGTTCATCGAATAGCCGTAGCGGCCATCCTTGTCGTAGGTGATCGCAGACGCAGCACTTGCGGCTGATGAAACGGACAACAACAGCGCCAGTGAAACCGCATGCTTCCAGTTCATCACGCTCTCCTCTTTTGCCGATGGTGAATCAACCGGCGCGTGTGGCGCAACCACGCAGGGGGGGGGAGAACGCCTGCAGGCCATTTGCCCGCAGGCGCGTACCGACGCGTTCGATCCTCAGAGCTTCACCGTCACGCCCACCTGGAAACCGCGCCCGGGCAGCGGCGCGATGTACTTCAGCGGCGAGTTGTGCGGCCGTGCTTCTTGATTGAGCAGGTTGCTGCCGTTGACGAACACCTCCATGCCGGCGATGTAGCTGTTGCGTACCGGCAGCTCACGGCTGACCTGCAGGTCGACCAGGTTGAATGCATCCAGCGGCACTTCCTCGCTCACGTTGCGGCCGAGGTACTTCTGCGTGTCGTAGTAGGTGCTGGACAGCTGCGCCTTCCAGCCCTCGCGCTGCCACTGCAGGGTGGCACCGTAGCGGTTGGTCGGCATGTTCGGCAGGTACTCGCCGTCATTGTGGGCACGCAACGAATCGGGGCGGTCGGCCTTGTTCTTCACCAGGTCGGCGAAGGCGGACAGGTTCAACGTGCCGTAGCGGCCCAGGTCCAATGCCTGCGAGGCATCGATCTCGAAGCCCTTCACCGTGGTGTCGGTCTGCTTCCAGTACTTCAGCGGCAGGCGGTTGGCGGTCTGCATGCCCGAGTAACCCAGGTACAGATAGTTCTCGTACTTCATCCGGTACGCGGTGGCCGACAGTTCGAAACCACCGAGGTGGAACAGGCCGGTCAGTTCCAGGTTCTTCGCGCGTTCCGGCTCGAGGTTCTGGTTGCCTTCTTCCTGGGTCATCACCGAATAGTGAGCATTGCTCGCATACAACTCGTTGATCTCCGGTGCGCGTTGCGAAGACGAGTAGCGCACCTTGGCGGCGAACAACGGACCGAGCTCGACATACGATCCCAGGCTGTAGCTGTTGAGCCGGTAGTCGCGGTCCTGCAGTTTCGCGTTGGCGGCATTGCGCGCGGTCTTGAAGCGGCTTGGTTGCAGGTCATGGTCAACGCGCTCGTGGCGCACGCCAGCGTCGAAACTGGCCCAGCCGAAGTCCAGCGTCTCCTTCAGGAACACCGCGTTGCTGCGGGTGTCGACGTCAGGCAGGTAGCGCAGCGAGCCACTGCCGGTGACATCACGCGACTGGTGGCTGAAACCCAGCATGCCGCTGAGCGGACCGACGCGCTGATGGCTGAGCAGCAGCTCGGCCTGGGTGCTCTCGAAATCGTAGTCGTTGGCGCGGGTGGCACCCAGCCGCTCGCCCGAGGTGTTGTCCAGCTTGGAAACGCGCAGTTCGGCGCGCTCGAACCACGGCAGCGGATCGCGCAGCAGGGCTTCCAGTGCATAGCGTTCCTGCTTGATCACCACCCCCACCGGCAGCCCGTTGGCATAGTTGGAACCGAACGACAGGTTCTGCATCGAGAACCCCGGCACGCCGTACTCGCTGTCCTTGGCATCGATGCTTATACCCACGTAACCACGGTCGAAAAACAGGGTCGACCCGAACGCCACCTGCGAGTTGCGCGCGTAGCTGTTGCCCAGCGTGTGGTGATAGTCGGGAGTCACATCGTTGTTGATCTGCTTCTGCACGTACGAAGGCGTGCCGGGTACGTAGGCCGGGTTGACCAGATTGATGTAGGTGCGGCGCTGCCAGACCGAAGTCGGGTTGTTGGTGTAGAACGAGAAGTCACCGTCGGCCCAGTCCGGGTTCTCGGTCATGAACTGGTCGATGTAAGGCTGCGAGGCCTTGTTGTAGATCTGTTGGACGCGCGCTTCCTTCTGGCAGCTGTCGGCCAGCGCAGAGTTCACGCCACCGGTCGGCGGGAACAGGCGCGTGTTGCAGACACTGGCCTTGCTGTTGCCTGGAATATCGTAGTGCGAGATGCGCTGACGCGAGACCTGCAGGTTGGTCGAGAAGTTGCGCTGGTTGTTGAAGTTCATGCGGAAGCCCTGCGCGTCGGCGGCGTTGAAGCTCTTGCGCAGGACCAGTTCCATCGACTGGTCCTTGTCTTCCATGCGGCGCGAGATCAGGCCCGAATCGATCTCCACGCTGCCGCCGATCGCATTGCCGCCGTAGCGCACGGTGTCGGAAGACTTGTTGACGGTGACGCTGCGTACGAACAGCGGATCGAACGGGATGTTGATGTCGCCGCTGATCGCGTTCATCCCGAGGATGGACTGGCCGTCCTGCAGGATCTGCACGCGGTTGCCGCTGAGGCTGCGGATGACCGGGGCACCCGCGTTCGGCCCGAAAGCACTGTTCTGCACGCCGGAGACGTGTTCGAGCAGGCCGCCCAGGGTGCGGTTCTGCGCCTGTGGGTTGTCGACGGTGACCCGGCTGTCGATACGGGAGGGCTGGCTGGCCTGGACCTGGAGGGTGGGGAGGGTGGGTTCGTCCGCGGCCTGGGCGCTGTGGACGGCGAACAGAAGGGCGGTAGCAAGGAGATGGCGACGCATGGCACGGTCCGTGAAATTGACGTGAAATGTTATAACGTAACTATTCAGGTCAACAAGAGCGGAAACCGCCTCGATTCAATGGGGCAGGGTGCTTTGGCCTCTCGGGATGGGACGGAGTCTCCCTCGTTCAGCGCACCGCCTTGCGCGTGCTGCTGGCGACCGGCACGATCTGGGCACTGCCCCGCAACGCCCCACGCAGAGCTTCCTCATTCAAACGGAGCCCCGTATGAAGCTGTTGTCCGCTGTGTTGTTGTCTGCGCTTTCGCTCTCCGCCGTTCCGGCGCTGGCGGTGGAAGCTTCGCCCTCACCGCTGCTGGGGCGCTGGTCGCTGGATATCGCCACGTCTGCGTTACCCGAAGCACAGCGCCCGAAGCAGGTGGTGCTGGAGTTCAAGGACGCCGGTGCGGGGCGGTGGAGTTCACACGTCGACATCGTCCTGCACGACGGCAAGACGATGAAATCCGACGGCACGTTGGCGCTGGACGGTACGCCCGGGCCCTTGTCCGGCACCTACGGCGCAGACAAGGCCAACCTGAAACTGCCGGCGCCGAATACCCTGGTGATGCAGCTGGTGGACCATGGCACGCCGGCCTCCACCCGCATCTATACCGTGGCGGCGGACCGTACGACGATGACCGAGACCAAGGCGTTCTACGGCCACGACGGCACGCCGATCCTGCAGACCAACCTGTTCAAGCGGATACCGTAGCGGCGCCGCCTGCGCCATGCCCACGGGGAGGGAATCCGCGGGCATGGCACCGGCAGCCTTACACCGAGGCCGGGTCGCGCTTGCCGGTGTCGATGCCGTACTTGTCGATGGCCTCCTGCATCCGCGAGCGCTCGATGCGGCCTTCGTCGGCCAGCGACTTCAGGGCGGCCAGCACGATGAAGTGGCGATCCACTTCGAAGAACGTGCGCAGCGACTCACGCGTGTCGGAACGGCCGAAGCCATCGGTTCCGAGTGCGATGAAGCGGCGGTTGTTGATGAAGGGACGGATCTGGTCGCCGACGATCTTCATGTAGTCGGTGGCCACCACCACCGGGCCATCATGGCCCTCCAGGCACTCCTGCACGTAGGGTACGCGCGGTTCCTCAGCCGGGTGCAGCAGGTTCCAGCGTTCGGCAGCCAGGCCATCGCGGCGCAGTTCGGTCAGGCTGGTCGCGCTCCACACATCGCTGGCGATGCCGAAGTCCTGCTGCAGCAGTTCTGCCGCGGCTTCCACTTCGCGCAGGATCGAACCGCTGCCCATCAGCTGCACGCGTGGCTGCGAGTCGCTGTCGGCGGCCGCCGGGTGCAGCAGGTAGAGGCCCTTCAGGATGCCGGCCTCGGCGCCTTCGGGCAGTGCCGGCTGCGGGTAGTTCTCGTTGAGTACGGTGATGTAGTAGTAGATGTCTTCCTGGTCGACATACATGCGGCGCAGGCCGTCATGGATGATCACCGCCAGCTCGTAGTTGTAGGTCGGGTCGTAGGACACGCAGCTGGGAATCACCGACGACAGCACGTGGCTGTGGCCGTCATCGTGCTGCAGGCCTTCGCCCATCAGCGTGGTGCGGCCCGACGTGGCACCGAGCAGGAAGCCGCGGGTACGCGCATCGGCAGCGGCCCAGGCCAGGTCTCCGACGCGCTGCAGGCCGAACATCGAATAGAAGATGTAGAACGGGATCGTGGCCAGGCCGTGGTTGCTGTAGGCGGTACCGGCGGCGATCCACGAACAGATCGCACCGGATTCATTGATGCCTTCCTGCAGGATCTGGCCGTCCTTGGCTTCCTTGTAATAGCTCAGCTGGCCGGCGTCCTGCGGGGTGTACAGCTGACCCAGGTAGGAGTGGATGCCGATCTGGCGGAACAGGCCTTCCATGCCGAAGGTGCGCGATTCATCGGGCACGATCGGAATCACCAGCTTGCCCAGCTCCGGGTCCTTCAGCAGGCTGGTGAGGATGCGCACGAAGCCCATGGTGGTGGATTGGCCGCGATCGCCGCTGCCCTGCAGCTGGGTGTTGAAGATCGACAGCGGCGGCAACGGTAGCGGATCGACCTTGGCCAGGCGCGCCGGGAGCTGCCCACCCTGGATGCGGCGGCGCTCGGCGAAGTAGGCCGCTTCGGCGCTGCCCGGTTCCGGGCGCAGATAGGGCATCTCCTCCAGCTGCTCGTCGCTGACCGGCAGGTTGAAGCGGTCGCGGAAAGCGCGCACCGCATCGGCGCTCATCTTCTTCAGCTGGTGGTTGATGTTCTGGCCTTCGCCGGCTTCGCCCATGCCGAAACCCTTGACCGTCTTGGCCAGGATCACCGTCGGCCGGCCGCTGGTGTTCACCGCCTGCTGGTAGGCGGCGTACACCTTCTGCGGATCGTGGCCACCACGTGCCAGCGCCCAGATGTCGTCGTCGCTCATGTGCGCGACCAGCTCCAGCAGCTCGGGGTAGCGGCCGAAGAAATGCTCGCGCACGTAGGCGCCGCTCTGCGACTTGAAGGTCTGGTAGTCGCCGTCCACGCATTCCATCATGCGCTGGCGCAGCAGGCCGCTGTGGTCGCGGGCCAGCAGGTCGTCCCAGCCACTGCCCCATATCAGCTTGATCACGTTCCAGCCGGCCGCGCGGAAGGTGCCTTCCAGTTCCTGGATGACCTTGGCGTTGCCGCGTACCGGACCGTCCAGGCGCTGCAGGTTGCAGTTGACCACGAACACGATGTTGTCCAGCCGCTCGCGGCCGGCCAGGGAAATTGCCGCCAGCGATTCGGGCTGGTCCATCTCGCCGTCGCCGAGGAAGGCCCAGACCTTGCGGCCCTGGTGTTCTTTCAGGCCGCGGTATTCCAGGTAGCGCATGTAGCGCGCCTGGTAGGCGGCGGTCAGCGGGCCCAGCCCCATCGACACGGTGGGGAACTGCCAGAACTCCGGCATCAATCGCGGGTGCGGATACGAGGACAGGCCTTCGCGACCGGCTTCGCGGCGGAAGTTGTCCACGCGCGCTGGATCGATGCGGCCTTCCACGTACGCGCGGCCGTAGATCCCCGGCGCGGAGTGGCCCTGGATGTAGATCATGTCGCCGTCGAAGGTGTCAGTACGGCCACGGAAGAAATGATCGAAGCCCACGTCGTACAGCACAGCCGCCGACTGGTAGGTGGCGATGTGGCCGCCGACGTTGGAGTGCTTGCCGGCACGCAGCACCATCACCATCGCGTTCCAGCGGATCATCGCGTTCAGGCGGCGCTCGATGGCCAGGTCACCCGGGTAGGCCGGCTGGCGCTCGGGCGGGATGGTGTTGACGTAGGCGGTCCAGGCACGGGTATGCAGGTCGCCGTGCTGCCGGGCGTCCAGATCGCTCAGCTGGTCGATCAGGTAGTGCGCGCGCGGCCGGCCGCCGGCCTGCATCACCGCCTCCAGCGATTCACGCCACTCCTGGGTTTCCAGTGGATCGGTATCGAAGGGAATGAGGGCTTGGTTCATGGCTGTCTCCAGAGGGCGCCGGTCGGACGTCTGCCTGGGCGACAACACCGGCAGGGCGCACAGCACTGGAGCGGGGTCGCAACGGCGGGCGCCGTGACGCGAAGGGCGACCGTGGCGGCCACCGAGAAGACAAGCGTAGGCCTGCCCCCCACGCTTCGGTAGGCGTGCAGGGCTTGGGTCTCTGGCAAGCAAGGGTTGGTGCCGCGCGCCGTATCATGGGCCGATGCGCTGGGCGCGGCCGCTGATCAGGCCGGGGACAGCCCCGGCAGGAACACCGGGATGATCGCCACGCCGACGCCCAGCAGGCACCAGGCGACGATGGGCAACCAGCGCGCCAGGCGTTGGGCGGGTTCCGGTGCACGACGACCGCCGATCCACAACAGCAGCGTGAGCACACCCAGCGCATAGGCGAGGACGACGATCACCGGATGCACATGGATGACCCGGCTGGGCGGCCACATCTGCTGCTGGTAGGCGGTGGTGTGGGCGACCAGCAGCAGGAACAGCAGGCTGCTGAAGGTGTTGATGGCGGTGCGTGCGTTGATGGGAGCACTCCTTGTGCGGGCTGCCGGGACATTGCAGGGGCCGCATTCTAGCGGCTGCCTGCCGGTCGTTGAAACGCCACTGTCATCGATGGCGGTCACCCTGCGTGGCTTTCCAGCCTCGGGGTGGTTGGCCGGCCGTGAACAGCGTGAGGATCTGGGAGAAGAGCTACGAACTGCGGCGCCGGCTGCTGCGTGGCTTCTTCCTGCGTCGCGGTTCGGCCAGCGAGGATGCCGAAGACCTGGCGCAGGAGGTCTACCTGCGCCTGCTGCGCAGCACCGGCGAGGATGCCGATGCTGTCGAGAACCCGGAAGCCTACCTGTTCACCGTGGCGGCCAACCTGGCGCGCGAGCATGCGCGCGCGCGGTCGTCGCTGCCGCCGCTGGAAGACGTCGACCTGCTGGCCGAAGTGCTGAAAAGCGAAGAAGACATCGAAGGTGAATTCGAGCGTGCGCAGCGCTGGAACGATATCCGCAGCACCATCGCACGACTGCCGGCGACCACGCGGCGGGTGATGGAACTGCACTACCGCGACGGGCTGGACTGCCCGCGAATCAGCCAGCAGCTGCAGGTGTCGGTGCACATGGTGCGAAAGCACATCGGCAAGGGGCTGGAGGCCTGCAGGAAGGCGCTGGGCGCCAGGGAGCTCACATGAACCGGACCTCATCGCCCGCGGCCGACGACACGATCGCCTGCGAGGCCATGGACTGGTTCCTGCGCAATCGCGAGGGGCCATTGGATGAGGCCGGGCGCCTCGCGTTCCTGGACTGGATGAAGCGCTCGCCGGAGCACGTGCGCGCCTACATGCACGCCCTTGCGTTGCACCGGCAGGTGGGCGAGGCGCTGCAATCGCCGTTGCCTGACGACGCGGCGGTTCCACCGCGGCAGGTCGCCGCCAAGGTGGTGCCGCTGTTCGGTAGCGTGCACGCGCCGCCGCGCGCTGTGCCGCGTCGCGGTCGTGCGCGCTGGTGGGTGGCGGCTGCTGCAGCCTGTATCACCCTGCTCGGCGTGGGCCTGGTTCCGCAGGTGATGCCCACCTGGCAGCTTTACAGTGCCGGACAGGGTGAACTTCGCGACCTGGTGCTGCCCGACCAGACCCAGGTGCGGCTCAACGCGGACAGCCGCCTGCGGGTACGCATGGGCTGGTTCAGCCGCAAGGTGGAGCTGCTGCAGGGTGAGGCAACGTTCGACATCGCCCGCGACCGCCGTCCGTTCGAGGTGGCGGTGAACGGCCTGGAGATCCGCGACATCGGCACGGTGTTCGATGTATCGCGACGGCTGCAGAGCACGCGCATCGGCGTGGTCTCCGGCGAGGTGGAGGTATGGAGCCAGGGTGTGGACCCCCGGCGTCTTGCGCAACTGGGCGAAGGCCGGGTGGTGCAGGTCGACGCGCGCAGCCATGCGGTCGAGTCATTGGACCTGCCATTGTCGATGCTGCTGGACTGGCAGCAGCGCAAAGTGTCCTTCCTCGACGAGCGGCTTGACGAGGTGGCCGCTGCCTTCAACCGGCACAACCAGGTGCAGGTACGCGTGCTGGACGAAGGTGCGGCATCGGCACGGTTGTCCGGCAGCCTCGATGCGCATCGCATCGGTGCGCTGCAGGCCTTCCTCGAACGCGACCCGCGCTTCGTGGTGAGGCGCGAAGGCGACACCGTGCGGGTTGGCAGTCGCTGAGGCCGACGTGGTGTGGACTGTCAGAAAAAATTCATCGAATCCGCGTTCTCCACTTCGGTGGATGCCGGCTCTTACTTGGGAGAAGCCGCTGCCGATCCGCGCAGTGGCACCTGCTGCCTTCTCTCTTCCAAGGACCCGTGATGCGCAACACGCTCTACCTGTCGATCATCCTCGCCCTGTCTCCCTGCAGCGTGCCGCTGGCCTTCGCCGCCGGTGCCGACGGCCTGGAGGCGCGTGTATCCACGCCGATCGCGGCGCAGCCGTTGGCGCGTGCGCTGGAGCAGCTGTCGCGCGGTTCCGGGGTGCAGTTCCTGTACTCGGCCGGCGGTGATGCCCGCATGGCCGGTGCGGTGCCGCGCGGTGCCACCGTCAGGCAGGCGCTGGACGCGCTGCTGGCCGGTACCGGCCTGGGGTACACCGTGGTGGATGGCAATGTCATCGCCATCGATCCGGCGCCAGCTCGCAACCAACCGAAGCCGGCCGCGCCGAAGCCGCGCGAGGCCGAGGCAATGGTGGCGCCGACCCTGGACACGGTGAAGGTGATTGCCGCACATGAGGTCATCGACCAGAAGAAGTCGTCGCCGGTGATCAAGGATTCGGTGGTGTATGACGAGATGGACAGCTACGGCGACGAGACCCTGGCCGAGAGCCTTATGGCCGCTCCAGGGCTGAGTGCGGTGGAGGATGCCGGCGAGCCACGTTATGTGACCGTGCGCGGCGTGCAGGCCAACCTCAACTACACCACCATCGATGGCATTGCGATTGCCAGCGTGGGGGGCAGTGGCTCCGGCGAGCGCATGAACAACCTGCAGCTGATTCCCAGCGACATCGGCACCCGTACCGACATCTACAAGAGCTTCAGTGCCGAGCAGGCACCGGATGCGATCGGCGGCGTGATCGACATCATCAGCCGCAGTGCCTTCGACCGGTCAGGCAAGTACGTGTTTGCCGATGTGGCAGGCATCTATTCCACCGCCGAGACCAACGTCGAGCGCAGCGCTGGCGGCAACCACGAGACCCTGGGTCACTTCGGCAAGAGCGCCAAGATGGTGTTCTCCAACCAGTTTGGTGTCGACCAGGAGTTCGGCATCGTTGCGGTGGCACGCTACGAGCAGCGTTCGCGCAACAGCGTCAAGCGCTGGGTGGAGTCGAACTACTACTACAACGACGCTGGCAAATACCTCACCGACGGTACCACGGGCCCGGACCAGGCCAAGGGCTGGAACGGGCTGCGTGCGCCTGGCAACTTCAGCACTGGCACCTATACCAACTTCATCACCAACTTCGGTGGCTCCGCCAAGCTTGAGTGGAAGCCCTCGGATGATCCGTTCTACGCATCGTTGCTGCTGTATTCGTACCGGTTCTACGAGAACTCGACGATGAACAAGACGGATCTGTACGGCAACGCCAAGTTTCCGGTCCGCAACCAGACCGAAGACAGCGGCACCACCCAGATCAACAGCATCTACATCAAGAACCGCCACGACCGCTGGGACCGCAGCAACCGTGGCGCCATCGCCAGCTTCAACTGGGACATGGGTGACCGTTCGCGGCTGACCCTGCGCGGTGGCCATACCGAAGAGACCTTCCACAACAGCCAGGTCTACTGGGGGGTACGCGCCTACCCGAGCAACCTGTTCGTCGACTACGAGAACGACAGCCACGGTTTCCCCAACGCGGTGGCCGTTTCCGATTCCAGCCTGCTGACCAGTTCCGCATTCAAGCTCAATCCGGCGCAGGCCTACGTCTCCCCGCGCGATGCCAAGGAGAGCATCGACAACCTGCGCGCCGACTTCAGCTACAACATCGACGCCGATGCGAGAGGTTTCGGCCTCGCCGCCGGCGCCGAGTACCGCCACCTGAAGATCTGGCAGGACATCGACTTCGACTATTTCAAGAGCAGTGCCACGCTCAACGACTACCTGTATCCGGGTTCGACGCTGCTGGGCAGCGTGCCGGGCTTCCCGCTGATCGACAACCGCAAGTGGAACGAGCAACTGCTGCCGAAACTGGGCAACAACAATGCGACGTATCCGAATGCCAACTTCACCAGTGACTACAAGTACGTGGAGGACATCACCAATGCCTATGTGTCCGCGCACTACGCCTGGGACCGGCTGCTGCTGATCGGTGGCCTGCGCTACGACCACACCCGCTTCGATGCCTACAGTCCGTTCAGCGATGATGGCGGCACTACCTATACCTCCGCCTTCCGCACTACGAGTGGTGGCTACAACAACCTGCTGCCCTCGTTGAACGCAACCTTCAAGCTCACCGAGGACCAGCGCCTGCGCTTCTCCGCCAGCCGCACGCTGGGCCGGCCGACGCCGAGCAACATCGCCCAGGCCACCAGCACCAGCTGTGGCGATGACGAGGAGGGCAGGGGCTTCTGCAGCATCAAGCAGGGCAATGCCGACCTGCAGCCGCGCCGTTCCACCAACATCGACCTGGCGTGGGACCTGTATTTCAACGGCAACAACGGCCTGGTCTCGGTGGCGCTGTTCGACAAGGTGATCAAGGACGACATCTACACCCTGACCACCTTCGAGGACGTGGGTGATACCCGCTACCGGGTGACCCAGCCGATGAACACCGATGAGTCCAAGCTGCGCGGTGTCGAGTTCGCGGTGGCCAACCGCAACCTGCAGTGGGGCCGCCAGCGCTTCGACATGTACTTCAACGCCACGCGGCTGGAAGGCCAGACCAACTACCGCATCAGTGATGGCACCGAGCGCCGCCTGGACCGGCTGCTGTACCAGCCGGACTGGTCGCTCAACGGTTCGGTGATCTGGCGCATGCCGTGGAAGAGCGCGCAACTGCGCCTGTCCGGCACCTACCGCAGCCGGATGCTGGTCGACTTCGGCGACACCCAGTGGCTGGATTCGTACTACGACCCGTACATGACCTTCAACATGGGCTTCAGCCACAAGGTCAGCAAGCACGTGACGCTGAAGTACGAGGCCAAGAACCTGTTCAACACCCAGCCGACCTACAGCACCGGCCCGAACGGGCGCTTCCGTACCGAGATCGACGACTACGGCCGCTTCTTCTACTTCCACATCATCTATAACTGAGGGCACAGCCGTGGAGACGATCAATCGCAGGCGATTCCTGGCCCTGGCCGGCCTGTCCGCTGCCGGTGCCTGGATGGGCACGGCACACGCGCTGGCCGCGCAGGGCGATGCCACCGCGCTGAACCCGCGCAACCTGCTGGCCAAGCCGCGCTTTGCCAGCACACCCTTCACCCTGGGCGTGGCCTCGGGTGATCCCTCGGCCGATGGCATGGTGCTGTGGACGCGCCTGGCGACCGAACCGCTGGTGTTCGGCGGCGGCATGCCGACCCGGCCGATGCTGGTCGAGTGGCAACTGGCCGCAGACGAAGGCATGCGCAAGGTGGTACGTCAGGGGGCGGCGATGGCGCATCCCGAACTCGGCCACGCCGTGCACGTGGAGCTGGACGGGTTGGCGCCCGGACGGCCCTACTGGTACCGCTTCAGCGTCGGTGGCCACGCCAGTGCGGTTGGTTGCACCCGCACGCTGCCCGCAGCCACGGCCGCGGTGGATCGCGTGCGCTTTGCGGTGGCCGGTTGCCAGCACTACGAAGAAGGCCACTACACCGCGTGGCGGCGCATTGCCGAGGAACCGCTCGATTTCGTCTTCCACTATGGTGATTACATCTACGAAGGCGAAAGCCAGCCGGGCCTGCGGAAGATGAACGGCCAGCCGTTCACCAACCTGCGCAACCACGTCGGCCCGCAGATCTACACGCTGGATGATTACCGCCGCCGCTACGCCCAGTACAAGAGCGATGCGGACCTGCAGGCCGCGCATGCGGCGGCACCGTGGTTCGTCACCTTTGACGACCATGAAGTGGACAACAACTGGGCCGGCGCCGAAGACCAGGATGACACGCCCAGCGAAGTATTCCTGCTGCGCCGCGCACAGGCGTTCCAGGCCTACTACGAGAACATGCCGTTGCGCCGTTCGGCATTCCCGCGCGATGGCCACATGCAGATGTACCGACGTGCACGCTACGGCACGCTGATGGACCTGCACCTGCTCGACACCCGCCAGTACCGCAGCAAGCAGGTGAACATGGCGCTGCGTGAGGAGGTGGAATCGCCGGAGCGCAGCATTGTGGGGGCGAAGCAGGAGCGCTGGCTGTTCGACGGCCTGGCCGATGCCGCACCGCGCTGGCACACCATCGCCCACCAGGTGGCGCTGGGCAACTACATGCGCGAGAAGGACGGGGTGGTGCAGTCGTCCGACGACCAGTGGTCGGGCTATCTGGACAGCCGCCGGCGCCTGCTCGACCACATCCAGAAGGTGGGCTTCGGCAACGTGGTGACCGCCTGCGGCGACGCGCATCGCCACTATGCCAGCGATCTGGTGCAGGACCACCGTGACTCGGGCGTGGTCTCCAGCGAGTTCCTCGCCACGTCGATCACCTCCGGCGCCGATGGCCAGGGTGTGGACGCGTATGCCAGGAACCAGCTTGCGCACAGCCCCTATCTGAAGGCGACCACCGACAAGCGTGGCTACGTGCTGTGCGATGTCACCCGCGATGCGTGGATCGGCGACATGAAGACGCTGGATACCGTGATGCAGCCGAATGGCGCGGTGCAGAGCTGGAAGCGCTATGCGGTGGAGCACGGCCGGCCGGGGCTGCAGGAGGCCTGAATCTACCGCTCTACAGAGATCCTTCAATCCTGCTCGAACCGCAGTGGTTCGCTGCCCATCGCCGGGTCACTGGTGCCGGGGCGCCCATCCTCGGCGCGACCGGCCAGGCGCAGCATGCTCTCGCCCGCGCCGATCTGCAGGTCATACCAGCCCGCCGTGGGCGTTGCGTCCCACGCCAACGCGGTTTCTGCGTGTGCGGGTAGTACCAGCGCCTGATCGGGCATGTGCCCGGCATAGGCACCAGGCTGCACACGCACCTGCTGCGCGCCATCACCCAGGTTTCGCAGCCGCAGCCGCAGTTGGCCATCCGTGCGATCAATTGAAGCCTGCAGCGCAGGATCCTTGGCCGCCCCCTGGAAGTGGCGGTGGAAGCCGTTCGGGCCCAGCAGCCACAGGTCATAGCGGCCCTGGGCATCAAGCGGCCAGCGCTCGCGCAGCGCCATGCCCGGGAGCAGCGTGTAGCGGCGCGGCACCGTATCCAGCCGCAGCCGGTCGTAGACATGCAGCACTGCCGCCGCGCCTTCGCAGGATAGCGCCAGATCCACGCCCGAGGCGTCCACCGCAGCCATCGATGCCTGCGGCCGATAGGGCAGGGCGCGCGCCGGGCGTATGCCGACTTCCTGCTTCGCTGGTTTCAGCCCCTCCGGCAGCGCCGGCACGGTTCGCCCTGGCAACGCAGCGGCGCGTGCGGCCACCGCGCTCACGTCGGGCAGGCCGCGCACGAACGGGCGGGTATCGCGCTGGGCGAAGTCGAAGGCGTTGCTGAGGTCGCCGCAGACCGCGCGGCGCCACGGCGAGATGTCCGGTGCCGCCACACCGAAGCGGCGTTCGATCAGTCGAATGACCGAGGTGTGGTCGTAGACCTGCGAGTCGACCCAGCCACCCCGACTCCACGGCGAGATCACATACAGCGGCACGCGCGGGCCCAGTCCATACGGGCGGCCGCGCAGTTCGGCAGCATCGTACTTCTCGTCGCCCGGTGCGGGATGGCGGTGGTATTCGCCCTCGGTACTGACCGAGGACGCACCCGCCCAGCCGCCATCCACCGGCGAAGGCGGTGCCGGTGGCGGCATGTGGTCGAAGAAGCCGTCGTTCTCATCGAACATCAGCAGCAGGGCGGTGCGGCTCCAGACTTCCGGATCGGCAGTCAGCGCATCCAGCACGCGCGCGGTATAGGCCGCGCCCTGCGCCGGACTGGAGGGTCCGGGGTGCTCGCTGCCGGCCGCGTCGGCGATGATGAAGCTGACCTGCGGCAGGCGCCCGTCGAGTACGTCCTGGCGCAGCTGTGGCAGGCCACGGGTACTGACCCCGCGTGCGCGCAGTTGCGGGTCATGCCCGGGTGCAGCACTGTACGCCCGACGGAACGCCTCGAAGCCGGCCAGCGGGTTGTCGGTGAAGTTGTCCGCCATGTCCTGGTAGATCTGCCAGGACACGCCGGCCTTCTGCAGGCGCTCGACATAGCTGGTCCAGCGGTAGGACGCCGGATGCCCGCCGTGTTCGGGGAAGTTGTCATGCGAGTTGGCGATCACCGGGCCGCCGGCGCGGGCCTGTGCATCGTTGTGGCCGGTCCACAGGAACACCCGGTTCGGATTGGTGCCGGCCTGCATCGCGCAGTGATAGGCGTCGCAGATCGTGAACGCATCGGCCAGCGCGAACTGGAACGGCATGTCGCTGCGCTGGAAGTAGCCCATGGAGTGGTTCTGCTTGGCCTTCGGCCAGTGCCCCATGCGGCCGTGGTCCCAGGCGCGCTGCGCATCGGGCCAGGTGTGCGGCGTGCCTTCCACCCGCATGTAGCCGAAGTGCGCGGCGGTATCCAGCGGGAACGGTGCGATCGCCCGCGTGCCACTCGCGTCGGGCTGCAGCCACAGGCTGCGCGCGCGGCCACCGGCCTGCAGCGCGGCGGCCGGGGCCACGAAGCGGTCACCGAAACCACGTACGCCCGGCAGCGTGCCGAAGTAGTGGTCGAACGAACGGTTCTCCTGCATGAACACCACGATGTGCTGCAGGTCTTCGAGGCTGCGCGTCTGCGCGGCGGGGGCGATCGCTGCGGCCCGTGCGATGCTGGGCAGCAGCGGGGCAAGGCCGGCGGCAACGCCGGCCTGCAACAACCGGCGTCGGCCGATATCGGTCACGGGCTCACTCACAGGTCCACGCGGAAGGAGATGCCGACGGTGCGCGGGGCGCCGATGAAGGCGTTGTCGCGGCCGTCCACCCCCGCAAGATACCGCTTATCGGTGAGGTTGCTCACCACCAGGTTGGCACCCATGCCCTTCAGGCGCGGCGACAGGCCCTGCAGGTCGAAACCGATGTTGGCATTGAACACGGTGGCCGAGGGCAGCTTGTTGACGTTGGCGGCATCAAGGTAGCGCGTGCCCAAGTACCGTCCGGAGAGGCCGAAGTTCCAGTTGGCGCCCTGCCAGTCGGCCGACAGCACCAGGGTGTTCTCCGGCTGGCCGATCACCTTGGCACCGTCGACGATGCCGAGCTGCGTATCGCGTGCGGCATTGCCACTGCCCAGGTATTTGGAGCGGTTGTAGGTGTAGGCCGCGTTGATCCGCCAGCCATTGTCCCAACCATAGCCGAACGCCGCTTCCAGGCCGTTGCTTTCCACGCCACCGAAGTTCTCGTAGACGCCGTCGGTCTCGCCCAGGTAGTCGATGCCGCTGACGAAGCCCGCCGGCAGGTAGACGATGCGGTTGTCGAACTTGATGTTGTACAGGGTCACCGAGGCGGTCAGCGGCCAGCGGCTGATGCGCATGCCCACTTCGATGTTGTCGGCGGTCTCCGGTTCGACATTGCGGAAGCGCTGCGGGTCGGTCTCGCCAAGTACGCCTGAAGGAATGGCGGCGAAATTCTGCGAGAAGCCGGCGAACAGCTCCATGCCTTCCACGCCCGGTGCCCAGGTGAAGCCGGTGGACAGCAGCGGATCGGACCTGGAATCGGATTTCACGTGCTCGCTGGCACCGATCACGCGGCGGCGCGACTGGTCGACGAAGAACTGCTTCACGCCCAGGCGGGCACTGAACGGCCCGAAGCGGGCCACGTCCTCGACGTAGTACATCTGCTCGTCAACCTTGTACTTGTCCTCGAACTGCACCCAGTACGGCTGATGGTCGAAGGCGATGTCCTGGCCGACGTTGAGCAGGCGGTGCCAGTCACGGCGTGCCGAACGGTCCAGCTTCTCCACCCACAGGCCGCCACGGATGGTGTTGTCGATCGCACCGAAGGTCTGCCGCCATTCGACGTCGGCGGTCACGCCCATGCGGTCGTTGTCGTAGTGGGTGTGGCGGTAGGACTGCGCGCCCAGCACGTTGCCCGCGTAGCAGTTCGGATCGTACTCGGCGGTGAAGCCCAGGCGCGGGGTGCAGCTGGCCAGGCGCTGCGCGGCGCTGCCATCGGGATTGACGAAGAAGATCTGGCCACGGTTGCTGCCGCCGTACACGGTCTTGCCACCGAGATATTCCGATTCGGGGCGGCCCGCACCCTCATCGCTAACCTGTGCCAGGTAAGGTGGAAGCCAGTCGCCACGACCTTGCATGCGGTGCCCGTAGGCGGCCACCGAGGCCTTGAACCCGTTGCCGCCGTCGAAGGCCGCACGCAGGTAACCAAAGGTGTTCTCGCGCAGAGCACGCGAGCCGGAACGGTAGTTCTGGTCCAGATACGGAATGCCGGTGAGGGTGCCGACCAGGTTGTCGCGATCCGGATTGGTGGCAAAGCCCTTCGGTGAGACGCTGGTGTATTCCGGCTCGTCGGCATCGTTGTAGGACAGGTAGCCGGTCAGGGTCCAGCGATCCAGTTCGGTGATGAACTTGCCGGCGATGTGGTCGTTGCTGGCGTGGCCGGTGCCGTCGATCCAGTCGTGCACCTTCGACGAGGAGGCGCTGATCCACGCGCGGGTGTGGCCGCCGAGCAGGCCGGTGTCGTAGCGCACGTAGTACTTGCGCGCCTCGTTGTCACCGGCACCGACCACGAAGCGCAGGCGGCTGTCCTGCAGCGGATCGCTGGTGAGGAAGTTGAGCGTGCCGCCGAGGGCTTCGTTCGAGCGCGAGGAGATGTCAGCGGTGCCTTGGCTGACTTCCACCGTCTCCAGGTCGAGGGTGTCGATGTAGCGGTTGGCCAGCGAGCCGCCGCCGTAGCCGGAGCCGCCGTTGGGCAGGCCGTCGATGGTGGTGCCGATCTGCTGGGTATCACGATTGGTGACGAACCCGCGCATGCTGATCTGCGTGCCCCACACCGACGAGCCGGTGGCGTCGGCCTCGCTGACCACCACGCCGGGTACTTCGTTCAGCGCATCGTTGACGCTGCTCATCACGGTCTGCCTGTTCAGTGTTTCTGCGCGCACCGACGTCTTGGCGTAGCTGGTGGCCTGGCCGATCACCTGCACCTGGTCGAGGGTACGCGCATCGCTGCTGCGCGCTTCGCCCGTATCGCCCTGCGGTGCTTCTGCGAGGGCGTCCAGGGTGGGGGCGATCAGCAGGGCAAGCAGCGAAACACGGGGAAAGCGCGCAATCGTTCGCATCGAAACCGGACCTTCAGAGGGAGGAAACCCCGGAGTGTCGGCAGCGCCAATGACATCGGCATGACGTGCCAGCGCAGGAACGATGGCACTGTGGGGGCGGTCACGACCTTCGGGTATGCTCGGCGCTTCAATGGACCTGAGGTGGTGGCGATGCAGAAGCGATCGACGATCTGGCTGGGCGGCGCAGCCCTGGTGCTGCTGGCAGGATGCAACCGGACGCCCTCGGATGGAGAGGTGGTACCGCCTGTGCCAGCTACGGCGGACGAGACCGCAGCACCGGCCGCCGCCCCAGCCGGTTCAACAGCCGCCGCCGATGGCGCCGCACTCACCGACCGCGAGGGCAAGGCTGTGCCGCTGGTGCCCTTCGACCCAGCCAGCGTGCCGCTGAGCGACGCCCCGCTGGGCAAACTGCCGTTCTTCAGCCTGCCGCCGGGCTATGCGTCGCAGAACGCCCACCCACGCGCCTGGGCGCGCTTCCCGTTCCGGATGGGCAACGGCGTGCATTGGGTGGAAGGCCCGAGCTGGTCGGCACGTATCGTGACCGACGGCGATGGCGCACCGGACAAAGCGTTTTCCGCACTGGAAGTACAGCGCAACTTCGACGGCGTGATCACCGCCGCCGGTGGCCGCAAGGTCTTCGAAGGCGCGCTGCTGCGCGACATCTACTACGGCCCGCAGCTGGAAGGTGAGATCGGAGGTGGTTTCATCGATGCGGTGAACGGCGAGCAGGAGGCTCCCACCACGGTGTACGTGCTACGCCAGGCCAATCGCACCGTGTGGTTGCAGCTGGCAGTGGACAGCAATGGCGCTGGACTTGTGGTCGTGGACGAAGTGCCGTTCAAGGCCACCGCGCAGTGGTCGGACAGCTTCCCGCACCTGTCCCTGCCGGCCGGTTATCGTGACCGGAACAAGCCCGAGCAGCGTGATTTCGATGCCTTCCCGTTCTGGACCGGCGATCAGTTCGAACAGGTTGAGGGCCGCACCTTCGCTGCCGATTTCGACAAGGGCGAGCGCGAGTACTCGATGCAGGAAGTCCGTCGCAATCTTGAGGCGATGATGGCCCAGGTCAACGGCACCAAGCTGTTCGAGGGGCGCATCCCGCACGAAGCGGCCGAGGACGTACCGAAGCAGGTGCAGTCGTCCTACGGCAATGCGGCCAGCTACAGCTGGGACAACTACGACACCGTGGTCTACCGCGTGGATCTGGCTGATGGTCGCCAGGTGTGGGTGCACGCGCGCCTGGAATACCTCAGCGCAGGCTGGGTGGTGGCCGAGCGCAAGGGCTTCACCCAGACCGCGGCGCTGTTGCCGGCCGATGCGTTGAGGAAGAAGTTGGACAGCGATGGCCGCGTGGCGATCCAGGTCAACTTCGCCATCGACAAGGCGCAGATCCTGCCGGCGTCCGAACCACAGCTGGCGCAGGTGCTGGACCTGCTGCGCGCCGACCCGTCGCTGAAACTGTCGATCGAAGGCCACACCGACAACAGCGGTGCGGCCGCGCACAACCGCAGCTTGTCCGAGGATCGGGCGCGGTCGGTGGTGGCCGCGCTCACCGCAAAGGGCATCGCCGCCGACCGCCTGCAGGCGGTCGGATTCGGCGCCGACAGGCCGGTGGCTGACAACGGCAGCGGAGAAGGCAAGGCACGCAACCGGCGGGTCGAGCTGGTCAAGCGCTGACCCACGGGGTGCTCAGTACCGCGCGTCCTTGGGTTTCGGGTCGCGCGGCCAGTCCTTGGCCTTGTTGGCGAAGTCCGGGCGTGGCTGGTTGATGAAGTAGCTGGCGATGTCCACCGCATCCTGGTCGGGCATCACCTGCTGCCCAAGCGGGGGCTTGCGGGTCACCGCCGGTGGCATGTTGTGCTTGACGAAGCCGGCGGCCTTGTACAGGCGCGCCATGCCCGCGCCGATGTTGAAGCTGTGGTCGCCCCATAGCGGCGGGAAGGCGATGTCACCGCTGGCGTCGCGCCGACCTTCGCCGTTGTCGCCATGGCAGGCGGCGCACTGCACGGCGTACAGCGCCTGGCCGCGGACCGGGTCCGGGGTCAGCGTGCTGTCGATCGGCCCCTCACTGGGGGCGGCCACCTTTGCACCCTCTGGCACCGGACTGCTCAGCCACGCCATGTAATCGAGCATCGCGCGCATCTGCGGCGAGTCCTTCGGCAGCGGCTTGCCGTTCATCGAACGCTGCAGGCAGCCGTTGATGCGCTCGGTCAGCCCGATCACCTTGCCCGGACGCGGCATGTAGCGCGGATAGGCGCCGCCGCCGGTATTGAAGTAGTGATTGCCGAAAGGCCGCTTGCCCTCGGCCATGTGGCACGAGTTGCAGTTCAGATCGTTGCCGACATTGTCCGGCAGCAGCCGTGCGGTCTCGTTGAGGATACGGCGGCCGAGCATCACCGATTCGGCATTGCCGAGCCCGGCGATTTCTTCGGCGCTGGGCGCATGGTAGTGCCCGACCACCTTGCCCTGCGCATCGAGGATATCGATCGTGCTGGCCACGGCGGCATCCAGGTCCGGGTACAGATGACGGTAAGCGAGGGTACCGGCGCCGGCCAGCAGCACGAGGGTGATCGCACTGGCGATCAGCAGGCGGGAGCGTTTGCGCGAACGTTTCATCGTGCTGCCTCCTGCGGAACGTAGTGCACCGGCTTGTCGCGCACCACCCGGCGAATGCGCGCCACGTCGACCTCGCTCACGGCACTGGCCTGGTTGCCCCAGCTGCTGCGGATGAAGGTCAGGATCTGTGCCAGCTGCGCGTTCGGCAGCTGCTCGAAGCCGGGCATGGTGAAGGCCATGCGGTCATGCGGGGTATGCGGCGTGCGGCCGCCGATCAAGGTCACCTGCACCAGCGAGCTGGGGTCATCGGCGAACACGATCGAGTTGCCGGCCAGGGCTGGATAGACGCGCGGCATGCCGCGCCCGTCGGCGCGGTGGCAGGCCTGGCAGTGCTCGGCATAGGCCAGCGAACCGGCCACGCGGTAGTCGCCGCTGCGCAGTGCGGCGGTGGTGGTGTCGGTACCGGGCGACCACTGTGCGCTGCGTCCTTCGCGGGCGGGCAGCTGCTTCAGGTAGCGGGCCATCGCCAGCAGGTCGGCATCGGACAGGTACTGCGTGCTGTGCTCGACCACGTCGGCCATGCCGCCGAAGGCCGCCGATCGATCGGTGCGGCCGGTACGCAGGAAATCGACGATCTCGCCCTCGCTCCAGCTGGCCAGGCCGGTCGATTCATTGCGCAGGTTCTTCGCATACCAGCCTTCCAGCACCGAGCCGGACAGGAACTGGCGGCTGCCATCATCGGCCATCGCCTTTTCCTGGAACGCCAACCCGCGTGGCGTGTGGCAGGCGCCGCAGTGGGCCAGGCCTTCCACCAGTTCGGCGCCGCGTTGCTGGCTGGCATCCAGCGACGGATCCGGGTTGAACGTGCGCGGGCGTGCGAACAGCAGCTGCCACCAGGCCAGTGGCCAGCGCATGTTGGCCGGCCACGGGATCGTGCTGTCGGCGTTGTCCTGCTTCACCGGTTGCACCGAGCCCATGAAGTAGGCGTACAGCGCCTTGATCTCGGCGTCGCTGGCGATCACGTACGAGGCGTACGGCATGGCCGGATACAACGGCTGCCCATCGTGACGGATGCCGCGACGTACCGCGCGCTCGAAGTCGGCGTAGTCGTAGGCGCCAATGCCGGTGTCCGGATCGGGCGTGATGTTGGTCGAGTAGATCGTGCCCATCGGCGTCTGCATGCCGAGGCCACCGGCGAACGGCTTGCCGCCGGGCGCGGTGTGGCAGGCCGCGCAGTCGGCCGCGCGCGACAGGTATTGTCCCTGCGCGATCAATGCCGGATCGTGGATGTCGACCTGCGCGGCCTGTCGCGGTGCGAACCAGTAGGGCGTGGTGCGGGCGACGCCGTAGGCGGCGGCCAGCGTGGCGGCCAGGGCAATGGCGAGCTTGAACGAGGTGCGCATGACGGCACTGTGGGCAATCCCGCGCGGGCGTTCATTGATCCGGATCAATGACTGAACAGATACAGCTTGTACACCAAGCTGAATCGTTCCTGCGTTGTCATCAAGTCGTCATCCACGCGCGATAGATGGCCCACGCGCGCGTCGCTAACCTGCCACGCTGTCGCACCTTTTTCCCCGATTGCCCATGAAGCGCCTGCTGCTGTTGTTGCTGGCGTGCGCCGGCCTGTGGCTGGCTGCATGCTCGTCCTCGATCAATGCCTCGTCCACCTCGCTCGCCGATCGGCTGATCGCGCCGGGTGGCGTATCGACCCTGCTCGATCGTCCGCGCATTGCCGCGGCCATTGCCGAACTGCCCAATCGCCACGGCTTCGCGCCGGGCCGCGATGGCGTGCCGATCTTCTGGCGTGTGTTCGATCCTGGCGATTACGGCGCGCGTTACCACTACCTGCCGCAGCGCCACGAGAACGGCCTGCCGCTGGATACCGGCCTGAGCCTGGCAGTACCGCAGCCGTTCCGCGCGCAGGCACCGCGCGGTACCGTGGTGCTGCTGCACGGCTGGATGATGAACGGTGATTCGATGCTGCCGTGGTCGTTGCAGTTGGCCGAATCCGGCTACCGCGTGGTCACGCTTGACCTGCGCAACCATGGACAGTCCGGTACCGGGCCGTCGGGCTATGGCACCTATGAATCCGACGATGTGGTGGATGTGATCGGCGAGCTGCGCGCGCGTGGTGAAGTAACCGGCCCGCTGTACCTGTTCGGCGTGTCCTATGGCGCCGCCACAGCGGTATTCACCGCCGACAAGCTCGGCGACCAGGTGGAAGGGGTGGTGGCGATGGAATCGTTCGCCAATGCCGGTGTGGCGATCCGCACGATGATTCCACACCTGATGGGACTGCAGCCGGAAGGCCTGAAGGCGCAGGCGATGGCGTCGTACGCGCGCTGGCGCTACGGCGGCCAGGACATCAACCAGGTGATCGCCGCCGCCAGCCGCCGTATCGACGTCGATCTGGACCGCGTGGACGTAGCGCGCGCGCTGGCCGATACCCGCGCCTGCGTGCTGCTGCTGCACGGCCAGGGCGACCAGCACATTCCGGTCAGCCAGGGCCGCGAACTGGCCCAGGCCAACCCGCGCGCGCACTACATCGAGATGCGCGGCGAGGACCACATCACCCTGCCGCTGCGGCTGGACCTGCTGGCCGGCGTGGTCGATGACTGGATGGCGCGCGATGAGCACCACCCGAAGAGCGCCTGTCCGGCCCCACAGCTGCCGGCCCAGGCCGAGTGGCTGGCCCACCGCTGAAAAAGGGGACGGAGGGAATTAAGTCGTTTCCCGCACAGTTGGACCAGAAACGACTTAATCCCCTCCGTCCCCTTTTTCTGTCAGGCCACGCGTCGTGCCAGCGAGCGGGCAGACGCCGCGACGCCCAGCAGCAGCGCGGCCACGCACAGGAAGGCGAAGCCGAGGCTGGTGCCGTGTGCCAGTGCACCGATCGCTGCCGGGCCGGCGAGGATGCCGGCGTAACCCAGCGTGGTGACTGCGGTGATGGCGATGCTCTCCGGCATCACCCGCTGCTGGCCGGCCATCGAGAACAGTGCCGGCACGATGTTGGCGCAGCCCAGCCCGACCAGTACATAGCCCGCCAGCGCCACCGGGAACGAGGGCACCAGCGTGGCCAGGGTGAAGCCTGCTGCGGCGGTGATGCCGCCGAAGACCAGGGTGCGGGTGCGGCCGAGGCGCTCGACGATGCCGTCGCCGAACAGGCGCATCGCGGTCATCGCCAGGGTGAACAGCGCGAAGCCGGCGCCGGCCTGGTCACGCGGCACCTGCCGCACTTCGGCCAGGAACACCGCGCTCCAGTCCAGCATCGAGCCCTCGGCGAGGAACACCACGAAGGCCAGCACGCCGATGAACAGCACCACGCCGTGCGGCAGCGCCAGCAGTGGGCCGTCGTGCAGGATCCGTTGCGGGCGCCAGTGCGGCGCCGACAGCACCGCGACCAGCAGCAGTGCCGCCACCGAAACCAGCGCGGCCAGCCACAGCGGTGTACCCAGGATCAGCAGGCCGGTCATGCAGCCGGCGCCGACGAAGCCACCGATGCTGTAGAAGGCGTGGAAGCCGGACATCATCGCGCGCCCGGCGTCGCGCTCGACCGCGACCGCCTGCATGTTCATCGCACAATCCAGCGCACCGACGCCGGCGCCGAACACGAACAGCGCCGCACCCAGCGCCACCGGCGAGGGCGCCAGCACCAGCAAGGGCAGGGCGCACAGCATCATCGCGCAGGTGATCACCATCACCCGGCGGCAGCCCAGCCGCCCGGTCAGCGCGCCCGCCAACGGCATCGCCAGCAGCGAGCCGAGCCCAAGGCACAGCAGCACGGCGCCGAGGCTGGCGTCGGACAGCCCGGCCTTGGCCTTGGCGTAGGGCACCATCGGCGCCCATGCGGCGGTGGCGAATCCGGGAATGAAGAAGGCGGCGCGGGTGGCGTGCTGCTGGGCACGGGGGGATGAAGGCGTCATGCGCGATGCGAAGCTCCAGGGAACAGTCATGAAAACGATTTCAGACTGACTCGGCAAGTGCCATGCGTGACATCGGGCGACGCATACGATTGCAGTGACCCGATTGCGTCACCAGCGATTAACGCCACGCACGGACAGTGGCTGCACGGTCTGCATTCCGCCGGCCGCTGCCGGAGACCTCTACATGAGCACGACACCGACCATCCTCCTCGTCCATGGCTTCTGGGGCGGGGCCGCACACTGGGCCAAGGTGATCCTGGAACTGCATCGCAACGGCCACGACCGTGTGCAGGCGGTGGAACTGCCGCTGACCTCGCTGGCCGACGACGCAGGACGCACCCGGAAAATGATCCGGCAGATCGACGGGCCGGTACTGCTGGTCGGCCACTCCTATGGCGGCGCGGTAATCAGCCAGGCCGGCAACGAGCCCAACGTGAAGGGCCTGGTCTACATCGCTGCCTTCGCGCCTGATGCAGGCGAAAGCCCCGGTGGGATCACCCAGCAGCACCTGCCGGAGGCGGCGCCGAACCTGGCACCAGACAGCGATGGCTACCTGTGGCTGCGTGCGGACAAGTTCCATGAGAGCTTCTGCCAGGATCTGAGCGAAGACGAAGGCCGGGTGATGGCCGTTACCCAGAAGGCACCGCTGGCCAGCACCTTCGGTGATGCGGTCAGCGACCCGGCGTGGAAGCAAATGCCGAGCTGGTACCAGCTGTCCCGCCAGGACCGCATGATCGCGCCGGAAAACCAGAAGGCCATGGCCGCAAGGATGCAGCCCAGGCGCCTGCTGGAGCTGGATGCCAGCCATGCCTCGCTGGCTTCGCAGCCGAAGGAAGTGACCGCGCTGATCCTGGAGGCCTGCGCCGCCATCGGCGGCTGATCCCGCGCCAGCACTCCGCACGACAGCCGCGGCGCAGGGGAGTACACTCCTGCGCCGCGGCTGTCCGGCCGCGTCCCTCTCTTCCCTCCAGCCGCCGCCAGAGGATCCCACCCTATCGTGGAGGTCCCGCCGTGCTGCCTGTGCCTGTTGTCCATACGCCGTCCCCCTTGCCGCGTCGCCGCGCGTTGCCGCAGGCGCTGGCCCGGGGTTTGCTGATCGCTGCTCTGGGCAGCAGCGGTATTGCTGTTGCGCAGTCCAGTACGGATCCAGCCAAGGATTCGCAGGCGCCTGCATCACAGACCCTGCAGACCGTGCAGGTCACCGCCAACCTGCTCGGTACCATCACCGAGGGCAGCGACGCCTATACGCCCGGCACCATTGCCACCGCTACCCGCCTGGTGCTGACGCCACGGCAGACCCCGCAGACCATCAGCGTGATCACCCGCGCACAGATGGATGACTTCGGCCTGCACGGCATCGACGACGTGATGCGGGTGACCCCCGGCATCAGCATCGTCACCTACGACAGCGAACGCACCGAGTACTACGCGCGCGGCTTCGCGATCCAGAACTTCCAGTACGACGGCATTCCGATGTCGCGCAATTCGGCGTACTCCGCCGGCAACACGCTCAGCGATACTGCCATCTACGACCGCATCGAAGTGCTCAAGGGCGCGACCGGCCTGCTGACCGGCATGGGCGATCCGGGTGCGACCATCAACCTGGTGCGCAAGAAGCCGGGCAAGGACTTCGCCGGCAGTGCCTCACTGGGTGTCGGCCGCTGGGACGACTATCGCGCCGAGCTCGATGTGGGTGGCCCGCTGACTGCCGATGGCCGCGTGCGTGGCCGCGCCGTGGGTGCCTGGGAAGACAAGCGCTCCAACCTGGACAACTACCAGCGCACCAGCAAGGTCGGCTATGCCGTGCTGGAAGCCGATCTGGGCGAACGCACGCTGCTGTCGGTTGGTGGCGACGTGATGGACAGCGACCCGAAGGGGGCGACGTGGGGCGGCATTCCGCTGCTGGACAGCGCCGGCAACTTCAACCGCATGCCGCGCTCGTTCAACAATGGTGCGCAATGGGCCGGCTGGCGCCAGTACGTGCGTACCGGTTTCACCACGTTGGAGCACACGTTCGCCAACGATTGGATTGCCAAGCTTCAGCTCAACCACCAGGTCAACGGCTATGACGCCGCACTGGCCGGTGCCGCCGCCGGCAATCCTGATCCGTTGACCGGCGAGGGCGTCAGCCTGTGGCTCGGCAAGTACGTTGGCAAGACCGTCAGCAATGCCGCCGACTTCTATGTGAGCGGGCGTTTCGGCCTGTTCGGGCGGGAGCATGAGCTGGTGGTCGGTGGCAGTGCCTCGCGCAAGCGCTGGACCAATACCGGCTACGGCCCGCAGGCGGGGTTCCCGGATACCGTGCCGGACTACAGGACCTGGAATGGCGACATTGCCGAACCGCAGTGGCAGCGCACCTATGACAACAATGAAGTGACCCGCGAGAATGGGCTGTACGTGGTTGGCCGCTTCGATCTGGCCGATCCGTTGAAGCTGATCGTCGGCAGCCGCCTGGCCAGTTACCGCTCGCCGGACACGCGCGAGACCGGTGTCCATGTGCCCTATGCCGGCGTGGTCTACGACCTCGGCGAGCATTACTCGGTGTATGCCAGCTACAGCACCATCTTCAAGCCGCAGGGCGAGCGTGACGAGCAGGGCAAGGCACTGGATCCACTGGAGGGCCGCAGCTACGAGGTTGGCCTGAAGGCTGAGTTCTTCGATGGACGCCTCAATGCCAGTGCGGCGCTGTTCCAGCTTGATCAGGACAACTTCGCCCAGCCCACCGGCGGCAAGACACCGGATGGCCAGGATGCCTACCGCGCCTTGATGGGCGTGCGCACCAAGGGTTACGAGCTTGAAATGTCGGGTCAGCTGGCCGAGGGCTGGCAGGTGCAGGGTGGGTTCTCCCACAAGATCGCCCGCCAGGCGGGCACCAAGGTGACCACGCTGGAACCGGAGAACCAGTTCAGCCTGCACACCCGCTACCGTCTGCGTGGCGCCTGGCAGGCGCTGACGCTGGGTGGTGGCGCACGCTGGCAGGATTCGACTTTCGGCGAGATCACCAACCCGGCCACGCGGGCCAAGGTGGTGCATCGCACGCAGCCGTACTGGTTGCTCGATGCGATGGCGCGCTACCAGTTCAACGATCGCCTGTCGGCCACGGTCAACGTCAACAACCTGCTCGACAAGCGTTACTACACGATCTTCAACTGGTACAGCACCTACACCTGGGGCGAGCCGCGCAACGTGCGGTTGAGCTTGAATTACAGGTTCTGACGCAGATGCGCCCGCGATGCTCTGCAGCATCGCGGGCGATGTGGTTACAGCGGCAGGTCGAACACCAGCACTTCGGCATCGTTGCCGTTTTCCAGCGTCAGCTGGGCTTCGTCGCTGACCTGCAGCGCATCACCGGCTTCCAGGGTGATGCCGTTGACCTGCAGCTGCCCACGGGCCACCTGCACATAGGCGCCACGACCGTTGCCAAGGGCATGGTGCAGCTTCTGGCCGCCGTCGAGGATGGTGGCGAAGATGCGGGCATCCTGGTGGATGCGCAGCGAACCGTCGGCACCGTCCGGCGAAGCGATCAGGCGCAGCTGGCCGCGCTTGGTCTCCGGCGCGAAGTGGGTCTCCTCGTAGGACGGCGTGATGTTCTCGGTGTCCGGGAAGATCCAGATCTGCAGGAAGTGCACGGTCTCGTCGGCCGAGTGGTTGAACTCGCTGTGGGTGACGCCGCTGCCGGCGCTCATGCGCTGCACGTCGCCGTAACGCAGCACCGAGCCGGTGCCCATCGAGTCCTTGTGTTCCAGCGCACCGCCCAGCACGTAGGAGATGATTTCCATGTTGCTGTGGCCGTGGGTGCCGAAGCCCTGACCGCCGATCACCTTGTCTTCGTTGATCACCCGCAGCGGGCCGAAGCTGACGTAGCGCGGGTCGTAGTAGTTGGCGAAGGAGAAGGTATGGCGCGAGGACAGCCAGCCATGCTCGGCCAGGCCACGGGTAGCGCTCTTGCGGATCTGCAGCATGATGGAATCTCCTTGTTCGATGGTTTCGATGGGGCGGGGTGGGCTGGCAGCCGCTGTGTTTCCCCGTTGGAGAGAAGTATCCGCTTGCGCCTTGGGTTTGAAAAACGGATAGTTTTGACAGTCATCATCGAAAAATTCGAATGCTCAAGCTCAGCCTCGATGCCCTGCAGATCCTGGATGCCATCGACCGGCGCGGCTCCTTTGCCGGCGCCGGCAAGGCCCTGCACAAGGTGCCCTCGACCATCTCCTACACCGTGGCCAAGCTGGAGGAGGACCTGGGCGTTCAGCTGTTCGACCGGGTCGGTCCGCGCGCCGAGCCGACCGAGGCTGGCCGCGCGCTGCTGGACGAAGGTCGGCACCTGCTGCGCGCCGCCCGCGAGCTGGAACTGCGGGTGCGCCGGGTGGCGTCGGGCTGGGAGACCGAACTGACGCTGGCGGTGGATTCGGTGTTCCCGACCTGGCTGCTCGGCCCGGATATCGCCGCGTTTCGTGAGGCCGAGGCACCGACCCGGCTGCGATTGATCGGCGAGGCCCTGTCCGGCACTTGGGAGGCCCTGCTGGACCGCCGTGCCGACCTGCTGGTCGGCGCGCCGGGTGAGGGCCCCAGTGGCGGTGGTTACGTGGTCGAGCCGCTGGGCACGGTGGAGTTCGTGTTCGCGGTCGCGCCCGGTCATCCGTTGGCCGCAGTGCCAGGCGTGCTCGGTCGCGAGCAGCTGGTCGAGCACTGCGCGATCGCGGTTTCTGATTCCGCGCGCAGGCTGCTGCCGCGCACGGTCGGCTTGTTGATGGGGCAGGAGATGCTGACGGTGCCGGACATGGCCAGCAAATTGAAGTTGCAGTGCGAAGGCGTGGGATTCGGCTTCCTGCCCGAGCCGTGCGCACGCGCTGCGGTGGCGCGCGGCCAGCTGGTGATCCGCGAGGTGGAGGAACACAAGCCGGAAGAGACCTTCTGGCTGGCCTGGCGCACCGGAGAGGATGGCGCCGCACTGCGCTGGTGGCGCGAGCGCCTGCGCAGGCCGGAGCTGTTGTCGCAGTGGTGGCAGGCGATGGCCAGGGGGTAAGGTTTGGCAGGGCTGCGCCCTGCACCCGCTACGATCCAGAGCAACAGCAACTGCAACAGCAACAGCAGAAGCTGGTTTCCTGAGGGATGGCGGGGTGGGTCCGGTTGCGGGGGCCGCTGCAAGTACATCCATGTAAGCTCGGTCGCCGCATCCATGCGGCTCAGGCCCCCGCAACCGGGCCCACCCCGCCTTCGACAGTTTTCCGCGATCTGTCGGAACGGCGTACTGCTCTGGTAGGTGTCGACCTTGTCGACACGGTAGGTCCACGCCATGCGTGGATGCTCTTCGATCAATTGTCGAAATGTTCGAACTCGATGGAGATTCATCCACGCATGGCGTGGATCCATCAGATCGCGGAAATCTGTCAGAGGTGGGGCGGCATGGGCAGGCAGGACCGTTGGCGGCATGGATGCCGCCATCGAGCCCCCATGGGTGAGGGCGCTTTGCTTGCGAAGCATTGCTTCGCAAGCGCCCGAACGCACAGCCGCCAGCGGCTGGGCCGGACCGCGGAGCGGGGTTTACGGCGTGTCCTGCCTGTCCATGCCGCCCCGCCAGCCCACGGAATGCCAGCTTTTGCCGTTGCCGTTGCCGTTGCCGTTGAGGTTGCCGGCCAGCGGCCGGCACTACCAGGATGCAGGGCGCAGCCCTGCCGAAAAACACGCATAAAAAACAGCAGGCCGAGGCCTGCTGTTTCGGTGTAATGGTGCGCCCGGAGAGATTCGAACTCCCGACCGCCTGGTTCGTAGCCAGGTACTCTATCCAACTGAGCTACGGGCGCCAATTACATGAACTTGTTGTGCTGACTGTGTATGGTGCGCCCGGAGAGATTCGAACTCCCGACCGCCTGGTTCGTAGCCAGGTACTCTATCCAACTGAGCTACGGGCGCGCGGTACACAATCAAATTTTACTGCATTTCCAGCGGCGGATGCTGGAAACCTGTCGAGTGGTGCGCCCGGAGAGATTCGAACTCCCGACCGCCTGGTTCGTAGCCAGGTACTCTATCCAACTGAGCTACGGGCGCCCTGCGACAGGAGCGGAATTATGCGGATGTCGGCGCGTACCGTCAACAGTTTTGTGAAAATTTTCATCCAACTGAATGAAAAAGCTGTCAGCCACGGCATCAGGGGCCTTCAGCCACGCGAAATGATCGGCGCGCGTGCCCAGTTCCTGCGCGGACAGCACGCGCAGCTGCGCGTCCACATTCGGCAGCTTCGCCAGCAGCGTCTGCATCGATCCGGTGGGGGCCAACCAGTCGTGCTCCATCAGCACCGCCTGTGCGCTGCCATGCACACGCGCCATCTGCGCATCGAGGTCTTCGTCCATGCCGACGGCGGCGTAATGGTTGTTCAGGCCGACGCGCGCCCAGTCGGCGATCAGCCCGCGCGCTTCGGTGCCACCGAAGCCGAGGCGACGGCCATGCAGCACGCCCTGGTGCTGTGCGATCCACGGCAGGAAGCGGTAGACCAGCGGCAGCAGCCAGCCACGCGGTGGTGGGAATCCGCGCCAGAACGGTGAGCCGCTGGCGCCCAGCCACAGCCGGTTGAAGTGCTGCGGGTTGCGGCCGGCATGCACGCAGGCCAGCTGCCCGCCCAGGCTATGGCCGCCGATGATCCAGGGCAGGGCGCCGCCTTCGTCATCCGCTGCGGCCAGGACGGCCTGGCTGGTCGGCAGATCCTGTTCGAGTACCTCGCGATAGCCCCAGTCCTGCGTGCGCGATGGGCGCAGCGAACTGCTGCCGTTGCCGCGCCACTCGTGCAGGTACACCGCCACGCCCTTCGCCGCCAGCGCCAAAGCCAGTGGCAGGTAGTGGCGCGCCGCCACGCCCAGTGCCGGCAGCCACAGCAGGCGTGCGATGGGCTGTGCGGGCACGCAGGCGATCACTTCGTAGCGATGGCCATCAGCGCACTGCACGGCAAGGACGCCGGGTGTGAGGCTCATGCGTGTGGTGCCGCGCCGAAGTGATCCAGCACCAGCACCTCGCTGCGGCCGGGGGCATAGCCCTGCTGCAGGCCGCGTGCAACGTAGTCGATACCGGCTTCGCAGGCATTGGCCAGGCTCAAGCCGTTGCACAACTGCGCGGCGATGGCCGAGGCCAGCGTGCAGCCGGTGCCATGTGCGTCCAGCGGCAGGCGGGCATGGATGAACTCTTCGCTGCTCACGCCGTCGAAGTAGCGGTCGATCACGCGGTTGCCTTCATGCAGGTGGCCACCTTTCAGCAGCACCGCACCGGCCCCCAGGTCGAGCAGGGCGGAGGCGGCCTGTTCTGCGTCTTCACCGTTGCTGATCTTCCGGCCGACCAGTAGTTCCGCTTCCGGCGTATTGGGGGTGATCAGCGTGGCCAGCGGGATCAGGCGCTCACGCATGGCCTGCAATGCGCTGTCTTCCAGCAGGCGTGCCCCACTGGTGGCGACCATCACCGGGTCCAGCACCACATGTGGTGGGCGGTGGCGCTCCAACGCTTCGGCGACGGCATGGATCACTTCGGCGTTGGCCAGCATCCCCAGCTTCACCGCGTGGATGTCGAAGTCGTCGAAGCAGGCATCCAGCTGCGCGCGCAGGAACTCGATGGGTGGCACGTGCACGGCGATGACGCCGCGGGTGTTCTGCGCGGTCAGTGCAGCGATCGCCGAGAGGCCATGCACGCGGTGCGCGGCGAAGGCCTTCAGGTCGGCCTGGATGCCGGCGCCACCGCCGGAGTCGGAGCCGGCGATGGTGAGGGCGGAAACGGGAGTGGTCGGGCTCATCAGTTGATTGTGCCGTGGTCCCGGAGGGGAAGGTAGATCCACGCCATGCGTGGATGTCCTTGATTCAATGCCGCCAACGCGCCCACTGCTGGTACAGCACATAACCCAGCCCGGTCAGGCCGGTCAGCAGGGCCGGGGCGAGCAGGGCGTCGTACTGCCAGCGCATGAACAACCAGGCGCCGATGATGCCGCCGGCGAGGAAGCCGCTGATGATCAGGCCGCTGAGGGTCAGCCGTCGCAGCTGCAACGGCAGCCCACGCAGCAGGTGGCCCAGGCCGATGCCGAGGTCGGTGAACATGCCGCTGAGGTGGGTGGTGCGCACCACCGCGCCACTGAAGGTGGTGGCCATCGCGTTCTGCAGGCCGCAGGCCATGGCGGCGGCCAGCGCGCCCCAGATCTGGTGCTGTTCGAACAGTGGAATGGCGACCAGCAGCAGCGCCGATTCCAGTGCCAGCGCCACGCCGTAGCGCCGGCCCAGCTGCAGGGTGCTGTCCTGGATCAGCAGGCCGCTGAGCATCGCGCCCAGCGAGAACGCGATCAACAGCCCCCACAGGTGCCCGACGGCGCGCCAGTCCCCCTGCGCCAGCGCCATGCCCAACTGGCTGGTACTGCCGGTCATGTGGCTGACCGCCTGGTGCTCGAAACCGAGGAAGCCGACCACGTTGACCATGCCGGCCACGCACGAGAGCGCGACCGCGCCGATCCAGACCCAGGTGGGCAGGCGTATTCCCATCGGCGGGGCCCCTCAGGGCCCGCCGAAGCCGCCGTTGAACTGCAGCTCGCTGAAGGTGTTGCTGGCCGGGTCGAACACCGCGCCCCAGAACTGCGCGCCGCCATCGCAGACGCGGATCGCTTCACGGGCCGGATTGATGCCACTGTCGTCGGGCAGGTGGAAGGCGTTGACGTAGATCAGCCGCTTGCCGGCGCTTTCGATGCCGACGTACTGGCGGTCGAAGTCCAGCACCTTCGGTACCTGTGCCTCCAGCGACGACAGCTGTGCCTCCAGCTGATCGATCTGCTGCCGGCTGGGGGCCCAGTAGCCGCTGACCCGCCCGGGCTCGCGGCCGGGGCTGGCGCGCGAACAGGTGTCGAGCACCTGCGCGGCGATGATCGGGCGGGTGACCACCCAGGACTGGCCGGTGCGCTCACCGGTCGGCACACTGGCCGGGCCACGCGTGGTGGTGCAGGCGCCGAGCACGGCTGCGAGGGTGATCGCAGCCGTGGGCAGCAGCAGGCGGGTGCAGCGGTTCACAACACCTCCGAAGCGTAATCGGCCAGGCGCGAGCGTTCGCCTCGGCGCAGCGTGATGTGCGCGCTATGCGGCCAGTTCTTGAAACGATCCACCGCGTAGGTCAGGCCCGAGGTGGTCTCGGTCAGGTACGGGGTGTCGATCTGCTCGACGTTGCCCAGGCAGACGATCTTGGTGCCGGGGCCGGCACGGGTGATCAGCGTCTTCATCTGCTTCGGGGTGAGGTTCTGCGCCTCGTCCAGGATCAGGTAGCGCGACAGGAAGGTACGGCCGCGCATGAAGTTCATCGAGCGGATCTTGATGCGGCTGGCCAGCAGGTCGTTGGTGGCCTGGCGGCCCCAGGTGCCGCCTTCCTGGTTGTGCGTGAGCACTTCCAGGTTGTCGGTCAGCGCGCCCATCCACGGCGTCATCTTCTCCTCCTCGGTGCCCGGCAGGAAACCGATGTCCTCGCCGACGCTGACCGTGGCGCGGGTCATGATGATCTCGCGGTAGCGCTGCTGGTCCATCGTCTGCGCCAGGCCGGCGGCCAGTGCCAGCAGGGTCTTGCCGGTACCGGCGGTGCCCAGCAGGGTGACGAAGTCGATCTCCGGATCCATCAGTGCGTTGAGCGCGAAGTTCTGCTCGCGGTTGCGCGCACTGATACCCCAGACGGCGTGGCTGCCGTGGCGGAAATCATCGACCAGCGACAGCACTACCTTGCCGTCGCCGACCACGCGGCTGACGCGCAGTTCGACTTCGTCTTCGCCGGGCAGGTAGACGTACTGGTTCGGGTACCACTCCTCGCCGTCCTGCGCCTGGATTTCGTAATGGCTGCGGCCCTTGTCGCTCCAGCTGCGCAGGTCGTCGCCGTGGCGCTTCCAGAAGTCTTCCGGCAGCTCGGTGGCGCCGGTGTAGAGCAGGCTGAAATCGTCCAGCGCGCGGTCGTTTTCGTAGTCCTCGGACACGATGCCGGCGATGGCGGCCTTGATTCGCAGGTTGATGTCCTTGGAAACGAACACCACCGGCAGGTCCGGCGTTTCTTCCTTCAGCGCCAGGATCGCGCCAAGGATGGCATTGTCGGGAATGACCTTTCCAAAGCTCTTGCCCGCGTCGAAGTGGCTGGTCTGGAAGCGCAGCTTGCCGGCGCTCTGCTTGCCGCGCAGCTGCAGGCCGTTGGGGCGCTGCAGCGGAATGCCGTCGGCCAGGTTGTCCAGGCCGGATTCCTGCACCAGCTCGTTGAGGAAGCGGCTCACCTGGCGGGCGTTGCGGCTCGCTTCGGAGGTGCCCTTCTTGCCGTTGTCCAGCTCCTCGATCACCTGCATGGGCAGGTAGATGTCGTGCTCCTCGAATTTGAACAGCGCGGTCGGATCGTGCATCAGCACGTTGGTATCCAGCACGTAGATGCGCTTGCCTCGGGTCATCGTCGATTCCTGGTTACGGACAGGGAAAAACCACCACGGCCTGCTGCGGGGCAGGGTGATGGCAGACACAGTAGGCAGTGGGACTCACTTGGACTGGGAGGCCTTCAGTTCGGCGAGAACGGCATCGGCATGGCCGGCAACCTTGACCTTGCGCCAGGACTGCACGATGCGGCTGTCGGGGGAAATCAGGAAGGTGCTGCGTTCGATGCCACGTACCTGCTTGCCGTACATGTTCTTCATCCTGATCACGTCGAAGGCGGTGCACAGCGCTTCGTCGCCATCGCTGACCAGCGGGAAGTTGAAGCCCTGCCTGGCACAGAAGTTGTCGTGCGACTTCACCGAGTCGCGAGAGACGCCGAGCACGACCGCGCCGGCCTTCTTGAACTTCGGCAGCAGGGCGTTGAAGTCGATGCCTTCGGTGGTGCAGCCGGGAGTGCTGTCCTTGGGGTAGAAGTACAGCACCAGCCACTGGCCGGCATAGTCGCCGAGAGTGGCCTGGTCGCCACCGGACAGCGCCAGCGGCAGGGAGAGGGTGGTGCTGTCCAGGGTATCGCCGTTGTTCATGAGGTCCTTCTGTCGAGCCTGGGTTGTTTCTACGACAATTGCATGAAACGCCACGCGCCCGTGAGAGGCGCGCGAAAAATCCGCACTCCCAATCAGAATTTCATCGGGTCCATGATCGCGTCCAGGTTCAGGTGGTCGCAGAACTCAAGGAAATCGTCGCGCAGCGCGGCGATGTGCATGTTGGCCGGCACGCCGATGGTGACCTGTGCACTGAACATTTCCGCACCGGTCTGCATGGCGCGGTAGCGCGTGCTCTGCAGGTTCTCGATGGTGATGCCCTGGCGGTCGAAGAAATCGGCCAGCTGGAACAGGATGCCCGGCTTGTCGGCGGCGATCACTTCGACAATGTACGGCAGCAGGTTGGACTGCGCCTGCTTGGCCGCGGTGCGGTACCAGACCAGCTTCAGGCCTTCCTCCCGCTCCAGCCGGGTCAGCATCGCCTCCAGCTTGGCCACCGAGTCCCAGGAGCCGGTGGCCAGGGCGGTGACCGAGACATCGCGGCCGACCGTGGCCAGGCGTGCGTCCACCAGATTGCAGCCGCTGTCGGCGATGCGGCGGGTGACGGACAGCAGGGGGGACTCCGGATGCGTCGTATAGGCGTTGATCAGGAGGTGGTTTTCGCTCGGCGCGGGGCGCGGGGTGGTGTCGGTCAAGGCGATTCCGGGTAATGCATGCGTTAGTCTGAATGCCCGCCAGAGGCGGGGATCCACCGGTGTCCAGCATACTTGCCCGCGCTTTCGCGCCGCAAGTAACATTCAGGTCGCCCCCGGCCTTTCGTGGCGGGCGTTTTCCCTTTCCAGCCAAGAGCAGCACGTCCTTGTCCCTTTCCGGCCTCATCACCGCGCTGGCGACCCCGTTCCGGGCCGACGGCGCTCTCGATCCCGACGGTTGGCAGCGTCTGCTGCACCTGCAACTGGAAGGTGGCGTCCATGGCGTTGTCGTTGCCGGCTCGACCGGCGAAGCGGCAACCCTCACCGATGCCGAGTACGACCTGCTGCTGGCCAGCGCGGTCGAACGCATTGGCGGCCGCATCCCGGTCATGGCCGGCACCGGCCTGTCCGGTACCGCCAAAACCATCGATCAGACCCGTCGTGCGGCCGCGCTTGGCGCCAGCCATGCACTGGTGGTCACCCCGCCTTACGTGAGGCCGACCCAGGCCGGCCTGATTGCCCATTATCGTGCGGTCGCCGACCAGGGCGGGTTGCCGATCGTGCTGTACAACGTGCCCGGCCGTACCGGTTGCGACATGCAGCCGGAGACCGTGGCCGAACTGGCCAGCCACCCCAACATCGTCGGCATCAAGGAGGCGGTGGGCGACACCGGCCGGGTGCAGGCGCTGCTCGCACTGCGCAGCCCGCAGTTCGCCGTGCTCAGCGGCGACGACGGTACGGCCGCGCGTTCGATCCGGGCCGGTATCGACGGCCTGATCTCGGTCGGCTCCAACGTGCTGCCCGGCGCCTACCGCCGCATGTGCGAGCTGGCCGCCGCCCATGACCACGAAGCCACCGAGTCCTGGGATGCGCGCCTGCAGCCGTTCCATGATTTCTGCGGTGTTGAACCGAACCCGATTCCGGTCAAGGCGCTGCTGCGCCGCATCGGCATCGGCCATGACCTGCGCCTGCCGCTGCTGCCGCTGTCGGCGCCGCACCACGCGGCCGCCGACCATCTTGCCGGCGACATCGCCGCCCTTGAAGCCCTTTCCAGCCACTGACCTTTCGTCTTGGTCTGACCCAGGAGATTCACATGCGTCAATCCGTTTCCACTGTCCGCGTGCTGTCCTACGCCCTGCTTGCGGTGGCCGTTGCCGCCGGCACCACCGGCTGCTTCAAGCGTGGCGTCAAGGGCGACTATGCCCTGGCCCCGGAAATGCGTCCGCTGGAAGTGCCGCCGGACCTCAACCTGCCGGCCACCACCGGTGACAACAAGGTGCCGGCGCTGGTGTCGGCCACCAAGCCGGCAGCGCCGGCGGCTGCGGCTCCGGCCGTTGGCAATACCGGTTTCACCATCGCCGGTGGCAAGGATGAAGCCTTCGCCAAGGTCGGTACCGCGCTGGAAGGCGTGGAGGGCGTGACCATCGCCAGCCGCGCCCAGCTGCTCGGCTCGTATGACGTGGCCTACGAAGGCAGCAACTTCCTGGTCCGCGTGGTCGCCGTCGATGCCGGCGCCTACATCTCCGCGGTCGACCCGCGTGGCCTGCCGGCCACCGCCGAAGCGCCGGTGAAGCTGATCGCTGCGCTGAAGGCGAAGCTGGCCCAGTAAGGGCTGCCTCTGGTAGAGGCTGACCTTGGTCGGCGCTTCTGTGCCAACCAAGGTTGGCACCTACCGGATCGCAAGGTTGGCATGCCGTATCGCGAGGTTGGCATGCCGGATCGCAAGGCTGGCATGCCGGGTCTTGCGGTTGGCGTTCACCGGAAAACAGAAAAGGGCGCCCGTGGGCGCCCTTTTCGTTGCCGCCGTGGGCGCTTCTCAGCGCTCCAGCAGCTTCAGCTTGTCCGGCTTGCCATCCCATTCGCCGGCGTCGGCGGGCGGGTCCTTGCGCACGGTCAGCACCGGCCACTCCTTCGCCAGCTCGGCGTTGAGGGCGACGAAGCCTTCCTGGCCGACGGGGACATCGTCCTCCGGGAAGATCGCATTGACCGGGCACTCCGGCTCGCAGAGGGTGCAGTCGATGCACTCATCCGGGTCGATCACCAGGAAGTTCGGGCCTTCGTGGAAGCAATCCACGGGGCACACTTCCACGCAATCGGTGTGTTTGCACTTGATGCAGTTTTCGGTGACGACAAAGGGCATGGGCTGGGGGTGGATCGATTCCTGAACCCGCCAATTCTAGAACAGGTTGGCCCCCGGTGTCGGCGCGGGGCGGAAATCGGGCGTCTGGCAGGCGCGACCGTGGCAGTCATTGGCGGCAGGGCGGGGCCTGTGCGACGCTGCGGGTCAGCCGGCTGCGTCGGGTGGCCGGCCCCCTTCCCAGCAGGATCGTCAATGTCGCCAGCCAAGCCCAGCATCGCACCCCATGGCGGTGAGAACACTGCATTCATCGTCCTGATCAGCTGCGTGGCCACGCTCGGTGGATTCCTGTTCGGCTTCGACAGTGGTGTCATCAATGGCACCGTCGATGGCCTGCGCCAGGCCTTCAACTCCAGCGAGGCGGCGCTCGGTTTCGAAGTCGCCTCGATGCTGCTGGGCTGCGCGATCGGTGCGTTCCTGGCCGGCTGGCTGGGCGACCGCCTGGGACGCCGCGGCGTCCTGATCGTGTCGGCGCTGATGTTCCTGGTCTCGGCGCTGGGCGCCGGCGCAGCCCACGCCTCGTGGCTGTTCATCGCGGCCCGCGTGCTGGGCGGCTTTGCAGTAGGGGCGGCCAGCGTGATGTCGCCGGCCTACATCGCCGAGGTGGCGTCGGCGCGCTATCGCGGGCGCCTGGCCACCGTGCAGCAGATGGCGATCATCTGCGGCCTGTTCGCGGCGTTCCTCAGCAACTACCTGCTGGCCCGCGCCGCCGGGGCGTCGACCGAGCCGTTGTGGCTGGGTCATGAGGCCTGGCGCTGGATGTTCTGGATGCAGGCGCTGCCGTCGGGGCTGTTCCTGCTGTTGTTGCTGGTGATTCCGGAAAGCCCGCGCTTCCTGGTCCTGAAGGGGCGCCAGCAGCAGGCGAGGGCGGTGCTCGCGCGGCTGTACGGCGAGGCCGCAGCGGCGGCCAAGCAGGCCGAGATCGAAGCCAGCCTGGCCCAGGACCAGCACAAGCCGCGCTTTGCCGACCTGCGCGACACGGTCAGCGGCAAGCTGCGGCCGATCCTGTGGGTGGGCATCGGTCTGGCCATGTTCCAGCAGCTGGTCGGCATCAATGTGGTGTTCTATTACGGCGCGGTGCTGTGGCAGGCGGTGGGCTTCTCGGAAAGCGACGCACTGCTGATCAACGTGCTGTCCGGTGGGCTGAGCATCGGTGCTTGCCTGCTGACGGTGCTGTTGATCGACCGCATCGGGCGCAAGCCGCTGCTGTGGATCGGCTCGGTCGGCATGTCGGTGGCGCTGGTGTTGATGGTGGTCGCGTTCGCCAGTGGAAGCCTGGCCGACGGTCGACTGCAGTTGTCCGACGGCATGGGCCGGCTGGCGCTGGTCGCGGCCAACGTCTACGTGGTGTTCTTCAACATGTCCTGGGGCCCGGTGATGTGGGTGATGCTGGGCGAGATGTTCCCCAACCAGATCCGCGGCCCGGCGTTGGCTGTTGCCGGTGCGGCGCAGTGGACGTCGAATTTCGCGATCACCGTGACCTTCCCGATGCTGCTGGCCGGCATCGGCCTGGCCGGCGCCTATGGCATCTACACGGTGGCGGCCATCCTCTCGATCTTCTTCGTGGTCCGCTACGTGCGCGAGACCAAGGGCAAGGAGCTGGAGCAGATGGAAGGCTGACGGCGACTGGCTTCGGTTGCGTTCCGTTGGCGCCTGCTTGTCCAGAGTGTGAGAGGGCGGCCTGCCCCCTCCTGACAGTTCATGGTGCGTGCGGATGCGGCGAAGCGCTGGTCGGTTGTTGCCGCAGCTCGCGGGAAACCGTCCAGAGCCGGTGGGGTCACCCAGGGCAGGACCGTTGGCGCCATGGATGGCGCCATCGAGCCCCCATGGATGGGTTTACGGCGTGTCCTGCCCTGGGTGACCCCACCGGCTCAAGCCGATTGCAGGGGGGCGCCAAAGCGACCAACCCGACCGCAACCACTGCAATCCCGGAAAACAGAAAAGCCCGCACAAGGCGGGCTTTTTCGGTTCCTGCTGCGGCGACTGGCGCTCCCTAGGGGACTCGAACCCCTGTTTTAGCCTTGAGAGGGCCACGTCCTAACCACTAGACGAAGGGAGCGTAACTGTGTCGCTGCCGAGGCAGGAGCGCTAGTATATGCACCTCGATGCCATTGGGCAATCCCGAAACTTCAACCGGAAGCGCCAACATCATTTCCTCTGCTACATCACCGTTCAGCCTGCGCGTCATCCCGCGCGACCAGCACACGATCTCCCGCAAGGACATCAGCCCGAACGCCCTGCGCGTGCTTTATCGCCTGCGCGATGCCGGCTTCGGCGCCTACCTTGTCGGCGGCGCGGTGCGCGACCTGCTGGTCAATGGCCAACCCAAGGATTTCGACGTGGCCACCGACGCCACGCCCGAACAGGTCAAGCAGCTGTTCCGCAACTGCCGCCTGATCGGCCGCCGTTTCCGCCTCGCCCACGTTGTGTTCGGCCGCGAGATCATCGAAGTCGCCACCTTCCGCGCCAACAGCGATGACGGTAGTGGCGACCGCGAGATGGAAAACGGCATGCTTGTGCGCGACAACGTGTACGGCACCATCGAAGACGACGCCGTCCGCCGCGACTTCACCTGCAACGCCCTGTACTACGCCATCGAGGACTTCTCGGTGCGTGACTACACCGGTGGCTTCGAAGACGTGCAGGCGCGCCTGATGAAGCTCATCGGCGACCCGGTACAGCGCTACCAGGAAGACCCGGTGCGCATGCTGCGCGCCGTGCGCCTGGCGGCCAAGCTCGGCTTCCAGATCGAAGAGGGCACCGCCGCGCCGATCCCGCAGCTGGCTGGCCTGCTCAACGAAGCCGCGCCGGCACGCCTGTTCGAGGAAGTGCTGAAGCTGTTCCTGTCCGGGCACGGCGTGGCCAGCTTCGAAGGCCTGGAGCGCTACGGTCTGCTCGACGTGCTGTTCCCGGAAAGCGCCAGGGCGTTGAAGTCCAACCGCACCGGCGCGCTGCGCCGCATGCTGGTCGAGGGCCTGGCCAATACCGATGCCCGCGTGGCCAACGACGAGCCGGTCTCGCCGGCGTTCCTGTTCGCGCTGCTGCTGTGGCCGGCGTTCTGCCGCGCCCAGGCGACCCTGCTCAAGCAGGGCGTGGCGCCGGAAGAGGCGCAGCGTCGTGCCGCCGACCGCGTCACCGTGCAGCAGTTGAGCACCATCGCGCTGCCGCGCCGCTTCTCGCTGCCGATGCAGGAAATCTGGCTGCTGCAGTCGCGTTTCAGCTCGCGCCAGCGCAAGCGCGTGTTCCGCACGCTCACCCATCCGCGCTTCCGCGCCGCGTTCGACTTCCTCAGCCTGCGCCAGGTGGCCTCGGCCGAGCACGCTGCCGATGTTGAATTCTGGCGCGAGGCACAGGCCCAGTCCGGCCGCGAGCTGGAATCGTCGCTGGACGCGATGCACAGCGACGAGGGCGATGACGAGAACGGAGCACCGCGCAAGCGTCGCCGTCGTCGTCGCCGCCCGGGGGCCTCGGCCGGTGCAGCTGGCGAATAAGCAATGACGCCAGCGTGGATCGGCCTCGGCGCCAACCTCGGCGATGCGGCCACGACTGTCGGCGCGGCGATCACTGCGCTGGACGGCCTGCCCGGGACCCGCGTGCTGCAGGCCTCGCGCCTGTACGCAACGCCGGCCTGGGGCAATCAAGACCAGCCACCGTTCGTCAACGCAGTGGCCGCGGTCGAAACGTCACTGGCAGCCGATGAACTGCTGCAGGCGATGCTGGCGCTGGAGCAGCGCTTTGGTCGCGTGCGCGATCCGGCGGTGCACTGGGGGCCGCGCGCGCTGGACCTGGACCTGCTGCTGTATGGCGCGCAGGTGCTCGACCAGCCCGGCCTGCAGGTGCCGCACCCCTACATGCACGAGCGTGCCTTCGTGCTGGTGCCGCTGGCCGAAATCGCGCCGGATCTGGCCATCCCCGGGCATGGCCGCGTGCGGGATGCAGTGATGCGGGTGGATGCCTGCGGGATCGCGCCGATAGGGTGATAATGCCCGGGTTATCTCCCCCGGTTATCAGCACATGAGCACCCACGCAGACAGCAAGCCCTGGACCGTTCCCGCCCTGGCCGAGGCCAAGCGCAATGGCCAGAAGCTGGTCATGTTGACCGCCTACGACGCTGGCTTCGCCCGCACTTTCGACGCAAATGGCGTTGACCTGATCCTGATTGGCGATTCGCTGGGCATGGTCGTGCAGGGCCATGATTCGACCCTGCCGGTGACCGTGGCCGACATGGTCTACCACACCCGCGCCGTGGCCCGTGTGCTGCAGCGCGCGCTGCTGGTGGCCGACCTGCCGTTCGGTGCCGATGCCACTCCGGAGCGCGCGCTGGATGCTTCGCTGCAGCTGCTGCAGGCCGGTGCCGAGATGGTCAAGATCGAAGGTGCCGGCTTCAAGGTCGACATCATCCGCTACCTGGTTGAGCGTGAGATTCCGGTCTGTGCGCATCTGGGCCTGACACCGCAGTCGGTGCTGCGCCTGGGCGGCTTCAAGATCCAGGGCCGCGGCGATGCCGCGCGCCAGCTGGTGGAAGATGCCAGGGCCGTGGCCGCTGCCGGCGCCAGCATCATGGTGCTTGAGTGCGTGCCGACCCCGGTTGCCGCCGAGGTGACCGCTGCGGTGGAGGTGCCGACCATCGGCATCGGTGCCGGCCCACAGTGCGACGGCCAGGTGCTGGTGCTGCACGATTTCCTCGGCCTGGACAGTGGCCATCGCCGCCCCAAGTTCGTCAAGGATTTCCTTGCCGAAGGCGGTTCGGTGGCCGGTGCCACCCGCGCCTACGCCGACGCCGTGCGCGACGGCAGCTTCCCCGACGAACAGCACGCCTACGCCTCATGATCCAGACCTTCAACGAGCTCGGCGCACTGCGCGGGCAGATCGCCCAGTGGAAGCGCGAGGGCCTGCGCGTGGCGCTGGTGCCCACCATGGGCAACCTTCACGGTGGCCATCATTCGCTGGTGACCCTGGCCCGCCAGTACGCCGACAAGGTGGTGGCAAGCATCTTCGTCAACCCGACCCAGTTCGGGCCGAACGAGGATTTCAGTCGCTATCCGCGTACGCCCGAGGCCGACGTGGCCGGGCTGGAGCAGGCCGGCTGCGATGCGGTGTGGCTGCCCAGCGTCGAGGCCATGTACCCGCTGGGCGTGGACAAGACCACGCAGATGCACGCGCCCGGCGTGAGCGAGGTGCTGGAAGGTGCCAGCCGCCCGGGCCACTTCGATGGCGTCTGCACGGTGGTGGCGCGCCTGTTCCTGCAGGTGCAGCCGGACGTAGCCGTGTTCGGCCGCAAGGACTACCAGCAGCTGGCGGTCATCCGCCAGATGGTGGCTGAGCTGTCGTTCCCGATCCAGATCGTCGGCGCGGACATCGTGCGCGACGAGGATGGCCTGGCCAAGAGTTCGCGCAACCAGTACCTGAGCGCCGAACAGCGCCCGGTCGCGACCACCATCCACCGCACCCTGCTGGGCATGCGCGAAGGCTACGTGGCCGGGCAGGCGCGTGATCGCATCGAGGCCGACGCCACGGCGGCATTGCAGGCGGCCGGTTTCCAGGTCGACTATGCGGTGCTGCGCACCCCGGAGCTGGCCGAGCCGACGTTCGATGGCGGTGGCCGCGTAGCGCTGATCGCCGCGCGCCTGGGCTCCACCCGCCTGATCGACAACCTGGAGTTCTGAGCCGCATGCGGCCCGGGGGCGCCCACAATGGGCGCCTCGCACCTTCCCATGGACGGGAGAACGGCAATGAAGACACCCTCCACTGACGCTGGTCGGCTTGCGCAGGCGTTGATCCTGGCCGTGCTGGCTGCCGGCATGCTGCCGGCGCAGCTGTTTGGCGGCCTGTTGTTCGCGCTCGAATTCAGGCGCACGCCGATGCCCGCGCTCACCGGCGGTGGACTGATGTTCGGGCTGGGCGTCTGCAGCGCCATCGTGGTGTTCCTGCCGATGGCGCTGCTCCCGCGATCTCGGCGGCTCCTGCGCCGGACCCGCTTCGTGCTTGCAGGGGCTGCTCTGGGCGCGCTGGCCATGGTCATCCATGAATGGCCGGGCACGATCCATGGGCCGCTGCTGCAGCGCCTGCGCTATGTGGATACATTCGATGTGATCAGCTATGGGCTGACGGTGTTGGCTGCAGGGGGCCTGGGCCTGGCCTCCGGGCTGGCCTTCCATACGGTGTTCAGGCTGTCACTGCAGGGCGGTGCCGTCCATGCCACGGCGCCGCCGCCGGGCGAGGGCGCCTGAACGGCCTTCAGCGTCCTGCCGCAGGCCCCTGACGACGGCCAAGCGGGTGCTAGAATCCGCTCTTTCCTTTGCCGTTGCAGCGCCCCCATGCACCTGTCCCTGCTCAAGACCAAGATCCACCGCGCCACCGTCACCCATTCCGAGCTGAACTACGAAGGCTCGATCGCCATCGATGACAACCTGCTGGCTGCCACCGGCATCCGCGAGTTCGAGCAGGTGCACATCTGGGACGTGACCAACGGTGCGCGCTTCTCGACCTATGCCATCCGCGCCGAAGCCGGCAGCGGCGTTGTCTCGCTCAACGGTGGCGCCGCGCGCCACGTGCAGGTCGGTGACATCATCATCATTGCCGCGTTCGCCAGCATGACCGAGCAGGAAGCCGACAGCTTCAAGCCGAAGCTGGTGTACGTTGATGGCAAGAACCAGATCACCCACACCAACGACACGATCCCGACCCAGGCCGCATGACAACGAACAACGGATTCGACTCGCTGCATTCCCACGCCCAGCGCCTGAAGGGCGCAAGCATCCCCGGCCTGCTCGCCGCCGAACCCGGCCGCGTGCAGGACCTGGCGCTGCGGGTCGGTCCGTTGTACGTCAACTTCGCCCGGCAGAAATACGATGCCGCGGCGTTGCAGGCATTGCTGGCGCTGGCTGCCGACCGTGATGTCGGTGGTGCCATCACCCGCCTGTTCCGTGGCGAGCAGGTCAACCTGACCGAAGGTCGCGCCGCGCTGCACACCGCACTGCGCGGCGACGTGGTCGATGCGCCGGTGGCGGCCGAGGCCTATGCCACCGCGCGCGAGATCCGCCAGCGCATGGGCGTGCTGGTGCGCGCGCTGGAAGACACTGGCGTGACCGATGTAGTCAGTGTCGGCATCGGTGGTTCCGACCTTGGCCCGCGCCTGGTCGCCGACGCGCTGCGTCCGGTCAGCGGTGCGCGCCTGCGCGTGCATTTCGTATCGAACGTGGACGGCGCGGCCATGCAGCGTACGCTGGCCACGCTGGATCCGGCCAAGACCGCCGGCATCCTGATCTCCAAGACCTTCGGCACCCAGGAAACCCTGCTCAACGGCCAGATCCTGCACGACTGGCTGGGGGGCAGCGACCGCCTGTACGCGGTCAGTGCCAATCCGGAACGTGCCGCAAAGGCCTTTGCCATCGCCGCCGATCGTGTGCTGCCGATGTGGGATTGGGTCGGCGGCCGCTATTCGCTGTGGTCTGCGGTCGGTTTCCCGATAGCGCTGGCGATCGGCTTCGAGCGCTTTGAACAGCTGCTGGAAGGTGCTGCGCAGATGGATGCGCATGCGCTGGATGCACCGCTGGAGCGCAACCTGCCGGTGCTGCACGGCCTGACCGACATCTGGAACCGCAACCTGCTGGGCCATGCCACGCATGCGGTGATGACCTACGACCAGCGCCTGGCGCTGTTGCCGGCCTACCTGCAGCAGCTGGTGATGGAAAGCCTGGGCAAGCGTGTGCAGCGTGATGGCCAGCCGGTCACCACCGATACCGTGCCGGTGTGGTGGGGAGGCGCGGGCACCGATGTGCAGCACAGCTTCTTCCAGGCACTGCACCAGGGCACCAGCATCGTTCCGGCCGACTTCATCGGCTGCGTGCACAACGACGATCCCTACACGATCAATCATCAGGCCCTGCTGGCCAATCTGCTGGCGCAGACCGAAGCACTGGCCAATGGCCAGGGCAGCGACGACCCGCACCGTGATTACCCGGGCGGCCGCCCGAGCACGCTGATCCTGCTCGACGCGCTGACCCCGCAGGCGCTGGGTGCGCTGATCGCCGTGTACGAACACGCCGTGTACGTGCAGTCGGTGATCTGGAACATCAACGCCTTCGACCAGTTCGGTGTCGAACTGGGCAAGCAGCTGGCCAGCGGCCTGCTGCCGGCGCTGCAGGGCGAGGATGTGGCCGTTGCCGACCCGATGACCCGCGAGATCCTTGCGCAGCTGAAGGGCTGAGGCTCTGGTAGTGCCGGCCGCTGGCCGGCGACCTCATGAACGATTGAAGCATCACCTGGTTGCCGGCCAGCGGCCGGCACTACCATGAAGGGCGTGGTGCCTCAGCGGCTCGGGTCGCGTTCCGGGCTGGGCCGCTTGGCCAGCTTGCGCTGCAGCGAGCGCCGGTGCATGCCGAGCAGGCGCGCGGCTGCCGACACATTGCCGCCGGTCTCGTGCATCGCCTGCTGGATGTGTTCCCACTGCAGGCGGCTGATCGGTGTCATCGCGTCGGGCACTTCCATTTCGCCATCGTCGGCCGGGCCGTCATCCTCCTCGCCCAAAGCGCGAAGGATCATCGGTACCGTGGCTGGCTTGGGCAGGTAATCGTCCGCACCGAGCTTGATCGCTTCCACCGCAGTGGCGATGCTGGCGTAGCCGGTCACCAGCAGGATGCGCATGTCCGCGCGCAGCGCACGCAGCGGCTGGATCAGCGCCAGGCCGGAATCGCTGCCCAGCTTCAGGTCGATCAGGGCGAACGCGGGTGGGTGCTGGCGCGCCAGCGCCAGCGCGCTGGCGGCATCCTGCGCGGTCTGCGTTTCAAGTCCCTTGCGGGCCAGGCTGCGCTGCAGGGTGCGCAGGTACAGTTCGTCGTCGTCGACCAGCAGGCCGAGGGTTGAGGCGCTCATGTGGTTTCCTCGCATGGGGCCAGCGGCAGGCGGAAGCCGACGCGGCTGCCGGCCCCCTGGGCCGGGCGCATCCACATCTCGCCGTCGAGGCGTTCGATCGTGGCATGGGACAGGGCCAGGCCGACCCCCATGCCTTCACTCTTGCTGCTGCCGAACAGCTTGCCCGGCAGCACCGCGGCGCGCGCGTTGAAGCCGTGGCCGTAGTCGCGTACTTCGCCGATCAGATCGTCGCCTTCGATGCGCAGGTCCAGGTCCACGCGCGGCCGGCCGGCCTGTTCGCCGGCATCGGCGGCATTGTTGAGCAGGACCATCAGCAGGTGGCCCACGCCCGGGTCGAGCGGCAGCCGCAGCGGCGCATCATCGTTGCGGTGCAGGTCGATGGTCGGTCGCACCAGGCGCCATTGCTCCAGCACCTGCTGCGCGCTGGAATGGCTGCGTCCGGGCGCATCGGCCGAGGCCGGTGCGGCCAGCGCCAGCACGCGCTCACGGCACTGCACCAGCAGCTCGCGCAGGGTTTCCATGTCCTCGCGCACTTCCGGCTCTTCACTGCGTTCGGCCACGTCGTCGGCGAGCAGGGTCATGGTTGCCAGCGGCGTGTTCAGTTCATGCGCCACCGAGGCGGCATGGGTGGCCAGGGCGACGATGCCCTCGTTGCGGGCGAAGCGTTCGCGCAGGGCCGAGAGTTCCAGTTCGCGCTGGCGCAGCGCCAGCGCCAGGCGGGTGGAGAAGGCCAGTACGACCGCCGCGGAAATCAGGAAATTGGCGACCACGCCCCAGCGGTTGAGGTCCTGCGCGCGGAAATAGCCGTCCGGCAGGGGCTGGCCGAAGATGCCGCTGGCGGCGTAGCCGAGCAGGCAGGCCAGCGCGACCGCCAGCGCCCAGCGCAGGGGCAGGGCAAACGCGGCCAGTGCGATCAGGATCAGGAACAGCGAGCTGAACGGATTGGCCATGCCACCGCTCCAGCCGACCATCCAGGTCAGGATGATCACGTCCACCAGGATGTGGCCGAATGCAGTCAGCGGTGCGGTGTCGGCCGCTTCCGGGCGCAGCTGGGTGTAGATGTTGAACAGGGTCAGCACCGCCACGCCGGCCCACAGCGGCAGCTGCGGCAACGGCAGCCCCAGCACCCAGGTGGCGACCAGGATGGTGGCGGCCTGGCCGCCTACTGCAAGCCAGCGCAGGCTGCACAGGGTTCGGAGAAACGGGGCGTCGGGACCGGTCATTCACGCTCATCGTATGCGTTCGCGCGTGACCGTGCCTGCGACAATCGGCCGCAGCCGTGCCGCCGGCTGAATGCGAGTCACCCCGAATGCAGGGCCGGGCGGTAGAATGCGCCCATGCACGACGCCGTCACCCGCCCGACTCCGCCCTCCGATGCCACTGCCTGGCCGCGCCGCCAGACCCATGCCGTCCAGATCGGCGGGGTCACCGTGGGCGGAGGCAAGCCGGTGGTGGTGCAGTCGATGACCAACACCGACACCTCCGACGTCGCCTCCAGCGTGAAGCAGGTGGCCGAGTTGTGGCGTGCCGGTTCGGAGATGGTGCGGCTGACCGTCAATACCGTGGAAGCCGCTGCGGCGATCCCGCGCATTGTCGACAAGCTGGCGATGATGGGCATCGACGTGCCGCTGATCGGCGATTTCCACTACAACGGCCACCAGCTGCTGACCGCCGAACCGGCATGTGCCGAAGCACTGGCCAAGTACCGCATCAACCCGGGCAACGTCGGCTTCGGCAAGAAGAAGGATCTGCAGTTCGCCCAGCTGATCGAATTCGCCATCCGTTACAACAAGCCGGTGCGCATCGGCGCCAACTGGGGCTCGCTGGACCAGGCCCTGGCGGCGAAGCTGATGGACGAGAACAACCTGCGCGAACAGCCCTGGGATGCCGGCCGCGTGCTGCGCGAGGCGCTGATCCGCTCGGCGCTGGATTCGGCCGAGCAGGCGGTGGAGCTGGGTCTGCCGCGCGATCGCATCGTGCTGTCGGCCAAGGTCAGTGGCGTGCAGGAGCTGATCGCGGTGTACCGCGACCTGGCGCAGCGCTCCGACTTCGCCCTGCACCTGGGCCTGACCGAGGCCGGTATCGGCAGCAAGGGCATCGTGGCATCGTCCGCGGCGCTGGGCGTGCTGCTGCAGGAAGGCATCGGTGACACCATCCGCATCTCGCTGACCCCGGAGCCGGGCCAGTCGCGAACGCAGGAAGTGATCGTCGCCCAGGAACTGCTGCAGACCACCGGCCAGCGTGCCTTCACGCCGCTGGTCACGGCCTGCCCGGGCTGCGGCCGTACCACCTCCGAGTTCTTCCAGGAGCTGGCCAAGGTGGTGCAGAACCACGTGCGCGAGAAGATGCCGCTGTGGAAGATCCACCACCCGGGGGCGGAGAACATGACCCTGGCGGTGATGGGCTGCATCGTCAACGGGCCGGGCGAATCGCGTCACGCCAACATCGGCATCTCGTTGCCGGGCACGGGTGAGACGCCTGCGGCGCCGGTGTTCGTCGATGGTGAGAAGAAGGTGACCCTGCGTGGCGACAACATCGCCCAGGAGTTCGTCGCCCTGATCGACGATTACGTCGAACACACGTATGTCCGAAGCGCCGGATAAGCCTGCGATCCTCGCCGCACCGGAGTCCGCCTCCGGCTTCCGCCACTGGATGGCGCGCAACGCCTGGCGCCTGGTCCTGTTGTTCGGTGGCGTGCTGCTGCCGTTGGCAGGCTTTGTTGCCCTGGCGGATGAAGTGCACGAGTTTGAATCGTTCCATTTCGACGCGCCCCTGCTGTGGCAGATGCATGGCCTGCATTCGCCGTGGCTGGACCGCTTCTTCGTGCTCATCTCGAAACTGGGCTACGAGTGGTTCCTGATCCCGGCCGACGTGCTGATCATCGGCGTGCTGCTGGGCTACCGGCGCTGGCGCGAGGCGACCTTCGTCGCGGTCAGCTTCGTAGGGTCGGCGCTGCTGAACATGGGCAGCAAGCAGTTCTTCCAGCGGCAGCGCCCCAGCCTGTGGGAATCGATCGCGCCGGAATCGACGTTCAGCTTCCCCAGCGGGCATGCGATGGGTTCGATGACCCTTGCCGTGACCTTGGTACTGCTCGCCTGGAACACCCGTTGGCGCTGGCCGGTACTGATGCTGGCACCCGCGTTCAGCCTGCTGGTAAGCGTGTCGCGGGTCTATCTGGGGGTGCACTACCCCTCCGACATCCTGGCCGGATGGTGTGCCGCGCTGGTTTGGGTGGTAGGGTGCTATCTGGTCATGTTCAGTCGCCGGCACCCTTGGCGACGTCACGGCCCGCCGCCAGCGAAGGCCAGCGAAGCACCAACACAGGGGGTTTGACGTGGATGGCCCTTGAGGGACGTCTACGTGATAGATCAGTTGTTTCGTTGCAGCAGGTTCTGCAAGACAGGGGGCAAGCACAACGCGCGGTACTGTGATGCGCAAGGCAGATCGCCGATGCCGCATTCCGGACGCGCTTGCAGGGTATCGGCACCCTGCCTAGCTTGACCTGCAATGGCCGCATTCGAAGAGGTACATGAATGACGATTCGAGTCTACCTGGTGGATGACCACGCGCTGGTCCGCACCGGTATGAAGATGATTCTGTCGGGGGAAACCGACATCGAGGTGGTGGGCGAAGCCGAGACCGGCGAAGACGCGCTGCGTGAAGTCCGCCAGCTGCTGCCGGATGTGGTGCTGTGCGACCTGCACCTGCCGGGCGTGAGCGGCATGGAAGTGACCGAGCGCATCGTCCGCAGCCACCGCAATACCCGCGTGGTGATCGTGTCGGTACTGGAAGACGGCCCGCTGCCCAAGCGCCTGCTCGAAGCCGGTGCGGCCGGTTACATCGGCAAGGGCTGCGATGCGCAGGAACTGCTGCGTGCGGTGCGTGATGTGGCGGCCGGTCGTCGCTACCTGGGCACCAGCATCGCGCAGAATCTGGCGCTGTCGACAGTGGAAGGCAATGGTTCGCCGTTCGACAACCTGTCGCCGCGCGAGCTTGAGGTGGCGCTGTTGCTGACCCAGGGCCTGCGCCAGGAAGACATCGCGCGGCGCCTGAGCCTGAGTGCGAAGACGGTGAACACGCACAAGGCGCGGTTGTTCGAGAAAATGGGGATCCACGACAACATCGCGCTGGCGCGGATGGCCAGCCAGTACGGGTTGGTGGATCCGGCACGGCCGCTGTAAGGGGTTCGGCCAACGGCTGAGCCCCTCGCGGTGTGCGGCAGGATTCGTGGGGTTGGCCCTGCGGAGGGATTGCGCAGGGGCGTAAGCGCCATGGATGGCGCGCCCGAGCCTCCAGGGATGGATTCACGGCGTCCCCTGCGCAATCCCTCCGCAGGGCCACGGACGGTTTCCGTGCGCCGCCACCGCGGAATTGAAGAAGGAAGAGCAGGAGCGGGTCGCGCGCTTTGCGCGCTCGTCGCCCGGGGTCGGATCCCTTTCCCGGTGGGAAAGGGCTCTGACCCCTGATGATGCCGGAGCCGAGCATGGGCTCGGCTCTGCACCTTTGTCGGGCTCAGTGGCCGCGTACGCGCTGGATGATCTTGGCGGCGTCTGCGGCGCTGGCGCGCACCTTGTCCCATTCGCCGTTGGCGATCCAGTTGCCCGGCACCATCCACGAACCACCGATGCAGACCACGTTCTTCTGCTCGAGGTATTCGGCGGCGGTGTTCTCGGTGATGCCGCCGGTCGGGCACAGCTTCAGGTCCGCCACCGGGCCGGCCAGTCCCTTGATCATTGCCAGGCCACCCACAGCCGTGGCCGGGAACAGCTTGCACACGCGGAAGCCGCGGGCGTAGAGCGACAGCAGTTCGGTCGGGGTGGCCGCACCCGGCACCACCGGCAGCGGTGCGGCGGCCAGTGCATCAGCCAGTGCCGGCGGCGTACCCGGGGTCACCAGGAAGTCCGCACCCGCATCGATCGACTGCTGCATCTGCTCCACGGTCAGCACCGTACCGGCACCCACCACCACGTCCGGCAGCTCGCGCTTGAGCATCGCCAATGCTTCCATCGCCACTGGCGTACGCAGGGTCAGCTCGATCGCCGGCAAGCCACCTTCCAGCAGCGCCGCACTGACCGCCCGCGCCTGGTCCAGCGTATGAATCGTCACCACCGGCAGGATGCCCGCCGCACGCAACAGCTCCGCCGCCTTCACCTGATGTTGTTCGATACCCATGCTTTTGCCCTTGCCTTTTGCTCTTCTTGATTCAGTGGCCGCAGCGCAAATGACGCGCCGGGAATTGTCCAAGGGCAGTAGAGCGCCCTGGCCGGGACCGTGAGCGGCATGGATGCCGCGACCGAGCCCCCATGGATGGGTTTACGGCGTGTCCCGGCCAGGGCGCTCTACTGCCCAGGCCGGGAAGCCTGCCGCGGCTTTTCGCTTCAGGCGTCCTTCGCCTCATGCGGCGCCGCCGCCGCCGCGGCATCGTGCCCCAGCTCATATTCCGCGTCATACTCCCACGGCCCGCCATCAGCCGCCGCCGGCCCGCACGAAATCGAAATCGCACCCTGATCAGCCGGACCCACCACGCGACGGTTGATCGCGAACAGGTTGCGGCCCAGATCATGCGCAGCCGGTGCTGTGTTCGGCGCCAGCGGACGTGCCGCCCATTCGGCCGCGTCCACCAGCACTTCCAGCGTGCCAGCCTCGCCATCCAGGCGGATCATGTCGCCCTCGCGGACCTTGGCCAGCGGACCGCCGCGTGCCGCTTCCGGCGTCACGTGGATCGCCGCCGGAATCTTGCCCGAGGCGCCGGACAGGCGACCGTCGGTGACCAGCGCCACGCGCCGGCCCTGGTTCTGCAGCAGGCCCAGCAGCGGCGCCAGCGAATGCAGTTCGGGCATGCCGTTGGCACGCGGGCCCTGGTAACGCACCACCGCCACGAAGTCCTGCGGCAGCAGGCCACCGGCGTGCAGCTTGTTCAGCACCTGCGGTGCATCGACCACCACGGCCGGCGCTTCGATCGTGCGGTACTGCGGCTTTACCGCCGACAGCTTGATCAGCGACTTGCCGAGGTTGCCGCGCAGCAGGCGCAGGCCGCCCTGGTGCTCGAACGGATTGTCGACGCCACGCACCACTTCGTCATCGGCGCTGCGTTCCAGGCCCGGCAGGTAGACCAGCTGGCCATCGCGCAGCTGCGGTTCGCGTGCGTAGTCGGGCATGCCGCCGCGCGCCACGCTGACCAGATCGCCGTGCATCAGGCCCGCCTTGATCAGCTCGCCGAACACGAACGCCGGGCCGCCAGCGGCCGCGAAGCGGTTCACGTCGGCCTCGCCGTTCGGATAGACGCGGGCCAGCAGCGGAATCAGCTGCGACAGTTCGTCGAAATCGTCCCAGGTCAGCACGATACCGGCGGCACGCGCCACTGCGATCCAGTGGATGGTGTGGTTGGTCGAACCGCCGGTGGCCATCAGCGCGATGACCGCGTTGATGATCGCGCGCTCGTCGATGATCCGGCCCAGCGGACGGAAGTCGTCGCCCAGTGCGGTGATGTCCAGTGCACGTTCGGTCGCCTCGCGGGTCAGCGCGTCGCGCAGCGGCGTGCCCGGATTGACGAACGACGCGCCCGGCAGCTGCACGCCCATCGCTTCCAGCAGCACCTGGTTGGAATTGGCGGTGCCGTAGAAGGTGCAGGTGCCGGCGCCGTGGTATGAGGCGGACTCGGCTTCCAGCAGCTCTTCGCGGGTGGCTTCGCCGGCGGCATAGCGCTCGCGCACTTCCGCCTTCTGCTTGTTGGGGATGCCCGGGGTCATCGGGCCGGCCGGCACGAACACCGCCGGCAGGTGGCCGAAGGCCAGCGCACCGATCAGCAGGCCGGGCACGATCTTGTCGCACACGCCTAGGTAGACGGTGCTGTCGAACATGTCATGGCTGAGGCCGATCGCCGTGGCCTGGGCAATGACATCGCGCGAGAACAGCGACAGTTCCATGCCGCCGCGGCCCTGGGTGACGCCGTCGCACATCGCCGGCACGCCGCCGGCCACCTGTGCCGTAGCACCGAGCTCGCGGGCGATCTCGCGGATCTGCTCGGGATAGGTCTCGAACGGCTGGTGCGCAGAGAGCATGTCGTTGTAGGCGGTGATGATGCCCAGGTTCGGCGTCACGCCGCCGCGCAGGCGACTCTTGTCGGTGCCGCCACAGGCGGCGAATCCGTGGGCGAGGTTGCCGCAGCTCAGGCGGCTGCGGAACGGGCCTTCGCGCAGGGAGGCGTCGATCGCGGCCAGGTAGGCGGCACGCGAGGCGGCGCTGCGGCGGATGACGCGCTCAGTGATGGCTTGCAGTTGCGGATGGAGGCTCATTGGCTACCGGCGTTCAAGGTGGCGAGAGGCAAGCGGCGGCAGGGCGCCGCCGCCGACATCAATCAGCCCAGTGGACGCGCAGGCGCGCGCCTTCCAGGTTGATCGCGTTGAGGATCGGGTACTGCTGGACGTCGTTGCTGTCCAACGCCTGGCGCAGCACCTGCAGCTTCTGCTTGCCGCGCAGCAGCAGCAGGCGCTGCCGGCATTGGCGCAGCCCATGCGGGGTCAGCGTGATGCGCAGCGGCCACTGGTTCGCGCCCGGGCAGCCGGTGGCATCCAGCGCGGCGTAGGGCAGGGTGCTTTCCAGTGCGCGGGCCAGGTCCTTCGAGCCGGGGAACAGCGAGGCGGTGTGGCCGTCGTTGCCCATGCCCAGTGCCACCAGGCTCGGCGGCTGGCTGTGCTGGGCTTGCAGGTTGGCGGTGTACACACATTCCGGCAGGGGTTTGCCAATGCGCACCAGCGGATCGAAATGCGCACCCTCGGCGCGCTTGAGCAGGTGCTCGCGCACCAGCCATGCGTTGCTGTCGCGATCCTGCGGCGACAGCCAGCGCTCGTCGGCCAGGCTCACTTCAACCCGGTCCCAGTGCACGTCCAGTTCGGCCAGCGCCTGGTAGACCGGTGCTGGCGTGGTGCCGCCGGACAACAGGATGCGGGCGCGGCCCACTTCATTGATGTCGTGGTTGAGGGTCTGCGCCATCTCGGCGGCTACCGCTTCGATCCAGCCGTCGGCATCGCCGTGGTGGATGAACTCGACGCGGTCGTCGTGGAAGGTGGGGCTCATGCGGCAACTCCAGGTGCGTCACGTTCGGCATCGGCGGCATAGGCGGCGGCGCCCAGCAGTCCGGCATGGGGATGCATCACGGCCAGCGACGGCACCCGCGCCATGATCGAAGAGAACCGCCCCTTGTGTTCGAAGCGCTGGCGGAACCCGGAGTGCTGCAGCGAATCGAGCATCTTCGGGGTCAGTCCACCGGTGAGGAACACGCCGTCCCAGGCGCCCTGGGTCAGTACCAGGTCGCCGGCAATGGCGCCGAACACGGCGCAGAACACATCGACGGTGCGCATTGCCTGCGGATCGCCATGCAGGGCGCGGGCGGTCACGTCCACCGGCTGCAGCTGGCCCGGGTCGATACCGGCCATCTCGCACACCGCGCGATGGATGTTGACCAGGCCGGGGCCACAGATCAGGCGCTCATTGGAGACGCGGCCGAACTGCTCGGACAGGATCTCCAGGATGCGGATCTCCTCCGGCGTTCCCGGCGGGAAGCTGACATGGCCGCCTTCGGTTTCCAGCGGGTAGCAGCGGCCGTGGCGCAGGATCAGGCCACCGACGCCGAGCCCGGTACCAGGCCCGATCACCGCATAGTTGCGTGGCTGGCCCGGCTTGCCCGGCACCCAGGCGGCGCCACCGACCTGGACCACGTCCTCGGGCTGCAGCAGCGAGATCGCCATTGCCTGTGCGGCGAAGTCGTTGATCAGGTGCAGCTCGTCGAAACCGAGCATCGCAGCGGTGCGGCTGCGCGAGATCACCCACGGATGATTGGTGATGCGTGCCTCGTCACCGTCTACGCGACCGGCCACCGCGAACACGCCGCGGCTGGCGGCAGCGCCGATCTGCTCAAGGTGATGGCGGGCGGCATCGCCAAGCGACGGGAACTCCGCCACTGCGTACTCGCGGATGCTCTCCTTCAGCAATGGCGCGTCCAGCGAGGTGTCGGCCAGGGCGAAGCGGGCGTTGGTGCCACCGATGTCGGCGACCAGCACCGGCTGCGAGTTGGCACTCATGCCGACGCCTCGCTGTCCGGTGCGTCCACGCCCTGCGGCAGGAACTCCGTTGCGTTGCTCGGGCCCCATTGGCCGGCGGGATAGGGTTCCAGCGGCAGCTTGGCCTCCTTCCAGGCGTCGGCCACGCTGTCGATCCACGCCCAGGCGGCGCGCACTTCGTCGTCACGCACGAACAAGGTGTGGTTGCCGTTGAACGCATCCAGGAACAGGCGTTCGTACGCGATGCGGCGATGCAGGCCGGTCGGCACCGACAGTTCCAGTTCCAGCGGATGCAGTTCCAGCGCGCCCCATTCCGGGCCGGCCAGACTGCTCATCAGGCCCAGTTCGATGTTCTCCTGCGGCTGCAGCTGGAACACCAGGCGGTTCGGTGCGGCCTGCGCGCGCTGCGGGCGCTCGAACAGCCAGTGGGTGACCGGCTTCAGCGTGACCACCACGCGGGTGGTGCGCTCGGGCAGGCGCTTGCCGGTGACCAAGTGGAACGGCACGCCGCTCCAGCGCCAGTTGTCGATGTGCGCGGTGACGCCGGCGAAGGTTTCCACGTCGCTGCCTTCCGGCGGCTGGTAGGCCTGCGCCGGCTGGCCGTTGATGGTGCCGGCGGTATAGCGGCCGCGGATGCTGTCACGCGCGGCGTGCCTGGCATCGAGCGGACGCAGCGCGCGCAGCACCTTGACCTTCTCGTCGCGGATGCGATCGGCTTCCAGCGAGGCCGGCGGCTCCATCGCCACCATGCACAGCAGCTGCAGGATGTGGCTCTGCACCATGTCGCGCAGCGCGCCGGAGCGGGCGTAGTAGGCGTCGCGGCCATCCACGCCTTCGCTCTCGGCCACCAGGATGTGCACCGATTCGATGTAGTTGCGGTTCCATACCGCTTCCAGCAGCGTATTGCCGAAGCGCAGGGCGATCAGGTTCTGCACCGCCGCCTTGCCCAGGTAGTGGTCGAGACGGAACACACGGTCCTCGTCGATCCACTGGCCGATGGTGCTGATGATTTCCTCGGCGCTCTCGCTGTCGCTGCCGATCGGCTTCTCCAGCATCAGGCGTGCCGGCGCGGCGAGGGCGCCACCCTTGGCCAGGCCTTCGCAGGTGGAGATGTACAGGCCCGGCGGAATGGCCAGGTAGCTGACGCACTTGCGATGCACCAGATCGGAGACGGCGGCGGCGACAGAGTCGACGTCGCGCAGGTCGACCGAACGGTAGTCGATGCGGCGCAGCAGGCCGTTGATGTCGTCCTGCGAGGCCATCGGCATGGCCTGCTGCAGGCGCGGGCGCAGGATGTCATGGAAGGCTTCGGTGTCATGCCCGGACAACGCCAGTGCGCGGATGCGGAAGTCCTCCGGCAGCAGGCCGTCGCCAAGCAGGCGAAGCAGCGAAGGGAACAGGTAGCGCTGGGCCAGATCACCTGTGGCACCGAACAGGAAGAGGGTGTCGTGCATCGCTCGAGTTTCAGATCCGGGTGACATCGTTGTCAATCGCTTCATGGCTGGGTTCGGGGGACATCCGCGCAACTGCCTGTCCGAGGTTCGTTGGGGGCGTTCTCCGGGGCACCGGAAGACCGTTCCATTCGAAACCACTACCCCGGCGGAACCTTCGTTCAACCGCCGACGCAGATCGGTGCGCACCGATCATCGGATAGTGCCACGTGAAAACGTTTACATGGCAGAATGGGCAACTGTATTCGATTGCAGTGCTCGCCGTCATGCGGCAAGCGCGCAATCATCACTGCCATCGGGAGGGCCGAGGCAGTCCCAAAAGACAGCCCGGCTTCGGGCGGACCGGATAGGTGATATGGCAAAAGTGCAGTTGCAGGGTGTGCGCAAGGTCTATGACAACGGCCAGGTTGCGGTGAAGGACGCCACCTTCGAGGTCGCCGACGGCGAGCTGATGGTGCTGGTCGGTCCCTCCGGCTGTGGCAAGTCGACCCTGCTGCGGATGGTGGCTGGCCTGGAAGAGATCAGCGGCGGCACGCTGACCATCGGTGATCGCGTGGTCAACGATGTGGCGCCGAAGGATCGCGACATCGCGATGGTGTTCCAGAGCTACGCGCTGTACCCGCACATGACCGTGGCCGAGAACCTGGCCTTCGGCCTGAAGCTGCGCGGGCATGACAAGGCGACCATCGACAAGCGCATCGCCGAGGCGGCGCAGACGCTGGGCCTGACCGAGATGATGGACAAGCTGCCCAAGGCCATGTCCGGCGGCCAGCGCCAGCGTGTTGCGCTGGGCCGGGCGCTGGTGCGCGAGCCGGCGGTGTTCCTGCTTGACGAGCCGCTGTCCAATCTGGATGCCAAGCTGCGCCACAGCGTGCGTACCGAAATCGCGCAGCTGCACCGCAAGCTGGGCACCACCATGATCTACGTGACGCACGATCAGGTCGAGGCGATGACCCTGGGCCAGCGCATCGTGGTGCTGAAGGACGGCATCATCCAGCAGATCGATACGCCGATGGCGCTGTACGACCGTCCTGCCAATCTGTTCGTGGCCGGCTTCCTCGGCAGCCCGGCGATGAACGTTCTGCGCGGCACGCTGCAGGGCGATGCCGGCGGCGTGACCGTGGTCGACGGCGACTGGCGTGCACCGCTGGGCCAGGCCACGATCGATCCGGCGTGGCTGCAGAAGCCGATCGCGGTGGGCGTGCGTCCGGAGCACCTGCAGCCGGCCAGCGCCGATGATGCGCATGCGTTCACCGCGCGCATCGAAGGCATCGAGCCGGTCGGCAACGAGATCTTCGTGAATCTGAGCAGTGGCCAGCACGCGCTGACCATGCGCGTGGCGCCGCAGGCGCTGCCGGCGGTGGGCGAGCAGATCCGCGTGGCGATCCACCCGCAGGGCCTGCATTTCTTCAGCGCGGAAACCGGCGAGCGCCTGTAACGGGTAGTGCCGGCCGCTGGTCGGCAGCCTCAACCGTGCTTGGTTGCCGGCCAGCGGCCGGCACTACCATTTCAGGCGTGCGGACCAACGGTCCGCACCCACCAGTGCAGATCCCCACCAACCTGCTTCAGCGTGCCAATCCATCCAGCAACGGCACGCGCTGCGCGATGGCATCACCCACCTGCAGGTCAGCATCACCGGCCTCCAGTGGCAGCACCGCCAGTGCCAGGTCGCCGGCCACGCAGGCGATCGTGCCCAGCGCCGCGCCATCCTGCTGCACGCCATCGCCGGCCTGCGTCGGTGCCGCGGTATGCAGCAACTGCACCGCGCGCTTGGCTTTGCCGAGGAAGTGGGTGCGGGCGACGATTTCCTGGCCTGGATAGCAGCCCTTCTTCACGCTGTAGCCGTTCAGGCGGTCCAGGCCCAGCTGCTGCGGGGTCCACACCTCGCGCTGGCCTTCTTCCAGTCGCGGCAGCCCGTAGCGCAGGTCGGCCTGGCGCCAGGCCAGGGCGAAAGCGGCCTCATCGGTTTCGCTGCCGGCCGCAAAGGCATCGGCGGCGCCGATGCGCAGGGTGCGCGGCAGGGCATCGCTGCCCAGGTCCAGTTCCCAGCCATCACCTGCGGCCTGCGCAATCGCGGCGCCGCTGGCGGCCTCGGGCGCAGTGAATGCCCCGGCCGCCGCCAGATCATCGCGCACCAGCACCTTCACCTTGCGGCGGAACACGAAGCGCTGCAGTTGCGACGCAATCGCATCGGCATCGCCATCCGCCAGCACCAGCATCAGGTGGTCGTCGGCCAACCGCAGCAGCTGGAACACCGCCAGGGTGCGGCCCTTGGCGCTCAACCAGGCACTCCACTGCCAGTGCAGCAGGGGCAGGGCGGTGACATCGCTGCTGAACTGGGCGTGGGCAAAGACAGCCGCATCCGGGCCCTGCAGGCTCAGCAGCTGGTGGCCGGGCAGGCGCGGATATCCGACGAAAGCAGGGGGCAGGTTGTCAGGCACGTGAACGAGGTCTAAAATTTGTGCGTTGCGAGACCGAACATGATAGGCCAAACAACCCCCACTCCCGACGACGAATCTGAAGCCCCGCTGGTCCCCGCGGCACCCGTGCCCGTGGAACAGGAAAAAGCAGAAGAATTCGGCGGCCGCGGCGGACTTGATCCGGTGCGGTATGGCGATTGGGAGAAAAACGGACGCTGCATCGATTTCTGATCAGCATTGAGCCAACGCGGCCGCGTGCCGCCCAGCCGAGACAACGAGCCCAGCGAATGGCGACCAGACAACGCCCACTTTCCCCGCACCTTCAGGTGTATCGCTGGCAGATTCAGATGGCCACCTCGATCCTGCATCGAGCCACTGGCGTCTTTCTGTCTGTTGGTGCCCTCATCATCGCTGCCGGCCTGCTGGCCCTGATGATGGGGCCCGAGTCCTGGAACTGCTTCACCGGCCATGCCGGGGCCTGGTATGGCCGCGTGTTCCTGTTCGCGTGGACATGGTCGTTCGCCTATCACCTGTGCAATGGCATCCGCCATGTGGTGCAGGACTTCGCCATCGGCTTCAGCATCCCCGCCTTCATCCGCAGCAGCTGGCTGTCGGTCACCGGCAGCCTGGTGATCACCCTGCTGGTGTGGGCCTATGTGATGTTCGGAGGTGCCGCGTGAGCAAGTTCCGTACCCCGTTGAAGAACGTGCGTGGCCTTGGCTCGGCCAAGACCGGCACCGAGCACTTCGTGCATCAGCGCCTGACCGCCGCCGCGCTGGTGGTGCTGGGTATCTGGTTCCTGGTCTTCGTGCTGGGCCTGCTGGGCTCGGACTACGCGACCGCCGCCGCCGCCGTGGCCAAGCCGTGGAACGCAGTGCCGCTGATCGGCCTGCTGATCGCCATGTTCTGGCACGCGCAGCTCGGCATGCAGGTCGTGCTGGAAGACTACATCCACGAATCGCTGCTGGCCCTGGTGCTGCAGACCGCGGTGAAGTTCGTCGCCGTGCTCGGCATGATCGTCAGTGTGTTTGCGGTGGGCCGCATCGCCCTCGGCGTTGCCTGAGCCCAGGCACCAACACAGGAATCCAGATTAGATGTCCGCTTACAAGATCACCGAACACAAGTACGACATGGTCGTGGTCGGCGCCGGCGGCGCCGGCCTGCGCGCCACGTTCGGCCTGGCCGCCAAGGGCCTGCAGACCGTGTGCCTGACCAAGGTCTTCCCGACCCGTTCGCACACCGTTGCCGCCCAGGGCGGTATCTCGGCCGCACTCGCCAACATGGGCGAAGACGACTGGCGCTACCACTTCTTCGACACCATCAAGGGGTCGGACTGGCTGGGCGACCAGGACGCCATCGAGTACATGTGCCGTGAGGCCATCCCGGCCATCATCGAGCTCGAACACTACGGCGTGCCGTTCTCGCGCACCGCCGAAGGCAAGATCTACCAGCGTCCGTTCGGTGGCATGACCACCAAGTACGGCGAAGGCCCGGCGGCGCAGCGTACCTGCGCGGCGGCCGACCGTACCGGCCACGCGATGCTGCACACCCTGTACCAGCAGTCGCTGAAGCACGATGCGCGCTTCATGATCGAGTACTTCGCGCTCGACCTGATCTTCGACGACGAAGGCGCCTGCCGCGGCGTGCTGGCCCTGGACATGTCCGACGGCACCCTGCACCTGTTCCGCGCCCAGGGCGTGGTACTGGCCACCGGCGGCTACGGCCGTGCCTACTTCAGCGCCACCTCGGCGCACACCTGCACCGGCGACGGTGGCGGCCTGGCCATGCGTGCCGGCATCGCCATGCAGGACATGGAGTTCGTGCAGTTCCACCCGACCGGCATCTACGGCGCCGGCTGCCTGATCACCGAGGGTGTCCGCGGTGAAGGTGGCATCCTGCGCAACAGCAGCGGCGAGCGCTTCATGGAGCGCTACGCGCCGCACTACAAGGACCTGGCCTCGCGCGACGTGGTCAGCCGTTCGATGACCATCGAGATCCGCGAAGGCCGCGGCGTCGGCGAGCACAAGGACCACATCCTGCTCGACCTGACCCACCTCGGCCCGGGCGTGATCGACGACAAGCTGCCGGGCATCGCCGAAAGCGCCCGCATCTTCGCTGGCGTCGACGTGCACAAGCAGCCGATCCCGGTCATCCCGACCGTGCACTACAACATGGGCGGCATCCCGACCAACTACCACGGCGAAGTGGTGCAGAAGGTCGGCGACAACGACAATGCCGTGGTGCCGGGCCTGTACGCCATCGGTGAAGCGGCCTGCGTGTCCGTGCACGGCGCCAACCGACTGGGCTCGAACTCGCTGCTGGACCTGGTGGTGTTCGGTCGTGCGGTGGCCAACCGCTGCGCCGAGACCATCAAGCCGGGCGCATCGCACAAGCCGCTGCCGGCCGATGCCTGCGACAAGGCGCTGGGCCTGCTGGACAAACTGCGCCACGCCAACGGCGATACCCCGACCTCGGTCATCCGCGATCGCATGCAGCGCACCATGCAGGCCGACGCGGCCGTCTTCCGCACCAGCCAGACGCTGAAGGAAGGCTGCGAGAAGATGGACAAGATCTTCGACTCGTTCCAGGACGTGAAGGTCTCCGACCGTTCGCTGGTGTGGAACTCGGACCTGATCGAGACCTACGAGCTGAACAACCTGCTGCTCAACGCGGTGGCGACGATCAACTCGGCCGAACAGCGCAAGGAAAGCCGTGGTGCGCATGCGCACGAGGACTATCCGGACCGCGACGACGTCAACTGGCAGAAGCACACCCTGGTCAGCGTCGACGAGAAGGGCAAGTGCAGCTTCGACTACCGTCCGGTGCACATGTACACGTTGACCGACGACGTGTCCGTGGTGCCGCCGAAGCCGCGCGTGTACTGATTCGACCCCGCCTACCATGCAATCCGCGCCCACGGGCGCGGGCCGCCTGAGCCAACGAGAGCAGCCATGGCCGAGTTTTCACTCCCCAAGAATTCCAAGATCACGAAGGGCAAGCACTTCCCCGTCAAGAACGGCGGCAAGAATGTGCGCACCTTCAAGATCTACCGCTGGAGTCCGGACGACGACAGCAACCCGCGCACCGATACCTATGAGGTCGATCTGGATGCCTGTGGCCCGATGGTCCTGGACGCCCTGATCAAGATCAAGAACGAGATCGACCCGACCCTGACCTTCCGCCGCTCGTGCCGCGAAGGCATCTGTGGTTCGTGCGCGATGAACATCGACGGCACCAACACCCTGGCCTGCACCCGAGCCATCTCGGACTGCGGCAAGAAGGAAGTGCCGATCTACCCGTTGCCGCACATGAACGTGGTCAAGGATCTGGTTCCGGACCTGACCCACTTCTACGCGCAGTACGCCTCGATCAAGCCGTGGATCCGCACCCAGACCCCGGCACCGCCGGACCGCGAGCGCCTGCAGTCGCCGGAAGACCGCAAGAAGCTGGACGGCCTGTACGAGTGCATCCTGTGCGCCTGCTGCTCGACCAGCTGCCCGAGCTACTGGTGGAACGGCGAACGTTACCTGGGCCCGGCAATCCTGCTGCAGGCCTACCGCTGGATCATCGACTCGCGCGATGAGGACACCGGTGCGCGCCTGGACGATCTGGAAGATCCGTTCAAGCTGTACCGCTGCCACACCATCATGAACTGCGCCCGCACCTGCCCGAAGGGCCTGAACCCGGCGCTGGCCATCGCCGAGATCAAGAAGCTGATGATGGAACGCCGCGCCTGATCAGGCCTGGCTGTACCCGGTAGAGCCACGCCATGCGTGGCTGCACCACCTCAGTAGAGCCACGCCATGCGTGGCTTTGCTGTATCTGGAGAAGCACGATGGAAGAAGACGTTCTGCTGAAGAAGCTGCGCTGGCGCTGCCGCCGCGGCATGCGTGAGCTGGATCAGCTGTTCGAGCGCTATCTCGACCACGAATGGCGCACTGCGCCGACCGAAGAGCGCGAGGTTTTCCTGTTCCTGCTCGACTGCGAGGACGATAAGTTGTGGCGCTGGTTCATGGGCTACGAGGCCTGTCCGCATGCGCACGCGATCCCCCTCATGCAGAAGATCCTCACCCTCAAGCCTTGAGTGGCGCCCTTCGAGGCTGCAGGCCGCCGCTCAGTTGGCGGTGCTGCTGGCCGCACCCTGGCTGTTGCGTGCATCGGATCTGCCGCCCAGGCTGCTGACGCCGGCGGTGTTGCTGGCCTGTGGCATCGGGTTGGCCGAACTGGCCTGGCGCCAGCGCAGGCCGCGCGTGCAGGTGCTTCTGCCGGTACCGCCCGAGCCGCTGCAGGTGGCCGGGCAGGACGTCGATGCACCACAACTGATCGTGCGTGGGCCGTGGCTGTTGTTGCTCTGGCGTGAGGATCGGTGCCGCCGGCGCCTGCTGTTCTGGCCCGATGTGCTCGATTCCAGGCAGCGACGTGAACTGCGACTGGCCGTGGCCGCACGCGGCGTTTCCCGTAGGCCCCGGTCGATGGCACCATAAGCTGAATTGACCGGCGTGCCTGCATGTTCAAACCCATTCCCGTGGCCATTGGCCTGCGCTACCTGCGTGCCAAGCGCCGCAACGGCTTCATCTCCTTCATCTCGATGGCATCGATCCTGGGCATCGCGCTCGGCGTTACGGTGCTGATCACCACCTTGGCCGTCATGAGCGGTTTCCAGAAGGAAATCCGCAGCCGTCTGCTGCAGATGACCGCGCACACCACCATCAGCCGCGACGGCGAACCGATGCCGGACTGGATGCGGGTGGTCGACGTGGCCAGGAAGGACCCGCGTGTGGCCGGCGCCGCACCGTACATCGAGATCCAGTCGATGATCAGCGGCCCGCGCGTGCAGGGCGCGATCATCCAGGGCATCGATCCGGCGCTGGAGCCGAACGTCTCGGTGATCGACAAGAAGATCACCAAGGGCAGCTATGACAGCCTCAAGCCGGGCAGCTTCAACGTGCTGCTGGGCAAAGAGCTGGCGGTCTGGCTGGGCGTGGACGTTGGCGACCAGGTGCTGGTGACCTTTGCAGAAGTGCAGGGCACGCCTGCTGGCGCAGTGCCGCGGATGAAACGCTTCACCGTCAGCGGCATCTTCGAGGCCGGCTACAACGACGTCGACCGCGGCGTCGGCTTCGCCAACATGCAGGACCTGGAGCGCGTGCTGCGTTCCGATGGCGCTACCGGCGTGCGGCTGAAACTGCACGACATGGACCGCTCGCTGGAAGTGGGCGTGGACCTGGCGCAGAGCCTCGGCGGCGCGTACCGGGTCAGTGACTGGACCCAGCAGAACGCCAACCTCTACCACTCGCTGCGCATGGAGAAGGTAGTGATGGGCATCCTGCTGTCGCTGATCATCGCCATGGGCGCTTTCAACCTGGTGTCGTCGCAGGTGATGCTGGTCACCGACAAGCAGGCCGACATCGCCATCCTGCGCACCCTTGGCCTGACTCCGGGCGGGGTGATGCAGGTGTTCATGGTGCAGGGTTCGCTGATCGGCATCTTCGGCACGCTGGCCGGCCTGATCGGCGGCATCACCCTGACCCTCAATCTGGAACGCATCCTCGGCGCCATCGAGAGCGTGTTCAACGTCAAGCTGCTGCCGGAGGATGTGTACTACATCACCGGCCTGCCGACCGACATGCAGACCGGCGACGTGGTGGCGATCACCGTGGTCGCGCTGCTGATGAGCTTCCTGGCCACCCTGTATCCCGCCTGGCGGGCAGCACGCACCCAGCCGGCGGAGGCCCTGCGCTATGAATAAGGTCTTCAACCGCGGCGACGAAGTGATCCGCGCCGAAGCACTGGGCAAGACCTACGCTGAAGGGCGCATGCAGACCCCGGTGTTCGATGGCCTGGACCTGACCGTGACCGCCGGCGAGACGGTGGCGATCATCGGTGCCTCCGGCGCCGGCAAGAGCACGCTGCTGCACCTGCTGGGCGGCCTGGACATTCCAACCGCCGGCGAGGTCTACGTGACCGGGCAGCGCATGTCGGCGCTGTCGGATACCGCGCGCGGTCTGCTGCGCAACCAGGCGCTGGGCTTCGTCTACCAGTTCCATCACCTGCTGCCGGAGTTCACCGCGCTGGAAAACGTGATGATGCCGGTACTGCTGGCTGGCACTGCGGTAGCAGAAGCGAGCAGCCGGGCCACCACGCTGCTGGAAGCGGTCGGCCTCGGCCACCGCCTGGATCACAAGCCGGGCGAGCTGTCTGGTGGTGAGCGGCAGCGTGCTGCGGTGGCGCGGGCACTGGTCAATCACCCGGCCTGCGTGCTGGGTGACGAGCCGACCGGCAACCTGGATGACCGCACGGCCGCCACGGTGTTCGAGCTGATGCTGGAACTGAATCGTGCGCGTCACACCAGCCTGGTGCTGGTCACCCACGACCGCAGCCTGGCGCGCCGCCTCGACCGGGTGCTGGAGCTGCGCGAAGGGCGCTTGCACGCACTGGCCCACGCCGACGTCTGAGGCGCCGGGGCCGCTTTGGTGGAAGCCGACCCTGGTCGGCTGCTCCTGCAGGGCAGGCGCCAACCAAGGTTGGTGACTTCCGGAATCCGGGGCCTTGGGTCTGCTTGGGTAGAGGTCGGCCTTGGTCCACCGCCGACCAGCGCCTGAATGGGGCTGTCGGTCGTCGCGCCGCCGTTGCCGGCCCGGGCGCATGATGGCGACAGTTCCCCGAGGAGATCGCCATGAAGACCCCGTTCCTGGTGGCCGGACTCTGCCTGGCGCTGGCCGCGTGTGCGACCACTGGCCGGCTCAGCAGCGCCGAGAAGCTTGACCTGTACCGTGCCCACGCCGGCGCGCCGCAGAACGACATGCAGTTCTTCGGCACCCTCAATGGCTGGACTGAGCTGGGTGACAGCGCGCTTGCGGTATGGACGCGTCCCAGCGAGGCCTACCTGCTGGAGTTGAGGGGGCCCTGCCAGGACCTGCCATATGCCACCGCCATCGGCCTGACCAGCCAGATGAATCGTGTTTCGGCGCGTTTCGACAAGGTGCTGGTGCGCGACCCTACCGGCGGCCCGCGCCTGCCGTGTTTCATCGACAGCATCCGCAAGCTGGATGTGAAGGCACTACGCGCTTCCGAGCAGGAGCTGCGCCAGGCGCAGGTGCAGGAGCGCGAGGAAAACACGAAATAGCGCGGTAGTGCCGGCCGCTGGCCGGCATCGCGCAGATGCCAGGTTGCCGGCCAGCGCCCGGCACTACCTGTGCGTCAGGCTTCCGGAGTGAAGCCGGCCGGCTTTTGCGCGTCCTTCTCGAACAGGAACTTGACCAGTTCGCCTTCAAGGAACGCGCGATGTTCCGGCGTACGCGGCGACAGGCGGTTCTCGTTGATCAGCATGGTCTGGTGCGCCAGCCACGCAGCCCAGGCCTGCTTGCCGATGTTGTTGAAGATGCGCTGGCCCAGCTCGCCGGGATAGGGCACGAAGTCCAGGCCCTCGGCATCGCGTTGTTCGTACTGGCAGAAAACGGTTCGGGGCATGGCACTCACTCGTGGTTGCGGGGTTTCTTGGAAGTTCGTTCTGGCGTCTTGATCGTCGCGCCGTCGAGCAGTTTGCGGATCGGCGCGGGCAGGCCCAGCGCGCGCAGTTCATCGTAGGCGACCCAGCGCAACGTGGGTTCTTTCACGCGCAGGCCGTTCACTTGGCGCGACAGTACCTGCAGGTGCAGCCTGTAGTGACTGAAGGTGTGCTGCAGCACTGGCAGCTCCTCGGCGTCTTCCAGCGAACCTTCAACATGCGCATCGAACCAGTCCTGCAGGTCGCTGCCGGCCTCGGCCTGCGGCAGCGTCCACAGCTGCGCCCAGATGCCGGTGTCCGGCCGCTTCTGCAGCAGCACGCGCTGCTGGGGGTCGCGCAGCAGCAGGGCCACTGCTTCGCGCTCGGGCAGGGTCTTGCTGGGCTTGGGCGTGGGTAGTTCAGCGGTGCGGCCTTCGCGGCGCGCCACGCACGCGTCCTGCAGCGGGCAGATCACGCAGGCGGGTCTGGCGCGGCTGCACACGGTCGCGCCCAGGTCCATCTGCGCCTGGGTGTAATCGGCCACGCGTCCGGCCGGCACCTGCGCCACGTGCGCCTCGGCGATCGCCCACAACTGCTTCTCGATGGCCGGAAGGCCCGGGAAGCCGTCGATGCCGTGGTAGCGGCTGAGCACCCGCTTGACGTTGCCATCGAGGATCGCGAACGGGTCGTTCCAGGCCTGGCTGAGGATCGCACCGGCGGTGCTGCGGCCGATGCCGGGCAGGGCATGCAGCGCGTCGAAGTCACGTGGCAGGTCGCCGTCGTGCAGTTCCACGCAGCGCTTGGCTGCCGCGTGCAGGTTGCGTGCGCGGGCGTAGTAGCCGAGCCCGGCCCACTGCGCCATCACCGCGTCATTGCTGGCGGCGGCGAGGTCGGGCAGGGTCGGGAAGTGCTGCAGGAACCGCTGGAAGTACGGGATGACCGTACTCACCTGGGTCTGCTGCAGCATGATTTCCGACAACCAGACCCGATAGGGGCTGCGCGGATGCTGCCAGGGCAGGTCGTGGCGACCGTGGTCGTCGAACCAATGCAGCAGGTGGGTGACGAAGTCGTCGGTCTGCGTGGTTCCGGCGCTGGCGTGCGGCTGGCGGGGCATCGGTATTCCGGAGGTGGGCAGCCACCCATGGGGTGGCTCTACCGGGCTGCAGTAGAGCCACGCCAAGCGTGGCTGCACGGTCTATCAGGCACCCAGCGCTTCGGGCAGCAGGGCGTCAACGAAGGCTTCCGGATCGAATACGCGCAGGTCTTCCGGGCGCTCGCCGATGCCGGCGAAACGGATCGGAATGCCGAACTCGCGGGCCAGCGCGAACACCACGCCGCCCTTGGCAGTGCCGTCCAGCTTGGTCACCACCAGGCCGGTCACGTTCACCGCTGCATTGAACTGGCGCAGCTGCGACAGCGCGTTCTGGCCGGTGGTGCCGTCGATCACCATCAGTACTTCGTGCGGTGCAGTGGCGTCGATCTTGCCGAGCACGCGGCGGATCTTGCCCAGCTCGTTCATCAGGCCGGACTGGGTGTGCAGGCGGCCGGCGGTATCGGCGATCAGCACCGAGGTGCCGCGGGCCTTGCCGGCCTGCAGCGCATCGAATGCCACCGAAGCGGCATCGGCGTTCTGCCCTTGGGCGACCACGGCCACGCCGTTGCGCTCGCCCCAGGCCTGGAGCTGTGCGACGGCGGCGGCGCGGAAGGTGTCGCCGGCGGCCAGCATCAGGCTGTGGCCTTCATCCTTGAAACGCTTGGCCAGCTTGCCGATGGTGGTGGTCTTGCCAACGCCGTTGACGCCGACGGTAAGCACCACGAAGGGCTTGGCATTGCGGTCGATCACCAGCGGCTTGGCCACCGGCTGCAGGATCGCGATCAGCTCGGCGCGCAGCGCGGCCAGCAGCGCATTTGCATCTGCGAACTCACGCGACTTCATGCGCTTGCGCAGGCCCTCGACCAGGTCGGTGGTGGCACCCACGCCGACGTCGGCGGTGATCAGGGCGGTTTCCAGCTCGTCCAGCAGGTCGTCGTCGAGTTTTGGGTTGCGCGAGAACAGGCCACCGAAGCTGCGCGCGATGACGCTGTTGCGCAGGCGTTCGCGCCAGCCGGGCTTGCCGGCAGGTGCCGGAGCAGCGTCGACCGAGGCGGCAGCAGGCAGGTCGTCGGTGACCGGTGCCGGGGTGGGCTCGGGCAGCGGTGCGGGTGCCGGTTCGATGGCCGGGGTCGCGATGGGGGCGACGTCGATCTGCGCCGTCGGCGCAGGAGCTGCCGGAACCGCTGCGGCTGGGGCCGGAATCGCCGGGGTGGGCTCGACAGCGACCGGAACGGCGGTTGCCGGGGGCGGCTCGACCGGTGCAGGCTCGGCCGGTACGGCTACCGGTGCCGGCTCCTTGTCCTCGACCGGCGCGGCCGACGGAAACGCCGCCGCCAGCTCTTCAGCCGAGTAGTGCTGGGTCTTGGGTGCCTCCGTTGCGGGGGCATCCTGGGGCTTCTTGCGGCGGAAAAAACTGAGCATTGGCAAAAGGCGCTGAAATCAGAGGGATATGCTACCACTCAGGCCTGTCGGGCCGATGTGGACTCAAGGTCGCGGCCGGCCGGCCGTTAACCGGTGCGGAGGGCTGCGCAGGGCGGTCCGGAGACCGCCATGAACAACGTGATGGGAATCGCCCTCGGCGGGATGCGTGCGGCCCAGCAGGGCGTGCAGGTGGCCGCGCACAACGTGGCCAACCTGGCGACTCCTGATGCCCAACCCCTGCAGCTGCAACGCAGTACGGTGGAGCAGGGCGGGGTGCAGGCCGCGGTGACCCCTACCGGCACCGATGGCAATGCACCACTGGGTGATCTGCTGGCAGCGAAAGCCGAGGTGGTGGCTTTCGCTTCCAACGCCGCGGTGATCCGACGCCAGGACCAGATGCTCGGCTCGCTGCTGGATCGCGAGGCCTGAGCCTCCCGGCTTTCGCGGGTGTCAACCTTGGTTGACAGGCTCGACCCGCCTGGTAGATGCCAATCCTGGTTGGCACTCACCACCCGCCCCGGTAGGTGCCAACCTTGTTGGCACGCTTTTTGGGCGCCAACCGAGGTTGGCCTCTACCAGAGCATCGCCGGGTAAGCCGGGCCATGCCCGGCGACCACCTTGTCGATCAGGCTGACAGCTCCAGCAGCAGCTTGTTCAGGCGCGCCACATAGGCGCCCGGATCCTTCAGGCTGTCGCCGGCGGCCAATGCAGCCTGGTCGAACAGCACCCGGCCCAGATCGTCGAAACGCGCGCCATCGGCTTCAGCATCCAGCTTGGCGATCAGCGGATGGCCCGGGTTGATCTCCAGCACCGGCTTGCTGTCCGGCACCTTCTGCCCGCTGGCCTCCAGGATCTGGCGCATCTGCAGGCCCAGGTCCTGTTCGCCGATGGCCAGCACCGCCGGCGAATCGGTCAGGCGGTGCGAGACGCGCACGTCGGCCACGTCATCGCCCAGCACCGTCTTCAGGCGCTCGACCAGGCCCTGCTTGTCCTTGGCCGCTGCTTCCTGTTCCTGCTTGTCCGCTTCGGTTTCCAGCGCGCCCAGGTCGAGGTCGCCGCGGGCGATGTCGACGAAGCCCTTGCCGTCGAAATCGGTCAGGTAGCCCATCAGCCACTCGTCGATGCGGTCGGTCAGCAGCAGCACTTCCACGCCCTTCTTGCGGAACACTTCCAGGTGCGGGCTGTTGCGCACCTGGCTGTAGCTCTCGCCGGTCAGGTAGTAGATCTTGTCCTGGCCTTCGGCCATGCGGCCGAGGTAGTCAGCCAGCGACACGTTCTGCGCATCGCCGTCGCCACGGGTGGAGGCGAAGCGCAGCAGGCCGGCCACCTTCTCGCGGTTGTTGTAGTCCTCGGCCGGGCCTTCCTTCAGCACCTGGCCGAATTCCTTCCAGAACGTGGCGTACTGCTCCGGCTTGTCTGTGGCCAGCTTTTCCAGCATGTCCAGCGAGCGCTTGGTCAGCGCGGCCTTCATCGAATCGATGACCGGACCGGACTGCAGGATCTCGCGCGAGACGTTCAGCGACAGGTCGTTGGAATCGACCACGCCCTTGATGAAGCGCAGGTACAGCGGCAGGAACTGCTCGGCCTGGTCCATCACGAACACGCGCTGCACGTACAGCTTCAGGCCCTTGGGCGCATCGCGGTGATACAGGTCGAACGGCGCGCGGCCGGGCACGTACAGCAGCGAGGTGTACTCCAGCTTGCCTTCGACCTTGTTGTGGCTCCACGCCAGCGGATCGCTGTGGTCGTGTGCCACGTGCTTGTAGAACTCGGTGTACTCGGCGTCGCTGATCTCGGTGCGCGGGCGGGTCCACAGCGCGCTGGCGCGATTGACGGTTTCCCATTCGACCGCGCCGCCTTCTTCGCCACCTTCCTTCGGCATCTGGATCGGCAGGCCGATATGGTCCGAATACTTCTTGAGGATGCCGCGCAGGCGCCAGCCATCGGCGAAATCGTGCTCGCCGTCCTTCAGGTGCAGCACGATGCGGGTGCCGCGCTCGGCCTTGTCGATGGTGGCCACTTCGAAATCGCCTTCGCCGCGCGAGGTCCAGCGCACGCCTTCGCCTGCACCCAGGCCGGCGCGGCGCGAGGTCACTTCCACTTGGTCTGCAACGATGAAGGCACTGTAGAAGCCGACGCCGAACTGGCCGATCAGCTGCGAATCCTTTTTCTGGTCGCCGGACAGCTGGCGGAGGAAATCGCCGGTGCCGGACTTGGCGATCGTGCCGAGATGGGCAATTGCCTCGGCGCGGCTCATGCCGATGCCGTTGTCTTCGATGGTGATGGTGTGGGCGGCGGGGTCGAAGCTGACGCGCACGCGCAGCTCGCTGTCACCTTCAAGCAGGGCCGGCTGGGTCAGGGCTTCGAAGCGCAGCTTGTCGGCAGCGTCAGCGGCGTTGGAGACCAGCTCGCGCAGGAAGATCTCCTTGTTGGAGTACAGCGAGTGGATCATCAGCTGCAGCAGCTGCTTGACTTCGGTCTGGAAGCCAAGGGTTTCGGTCTGGGTGGTCTCGGTCATCGATAGGGCTCCATGTGCAATGCCGCGCCAGCGCGTGCGGCCTCGCCAAGGGGTAGGGGTGATTGTCCCGAAATCAAGGGGTTGTTCGGCAGGGCTTGCAGCCCTGCACCTGCAGAGGCCGATGCAACAGCAACAGCAACATCAACAGCAGCAGCGGGCTATCCGTGGGATGGCGGGGCGGTGTGGGTTGGCAGGACACGCCGTGAACCCATCCATGGGGGCTCGATGGCGCCATCCATGGCGCCAACGGTCCTGCCAACCCACACCGCCCCGCCTCTGACAGGTTCACGCGGCTGTTGGCAGGTGTCGACCTTGGTCGACACCTCTGTCAGATATCGAAATAAAACTGGGGTCAGATCCGTTTTCCGCAGGAAAACGGATCTGACCCCAAGAGACCTTCCGGCAGATCGCAGGAAACTGTCGAAGGCGGGGTGGGTCCGGTTGAGGGGGCGTGAGCCGCATGGATGCGGCGACCGAGCTTACATGGACGTACTTGCAGCGTCCCCCTCGACCGGACCCACCCCGCCAACCCACGGATATCCGGCTTTTGCCGTTGCTTCGGCCGTTGCCGTGGCTTCGACGGGTGCCGGGCAAAGCCCGGCCGAACTACAATCCCGCTCATGCTGAAATTCTCGAATGAACCCCGCCGGGGGCGCCTGTGAGCGGCCGTGGGGGCAACGACGGCCAGGTCCGCATCATCGGCGGTCGCTGGCGCAATACCCGCCTGCCGGTGCCGACCCTGCCGGGGCTGCGGCCCAGCAGTGACCGCGTGCGCGAGACCCTTTTCAACTGGTTGATGCCCAGACTGGGCGGCGCGCGGGTGCTGGACCTGTTCGCCGGCAGTGGCGCGCTGGGCCTGGAGGCGGTTTCGCGCGGTGCTGCCCACGCCACCCTGGTCGAGCGCGACGCGCAGCTGGGACGCAATCTGAGCGCGGCCGTGGCGAAGCTCCAGGCCGCCGATCAGATCACCGTGGTGCAGGCCGATGCCCTGCGCTGGCTGCAGGGCGCGCCCGCGCAGCAGGCCGATCTGGTCTTCATCGACCCGCCGTTCGCCGATGGCCTGTGGCAGGACGTGCTGGCGCAGCTGCCTCGGCACCTGGCCGCCGATGCCTGGCTGTACCTGGAATCGCCGGCCGGCCACGTGCCGGTGCTGCCGCCGGACTGGCTGCTGCACCGCGAGGGCGGCACCCGCGAGGTGCGCTTTGCCCTGTACCGCCGCGCCACTGCTACACTTTGACCTCATCTGAACATCTGCATCCGCCCATGACCGTGGCCAACCGCCGCATTGCCGTCTATCCCGGCACGTTCGACCCGATCACCAACGGTCATATCGACCTGGTCAGCCGGGCCGCGCCGCTGTTTGAAAAGGTCGTGGTGGGCGTGGCGCAGAGCCCGTCCAAGGGCCCGGCGCTACCGCTGGAGCAGCGCGTGCAGCTGGCGCGTGGCGCACTGGGGCACCATGGCAACGTCGAGGTCATCGGCTTCGACACCCTGCTGGCCCATTTCGTCCGTTCGGTCCAGGGCGGGGTGCTGCTGCGTGGCCTGCGCGCGGTGTCCGATTTCGAGTACGAGTTCCAGATGGCCAGCATGAACCGTCACCTGATCCCCGAGGTCGAGACCCTGTTCCTGACCCCGGCCGAGCAGCACAGCTTCATTTCGTCCTCGCTGGTCCGCGAGATCGCGCGCCTGGGCGGCGACGTGTCCGGTTTCGTGCCGGCCGCGGTGCTCGAAGCCCTGCGCAAGGTCCGCGAAGCGAAGGCGGCACAGTCGTAAGTCCTGCTGTACCCGCACCCCATTACGCACAACACCACGCACCATTCCGGGAGGAAACCCATGAACACCACCATGCGCGCGATGCTGATCGCTTCGTTGGCCCTGGCCTTCACCGCCTGCAAGAAGGAAGAGGCCGCTCCGGTCGACGAGGCCAAGCAGGCCCTGGTCGCCCCGGCCAAGGACGACGATGCGGGCTGGAAGAAGTACCTGCAGGAAGTGGCCATCCAGAACATGGGCAACATCACCAACAGCCCGTTCCTGTACTACCTCTCCCCGGAATCGGACCCGGACTTCCAGGCCAAGTACGAGCGCCAGACCGAGAGCGCGACCCAGGCTGTGGCCCGTGGCGTGCAGCCGGGCAACATGCTGGCCTTCGGTTCGTCGGCCTCGGGCAAAATGGCTGACATGATCCAAGCCGTGTTCAAGGACGTGTCGCCGGATTCGATGAAGGGCGTGCGCGTCGTCTTCATCGGCCAGTCGGCCGACAACGCCCGCGTTCAGGCTGCGATCCAGCCGACCGGTGCCGAGTACATTTTCGTCGAAGCTAAGTAAGACCGAGCCATGGCGGCCATGCTCCGGCATGGCCCGGGCGGCGTCCTGCAAGGGCGCCGCTGATGACCTGACCGGCCCGCGCGCCCGCGCTGGCCGGTCCTTTGTCCCAAGGCGCGGGCGAGGAGTATCGCCGTGTCGCTGAAAATCAACGAGCTCTGCGTCAACTGCGACGTATGCGAGCCGGCCTGCCCGAACCAGGCCATTGCGATGGGTGAAACCATCTACGTGATCGACCCTGCGCGCTGCACCGAATGCGTGGGTCATTTCGACGAGCCACAGTGCGTGGTCGTCTGCCCGGTCGAGTGCATCGATCCGGACCCGGAGATCGTGGAAACGGAAGACCAGCTGCTGGCCAAGCTGCGCCAGCTGCAGCACGATCACCCCGAACTCTACGCGGAGTCCCCATCCGAATGAAGACGCTGATCGTCCGCCCTCTATTGCTGCTCGGCCTGCTGCTGAGCCCGATTGCCTGGGCCGACAGCCCGGCCCGTGCCGAGCGCCCCGACGGCGCGGCCATTGCCAGCGGCCACGCGCTGGCCACCCAGGCCGGCATCGACATCCTGGCGCAGGGCGGCAACGCCTTCGACGCCGCGGTGGCGGTATCGTCCACGCTGGCGGTGGTCGAGCCGATCAGTTCCGGGTTGGGTGGCGGTGGCTTCTTCCTGCTGCACGACGCGGCCACCGGCAAGGACGTGATGCTGGACGCGCGCGAGACCGCGCCGGCCGCGGCAACGCCGCAGGCCTTCCTCGACAAGCAGGGCAACCTCGACCGTGACCGCTCGGTCAACGGTGCGTGGTCGGCCGGTATTCCGGGCCTGCCTGCGGCGCTGGTCGAGCTGTCGGCCAAGCACGGCAAGCTGCCGCTGTCTGCATCGCTGCAGCCGGCGATCCGCATCGCGCGCGAAGGCTTCCCGGTCTACGACCGCATGGCCAAGGGCTATGCCTCTCGCCGTGAGGTGATGGAGCGCTATCCCGGCACCCGTGAGGTCTACCTGCGCAACGGCAAGCCGATCGCCAGCGGTGACCTGTTCAAGCAGCCGGAGCTGGCACAGACGCTGGAGCGCTTGGCCGCAGGTGGCTTCGATGGCTTCTACAAGGGCCAGACCGGAAAGCTGTTGCTGGCCGGCGTGAAGCAGGCCGGCGGCAAGTGGACCGCTGAAGAGCTGGCCGGCTATCGCGTGAAGCAGCGCGAACCGATCGTGTTCAACTACAACGGCTGGAAGATCACCACCGCGCCGCCGCCGTCGTCCGGTGGCATCGCGCTGGCCAGCATGCTGCAGATCCTGGAAGGCTGGGACATCAACAAGATGGACCCGGCGCACCGCACCCACCTGGTGGTGGAGTCGATGCGCCGTGCCTACCGCGACCGCACCTTCTTCCTCGGCGATCCGGACTTCGTGCAGATCCCGCAGAAGGTGCTGACCAGCAAGGACTACGCACAGGGCCTGCGGGCGACCATCCATCCGGAAAAGGCCACGCCCAGCGACCTGCTGTCGGGCAACCCGACGCCGCTGGAAGACGACGAGACCACGCACTTCTCGATCATCGATCGCGACGGCAACCGCGTCGGCGCGACCCAGACCGTCAACCTGCTGTACGGCTCGGGGCTGATTCCGAAGGGCACCGGCGTGCTGCTGAACAACGAGATGGACGACTTCGCGCTGAAGCCGGGCACGCCCAACGCGTTCGGCGTGATGGGCTACGAGGCCAATGCGCCGAAGGCGGGCAAGCGCATGCTCAGCTCGATGACCCCGACCTTCATGGAGAACGCCGACAAGGTGGTGGTGCTGGGCACCCCGGGTGGCAGCCGCATCATCACCATGGTGCTGCTGGGCATCCTCGGCTACGACGCCGGCCTGGACGCGCAGCAGGTTGCCGCGCTGCCGCGCTACCACCACCAGTGGCTGCCGGACCTGATCGAAGCAGAGGACGATGCATTCGACGCGGCCACGGTGAAGCAGCTGCAGGCGATGGGTCACAAGATCGACCTGCCGGGCAATGTGGCCGCCGGGGGCCGCGGGTCCAGCCACGTGTGGGGCAACCTGCAGACCGTGGAATGGGACCGGAAGGCCAACAAGCTGTTTGGCGGCAGCGACCCGCGCAACCCGGTGGGCAGCGCCCTGGTCGTGCCGGCACGCTGATCCAGTCGTGCCGGCCGCTGGCCGCCAATCTGGCTGTTTACCGAAACCCCGCCCTTGACGGCGGGGTTTTCTGTTTCCTTTCTAGCGATTATTTAACGAGCCGGCGCCGATAATCGACACATGAAACTCTGGTCTATTCGTGGAAACTCGCAGCGCCTCGACGGCGGCGCGATGTTCGGCAACGCGCCGCGCGCGTTGTGGGAAAAATGGGCGGCACCGGACGAGCTCAATCGCATCGAGCTGGCCTGCCGTGCGCTGCTTGCCAGCCCGCTGGAAGGCAAGACCGTGCTGTTTGAAACCGGTATCGGGGCGTTCTTCGATCCGCGCATGCGTGAGCGCTATGGCGTGCAGGAAAGCCAGCACGTACTGATCGATTCGCTGCGCGAAGCAGGTTTCGAGCACGAGGACATTGATGTCGTCGTGCTCAGCCACCTGCATTTCGATCATGCCGGTGGCCTGCTGGCGGCATGGAGCGAAGGGCGTGAGCCGGAACTGCTGTTCCCCAATGCGACTTATGTGGTCGGTGCGCAGCATTGGCAGCGCGCCATGCAGCCGCATCCGCGCGACCGTGCCAGCTTCATTCCGGAGCTGCCTGGCCTGCTGCAGGCCAGCGGTCGCCTGGAAGTAGTGGACGGCGAGTATTCGAAGGTTCTGGGTCGCAGCGTTCGCTTCAGCTACAGCGATGGCCACACGCCGGGGTTGATGCTGGCCGAGATTGTCGGCCACGCGCACGCCGGCGAAGATGCGCACGGCGGGGTGGTGTTCTGTGCCGACCTGATTCCGGGGCGCTCATGGGTACACGTGCCGATCACCATGGGCTACGACCGCAATGCCGAGCTCCTGATCGACGAGAAGCGGCAGTTCCTTGAGGACAAGCTGGCGCGCAACGTGCATCTGTTTTTCACCCACGACCCGCAGGTGGCGCTGGCGCAGCTGGGTCGCGATGACAAGGGGCGTTTCGTGACCCTGCACGAGCAGGGTGAACTGAAGGCGCGCGCGCTGGGGTGACGGGTGTTCGGCAGGGCTGCTCCCTGCACCTGGACAAGCCGAAGCAAGATCAAGAACGGCATTCCGTGGGATGGCGGGGCGGTGCGGGTGGTCAGGACACGCCGTAAACCCATCCATGGGGGCTCGATGGCGCCATCCACGGCGCCTGCCCACCCACACCGCCCCCACCTCTGACAGGTGGCCGGTGGCTATTGGTGGGTGCCGACCGTTGGTCGGCACATCTGTCAGATATCGATATTCAAATGGGGTCGAATGCCATTGCTGTGCAACGGGCTCTGCCCCCATTCGATTGAACTGGACGAGCGATGCTACGACGCCTTCAGGCAGCTGCTCATGAAGGTCTTGCGCGCGTCACCGGCCAGCTTCTTGGCACCCGCGTCAGCATTGCACTTGCGCATGCGTTCCTGTTGCGCGTTGGCCGGCTTGGCTTCGGCAGCGTGGCCACTGAGGCAGGAACTCTGCGCGGTCTTGTAGGCGTCACCCTTCAAGCCCTTGTTCTTGGCCGAGCAGTCGGCCATGCGCTGCTGCTGCGGCGTGGTGGCATTGGCAGCCAGGGGCAGGCCGACCAGCAGGACAGCGGCCAGCAGGAAAGAAGCTTTCATCGAGAGCACTCCAAGCGGTGGCGGGTGCGCGGAGCATTGGCCTGCAGGCAGCAAGGCCACGTGAAGAATCGTGCCTCGGCAGCGAGCGCTTGCAGGGGCATTCAGATCGGCGTATTACTTAGCCATATGGGTAAGTATGATCCCGCCATTCAAGACGTGTTCCAGGCACTGGCCGACCCCACCCGATGCGCGATCGTGGCGGCGCTGGGGCAGGGGCCGCGCACGGTGTCGACCTTGGCCGAGCCTTTTGAGATGGCCTTGCCCTCGCTGATGAAGCATCTGGCCGTGCTGGAGCGCAGTGGCGTGGTGCGCAGCCGCAAGCAGGGGCGTGTACGCACCTGCGAACTGGTGCCGGAACGGTTGGGCCAGGCCGAGCAATGGCTGGCCGCGCAGCGCGTCGTGTGGGAGGCGCGCGCCGACCGCATGGTCGAGTTTGTCGAAACCCTTCACCGACAGGAGCAGGCCCATGGCCGTAGACGCAGGTAACAACCCCGAGACCGATCTGGTCATCAGTCGCGTACTGAACGCACCGCGCGCCGCCCTGTGGCGGGCGTGGACCGACCCGGAGCTGCTGCGCCAGTGGTGGTGCCCGAAGCCGTGGTCCACCGAAGTGCGTGCCTTCGACCTGCGCCCGGGCGGCGCCTTCCACACCTTCATGCAGGGCCCCGACGGCGGCAGCAGTGACAACCCGGGCAGCTTCCTGGAGATCGTGCCGCAGCAGCGTCTGGTGTTCACCTCGATGCTGGGCCCGGGCTGGCGGCCGCAGTCACCGTGGCTGGGCTTCACCGCCATCATCTCGATGGAGGATGAGGGCCAGGGCTGTCGTTACACCGCGCAGGTGATGCACCCGGACAAGGCCCTGCGCGACCAGCATGAGCAGATGGGCTTCTTCGACGGCTGGAACACCGTCATCGGTCAGCTGGAAGCGTTCGCGGCCGGCCTGTAGGCCGGCATCCGGGGTGGGGTCAGAGCCCTTTCTGCGAAAGGGATCCGACCCCGGTTCACCGGATCAACCGACGCGGGTACCGAAGATGCGGTCACCGGCATCGCCCAGGCCGGGCAGGATGTAGCCCTTGTCGTTGAGCTGGGCATCGATGGCCGCGGTGTAGATTTCCACGTCCGGATGCACGGCCTTGACTGCTTCGATGCCTTCCGGCGCGGCCACCAGGAAGATGCCCTTGATGCGGCGGGCGCCGGCACGCTTGAGCATGTCGATGGTGGCGATCAGGGTGCCGCCGGTGGCCAGCATCGGGTCCAGGATCAGCGCGTCGCGCTCTTCCAGGCGGCCGGTCAGGCGCTCGAAGTAGGGCACCGGCTGCAGGGTTTCCTCATCGCGCTGCAGGCCGACCACGCTGACGCGTGCCGCCGGGATCAGCGACAGCACGCCGCTGAGCATGCCCAGGCCGGCGCGCAGGATCGGCACCACGGTGATCTTGGCGCCGGCGATGCGCTGCACGGTGACCGGGCCGGCCCAGCCGGCCAGGGTGTGCGGCTCGGTGTCCAGGTCGGCGGTGGCCTCGTAGGCCAGCAGCGTGCCGAGCTCGTTGGCCAGTTCGCGGAAATCCTTGGTGCTGAGCGCAGCGTTGCGCATCAGGCCGATCTTGTGCTGCACCAGCGGGTGGCGCACTTCGACGATCTTCATGGTCGGGAAGGGGGATAAGGAGAGAGGACGCCATTTTGCCGGATTGGGCGCCCAACCCCAAACCGGGGCCGGAGACGGCCTGCATGAAATGTGCAGATGCATGTCATTGCCATGCAACCTTGCGGACATACCGTGCAGACCCATTCTTAACAGGAATGGGGATTCCCAGTGCATATCAAGACTCCGTTGGCCGTTGCCATCACCCTGACCCTGGCGATGGGGGCTGCTGCACCACTGCAGGCCGCCGGGCAGCAGGCGGTCGCCGCCACCGGTGCAGTGGCCGCCGATGCGGTCGACCTGGACCGCATTGAAGTGCGCGCCCAGCTTGAATCGCAGATCCGCGCGGTGGACCTCAAGCGCAGCAGCAACGCCATCGAGGATGCGGTGTCGTCCGACGCGCTGGGCCAGTACCCGGACAAGAACGTGGCCGAGTCGCTGCAACGCCTGCCGGGCATCAGCGTGACGCGCGACCAGGGCGAGGGCCGCTACGTGGTCGTGCGCGGACTGGATGCCAACCTCAACAGCGTCAGCGTCGACGGCATCGCCATCGGCACACCGGACAACTCCAGCCGCGCCGCACCGATGGACGTGATCCCGTCCGATTCGACCGAGCGCCTGCGCGTGATCAAATCACCGACCCCGGACATGCCGGGCGACGCCATTGGCGGCGCGATCCTGGTCGAGACCGCCTCGGCGTTCGACCGCGAGGGCCGCAGCCTGCGTGGCAAGATCGAAGGCAGCCACCAGCAGCTTTCGGGCGAGACCAGCCCGAAGGCCGCGTTCAACTACAGCGAAGTGTTCAACGACACCTTCGGCATTGCCGCCGGCGTGAACTACCAGAAGCGGACGTTCGAATCGGACAACAGCGAAGTGGAGTACGGTGATGTCAGCGGGAACAAGGATCCGACCACCACCCGCCCGGGCGAAATCACCGCGCTGAACCTGCAGAACCGCAAGTACGAGATCGAGCGCAAGCGCATCGGCGCCAACCTCAATTTCGACTGGCGCCCGAACGAGGACAGCCGTTACTACCTGCGCACGCTGTACAGCCAGTTCGACGATGCCGAAACCCGCCAGCGCGTGATCTTCAACTTCAACAGCGCCGACATGATCGCCACCGGCACCGACCAGTATCGACTTGCCGGCATGCCGAAGGATTCGATCGACAAGCGCATGCGCTACCGGACCAAGGAAGAGAACACCTTCGCCGCCAGCCTGGGTGGCGAGAACAAGCTGACCGACGCGGTACTGGACTACAAGATCGGCTATACCCGTACCGAAGAACGCGTGGACGACGAGATCGAGTCGCGCTTCAAGCTCAACGGCAAGGCCTTCAATGGCACGTTGGACCAGCGTAGCCGCCTGCCCACCTACACCTTCGACAACGATCAGTGGCTGGACAACGCCAACTACAAGTTCGACCGTGTGGTGGCCAAGCCGAAGAAGGTGGACGACGAGGAGCGCAGCGCGCAGGTCAACATCCGCTTCGACGGCGACAACAGCAGCTACAAGTTCGGCCTGCTCGGGCGCTGGCGCGACCGTGACGTGAATGTCGATGAGGCGTCGCTGCGCGTGGGTCCGGCGATCAAGCTCAGTGACTGGACCACCGGCTCGCCGGAACATCGCCACGGCCCGATGGGGCAGGGCATGGACTCGTCGGCGATGCGCAGCTACTGGTCGCAGCACGGTGGCGAATACAGCGCGCGTCCGCAGGATGTCGGTGGCAACGCCGCGACGTCTCTGGAAGGCGACTACACCGCGCGCGAAGACGTGTTCGCCAGCTATGCGATGGGCACCTGGGACATCGGTGCGCTGCGCGTGATCGGCGGCGTGCGTGTGGAGAACACCCGCTTCAGCGCCACCGGCAATCGCGTGGACGTGGCCAAGGACGGGCGCTCCTACACCGCGACCCGGGTCACCGCCAGCAAGAGCTACAACAACGTACTGCCGGGCCTGCACCTGCGTTACGACGCCAGCGACGACTGGGTATTCCGCTTCGCCGCCAACAAGACGGTGGCGCGCCCGGGCTTCGGCGATGCCTCGCCGCGCATCGGCCTGGCCCGCAACGACAATGAAGTGCGCCTGGGCAATCCGGAGCTGGATCCGTACGAGTCGACCAACATCGACCTGTCGGTGGAGAAGTACATCGGCGACAGCGGCATCCTCTCGCTGGGCGTGTTCCACAAGTCGATCGACGGCTACATCGTGCAGGTCCGCCAGGCCGGCGCCGACGGCATCTACGACGGCCTGCCGGTGGTGACCTCGGTCAATGGCGACAAGGCCAAGGTGCGTGGCGCCGAGTTCAACTGGCAGCAGCAGCTGTCGTTCCTCCCGGCTGGCTGGGATGGCCTGCTGGTGGGTGCCAGCGGCACCTGGCTGGACACTGATTTCGACCCGGGCCTGGCCAAGCGCGCCGGTGAGGACTTCACCCTGCCGCGCGCCTCGAAGAACGTGTACAGCGCGCACATCGGTTACGAGAAGTACGGCCTGAGCACCCGCGTGGCAGCCGTGCACCGCAGCGAGTACCTGGATACCCTTGGTGCCGGCCGTGCCTTCGACATCTACGTAGCGCCGAACACCCAGCTCGACTTCTCGCTTGACTACAGGTTCACTCCGCGCGTGAGCATGTATTTCGAGGCACAGAACCTGCTGGACAAGCCGCTGGAGCTGTACCAGGGCACGCGCTCGCGCACCCTGCAGATGGAAGAATATGGCCGCACCTACGCACTGGGCCTGAAGGTGGCACTGTGAGCGGGCCTCGCATCACCCTGCTGGCCACCATGCTGGCCGTGACGTTGGTGGCCGGCTGTACGCCGGCCAACGGCAATGATCCAGCCGTGGCCAAGCCCGGAGCGAAGACCACGAACGAGCGTGCGGTGACCACCATCGCCGAGGCATTCCTTTCACCGATGACGCCGGCTGACAACATCGATTCGCCTGCCGCCTGGCGTGCACCTGACGGAAAGCTGTGGCTGATCGCCACTGCCAAGGCCACCGACAAGCTGGTGGTCTACGACGGCAGCAGCGGCCAGCACCTGCGCGACGTAGGCAGCAGCGGCACCGCGCCAGGGCAGTTCGATCGCCCAAACGGCATCGCGGTGACCGACGATCTGCTGTGGATCGTGGAGCGCGACAATCACCGCGTGCAGGTACTGAGCCTGCCGGACTTCACTCCACTGGCGACCTTCGCTGCGGACGACCTGCGCAAGCCGTACGGACTGTGGGTCGACCGCCGTGCCGATGGCTACAGCGTCTACGTGACCGACTCCTGGGACAACGGCGAGGATGCACAGGGCCGTGACATCCTGCCGCCGCTGACCGAGCTGGACAAGCGCGTGCGCCAGTACCAGGTGACCCGCGATGGCGCGAAGGTCGAAGCGAAGCTTGTGGCCAGCATCGGTGATACCACTGAGGCGGGTGCCCTGCGCGTGGTCGAGTCGATCTGGGGCGACCCCGAGAACGATCGCCTGCTGATCGCCGAAGAGGACGAGGGCTACGCCAGCGAGTTCAAGGTCTACACGCTGGCCGGGCGTTTCACCGGCACCACCTTCGGCCGCGACGTGTTCAAGGCGCAGGCCGAAGGCGTAACCCTGCGCACCTGCGGCAAGGATGGTTGGTGGATCACCACCGAACAGGGCAAGCAGCGCAGCGTGTTCCACCTGTTCGACCGCCACACCCTGAAGCCGGTCGGCGCGTTCCAGGGCAATACCGTGGCCAACACCGATGGCATCTGGATGATGCCGCAGCCCAGCGCGCGCTTCCCGCACGGCGCGTTGTATGCGGTGCATGACGACCAGGGCGTGGTGGCGTTCGACTGGGAGAGCATTGCCAAGCAGTTGGCATTGCCGCTGGAGTGTGGTTCGTGAGCGGTCGTTGCCTGATGCGTACGTTGGCGCTGGGCCTGCTGCTGGCGGTGCCGTCGTTGTGCTTCGCGGCGGCTGAAGCGAACACCCAGGTGCCGGCGGGCAGCCGCCACTACGCAGCGACGACGGTGCCGGACCGCATTGTCGCTTCGCCGGCAGTCGATCCCGGCCATGGGTTCGCCGTGGCCTGGCGCACCGACGGCAGCGTGCAGGCGCCGCTGCTGGAGATTGCCCTTGCCGGTGATTCACCGGCCATCGAGGGCATCCGCCAGGTGCGCGCCACGACCCGCGCGCTGCAGACCGAGAACGGGCTGTCGCACCACCACCGCGCTGATGTCAGCGGCCTGCGGCCCGATACCCTGTACGTCTACCGCGTGCAGGGCAACGGCAGCTGGAGCGCCTGGAACCAGCTGCGCACGCTGGCTGCGCCCGACCAGCCGCTGACCCTGCTGTACTTTGGAGATACCCAGAACAAGAACGTGAGCCATGTCAGCCGCGTGGTGCGCGCCGCGCAGAAGGCCGCACCCGAGGCGCGCCTGAGCCTGTTCGCTGGCGATCTGGTCAGTGGGGGCGATGGTGCCGATGACAGCGAGTGGGGCGAATGGTTTGCCGCCACCGGTTGGCTGGCGCAGGAAACCCTGGTCGCGCCGGCGATCGGCAACCACGAGTATGTCGAGGAGTTCGAGGACACTCCGCAGGAACGCCGCGTGCTGGGCAGGCACTGGCCGGTGACGTTCGCGCTGCCGGGCAATGGGGCATCCGCCGCACAGCAGACCAGCTACTGGTTCGATGCGCAGGGCGTGCGCGTCGCCGTGGTCGATGGCACGTCGGCACTCGACCTTGGCACGGCCAAGGCGCAGGCGCAGTGGCTGGACAAGGTACTGACCGGCAATCCGCAGCCGTGGACGCTCGTGCTGCTGCACCAGCCGTTCTATTCGCCGCGCGAAGGGCGCGAGAACGCCGCATTGCGTGACGTGCTGCTGCCGGTGGTTCGTCGCCACAACGTCGATCTGGTGCTGCAGGGCCACGATCACACCTATGGCCGCCGTGGTGAAGGACAGGCCGCGACGCCGCAGTATGTGGTGACCGTGGCGGGGCCGAAGCAGTACCGTCTCTCCGACGAGGCACGTAGGACGATGGATCCGGTGGCCGAGGACACCCAGCTGTTCCAGGTGTTGCACATCGATCCGCAGCACTTGCGCTATGAAGCCCGCACGGTGACCGGGCGACTCTACGATGCCTTCGAGCTGCGTCGCGACGCCAAGGGCGGCAAGCAGCGCACGGAGCTGACCGAAGGCCGCATCACGCCGCGTGACTGCCCGCGCGCGCAGACTGCCAAGGGCCGCGCCGATCGCTGCTGGGAATGAGGAGGAGATCCAGATGAAAACCGTGCACCGTCTTGTCCCCATGGCTGCCATCGGCGGGGCCCTGCTCCTGCTCGCGACCGCGGTGGCCGCCGCCGATGGCGTGCTGCACCCGTTCCTGGTGGCGCAGCCGAAGCAGGCGCCGCAGGAAGTGAACCTGGCGGTGGAGATTCCGGCCGGCAGCTTCACCAAGTACGAGATCAAGGAGGACGGCCTGGTGCACGTGGATCGCTTCCAGTCGATGCCGGTCGCCTATCCGGCCAACTACGGTTCGATGCCGCGCACGTTGGCTGGCGACAACGATCCGCTGGACGCGCTGGTGCTGACCCGTGAACCCCTGCATCCGGGCGTGATCGTGCGCTTCCGGCCGATCGGCTACCTGAAGATGGTCGACGGCGGCGAGCACGACGAGAAGATCATCGGCGTGCCGACCGACAAGGTTGACCCGACCTACGCCAACATCCGCGACCTGGCCGATCTGCCGGAGATCGAACGACAGCGCATCGAAGCGTTCTTCCGGGTCTACAAGGACCTGCCGGCCGGGCGCAACCCGGTGCAGCTCAACGGTTGGGGCAACGCTGCCGAGGCGCGGACGCTGATCAGCGAAGCGATGAAGCGCTTCGAAAAATAGATCCACGCCATGGCTGGATTCAGTCCAGCAACGTCTCGATGAACGACTCGGCCCGCAGGCGGTCGCCCAGTACCCGGGCCACCGCCTGTACGGCTGCGTCCTGGTGTTCAGGACGGATGCCGCCATCGTCATCGTCGTTGTAGAGGTCATCGCCGGCATCGAGGTACACCGTGCCTGCAGCAGCCAGAGCCGCCATCAAGGTTGGCACATCGGCAGTGATCTCGCCGGCATCCAGCAGGCCGGCACCGTGGTGGCTGAACAGCACACGGCCGTCGTCCAGGTCGAGGATGAACGGATCAGCGCCGCGATCGGCAATCACCAGCCAGTTCGATGGCCAGTCGTTGATCCGTTCGCCGCTGACGCCATGCCATCGATAGCCGGCCTGCTGGCTCCACAGGCGCTGCAGTGGCGGTATCCAGACATCAAGGCCGGGAACGGTGATGCCGGCGCGGCCAACCCTGGCATTGATCTCTTCGCCCAGCGGCCCGACCTGCGCGTAGAACGACGCCAGTGCCGTGGGCAGCGGGAACGGGCCCTGCCAGTCACGCTCGTGCTGCGCATGCAGCGGCCCGAAGCGGGCGAATGAGGCGTGCAGATCATCCATGTCAGAGTCCAACGGGTAGCGGCCGTGCAGCCTAGCAGACGGCGTCTGCGCGCATCTCCTTCACCACCGCTGGCTATCATGTGCGCCTTCCACAACGAAGGCAGTGCCTGTGTCGGTAGCGTTGGTATGGTTCCGCCGTGATCTGCGGCTGCAGGACAATCCGGCCCTGCAGGCCGCGCTGGATGCCGGTCACGACGTGGTGCCGGTCTACATCCATGCGCCGCACGAAGAAGGTGAGTGGGCGCCGGGTGCTGCCTCCGATGCGTGGCGCCACCCTTCACTGGCCGCGCTGGATGCGGACCTGCGCACGCGCGGTTCCTCGCTGGTGCTGCGCAGTGGTGACAGCCTGCCGGCCCTGCAGTTGCTGATCGCGCAGACCGGCGCCGAGGCGGTGTACTGGAACCGCAAGTACGAACCGGCCACCCAGCCACGCGACGCCACCATCAAGCGCATGCTGCGCGAGCAGGGCATCGACGCGCAGAGCTGCAATGGCAGCCTGTTGTTCGAGCCTTGGGACATCGCCACCCAGCAGGGCCAGCCGTACAAGGTATTTACGCCGTACTGGCGCAATGTACTCAGTCATTGGCGCCTGCCGGCACTGCAGGCCGCACCGGAAGCACTGGCGCCGCACGCGGCCGACAGCCTGGCATTGGATGATCTCCAGCTGGCGCCGACGCTGGACTGGGATACCGGCTTCTGGGAGCACTGGCAGCCGGGTGAAGCCGGTGCGCTGGAAGCACTGTCCGTCTTTGAAGACGGTGCCCTGCGCGGATATCGCGAGCAGCGTGACCTGCCGGACCGTGTCGGGACCTCGCGGCTGTCGCCGCACCTGCATTTCGGCGAAATCGCACCCTGGCGGATTGCCCATGCGCTGGAAGGGCTGCGTAGCGCCGGCACCGACGCCGACATCGACGGCTACCTGCGCCAGCTGGGCTGGCGTGACTTCGCCTACCACCTGCTGCATCACTTCCCGAAGACGCCCACCGACAACCTCAACCCGCGTTTCGATCGCTTCCCATGGGCAACGCCCAGTGAGGCGCAGCTGTACGACTGGCAGCGCGGCAACACCGGCGTGCCGATCGTCGATGCCGGCCTTCGCGAGCTGTGGCACACCGGCTACATGCACAACCGGGTGCGGATGATCGTGGCCAGTCACCTGTGCAAGCACCTGCGCGCGCACTGGCTGCATGGCGCACGCTGGTTCTGGGACACCCTGGTCGATGCCGACCTGGCCAACAACACCATGGGTTGGCAGTGGGTGGCCGGGACCGGTGCCGACGCGGCACCGTACTTCCGTGTGTTCAACCCCGTGACCCAGGCCGAGAAGTTCGATCCGCAGGCACGGTACATCAGCCGCTGGGTGCCCGAACTCGCCGCGCTGCCGGTGAAGGCCCGGTTTGCGCCCTGGCAGCATCCGCTGCTGCTGGCGGCACATGCCCCGGGGTATCCGCCTACGCCGCTGGTGGACCTGGCCGCGGGCCGCGACGCCGCATTGGCGGCTTACCGGCAGTCGGGGGCGGGGTAAAGGGCGACCTGAGCGATCTGGTCAGTTAGCTGAACGCGGCCCTGTCGGTGTGCCCGATCATCATTCCGGCATCGCATCGGGCTGTTTATTCTCTTTGCGCCCGCAGGCCGCCGGCCGACCGGAAACCAAGGAGAACCTCATGATCCGCAACACCACCCGCAACGTCGCACTGGCCCTGATGAGCGCGGCCGTCCTGTCGGCCTGCGCCACCGGCGGCTCCTACGTACAGAGTGACCAGTACGGCAACCCCACCGAGCAGCAGAACCGCACCGGGCGCAACGCCCTGATCGGTACCGCCATCGGCGTGGCAGCCGGCCTGCTGACCGGCGACAGCGCCACCGAGCGCCGCCAGCATGCCCTGATCGGCGCCGGTATCGGTGCGCTCAGCGGCGCCGCCGTCGGCCAGTACCAGGATCGCCAGGAACGCGCACTGCGCGAGCGCACTGCCAACACCGGCATCGATGTGCAGCGCCAGGGCGACAACATCATGCTGAACCTGCCGGACGGCATCACTTTCGACTTCGGCAAGTCGACCCTGAAGCCGCAGTTCTACGGCGCGCTCAATGGCGTGGCAGGCACCCTGCGTGACTACAACCAGACCATGATCGAAGTGGTCGGCCACACCGACAGCATCGGCAGCGATGCGGTCAACAACCGCCTGTCGAAGGAACGTGCCGACTCGGTCGCGCAGTACCTGATCGGCCAGGGCGTGCAGAGCGTGCGCATCGAAACGCTGGGCGCCGGCAAGTCGTACCCGATTGCCGACAACAGCACCGACGCCGGCCGCGCCAAGAACCGCCGCGTCGAGATCCGGGTGATTCCGCTCAAGCAATAACGCGTAGCGTTACTGCTTGAGCCGGTCCGGCCATCGGCCGGAACGAAAATGCCGCCCTTGCAGGCGGCATTTTTGTGGGTGCCGAGCGTTGCTCGGCACGCCGATAGCGCATCCCTCTGTAAGCCATGCCGACCAAGGTCGGCAACTACCAGGAGATGGGTAGGCGCTCTTGTTGCAGGCTACGCCGCAGAAGCGGCCACCTTCTCCAGGATCCGCTTGCCGCTGCTTTCCAGAGCGGCGTCTTCCTTTTCCTTCTGCTGCTGCGCCAGCTTAGCGCCCGGGCACTGCGCCAGCATGTAATTGGCGTCAAAGTTGAGCTTTTCGACCAGGAAGTCGACGAACGCACGCACCTTCGGCGAGACCAGGCGGCCGCCGGCGAACACGGCGTTGAAGTCCACTTCCGGGCCGGTCCAGCCGGCCAGCACGCGGCGCACCATGCCCGATTCAACGAACGGCTTGGCCATCACGTCGCCGGTCAGCAGCAGGCCTTCGCCACAGACCAATGCACCATTCAACGCAGACATGTCGTTGGCGGTCATCAGCGGGGTGACCGGGAAGTCACGCAGCTCGCCGCCGTTCTCGCCCAGCTGCCAGGTGAAGCGCGGCGAATTTCCGGTGTGGTACGGCTTGCGCATCGCCAGGATGCGATGGAACTGCAGCTCCTCCGGATGCAGCGGCTCGCCGTAGCGCTCGATGTAGGCCGGGCTGGCGAATACCTGCGTGCGCAGGCTGCCCAGCTTGCGCGCGACCAGGTTCGAATCGGGCAGGGCACCCACGCGCAGCGCAAGGTCCGCTTCGCCGGCAATCAGGTCCAGCTTTTCGTTGCCCATGTGCATGTCCAGGCGGATCTCCGGATACTGCGCATGGAACTGGCCCAGCAGCGGGGCGATCCAGGTGATGCCGATCGAATAGGGCACGGTGAAGCGCAGCCAGCCGCGCGGGCCGGACTGCAGCTGGCTTACCGCGCTCTCGGCCTCTTCCAGTTCGCGCGCGATGCGCTGGCAATGTTCGTGGTAGATCGAACCGGCTTCGGTCAGGCCGAGGCGGCGCGTGGTCCGGTGCAGCAGGCGCGCGCCCAGGCGCGTTTCCAGCTCCTGCACTTTGCGGCTGACCGTGGTCTTGGGCAGGCCGAGCGATTTGGCAGCGGCAATGAAGCTGCCTTGCTCGACCACTTTGACGAAGATCAGCGTCTCGTTGAGATCGTGGGACATGGTCGGGGATCCTGGACGTCGGGGATGGGACAATCGTGACAGAACGATTGGACCGGGAGCGGGATGATTATTCCCCTTAATCAGGACTAATCAAGTAAAGGTTTGAGGTCTATCGTGGCGCCATTCGTTAATTGGAGCCCGTCCGCCATGAGCCTGCGCAACATTCTTGCCCGACTCCGGAATGCCGGCCAGAACACCCTGGACCTGGCGATGACCGTCGAAGCCCGTCCGAGTTCCTTGGTACACAAGGACTTTCGTGAGTTTACCGCGCCCATGCGTCAGCAGCGTGGCGGTGCCATCCGCCTGGCCGCTCACAAGGGTGACCGCCTGCGCCGAATCGGGACTATCCCGGATTTGGGAGGAAATGTCCCGTGAATGGGATGCTGACGCCTGAAGTCCTGGTCCTGGGCGGCACCGGTGCCGTCGGCCAGGGTGTGGTTGGCGCGCTGCTGGAGGCCGGCAGCCCGGTGCTGGTTGTCGGCCGCGATCCGGGCCGGCTGGCGGCGCTGCACGAGCAGTTCGCTGACGAGCCGGGCCTGGAGACGCTGCTGGGGTCGCTCAGCGACGACGGATCGGCGCGCGCGCTGGCCGAACGCATCGCGCAGCGCCCGCGCCCGTTGGCGGCGGTGATCGCCGCAATGGGTGGACCGTACCGCCGCGGTCGCGTGGTCGACCGCAACGGTGACGAACTGATGGGCGCGATGCAGGCCGATCTGATGCCGCACGTGCACGCGGTGCGTCACCTGCTGCCGCTGCTGCAGGACAACGTGCATGCGCGCCGCTACGTGATGATCGGCAGCCCGGCCAACGCCAAGCCATGGGCGGGCTACGGCGAGACCTCGATCACCACCGCCGCGCTGCGCATGTACGCGCAGGTCGTGCACCAGGAAGCGCAGGCGCTGGGCGTGCGCGCGCAGATGCTGGAAGTCTGCAGCCCGGTGTGCACCCCGGCCAATGCGGCCAATGCCTGCATCGAGTGGCCCAGCTCGCTGCTGGTGGGTCGCCGCGTTGTGTCGCTGCTGGATGGTTGCCGCGACAACCGTGCCATCGTCCGCTGTGACAGCAGCGATGCCGAACTGCCGCGCGGCCTGCTGCACCTGGAAGTTCCCCCTTTGTGGCGCGATACCGCAGGCGTCGCTTGACCTCGACCATGGTTGAGGTCGCAGGATACGCCGCCGATTTTTGCAACACGTTCTCATATAGCTGTACCACCCCTCCGTACGGATGCATGCCATGACTTCCCCCAATACCACCCCACATCGTTTCGGCCATCGCATTGCGATGGTCGGCGTGTCGATCCTCGCCGCAGCCGTGCTTGCGGCCTGCAGCGGCGGCCACGCCGAAGAAGCCGGTGCACCGCCGCCGCCGCAGGTCAGCGCCGCGCCGGTACTGGTCAAGCAGGTCAGCCAGTGGGACGAGTTCAGCGGCCGCGTCGAAGCGGTGCAGAGCGTTGAACTGCGCCCGCGCGTGTCCGGCTACATCGACAAGGTCAACTACGTCGAAGGCCAGGAAGTGAAGAAGGGCGAAGTGCTCTTCACCATCGACGCGCGCAGCTACCAGGCCGAGTACGATCGAGCGGCTGCCGAGCTGGCCCGCGCCCGCACCCAGGCCACGCTGGCCCGCAGCGAGTCCGAGCGCGCCAAGCGACTGTCCGAGCAGCAGGCGATCTCCACCGAGACCGCCGAACAGCGTCGCGCGGCCGCCGACCAGTCCGGTGCCGCCGTGCAGGCCGCGCAGGCTGCGCTGGACGCGGCCCGGCTCAACCTGGAGTTCACCAAGGTGCGTGCACCGATCGACGGCCGTGCCGGTCGCGCGATGGTCACCGCCGGCAACCTGGTCACCGCCGGCGACAGTGCCAGCGTACTGACCACGCTGGTCTCGCTGGATACCGTCTTTGTCTACTTCGATGCCGACGAAAGCACCTTCCTGCGCTACGCCCAGATGGCACGCAAGGGCGAGCGCCCGAGCGAGCGTGACAGCGAACTGCCGGTGAAGGTTGGCCTGTCCGGCGAAGAGGGCTACCCGCACTCGGGCAAGGTCGACTTCCTCGACAACCAGGTCGCCCGCAGCACCGGCACCATCCGCGTCCGCGCACTGCTGGACAACGCCGACCGCCAGTTCACGCCGGGCCTGTTCGCCCGCGTGCAGCTGCTCGGCAGCGGCCAGTTCCAGGCGCTGCTGATCGATGACAGGGCCGTGCTGACCGACCAGGACCGCAAGTACGTCTACGTGGTCGACAAGGATGGCAAGGCCCAGCGCCGCGACATCCAGCTCGGTCGCACCGCTGATGGCCTGCGCATTGTCGAACACGGCCTGGCCGCGGGCGACAAGGTGATCATCGACGGCGTGCAGAAGGTCTTCATGCCGGGCATGCCGGTGCAGGCCAAGGCGGTGGCGATGCAGGCACAGCCGGCGCCGGCACCGGGCCGCGATGCCACCGCCGCCCTGAAGCACTGATCCGCGTCCCCGCTTAGCTGCCGGCGCCAGCGGCAGCCTTCCCTGCCTTCGTCATTTCGGCGAGGGGCAGGGTGGCTGTTGCCCGCCGAATGCCTTTCCCAGGAATTCCTCCATGGACTTTTCCCGTTTCTTCATCGACAGGCCGATCTTCGCGGCGGTGCTGTCGATCGTGATCTTCGCCGCAGGCCTGATCACGATTCCAATCCTGCCGATCAGCGAGTACCCGGAAGTGGTGCCGCCGTCGGTGGTCGTGCGCACGGTCTATCCGGGCGCCAACCCCAAGGTCATTGCCGAGACCGTCGCCACGCCGCTTGAAGAAGCCATCAACGGCGTCGAAGGCATGATGTACCTGAAGTCGGTCGCCGGTTCCGACGGCGTGCTGCAGATGACCGTCACCTTCCGCCCGGGCACCGACCCGGACGCAGCGGCGGTGAAGGTGCAGAACCGCGTGGCGCAGGCGCAGGCGCGCCTGCCCGAGGACGTGCGCCGGCAGGGCGTGACCACGCAGAAGCAGTCGCCGACCTTCCTGATGGTGGTGCACCTGACCTCCCCGCAAGGCAAGTACGACACCCTGTACCTGCGCAACTACGCCCGCCTGCACGTCAAGGATGCGCTGGCGCGCATTCCGGGCGTCGGTGATGCGCAGATCTTCGGTGGTGGCGACTACGCCATGCGCGCCTGGCTGGATCCGGACAAGGTGGCTTCGCGCGGCCTGACCGCCAGCGACGTGGTGCGCGCCATGCGCGAGCAGAACGTGCAGGTGTCGGCCGGCCAGCTCGGCGCCGAACCGCTGCCGGACAGCAAGTTCCTGACCCTGATCAATGCCCAGGGCCGGCTGAAGACCGAAAAGGAATTCGGCGACATCGTGCTCAAGAGCGGCACCGATGGCGAGATCGTGCGCCTGTCCGACGTGGCCCGCCTGGAACTGGGTGCGGGCGACTACACCCTGCGCTCGCAGCTGGACGGCAAGAACGCGGTCGGTATCGGCATCTTCCAGTCGCCGGGTGCGAACGCGCTGGAAATCCGTGACCAGGTCATCTCGACGATGGACGAGATGCAGAAGACCATGCCGGCCGACGTGAAGTACGAAGCGGTGTATGACACCACCATCTTCGTGCGCGACTCGATCAAGGCCGTGGTCTCCACGCTGCTGGAAGCGATCGCGCTGGTGGTGCTGGTGGTGATCCTGTTCCTGCAGACCTGGCGTGCCTCGATCATCCCGTTGATCGCGGTGCCGGTGTCGGTGGTGGGTACCTTCGCCGCGCTGTACCTGCTGGGCTTCTCGATCAATACGCTGAGCCTGTTCGGCCTGGTGCTGGCGATCGGCATCGTGGTCGACGACGCGATCGTGGTGGTGGAGAACGTCGAGCGCAACATCGAGGAAGGTCTGTCGCCCACCGCCGCGGCCCACCAGGCCATGCGCGAAGTGTCCGGCCCGATCGTGGCGATCGCGCTGGTGCTGTGTGCCGTGTTCGTGCCGATGGCGTTCCTGTCCGGTGTCACCGGCCAGTTCTACAAGCAGTTCGCGGTCACCATCGCCATCTCCACGGTGATCTCGGCGATCAACTCGCTGACCCTGTCGCCGGCCCTGGCCGCGCGCCTGCTGAAGGCCCACGGCGCACCGAAGGATGGCCCGAGCCGCCTGATCGACCGCGTGTTCGGCTGGGTGTTCCGCCCGTTCAACCGCTTCTTCAAGTCCAGCTCGGAGAAGTACGAGCGTGGCGTGGCCCGCATCCTCGGCCGACGTGGCGCGGTGTTCGTGGTCTACGCGATCCTGCTGGTCGGTACCGGCGTGATCTTCAAGCTGGTGCCGCCGGGCTTCATCCCGACCCAGGACAAGCTGTACCTGATCGCCGGCGTGAAGCTGCCGGAAGGTTCGTCGATCGCGCGTACCGATGAAATGCTGCGCAAGGTGGCCAAGATCGCCCAGGAAACCGATGGCGTGGCCCACACCATCTCGTTCCCGGGTTTGAACGCGCTGCAGTTCACCAATACGCCCAATACCGGTGTGGCGTTCATTCCGCTCAAGCCCTTCGCCGAGCGTCATGGCCGTACCGCTGCGCAGATCAATGCCGAGATCAACCAGAAGATCGCCGGCCTGCAGGAAGGCTTCGCCTTCGCGATGATGCCGCCGCCGATCCTCGGCCTGGGCAACGGCAACGGCTACCAGATGTTCATCGAGGACCGCGGCAACCTGGGCTACGGCGCGCTGCAGAATGCGGTGCAGGCGATGCAGGGCACCGTGGCGCAGACGCCGGGCATGGCCTTCCCGATTTCCAGCTACCAGGCCAACGTGCCGCAGCTGGATGCCGAGGTCGACCGCGTCAAGGCCAAGGCACAGGGCGTGCAGCTCACCGAACTGTTCGACACCCTGCAGACCTACCTGGGTTCGGCCTACGTCAACGACTTCAACCAGTTCGGCCGTACCTGGCAGGTGATCGCCCAGGCAGACGGTCCGTTCCGCGAGACGGTCGAGGACATCGGCAAGCTGCGTACCCGCAACGACCGCGGCGAGATGGTGCCGATCGGTTCGATGGTCACCATCAAGCAGACCTTCGGCCCGGACCCGGTGCTGCGCTTCAATGGTTACCCGGCAGCGGACCTGGCCGGTGAAGCCGACCCGCGTTTGCTGTCCTCGGCCGAGGCGATGACCAAGCTGACCGAGATCGCCGGCAAGGTGCTGCCGGTGGGCATGACCACCGAATGGACCGACCTGAGCTACCAGCAGGCGACCCAGGGCAAAGCCGCCTTCATCGTGTTCCCGGTGGCGATCATGCTGGCCTTCCTGGTGCTGGCCGCGCTGTACGAGAGCTGGTCGCTGCCGCTGGCGGTGATCCTGATCGTGCCGATGACCCTGCTGTCCGCGCTGTTCGGCGTCTGGCTGACCGGCGGTGACAACAACGTGTTCGTGCAGGTCGGCCTGGTGGTGCTGATGGGCCTGGCGTGCAAGAACGCGATCCTGATCGTCGAGTTCGCCAGAGAACTGGAGATGGGCGGCAAGGGAATCGTTGAAGCTGCGCTGGAAGCCTGCCGCCTGCGCCTGCGCCCGATCGTGATGACCTCCATCGCATTCATCGCCGGCACCGTGCCGCTGGTGCTGTCGCACGGTGCAGGTGCCGAGGTGCGCTCGGTGACCGGTATCACCGTGTTCGCCGGCATGCTGGGCGTGACCCTGTTCGGCCTGTTCCTCACCCCGGTGTTCTACGTGGCCCTGCGCAAGTTCGTCACCCGCAACGGTGGTGGCCAGCTGGTGCAGCACGGCGAGCCGACCATCCACCACTGACATGGAACCCCGTCGCCGCCGGTCAATGGCCGGCGGCGGCTTCCCCCTCACAAGGCATGCATCCATGAATACCCATCAGAACAAGATCGCGCTGGTCACCGGCGCCACCCGTGGCATCGGCCTGGAAACCGTGCGCCAGCTGGCCCAGGCGGGCGTGCACACGCTGCTGGCCGGTCGCAAGCGTGAGACCGCCGTTGAGCTGGCGCTGAAGCTGCAGGCTGAAGGCCTGCCGGTCGAAGCCCTGCAACTGGACGTGACCGACGCGGCCAGCATCGCCGAAGCGGTCGAGCAGGTACGCCAGCGCCATGGCCGCCTCGACATCCTGGTCAACAATGCCGGCATCATGATCGAGAATCCCGCGCAGGCGCCGTCGGAGCAATCGCTCGAGACCTGGAAGCGCACCTTCGACACCAACGTGTATGCGCTGGTGGCGGTCACCCAGGCATTCCTGCCGCTGGTCAAGCAGGCCAAGTCCGGCCGCATCGTCAATGTGTCCAGCATGCTCGGATCGCAGACCCTGCACGCGGATCCCTCCTCGGGCATCTATGACTTCAAGATTCCGGCGTACAACGCCTCCAAGGCCGCGGTGAACAGCTGGACCCTGAGCCTGGCCTACGAACTGCGCAACACGCCGATCAAGGTCAATACCGTGCATCCGGGCTACGTCAAGACCGACATGAACGGTGGCAACGGCGAGATCGAAATCAGCGAAGGTGCACGCTCCAGCGTGGAAATGGCACTCATCGGTGAATCCGGTGCCAGCGGCAGCTTCACCTACCTGGGTGAGGTGCTGCCATGGTGATCCGCACGTTGGCGATGGCCGTCTCCAGCCTGGTGCTGGCGGGCTGTGTCAGCGTCGGCCCGAACTACAAGGCGCCGGTGCAGGAACCGGTGGTGCTGCAGGGGGCGCAGCAGCCGGTGTTCAGCACTACCTCGCCGGTGGCCAGCTGGTGGGCGCAGTTCGATGATCCGGTGCTGGAAGAACTGGTGCACGGCGCACTGTCGGACAACCTGGACCTGCGCGTGGCCGTGGCCCGCGTCAGCCAGGCCCGCGCGGTGTTCGTCGAAAGCCGCTTCGACCAGGCCCCGCACATCACCGCGGGCGGCGGCTACGACCGCCGCAAGCAACCCGATCCGCAGCTGGGTGGGCAGCGGGTGTTCAGTGAAAGCTACCAGCTCGGCTTCGATGCCGGCTGGGAGCTGGATCTGTTCGGCCGCAAGCGCCGTGCAGCAGAAGCCGCGCGCGCCGACCTGGACGCCGAGCAGGCCAACCTGGCCGATGCGCAGGTACTGGTCGCCGCCGAAGTGGCACGCAACTACTTCGAGCTGCGCGGTACGCAGAAGCGCATCGCGGTGGCCCAGCACACCCTGGTCAACCTGCGCGATACGCAGAAGCTGACCGAGGCGCGCTGGGAGCTGGGCGCCGGCAGCGAGCTGGACGTGCAGAGCAGTCGCGCCCGGCTGAAGGCGATCGAGGCCGATATTCCGCTGCTGGAAGTGGCCGAAACGCAGTCGCGCAATCGCCTGGCGGTTCTGCTGGGCCAGCGTCCGGAAACGCTGACCGCCATGCTTGCGCCGCACGACGTGCCGGCATTTGCCAAGGCGCTGCCGCTGGGCGATACCCGCGAGCTGCTGCGCCAACGCGCCGACGTGCGCGTGGCCGAGCGTCGCCTGGCCGCTGCCACCGCGCGGGTGGGCGTGGCCACTGCGGACCTGTTCCCGCGGCTGTCACTGTCCGGTTTCGTCGGCTTCCTTGGCGGCGACGCCAGTGGCCTGGTCAATGGCAACAACAAGGCCTGGTCGCTGACGCCGTCGCTGAGCTGGGCCGCGTTCGACTTCGGCACCGTGCGTGCACGCCTGCGTGCCAGCAAGGCTGAAGCCGAGGGCGTGGCGGCGCAGTATGAGCAGGCCGTGCTGCTGGCGCTGGAAGACACCGAGAACGCGCTGACCCGCTATTCCAAGCAGCAGGCGCGGCTGGCGATCGTGGTCGAGCAGGCGCAGGCGGCACGCCGGGCTGAGTCGCTGGCGCAGATCCGCTACCGCGAGGGCTCGGAAGACTTCCTGACCCTGCTGGATGCGCAGCGCACGCAGCTGGCGGCCGACGATGCGTTGGCGGCGGCTGAGTCCGAGGTCAATGTCAGCGTGGTGGGCGTGTACAAGGCGCTGGGTGGCTGGGGGCAATCACCGCAGCCGCCGAGCGTGGCGAAGGTGCAGTAACCGCAGGGGACGGAAGCAGTGGCTTCCGTCCCTTTCTTCTGTCAGGGCCAGTGATTGGCCGGTGTGTCGCGCTCGCGCATGCGCACGATGCAGAAGCGATGGCCGGTGGGTGCTTCCATCACCCACCAGCGTTTGACGAAGCCGATCCGGCGCGCGCCGAGTTTTTCCAGTCGATCTGCCTCGGCATCGATGTCGTCGCTCTCGATGTCCAGGTGCACCCGTGAGGGGTGAGCGACACGTTGCACTTCCACGTTCAGGCCCGCGGGTGCGCCCTGCAGGTCGGCGTACTCGGCGCCATCTTCGCCATACGATGGCTGCGCCTGCAGGCCGAGGGCGGCCGCCCAGAAGCGTGCGCCTTCGTCAGCGGGCGTGTCCTGGCAGTCGATGATGAATCCGGCCAGACGGCTCTGGTGCGCCATGACGTCCTCCGCAGATCGGGAATGGAGGGAGGGTAGCGCGTCGCTTGCTGTGGACGTTGTCACAGTCATGACGTTTCTGACTCTGCCAGAACCGGGGCCTGCGGTGTAACTAGTGGGGCAGATTCCGGGAGGGATGGCGATGAGCGACGACAAACGTGATACCCAGCGCATGCTGTTTGGTGATCCGGGACCGCCTGGCGCAGGGCTGTCGGTAGCGGTCGTAGTGCTGATGGTGTTGGCTACCATGGCGGCTGCGATCGGCTTCATGCGCCTGCCGGACCAGATGCTGGGGCTGGGCCTGATCGGCATCTCCGTGTTTCTGGCGGTCGGTGCCCGCATCTGCCAGGCACGCAACCAGCATCAGGCGCTGTACCGGCTGATGTCGCGACAGCCGCGGCATTGAGATTGCACCGCATTGAGATCCTGAACGAAGCAATGGCCACACTTCCAGAATTACACTTGGCCTGCAGGTGGGAATAGACGCGACATCACGCGGTAGCCATCGGAACTATTCAGTAACGTTCTAATGATCTCTTCTCCATCAACATGAAATGATTCATGGGACTTGATGTAGCAGAAAAATTCTTCAGCAAGAACGGAGCCGGCTGAATTGAATGCTCCATGCAGCTCCGGCCTTGAACGGTCAAGGAACAGCACCGAAGCAACAGCAGTTCCCAGGGCCCGCATCGCGAGAGAAGGACCGCTATGGTCCCAGAGCCAGCGACCCTTTGCCGGACAGAAGTCCTCGTTGTCATCGTGAATCATGTAGTTCCAGTCGGGGCTCTCGTACATCCAGTCTGGTGGCGTAAGGAGCCTGCCGTTGTAGAGAACTTCATGGGTTCTCGCTGAGCCGGTAAATCTCACTCCGTGGTGCTGAAGCCAGCAAAGTGCACGTTTGCTCAGTGCGTGATACTCGAGACGCTGCTGTACCCCCTGTGTAATCTGGGCTTGCGTGGATCCATCGGTTGCCGCGAGCAGAAATTCACCCAATGGAATGCTTTCCGAATGCAGTTCGGTGAGATCCAGGTATGCTCGTCCTTGTAGAACAGGAGGGAGTGCTGTGCGGGCTTCAGCATCGAGGATGACTGGGACGATTCGCACGTCGGACTGATCCACGTGCTTCTCCAGCATAGCCAGTTCGCGATTCAATCCTGAGCCGGGTCTCGACATGGCCGAGAGAAAGTCGCTGTCACAAAGGCAGAAAACGATCAGTGGGCGTTCCGCAAACGCGCGTTCAATCAGCTTGTCGATGTTTTGACCAAAACCGACGCTGTCCCTGTCCCAAAAGACTCGATACTTCCAATCCAAGTTGCGGACAATGTCGCTACGGATCCATTCCTTTGCATGAAATTGCCCGCCCCAAGCGTAAGAAATGAAGACAGATGCATCTTCGCGCCAAGGTGTGTCCATTCAGTCAGTATGATTGTTTTGGATTCGACCGGATTCTACTCAGGCCAGTCCAGCTCGACCACCAGCGGGAAATGATCCGACGGCAGCACGCCGTCGATGCGACGGTCATCGGTCAGGAAGCTGCGTGCATGGAAGCCACGCACCAGCACCCAGTCCAGCTGCACGGTGGCCTTGCCGGTGAAATCGTGGAAGGTCAGGCGTGGCCCCTGCGGAACCTTCACCTGAGTACGGGTGTCCTGCAGCAGGCGGGTGAATGCCTTGTAGGTGTCACCACCGGGCTCGCTGTTGAAGTCACCCGTCAGGACCACCGGCAGATCGGCCGGCAGGGCTTGCACGCGCTTGCCGATCAGCTCGGCACCCTTCACCCGGCGCGGTTCATCCTCGTCGCGGTAGGGCAGGTGGGTATTCATGAAATAGAAACGACGGCCATCGTCCAGGCGGCGGAACAGGGCCCAGGTGACCATGCGCGGGTACAGGTTGCCCCAGGTGATGCTGCCGGGTACGTCGGGCGTATCGGACAACCAGAAGTTGCCGGACTCCTCGATGGCCAGCACCTTGCTGTCGTAGAACACGCCCATGTGTTCGTCACCGCTGCCACCACGGCGGCCTTCGCCGAACCAGCGGTAGCCGGGCAGGTGTCCGGACAGGTAGTCGGCCTGCTCCTTCACCAGTTCCTGGGTGCCAATCACAGCCGGGTGCGCATCGAGGATGACCTTGACCATGGCATCGCGGCGGTCGGGCCAGCGCTTGCCCGGTTCGGTATCGGCCGGGGTGCGTACGTTGAACGACATCACTTTGAGTGGCGCCGGTGCAGCAGCCCAGGCGACGGCAGGCAGCGCAAGCGCCAGCAGCGCACACAGCGCGGGGCGACGGAAACGCGACAACATCGTGGAATCCCTCCATTCCATGAAAACGGTTTCATGGAGCATGCCATGGAAGGTGGGGGCAGCGGTATGCCGGGATGGGCGGATGCAGGTGCCGGGCGGGCGGTGAAAGCGCCGCCCGGCGGATCGCGCGGGCGCGATCAGGAGGTCATGGGTGCTCAGTCGGCAGGCAGGTACCACTGGCCATTCTGGTCAATCCAGTACACCCGGATGTAGGGAGTGCCGTCCTCGTCGAAGTACGTCACTTCGCAACGTTGATGGTAATAGGGCCCCATCTTGACCCGGACGCAGTTCGTGTTCTCCGGACCACCGCCACCACCGCCGGCGGTGGCCTGGGACGGCGTGGAGAGAGCTCCCACGGCAAACATCAGTGCGGCCATCGAGGCCAGGTGCAGTTTCATGGGCATCATCCTTGTGTCTGCAATCGCGCATCTGCGCGGTGTCGTGCAACTACCCCCGATAGCGCATGCGATCAAGCGGCAGCTGCTGCATGCGCGCCGGCCTGGCGGGCGGTCCGGCGCAGTCCCCCCTGGCTCAGTCGCGCAGGTAAGGGTTGCCGTACTCGTCAATCCAGTATTCGGCGGTGTAGACGTTGCCGAATTCATCGGTGTAGGTTTCCGTGCAGTGGTGGTGGACGCGGTTGCGGTCCACATTCACTGGCACACAGGAAACATTCTCTCTCGGGACCCCTGTGTTGGCGTCCGCCACCGGAGCCAGGGTTGCAGTTGCCACCACCAACGCGGCCATCGCGGCCAGTTGCAGTTTCATAAGCATCATCCTTGCTTTCTGCAATCGCGCACATGCGCATGGCGTGTGTAACACGCGAGCCAAACCGCCGGAAGTGCCTCGCCGCGATCAGTCCTCGATCTCGCCGCGTCGATTGGCAGCACGTACCGCCTGCGCGGTGGTTGCCACCCCCAGGCGTTGGCGCGCGTGGCGCAGATGGTTCTCCACCGTGCGCGTGGAAAGCCCAAGCGTGGCCGCGATCTCAGCCTGACGGCGCCCGGCGGCAACCCAGCGCAGCACTTCGCGCTCGCGCGTGCTCAACGCGCTTCCTGAAAGCTCGGCAGGCGATTCGACCAGATGGCGTGCGGCTCGGAATGCTGCGGTTGCAGCAGCCGCCAGCTGCAGGCGCGCGCTGGCCGACGCGTCGATCGACGTACCGGCAACGCTGATCGCGCCCTCCAGGCCGGTGGTGCCGAACACCGGCACCTGCAGACCATGCAGGCCTTCGCCGCGTGGCTGCTTCACTATCTGGTAGCGTTCGCCGCGAACGCCCTGGCGCTTGCTCCAGAAGAACGGCGCGTCGCTGTCCAGCACGTGGCGATTGACCGGGCAGGCGTGGAGGTAGCCCGCAAGGTCGGTATCGCTGCCATCGCCGAACCAGTCGCCCTCGATCCAGTACACGCGTTGTGTACCGCGCTCCAGCCCGGTGCCGGTGGCGAACACCAGCACGCGGTCGTAGCCGAGTGGTGCCGCGATGCCTCGCAGGACCGCACCCACCGCGCTCAGCGAACGGGCGCGTTCCATTTCCAGCAATGCCTGCACCAGCGCGGTCATCCGGTTCAGCGCCCGGCCAGGGCGTCGAGCAGCGTGCGCGCGGCCAGCTTGCCCAGCGCATTACCGGCCAGCGGGCTGTCGCCGGTCAGCAGCAGGCGGTCCTGCAGCACGCTGCCATCGATGCCGTCATTGACGATCTGCACGCCCTGCTGCGCCAGGCGCTCACCGAAGAACCACGGCAGCTGCCCGGGCATGTAGCCGATCTCCGGCGTCTGCCGGTCCATCGCATCGGGGAAGGCACAGATGCGGTAGCCGCGGAACAGCGAACCACCATCGGCCTCGTCCACGCCTGCGGCCAGCAATGCGGCCGGGCCGTGGCAAAGGGTGATGATGTGACGTTGCTCGGCCATCGCCCAGTGCAGGGCTGCCTTTACCGCGCGACTCTGCGGCAGTCCGATCAGGGCGCCATGGCCGCCGGGGATGAACACTGCGGCATAGTCCGAATCCGCAGCAAGCCCGGCGACCACCTCATCCAACGGCAGTGGCTGGCGGAAACGCGACGCGTAACGTTCGTACAGTTCGCCGATCTCCGTGTCCTCACGCGGGAACGCCCACCACTCGAACTTGGCGGCGTTGCCGGACAGCGTGGCCACATCGATGTCGAAGCCGGCCTTGTCCAGGTGGTACATCGGCAGCAGGGTTTCCACCGGATGGTTGCCGGTGGAGAACAGGTGGCCGTTGGCAGTGGGCAGATAGCGTTCGTCCGCAGCGATCATCAGCACCTTCCAGCGGCCATCGCGGCGTGCGTCCGGATAGTCGGCACCTGACAGGTTGCTCTTGGGCGATGTGAACTGCGACAGCGAGTAGGGCGACGGGAAGAAGGCATCGCGCTCGGCCGGGTCGGGGCTGGGCTGGCGGCTGGGCTCTTGCGTGTTCATGCGGACCTCCAGTGGGGTGGTGGGATCCAGCATAGAAGGGCTGATGCGTACGTGCGATGAGGGTTTTCCCTCAGCCGCGCGCAGCTACTTCACCGTGGCCGAATGCTGCTGCATGTCTTCATGCAGGATCCGCCGCAGTTCGACGATGGCCGGCGTGGCTTCCTGCACGCTGTGCCCGGATACGATTACCTTCTCCGAATCCGCGTGCGGCAGGTGCGAGCTCCAGTAGGGCACCAGCCCGTCGTCGGTTTTTTCCAGCGGCCCATCGGCCTTGGCGCGCGCGATGATCGAGTGGTAGTGCACCTTCGGCGACATCGGCAGGTCGGCCACCGCGCGGACGAAGGGATCGTCCTTGTCCAGATTCTGGATGCTGTTCATCTGGTAACCGTGCTTGCCGTCATTGCGGTCGATCTGACCATCGTTGGCAATGGTGGCCACGTCTTCCAGCACGGTCAGCGGCAATCGCACCAGGCGACCGATCCAGCGGCCCAGGCGGGTGCCCGCCACGTCGGTGCCGCGGTGTGGCGTGGCGATGAATACCACGCGCGATACTTCCGGTTCCGGCAGGAAAGACAGCACCGGTGCGCCCTTGGTACGCAGCAGTTCACGCTGTGCCGGCGTCATCTGCGCAGTCTCCAGCAGGGTGTCGACCAGATGATCGCCGGAAGAGGAGATCATCAGCCGCGCGATCACGCCACCCATGCTGTGCCCGACCAGCACCATGTCATGCGAAGCCTGCGCCTTGCCGCTGGGGTCGAAATGCTTGAGCACTTCGGACAGTGTATGACGCATCGCATCGTGGCTCATCGCGATGGGCATGTTGGTCGGGTAGTAGAACTGCCAGACCTGGAAGTCCTGGCGGATCTCGTCGTCGCGCATCAGTTCGTTGGCGACGTTCACCCATGCTTCCGGGCTGCTGGCCAGGCCATGGATCATCAGCAGCACGCGACGGTTCGGATCGTAGGGCTGCATCATGTACAGGTGCGGCGTGTCGATGCCGCCCTTGCCACCGAACAGCGAGCGCAGCGACTGGTGGCTGAAGTTGGAACGGGCCAGCCACAACGCATAGCCGGCGGTGAAGTTCGCGGCCAGCGGAACCTGTTGGCCATGCAGGGTGACTTCCGTGACCTGGTAGGGATCGTGGATCTCCAGCTCCGGCTCGTCGTCGTGCAGCACTTCCCACAGGTTCTTTCCCGAGAAGCGCAGCAGCACCGTCATTGAAGGGGAGGGCATCTCGCTCCAGCTCTGCGCGGCCGAGGTGCTTGCCTGCGCGGCGGGCGTCGCTGCCGAAGGCGGGGTGGCCGTGCTGCCAGCCGGATCGTTCATCACCGCCACCAGCTCGGCACCGAAGCCATCGCGGCGATGCACGCTGCGCAGCGTGCCAGTGAACGACAGCGAGGCCGCCGGTACCAGTTCGGTAGGGGTACGCGTATCCAGCGGTGATGCTTCGCCTGAAGGGGCCAGCACGAAGGTCCAGCGGCCCAGCTGGAAGTGGCTGGCCTGGCCGTGCACGCGGCCCGTGGCATAGGCGTCGTACAGCTGTACCGAGGCTTCCTGCACGGCCAGGTTGTAGTAGTCGCGCACCTGGGTCTGGCGATCTTCGAAGCCGCGCTGGTTGGCGGTGCGCTCGGTGAAGAAAAGATAGGCATAGGCCTGGCGCGCGACCTGCATCCACGCATCCAGGCGCGGTTGGAAATCGGCATCCAGTTCGGTGATCGCGCTCTTGGCGCGGCCGGATGCCGAGTACTCACGCTTCGGCGCCGGCAGGGTCATCGCATACTGCAGCCACAACTCGGCCAGGCTGGAGCGCTTGTCCTCCTCGCGCACCACGATGCTGCCTTCCATGGCCTCGATGCAGGGCAGGCCCGGTTTGGCGCAGACGCCTTCGTCGAGGCCGGCCACCCGCAAGGTCTCCGTGGTCGCCGCGCTGAGCTTGCCGGAAGTGAGGATGTCACCGCGCTTGAGCGCGATGTACTGGCCGGGCGTGACCGAGGCCACCTGCACCGACGGCCCGAACTGGCGCAACGTGGCGCAGCCGCCCAGGGTGAGCAGCACAGTGATGATGAGGGTCGTGCGGCCGATGAAGCCCAAGCCCGTGGTTGCCATACGATCCTCCTGCGCGGTGGCGCCACTCTAGCGGTCGGCATGTCAAAGCGGAAGATACCGGGCGGTCGGTTTGGGGGGCTAAGGCGCTGCCATCCAAGCGATTCAGCCGGTTCCGTGTGACACTGGGGTGAATGGAGCGATGCAGGGACTGCGATGACGTGGCTTGAGACCCGGATCCCGCCGCCGCTGGTGATGCTGCTGTGCGCGGGGATCGGCTGGCTGGGGAGCCGACTGTGGCCGGAGGCGGTGTTGCCCCTGCCGATGCGGGCGCTGATGTCAGGCGGGGTGATGGCGATCGGTGTGGCGCTGAACCTGCTGCCGAAGCTTGCGTTCCAGCGGGCGCGCACCACGGTCAATCCGCTGCGCCCTTCGGCATCAAGCGCGCTGGTCACGCGCGGCATGTACCGTTACACGCGCAATCCGATGTATCTGGGCCAGGCAACGATCCTCACTGGCGCAATGTTGTACCTGCAGAACACGATCGCGTTGCTGGCTGTGCCGTTGTTCGTGCTCTACATCACCTGGTTGCAGATCATGCCGGAAGAGCGGGCGTTGCTGGCCCGCTTCCCCGACGTGTATCCGATGTTCCGCCAACGAGTGCGGCGTTGGCTGTAGCGGGCATCACCCATTATCGAGAGATCTGGCACTTCACGGCAGCGGAATAGCCTTCGTAGTCATCGCCTGCGATCACGTGCAGGGTGTGGCGCTTGTCAGTGGTCTTCACGTATGAAGGTTCCTGCGTGTTGGCGTGTTCGTTGACCGTGTTCACTGACCACGCTTTGGCCAGATGCGTGGCGTCAACGCCGTTCAAGTAGACGAAGAGGCTCTTCTCGCCCTCGGCCACGTTCACATCGGCACTGGTGACGGTGCCGCCGAACAGGGCGACCGGCTTGTCTTCCGGCTCGAAGGTGCCACCCGGTTTCCTGGCCAGGCCAGCGGCCTGCAGTGCATCGATGGCGTCGGCCTCGCTGAAGTCCGAGCCGGCCTTGCAGGCCAGCAGGGCTTCCAGCGTGGCGGTGCCGGGGGGCGCGATGGCCGGTGCCGCGGCGTGCGTGGCTGGGGTTGCGGCGAGGGTGACGAGGAACAGGGTGAGAGCGACGGGAGCTTTCATGGCAGATCCTTTAATGTGTCGCGGGATAGCCGGTGGCGGGGCGAACAGATCCCGGCCACCGGCCACATTCGGCGTGATGGGTCAGTCGAACCAGACCAGCGGCATGTCGGCATTGAGCGACATGTGGCGGAAATCTCCTAGCACCTGGGCCACGGCCTGCACGGTGTGGCAGCCCGTTCCCAGCGCGGACGATCCCGCGCTCAGGTAGCTGGCGGAGATGGTACGGGTGCTGACCGAGTCCGGTCTGGAGCCCAACTGCTGGGTGCCGAGGCTGCCCACCTGCTGGCCATCGATCTTCAGGAACAGGAACACGCTTCCGCCACCGTCGTTCGGGTCACCCTGCACGCGGGACTTTGTCGAGAAAAGCACCACGCCGTTGTGCCCCTGCGGAATGCAGACCTGGCCCTCGCCAATGACCACCTGCGAGCCCGCTGACGGACAGCCCGGCGCGAAGCCATTGGTCCCGACGCAGACATAGGCGAAGCGGCGGTAGGGGCCTGCGGCGGCGTAGTTGAATCCAGGATTCAACCCCTTTCCGACCACGCCAAAGCCGTTGGACAGCGTCACCAGTCGGGAGTTGGCGCCGAACTTGTACTTTACGTTGTTGGTGTTGGCGTCCTGCGGCTGGTAGTACGGCGATTCGGACGCGACGAAGCTGACAGTGCTGTAAGCCGGCGGATTGACGAACAGGCCTTGCGAATAGAAGGGAGCCTGCGTTTCTGCGCCACTGAAGATGTCATTGATCGACCAGGTCATCGATTCGATGCCGGGCTCCTGCTCGTTCAGGAAAATTCCCATCATGCCATCGCCGTAGTTGCCCCATGCGAACGCGCGGCCGGAAGCCATGGCCACGATGGGGCCACCGGGATTGCCGGCCTGGGCAGTCATCAGCAGCTTGCGGTCCTTGGCCTGCAACGCCATTCCTTCAGGACTGCCGACGGTATTGAAGTCCAGCTGCGCGGTGTCACTCGGAAGGCTGCTGTTGGTTACCGAGCCTGCAGATGTGATGAGCACGGAAAGGTTGCTGGCGGAGCCGAAATTGACGGCCGAACCGATGGCCTGTCCGGCCAGGTTGACCGTATGGTGTCCGGCGGGCAGGTACTTGGCACCGATGACATTGAAGGAGTGCTGTTGGGCCGATGTCGACTGCCGCCAGTCGATGTAGCTGTCGTTGGAGACCACCTCACCGTTGATGGTGATGTAGGCGTTGGCGGCAGAGCGGCCGCCAGGGAAGTACCGTCCATCCGACTGCACGTATACCCATCCAGGGGCGTTCAGATCGATGGTGCTCGAAAGCAGGGTTGCCGTGCCGGGTTGTACGCGCTGGTCAGCGGCCAGCTGCAGATAGCGGGAGCCTGGCGTGGCAGCGGAAGCCTGCCCCAGTGCCAACGCCACGGCCAAGCCCACAAACAGTGTGATGCGCTTCATCTGATGTCCTTTCAGGTTTCGGGTCACGTCGTGTGACGCAGGGACTCTACTGGATCCGGATCTCAGCTTCTGTGACTGGCTCCCGATGCGGGTGGCATCGGGGAATGTCGGGACAGCAGAGGAAGCGCCATCCTCGGAAAACAAAAAAGCCGGAACTCCATTGACGGGAGATCCGGCTTCTTGCGGCCTCGACAGGCCATACAGATGGTGGTGGGCTCTATCAAACTAAGCTCTGAAACGTAGTTTTTGCGCGGGGTTGTTTGACCTGTGCTTAATTTGTACCGCCAAAAATACCGCCATATGGTGTCTGCTTGAGCTAGTCGGTCCGGTGATTCTGCCGCAAGTTCGCCAACGCCTTGGCCTTGCCCGCCTCGGTCCTAGGGCCTGTGGATCGTCCCCCGTGAAAGCGACAACGTCGTTTGCCAGGCTCTGGCTTACCTTGGCATGGTTGGCCATCACGGTGGCGAGTCGCCCCGCACCTGTTGGCGCGCTGGTCCGTCCTTGCGGTGATCTTGCGGTCCGCTACATGTCCGGAATCATACGCGCGCACGTACGCGCGCGATGGGGGCAATAATTCCGGCAACGGCCCCGAAGTCATACGCGCCCGCGCGTCGGTGGCACGAAACTCCGGTTTTGGTGCCGAAGTCTTGGGCTGTTCTAATTGGCCATACTTTATTCCGGTCAGCTCGGCCCACTCGACCAGGATCGCATCCAGCACCGCACTGTTGGTCGCCTCTGTGCTACCTTGCCGCTCCCGCGCCTGCCGCGCCTTAAAAACTGCCAGCGCCTCCTGGCCGGGCATGTAGTCGATGCGGTGCAGGCTTTTCCGTCTCGCGCGCTGCAGGGCAGCCAAATGCCCGTTGTCACGACTCAGGTAGCCGTCACCGCTCATGGCTTACACCCCTAGAGGGGTAGCATGGCGTCCCGCTCGTAGTCTCGGCATCCTCCCGCACCCAGCGTGCGGCCAGTGGCTGCCTTGGCCGGGCAATGGGCTTGCCGGCCTTGCGACGGAAGCACCACGGGCAGGCTGTCACCGTTCGCGCGCACTCGGGCCACAGCAAGACCGGGCCACAGCCTTCGCAGGTCACCGCCACAGGTTCGCCCCAAACAGGCGGCGCGAGGCCGCGATCCAAAAAAGTCCCGGCTTCCAGCGCGCCGAGGTAAGCACGCAGGGCGATGTCGTCATGCTCACCACATCCGGCCACCTCCTCGTCAGGCAGGGCGTGGACCAAACCGGTGTCCACGCCTTCATCCTGGGCCAGGGCCAGCAGGTGGGCGCGCATGCTTTCCACCCCTGCAGTTTTTCTGGAAGGCCCGTCCTGCTCACCGCCAAAACTGACAAAAGGGGCTTTTGGCAGTTCTGTCAGTTGGAAGGATGACGCCTTCAGGATTTTTTTGCCCGTAAGCTCAGACAGTCGTTCGCGCCACGTGGTCATTCCGCCCACCGGTAGGACATGGACGGGCGCCCTCCTGTCATCTCGGGCACCTCGATCACTTGGCGGTGGTCAGTCAGCAGAGCCAGCGCCTCGGCCACGGTGTCCGGATCATCCAAACCTGCCCAGCATTTGCGGTACACGTCACGGGCAGTGAATCCATCGGGCAGGCTGTCGCGTTTGCGCAGCAGCAGGTGGGCAGCGGTCAGGCCGTTGTCGGTAGCCGGGGCGTAGATGCGGCGCGCATGGCATTCCAGATGCTCGCACCAACCCAAAGCCCTGAGCATGGCGTCAGCGGATACCGGTCCGGTGCCGTTGTCGGCTAGGTGCAGCACCAACGCCAGCCGGCCCGCCAGAGCGGGGTACTTGGCCAGGTGCGACTCCATGAAAGCCGGTTCGCCTCCGCCGCGCAGCCGCTGCATCAGCTCAGTTTGCCATTCGATGAATAGGTCCTGTGCGTCCTCGGATAGACGCAGGAATGGCACATCGCAGCCTTCGGCGCTCTCTGCCCCAACCTCCGCCGGGTTCAGCGCCCGAAGCCGCATGAATGCAGTGCGCGCGCACTCTTCAGCTCCCCGGTCCATCGGTCGGTCGGTGTAGCGCCACGATGCGGGCAGGTCGGGATAGACGGCCATCTGGAAGCGCTGCATCAAGCCATCGTCGGAGAATCCACCACGCACCGCGCCGCGTACGTATTCGGCCAGCTTGCCGGGCTGCATACCGCCTAGGATCGACACGGCGCACGCCTCGATGCGAACAGTTCCCCTGCCAATGCGGTCGGACGTATACGGCCCAGTGCCGTTCCAGCATTCCAGCCAGAACGCCCGGTCCTGCTCTCTGCCTTCCCGGTCAAGGGATGCCAGCCACCCGGCCAGCTCATCACGGAACTGAATCAGCCCGCGCGGGTTCTCGTTCAACAGCTCGCCCAGCTTCTCCACCGTGGCGTCGTTAACCACCAGGCGGGGTTCGGACGGTGCCTCATTATCAAAGCGTGCCGACTCGCCCAAGGCCCCGGGATCAATGGCCATACCTTTCTTGATCGCTTTGCGGGCTTCATCTTTGGCGTGCGCCCTACGTGCATCGGCCAATATCGCCTTACCCTCGTGTACTTGTCGGGCATGCTCGAACCCGGCCCGCTCGGGGCCAGTCACGCTCTCCAGCAGGCGCCGTGCAGGCGACAGGGCAGGACTCTTGCCGCTACTCGGGCGACCGACCACGCAGCCCCACAGGATGGGCCTTTCGTACCAATGCCCATGCGTTTTGAGCCGCACGGCAATGTGCCGTCCTCCCAGCGCAGCAGCCAACCCAACCATTGCTGGCACGGCCGTGAAGTCCAGCGGCACTTGCAAGCTGTCGGCTTGGTCCGTGCACCAGGTGCGTACGCAGTCGGGCAGTAGCGCAGGATTGAATGCCGGCACTGCTGGCAGCGGGCAGGGTAGGGGCTCTGGGGCGATAGGCTGTGCAGGGCAGCCCGCGCGCGCTGTCTTCGGATGTGCCTCCACCAGCGGCAAGGCGTTCACCGCGACCGCATCGGCCACAGGGTTGGCGGCGAGCCAGTCCACGCAGTCGCCTTTCTCTGGCAGGCCCAGTGCATCCACGTCGATGTATTCCACCGTGCAGCCAAGTGCGTGCAGTCGGGCGGCTATCTCGTCGGCGTACTTCCTGCCAGCATCATCGTTGTCTGGCCACAGGCGGACACGTCGCCCCATCAGCGGCGACCAGTCGGCACCTTCGGCACTCGATACGCTGCCACTGGTAGTGGCCAGCAGGCCCAGCCCGGCCAAGGCGTCGGCGCAGGCTTCGCCCTCGACGACGTACACAAGCACGCCATCGGGAGCTCCCGCCAGCTCATGCAGGCGATACAAGAGTTTCCCGGCGGGCGGTGCAGCTGGCTCCCCGATGACATACCCAGCACCATTCCAGTGCATCGGTCGAATCCATTTTTCGCCCGTGTCCGGATGTTTGCAGCGGATGCGCCAGAACGATGGCTCACCACAGCCTCTAGAGTATGTGTGCAAGCCCACGGGGCGCATGCCCAGGCGGATAGGGTCAGCCGCCAGTCGCCGTGCTGCATCTTTGGGCGTTTCCATGGGAACCACACTCATGCTCGCAACCCCAGCAGCTCGCGCGCTGCAGCCTTGAACGGCAGACCGGTGTAGCGCATGTGGAAGCTAACCAAGTCACCCGAGTCGCAGCCGGCAAAGCACGTCCAGCCGCCATGGGACAGGTTTACACTCAATGAAGCATTGCGGTCTTCGTGGAAGGGGCAGTGTCCTTGCAACCATCCATCGTGTGGCGTCTTTCCTAACTTGGCGACACGCTTCCGGTAATAGCTTTTGGGATCGGGCAGCCGACTCCGCCAATCATCCGGCAGTCGCGCGCCATTTTGTGAAATCTTGCCGTAAACTTGCCGTGAACCCAGCCTGTCAGCGCGTGCATGGCCCCGGTTCCCGCCGGGGCCGCGTCGTTTCTGGATCAAACGGTCGCCTCCGCACCTGCCGCGTTTTCAATCAACGCGCGAATATCCTCAACGCGCCAAGCGGTGCAACGTGCACCCAGCTTGACAGGCTTCGGGTAGAGGCCAGTGCGGCACCCAGCCCACCAAGTGGACCGGGAAACCGGATACAGGCGTAGGACATCGGGAAGACGCAGATAGCCGGTGGTGGGTACGGAAATATACGTTGAGGCATTGATCATAGTATCGGCCCCCTTTGCAATGGGCTGGATGCCCTGGGCCGATGGATAAGTTATGCACTTCTTCCCTTGTCCACAAAAACCAATAAATTTTATCGGTTTCCTGGGTCTGTCTCTCCAATCATGGCAAAGGCTGCCGAACGATAGGGCCTTATAGCCTTCCCTATCGCAACGCTTGAAACACCATAACTATCGGCCATCCTCTCCAATGTTTCACCATGACTATGGCCCTCCCAGCGCTCCATGGCGTATTCCAACGCGGCGCTGCCGTGACAGAAAAGACGTGGATTCCCCTGCTTCCCCAACTTTCTTGTTGGCAACTCATCTGCCCAAGATCTAAGAATCGCAGCAATGCATCGCCGATCACTGGGAGAAAGATCCAATGGACTGTCATTCACCACCTTGTCTGCAATCGCTCTGGCACGCGCCTTTTGCTTTTTAGCGACTTCCTCGTATTTCTCGGGCGTCACGTCGAAATCGATCTTGAGTGCGCCTACGTCATCCATTCTTCCTTTCATAATTATTCCTTAAAAGAATCCAACTCCTCTCACGTCATGAAATATCATATTCCGTCACCATGGCATTGGAATGTGCGGTGAAGCGCCTGTGCTTTAGTCATCCCTCCGGATGGATATCCAACGCAGGAAGTGCATTGATGATCTTCTGAGTTTCCAAGCTGACGAAGACCACACGCTGGAACAGCTCCAACGGGTACTTGGGGTCATCCATTGTTTCGATGGCCCAGTCGTTGGCGTCATTGACGATGCCGCTGGCCTTGTCCACGCGCACGGCCTGACGTTCCATCACCCAATCCAGTGCGGCCTTGCCGTTGACCACGTAGTCCCACGCCGCCTCGGGAATACCGCTCATGGTGATCTTGTTGTTGTAGATCACGATGCTGCGGTCGTTGATCGACTTGCCGGTGTCCGGGTCTTTCTTCTTGGCGAACTTCATCTTTTCGACGCGGTAGTCGGCATCGGTCAATGGTCCCTTGGCTTCGATGGTCAGCGGGTACTTGTCCACTGTTTCGTAGTCCAGATGCAACGCGGCCAGATCGCGGCCCGCCTTGCTGAAATGCCAGAAGTCGGCAGCGGTGCACACACGCGGGATGCGCGGCAGCTCCTTGCTCAGGTTGTCGGCATAGCGTTCGCGATAGTCGGGCGAATGCAGGATGCCGTAGATGTAGTAGAAGAGGTCTTGCTTGCTGATCGCCTCACCCGGATAGGCGCTGGTGAAGTGCGCCAGGCCAGTATCGGTGATGGCGTCGCGGCGACGCGGGCCATCGTTAGGCTGACCGACGAACAGACTATCGCTGACGGACTGGGCGGTTTCGTCATACAAGTAGAGAGGAAAGTTCTGACCTTTTTCGATGCTGTCGAGGCATGGCAGCGTATTAGTGATAAGAACCGAATAGGAGCGTGCCCCAACACCCGATATGCCAATTGCCAAGTTTTCCGCTTGTGCGTTCGGAAAGATGCGCGGCATTTGCAGCACCATCTCGTTGAAATTTCGATTGAAATAAAGCCATTGTTTGGTAAAAGGGCGATACATGCTGGGAACAAGGCTTTCGGCTTGGAAGGCATAGGTGCGGCCCTTGACAACATCTTGCTTCAGTGCTCGTGTCCAACTGATGCGCGTCGGATCACTGTCGATGAAGCCATCCAAGCGGTCCTGCCGCGCCTTTGTGTCCATCCCCGGATGTGCCGCATCGAAACGTGCGACCTCGGCGTTGTAGAAGCCGATCATGTTCGACAAGTTGGCCGAGAGCTTGGTCTTGCTTTGGTTGTACACCCAAGCATCGCGATTTGTGGCCACGCCGAGTGAAAAGTTGTCGAACAACTTGGATGCATCGCCTTTCTTGTCCCCAAGGACAATGAACTTGCTGAAGCTATCGTCACGCTGTTTGAGCCAGTCGCCGTGCTCATCCGGGATAATGGCCTGCCAGCCCTCGGCAGGAATTCCGGCTACGCTGGCGTAGTCGGCAATCTTTTCCAGCTTTTCCTCGCGACTTAGGTAGTCGCCGATATCGTGTAAATGAATCCGGCCATACTGCGCGGCCTGCGGATTCTTGACCAGCAGAGAGATGGCAATTGGCGCGCGGCTGCCACTGCCAAAAATCTTACCGCCTTCCTTACGTGAGTTTTCGCCCCTGGTGCGCTGGTTGCCACGTAGATGGAATACGTGCAGGCTCGAAAACTCCTCGGCCAGGCACTCGCGCAGGCCATCGGCGGTATTGGCTTCAATGAAGCCGGCATTGGTGACAAACCCGATGACGCCGGCATTGCCAATCCGGTCACTGGCCCAGCGAATCGAGCGGACGTAGCTGTCGTACAGCCCCTTAGACAGCGCGGCATCAGAGCGTGCCGCATACGTTTCTTCGATTCGTCGGTCCAGCGCCGGATAACTGACGTTCTGGTTGTTATCGTTCTGGCTACCTTGTCCGATGGAATACGGCGGGTTCCCTACAATCACCCGGATGTCCAACTTCTTCTGCCGCTTGCGCCGCGCGCTGTTGTCCACCAGCAGTGCATCCACCAGATCGTCCTTCTCGTACATCTGGAAGGTATCAGTCAGCAGGATGCCCTCGAAGGGCACGTAATCGCCGCCGGCCAGCTCGTGGTAGGTGGCTTCGATATTGATGGCGGCAATGTAGTACGCCAGCAGCACTAGCTCGTTGGCGTGGATTTCATGTTTGTACTTGTGGGCCAGTTCCTCTGGCTTGATCAGGCCTGACTGCAGCAGGCGGGTGATAAAGGTGCCGGTGCCGGTGAATGGGTCCAGGATATGCACGCCCTTGCTGCCCAGCGTCTGGCCGAACTCTTTTTGCAGCAGGTGGTTGACGCTGTGCAGGATGAAATCCACCACCTCCACCGGGGTGTAGACGATGCCCAACCTCTCGGTCATTTTCGGGAAGGCGTTGCGGAAGAACTTGTCGTACAGCTCGACGATGATCTTCTGCTTGCCTTGGGAACTGTCGATGCCCTCGGCTCGCAGCTTCACGCTGTCGTAGAACGCCTGCAGGGTATCCGCCTCCTTGCCAAGATTCTGCTCGTGCAACACGTCCAGCACCGCCTGCATGGCCTTGGACATAGGGTTGTGGCTGGCGAAGCTGTAGTCGGCGAACAGCGCATCGAACACCGGTTTGGTGATGAGGTGCTGGGCCAGCATCTCGACGATGTCGGCATCGCTGACCTTATCGTTGAGATCGTCGCGCAACTCATGGGCAAAGGCATTGAAGGCTTCGCGTGCCCTGGGCTGACTGTCGTCTTCCAGCACGGCCTTGATGCGGTCAATATGAGTCTGGGCGATCTTGGCGATATCGTTGGCCCAGTCCTCCCAGTGGTGGCGGTTGCCGCATTTGTCCACCACTTTGGCGTACAGCGCGCGCTCGATCTGGCCCACCTCAAATTCGAAGCCGATCTGGTCCGGGGCCGGTCCATAACGTTCGGCTTTCTCGCCGATGGCGTACTGGCCTTTAGCCTTGCCGGCCTGTCTGGCGCTGTTGTCCACCAGCCGCGCGGTCTTGCGCTGCACTGTGTCGGCAATGGCCACCACTTCCATCTTGCTGTGGTCCGGGCCAACCAAGTCCAGTTTGTTGACCATCGCATCGAAGCGGTCGTCGTGGGAGCGCAGCGCCTGCAATACCTGCCAGACCACCGCGTAGGTCTTATTGTCGGCAAGTGCTTCGTGCGGTTCCACACCGGCCGGAATCACCACCGGCAGCACCACGTAGCCGCGTTGCTTGCCCGGTGCATTGCGCATCACCCGACCGACGGACTGCACCACGTCCACCTGCGAGTTGCGCGGGGTGAGGAAGAGCACCGCATCCAGTGCCGGAACGTCCACGCCTTCGGACAGGCAGCGCACGTTGGACAGGATGCGGCAGGTGTCCGGCGGGGTAGAGGCCTTGAGCCAATCCAGCCGTGCTTCCTTCTTGCCGGCATTCATGCCGCCGTCCACATGCTTGGCTTGGCAGGTCAGGCGCGCACCTTCTTCAATGTCTTCTGCATCCTGGTAGGCCTCGACCACGGCCTGGAACATGCCGGCGATTTCCCTGGAGCTGACCTTGTGGGTTTTGCCCCCCTTGCCCGGCTCGATGACCTGGCAGAACGCCACGGCCCGCTTCATCGGCTCGGGGGTGTCACTGCCATCTTCGTGAAGGCCCAGCTTGGCCAGTGCCTTCCAGCAGCCGACGATCTTGGCTGCGTCGTCCACCTTCAGGGTGTTGTTCTCGTCCTTCAGCAGTGCCTGCAGGCGGCGGTTGACGTGCGCTTCCTCCACGGCAAGCACGATCACCTTGTAGTCCACCAGTAGGCCGCGTTTGACCGCCTCGGAGAAGGTAATGACAAACAATTGCTTGCCGTACCAGTCTTCGTTGTCCATCGAGTACAGGGTGGCATTGTCGCGCTCGGCAATCGCTTTTGCTTCGTTACCGTAGATGCGCGGGGTTGCGGTCATATACAGGCGCTTGGCCGCGCGCAGGTAATGGGCGTCATGCACGCGCACAAAGGCGCTTTCATCATCCCCTTCGAAGGTGGCGCCGGTGGTGCGGTGAGCCTCGTCGCAGACGATCAGGTCGAAATCGGCCAGCCCGTGCGCCTGCTGGGCATCATGCAGCACTTCGATGGAGTGGTAGGTGCTGAACACCACCGTCATGTGTTCGCCGTCATGACGGGCCGCTACCCCTTGCGCCAACCGCTTGGCATCGGTGGTGGCGGGGTAGCGCAGCTCGTGTGCGAAGGTCTGGACGGCATCATCGTCCTTGCGGCCTTTTTTCTTGCCCACGTCGCTGTCCGAACACACCGCGAAGCTGTGCAGCGGGATGGCGCTTTCCTGCGTCCATTCGGTCAGGGTTTGCGATAGCAGGGACAGGCTGGGCACCAGGAACAGTACGCGTTTGCCCTTGCCGGCCATCGCTTCGGCGATTTTGAGGCTGGTGAAGGTCTTGCCGGTGCCACAGGCCATGATCAGCTTGCCGCGATCAGCTTCGGCCAGACCGACCATCGTGGCCTTGAGCGCATTTTCCTGATGGGAGCGCAACGCCTTCTTCTGCTTCAGCACCACGGGGGCGCTGGGCTGAAAGCGGCTCCAGTCAATCTGGCTGGCTTCCAGGTCGTGCAGGGTGATCTTGCTGACCGGCGGTTGCTGGTCCACCAGCGCATTTTCGGCGTTGTCGCTCCAGTGGTCGGTGGTGGCCACGATGATGCGGCGGGCGAACGGCTTGCGCCCGGACGCGGTGAAAAAGCTGTCGATGTCCTTCTTCTGCAGCTTGTAGTCCGGCGCGTAGAACTTGCACTGGATGGCGTGGATTTCGCCTGTGCCTGCCACTTCGGCCACCAGGTCGATGCCATCGTCCTTGCCGGTGAAGCCATTGGCCAAAGCCCACTGCGCCCACGGCCAGACATTGCTGTACAGGTCGCGGTAGCTGGCTTCATGGCGCAGGTAGGCCACGATCAGCTCTTCGAAGTAGGTTCCTTTTTCGCGCTCGGTCTGGGAAGACTGGCGCAGTGATTCCAGCAGTCCCTGCAGTGGCGTGGTCATCGTGTTCTTTCCCCGGTAGTGCTTGGTGGTGATTTTTCAGCCTGCGCGCGCTTTGAACGGCAGCACATTGGTATTGTCTCGCAGGGCATCGAGATAGTCTGCCCATGCCTGCATCATCTTTCGACGCTCAGCAAGATGGGCGGTGCGGTTGTAGGCCCGGCCATTCGGGTCGCGCACCGCGTGGGCCAATTGGTGTTCGATGTAATCGGGTCGAAAGCCCAAGCCTTCATCCAGTAACGTGCGCGCGCTGGCGCGGAAGCCGTGGGCGGTCATCGTGTTGCCGTCATAGCCCATGCGGCGCAGGGCCGCCGTCAGGGCGTTGTTACTCATCGGGCGGCGAGGGGAGCGGCCACCAGGGAATACATACTGGCCTCGGCCGGTCAGTGCATGCAGCTCGCCCAGGATCGCCACCGCTTGATCGCATAGCGGCACCAGGTGCGGCTGGCGCATCTTCATCTTCTCGGCCGGGATGTTCCATTCGGCCTTGTCCAGGTCGATTTCGGACCATTCGGCATGACGTAGCTCGCCGGGGCGCACGAACACCAGCGGTGCTAGCTTCAAAGCAGCGCGCGTGGTGGGGTCGCCGTTGTATCCGTCGATGGCCCGCAGCAGGCCGCCCAAGGCGGCCGGCTCGGTGATAGCGGCATGGTGACGCTCTTTAGGCGAGGCGAGGGCGCCGCGCAGGTCGGTGACCGGGTTGCGGTCGGCACGGCCGGTGGCGATGGCGTAGCGCATCACCTGGCCGCAGTTCTGCAGGATGCGGTGGGCGGACTCGATGGCCCCGCGCTCCTCGATGCGCCTAGCCATTTTGAGGAATTCAGGGGCGGTCAGTTCGGCGATGGGACGCATGCCAATCCACGGGAAGACATTGTTATCCATCCAGGCAAGTACCTTCACCCGGTAGCTGTCCACCCATGTCCGCTTGGCCAGCCACTCTCGGGCAACCACCTCGAAACTGTTGGATGCGCGCTCGACGCCGGCTGCCTTGCTCGCCTTGCGTGCCTCGCCAGGGTCGATGCCTGATTCCAGAAGCGTGCGTGAATCGCTGCGCAACTTACGCGCGTCTTCCAAGCCTATTTTGGGATAGCGGCCCAAGCTCAGGGTGTTGCGTTTGCCTGTAATGGGGCGCCGATAGTCCCAGCGCCACTGGCGCGCGCCGTCCGGTGTTACCAGTACGTAAAGGCCTTTACCGTCCCGTAGCTTGATTGCCACCGGGCCGGGCTTGGCTTTGCGGATAGCAGTGTCGGTCAGGGGTGTGATGACTTTAGGCATGGCGGTACGCGTCTTCGCGGAAGCTAACTTACCGCCATAAGTACCGCCATATGCCGCCGGATTTCAATACCCCTCCCCGTACCACGTTGGACACAAAAAAGGCCGGGACCTTTGATTTCTCTAGGGTTTCCGGCCTTTTCTGCACCGTCTTGGACGGTTGTTTGGTGGAGGTGGGCGGAATTGAACCGCCGTCCGAAGGCACTCCATCCCCAGCACTACATGCTTAGCTCACCGTTGGATCTCGTCCCCGAACAGCACGGCGTGCAAAGCGCATCCGGGAACCAGCCTGTTGTGTTCTAGTGCCGGACTGACAGGCAGCCACCCAGCGCGATTCCATGATAGTGACTCTACACCGCGAGCATGGACACAAGCGGTTTCGAGGCTTAGGCCTTAAGCGGCCAGAGCGTAGTTGTCGTCGTTGGCAACTAGAGTTTTGCAGCTGGATTTACGAGGAAAGCTACCCCCTCGGCATGCGCCAGGCGACTTCACAACCCCCGTCGAAACCAATGCACCCCCGGTTTCTACAGTGCTGCAAGGTACAGGGCCGATCCCGCGTTGCCACGGTCAGGGCCTGCCCAACGGTTGCAATGCTACGGCAAAACAGCTGAACAGTCACCTTTGCAATCCACAACACGTTGTAGAGCCACCGTCATAGCGGATTGGTAACGTCATTGGCACGAATTTGCGACACACTGGCGACGACCATCCGAGCCAGGACAGACACGGAGACTGTGGGTGACCGATGCAAGCCAACAACGCAGCCTGCGACAGCTGATCGGGCCGGTCGGTGCCGACTATCAGCGGCGCGCGTTGCCGCCCGGCTGGGTCTGGGCCGTGCTGGCGGTGCTGCTGGCGGCCACCTGGGTGACGGAGTTGCCGGCCACGGCCGCGGCGGCACTGGTCGCCAGCGCGGTGGTGGTGCACTGGTCGCAGCGCGGTCGCATCCATTGGCTCGGCTGGCGCCTACCGGGCCTGGCCGTACTGGCGGCCCTGCTGTGGGGGCCGGAAGTGCTGTCGCAGTGGTTCGAGCACGGGCTGGCCGTGGTCCTGATGTCGCTGGCCAGTCTCAGTATTGGCGTGCACGTGTGGCAGTCGCGGCAGTTGGCGCGCCAGCTGCAGGGCGCCGCCGATGCGCTGGATGATGCCCAGTTGCTGTCGTTGCTGCCCGATGATGCCGCGCAGCTGGCCCAGCAGTGGCGGGAAGGCGATGACCGCTACGCGCCGGAACTGGCGGTGGTGATGCACCTGGCGGTGATGCACGCGGCGCTGGCGCCGCGCATGCGCGGGCAGGGCATGCTGGCGGGGTGACCCGCCTTTTGTAGCGCCGAGCCATGCTCGACTGCTTTTCTTACCGAAGCCGAGCATGGCTCGGCTCTACAGAAAACCAAGGCAGCCGAGCATGGCCCGGCTTTACAGGGTGATGCGCAGCGGCCTTACGCGTCGCGGTTGCCGCGACGCATCACGCGCTGCTTCTCGATCGCCCAGTCGCGGTCCTTGGCGGCATCGCGCTTGTCGTGGGTCTGCTTGCCCTTGGCCAGCGCGACTTCGAGCTTGATCTTGTTCTTGCTCCAGTACATCGCGGTGGGCACGATGGTGTAGCCATCGCGCTCGACCTTGCCGACCAGCTTGTCGATCTCGCTCCGGTGCAGCAGCAGCTTGCGCTCGCGCCGGTCGTTGGCCACCACGTGGGTGGAGGCCTGGATCAACGGGGTGATCTGGGCGCCGATCAGGAAGATCTCGCCGTGCTTGACGTAGGCGTAGGCATCGATGATGTTGCCGCGGCCAGCGCGGATCGACTTCACCTCCCAGCCCTGCAGTGCCAGGCCGGCCTCGAAGCGTTCTTCGATGTGGTACTCGTGGCGGGCACGCTTGTTCAACGCGATGGTCTTGTTGGCCGTCGCGCTCTTTGCTTTATCCTTGCCGCTGTTCTTGCTCATTTCCGTATTGTCTCCGATTCGGGCCCGCCCGGTCGATTGCCGAAACGTCCTGTATTCATGCCTACTATCCGCCGCAGCGCCCTGGTCGAACATTCGTCCGCGCGCATGTTCGACCTGGTCAACGATGTCCAGGCCTATCCGCGCCGCTTCCGCTGGTGCTCGGCTGCCCAGATCCTGGAGCAGGGCGAGGACCGGCTGGTGGCGCGCCTGGACCTGGGCCTGGGTTCGTTCAGCACCTGGTTCCAGACCGAAAACACCCTGCAGCGCCCGCACAGCATCGACATGCAGCTGCGCGATGGCCCGTTCAAGCAGTTGCACGGCCGCTGGGAATTCCATGCGCTGGCCGAGGACGCCTGCAAGGTCACCCTGACCCTGGAATTCGAGCCCAGCTCGCGCCTGCTGGGGCCGGCCCTGGCGATCGGCTTCCAGGGTCTGGCCGATCGGATGGTCAATGATTTCGTCCGCGTCGCCGACGAGGCCTGAGCGATGATCGAGGTCGAGGTGGTGCTGGCCTGGCCGCAGCAGGTGCTGTCGCGCCGGCTGCAGCTGGACGAGGGCGCGACCGTGGCCGATGCCATTGCCGCCGCCGCGCTGGAAGGCAGTGACCGATGCCCGGCCGTGGCCGTGCATGGCGTACTGGCGCGCCCGCAGCAGGTGTTGCTGGAGGGTGACCGCATTGAGCTGCTACGCCCGTTGCTGGCCGACCCCAAGGACAACCGCCGGCGCCGCGCGCTCGGCGGTTGATGCCCGCAACCCGTCCGTGGGGACGGGCAGGGGGCCTCAGCGGCCCTTCTTCTTCTTGTCCTTCGGCAGGTTGCGGCCGAACTGGCGCACGGTCTGCTGGGCCAGTGCCTTGTCGTTGCCCGGGAAGTAATCGCCTTCCCAACGGGTCACGGTGTCATTCTCGAAGAACACCACGAAGTTCTTCACTTCAGTACGTCCCAGGCGGTTCACCCGCTGGCTGGAGGTGTAGTCCCAGCGCTGGGCGTGGAACGGATCGGGAATGGACGGGGTGCCCAGCAGCGCGGTGACCTGCTGCTTGCTCTGCCCGACCTGCAGCTTGGCCACGGCATCTTCCCGGATCAGGTTGCCCTGATAGATGGGTTGCTTGTAGATGATGCCGCACCCGGTGGTGGACAGGGCGACGGCGGCGACCAACAGGAGATTGCGCATCGGGACTGGCGGTTGGGGAAATCAAACCGATGATACACTCCCGGCGTGCCACCGCGACCCAATCCGAGGCAGCTGGCGCTAAATCGCCAATGAACGGAGACCTATGGAAACCCACGACCTGCGTAAAGTCGGCCTGAAGGTGACCCATCCGCGGATGCGGATCCTGGCGCTGCTCGAGCAGCGCAATGCCCAGCACCACATGACCGCCGAAGACATCTACCGCCAGCTGCTGGAGCATGGCGACGAGATCGGCCTGGCGACGGTGTACCGGGTGCTGACCCAGTTCGAGGCCGCCGGCCTCGTGCTCAAGCACAATTTCGAGGGCGGGCAGGCGGTCTACGAGCTTGACCGTGGCGGCCATCACGACCACATGGTCGACGTGGACAGCGGCAAGATCATCGAGTTCGAGAGCCATGAGATCGAGGAGCTGCAGCGCAAGATCGCAGCCGACCACGGCTACGAACTGGAAGAGCACTCGCTGGTGCTGTACGTGCGCAAGAAGCGCAAGTAAGCCGATCCGGCCAGCCAGATGCGACGAAACCCCGGGCCTGCCCGGGGTTTTTCGTTGCTGGGGTCAGGGCCTGTTCCCTTCAGGAAAGGGCTCTGAGCCCGGGCGCCCCGCGGAGTCGGATCCCTTTGCACGAGCAAAGGGCTCTGACCCCTTGCGACCCAGCAGGATCTTCAGATCCACCGCCTCGGCCATCGCCCGGTTCCCCGCATCACCCGGATGCAGGTGGTCGCCGGAGTCGTAGGCAGCGGCCATCCGTGACGGATCGGCCGGATCGCGCAGGGCCGCGTCCAGGTCGATCACCGCGTCGAACGGCCCGTCGGTGCGCAGCCAGGCATTGAGCTGGCGGCGCAGGGCGTCCTTGTCCGGGTGGTAGTAGTCGTCCAGCGGCGTGCCGGGCAGGGCGCCGGCGAACGGCATCAGGGTGGCGCCGAGGATGCGTAGACCCCGCCGATGGGCCTGTTCGGCCAGGGCGCGGTAGCCTGCCTGCAGCTCGGCAAGCGTGGGCCGCGCCTGCTTGCGCGCGAAGCCGGTGCCGGGCCAGCTGATGTCGTTGATGCCGATCAGCACGATCACGCTGGACACGCCAGGCTGATCCAGCACATCGCGTTGGAAGCGCGCCGGCGCGGATTCCCCCATGCCGTCGCGCAAGAGGCGGCCACCGGAGATGCCGGCATTGACCACGGCGATGCCCCGCGGTGCCAAACGCGCGGCCAGATGGTCGGTCCAGCGCTGGTCCTGGTCGAGGCTGGCGGTGGCGCCGTCGGTGATCGAATCGCCGATCACCACCACGCTGCGTGCGCTGGTCGGCGCCTCGACCTCGATGCCGGCCAGGAACAGGCGGGCCGTGGTGCTGCTGGCCCCGCTCAGTGCCTGGGCCTGGCTCTGGTCGCCAGGCGCAATCCAACTGGTCTGCCTGCCCTCCCAATGGAACGTCTGTACCGGCATCGGCCCCGGCACGAAGACACTGACCTGCAGCGCCTGCCGGTCAGCCGTGGCCAGTGGCAGCGGATCGCTCAGCCGTTCCTGCCCGGGGCCGATCAGTACCCCGGGCTGGCCTTCGAAACTGAGCGGCTGCGGGGTGTCCCCCGCCCGGGCGGCCACGCTCGCCGCCCCGATCCGCAGTGGTTGAGTGCCGTAGGCATTGCTCAGCCGCACTCGCAGCCGGGGCCCGCCCAGGCTGATACGTGCCGTCTGGCGGAAGGTCTGGTCCTGCAGAGCGGCTGGGACCAGGGTCGGAAACAGGAATTCCGCGCCCCAGACCGGTTGCGGGCTGGCCTGCCAGCTGGCGACCCAGTGTGGCGCAGGGGCGTCGCTGGCGGCGCTGGCGGCACTGGACAGGCCGATCAATGCGGTTGTGACGAACTGGCTGAAACGATTCATCGGGCAATCCCGGGTGGAGGGAAGGCCATGGTGATTCCGTACTCATCTGTGAACTAGACTGCGCATGGACAATCATCTGTGAACTGGATTCATTGCCATGGCGCGTTCCGACATCAACCGATCCGGCGAACTGGAAGTGTTCGTGCGGGTGATCGAGACCGGGGGCTTTTCCGCAGCCGCCCGAACGTTGGAGATGACCCCGTCGGCGGTCAGCAAGCTGGTGGCGAGGCTGGAACAACGGCTGGGGACGCGCCTGCTGCAGCGTTCCACCCGCCAGCTGCAGCTGACTCCCGAGGGCTGCGCGTTCTACGAGCGCGGCCTGCGCGTGCTGGCCGACCTGGACGAGGCCGAGCGCTGCGCCAGTGCTCACGCCGAGCCGCGTGGACGCCTGCGGGTCAATTCCAACGTGCCGTTCGGCCAGCATTTCCTGTTGCCGTTGCTGCCGGCGTTCCTGCAGCGCAATCCGCAGGTAGGCGTGGACCTGACCCTCAACGACGAGGTGATCGACCTGCTGGAGCAGCGCACCGACGTGGCGGTGCGGGCCGGTCCGCTGAAGAGCTCGAGCCTGGTGGCGCGGCGGCTGGGCGCGACGCGGATGATGATCGTGGCTGCACCGGCCTACGCGCAGCGGCACGGGCTGCCACGCACTGCCGAGGAGCTGCAGTCGCACAACCGGCTGGATATCGGCCATGCGCGCGCGATGCAGGGCTGGCCGTTGCTGCAGGACGGGCGCGAACGCATGCTGCTGCCCAGTGGCAACGCCCGCGCCAGCAACGGCGATGCGCTGCGCCAGCTGGTGCTGGGTGGGTTGGGCATGGCGCGGCTGGCAGCATTCCAGGTGCAGCAGGATATTGCCGCCGGGCGCCTGCTGCCGGTGCTGGAAGAGGCCAACCCCGGTGACCTGGAAGAGGTGCACGCGGTGTTCCTGGGGCAGGGCGGCTACCTGCCGCTGCGGGTGCGCGCGTTTCTTGATTTCCTGGTGGAGAACGTCGACCTGACGCAGCCACGGGGGTAGTGCCGGCCGCTGGCCGGCAACCTCATGATCTTCGACCCCTCGCATCGGTTGCCGGCCAGCGCCCGGCACTACCGTGCGGAAGCCGGGCCCACGCTCTGCTCTGCCGGCCTCAGGCCCGCAGCAGCTTGCGCGCGGCGGCGCGCGCTTCCTTGCTCACTTCCACGCCGCCGAGCATGCGCGCCAGCTCTTCCTCGCGCGCCTTGCTGTCCAGCTTTTCCACGGCGCTCTGGGTCATGCCTTCCACCGGGGCCTTGCTGACCCGGTAATGGGCATGGCCCTTGGAGGCAACCTGCGGCAGGTGGGTCACGCACAGCACCTGGCGCTTCTCGCCGAGCGCGCGCAGCTTCTGGCCGACGATGTCGGCTACCGCGCCGCCGATGCCGGAGTCGACTTCGTCGAACACCATGGTCGGTACTGCATCCAGGTCCAGCGCGGCCACTTCGATGGCCAGCGAGATGCGTGACAGTTCGCCGCCGGAGGCCACCTTGCGCAGGGCGCGCGGCGGCTGGCCGGCATTGGCTGCGACCAGGAATTCCACGCGCTCGGCACCCTGCGGGTCCGGCTTGCCGGCGTCCTGCGGTTCCAGCTCGATCAGGAACTGGCCGCCGCCCATGCCCAGCTCGGCGATGATGCCGGTGGTGGTGGCCGACAGCTCGGCAGCAGCGCTGCGACGGCTGGCGGTCAGCACTTCGGCCTGTGCGCGCCAGGCGGCGGCGGCCTTGTCGATCTCGCCGGCCAGGCGCTGCAGGCGTTCGTCGGCGCCGCGCAGCTGTTCCACTTCGGCGTGCATGCGCTCGCGCTGCGCACCCAGCTCGTCCATCGGCACGCGGTGCTTGCGGGCCAGGTCGTGCAGGCGGCCGAGGCGGCGCTCGTTCTCCTCGAACTGTTCCGGGTCGGCGTCGAGGTCGTCATGCACCCGGTCCAGCAGCGACAGGGCTTCGTGCAGCTGGATCGAAGCGTTCTCGATCAGGCCATCCACCTCGCCCAGGCGCGGGTCGTGCTCAATCAGGCGCGACAGCTCGTGGCGCACCTGCTGCAGCAGGTCCAGCGCGGAGCTGCCGTCGTCGCCGTTGAGCTGGTTGCTGGCGGCCTGGCAGGCGCTCAGCAGGGCGCTGGCATGGGCCTGGCGGCGGTGGCTGGCGCCGAGTGCGGCAATCGACTCCGGCTCAAGGTCTTCACGGTCCAGCTCGCGCAGCTGGTGCTCCAGGAAGCCGATCCGGTCACTGACGTCGCCCTGTTGCGACAGCGCCAGCGATTCATCGACCAATGCCTGCCAGGCCGCGGCGGCGCGTCGCACCTGGCGGCGTTCGTTCTCATTGCGCGCATAGGCGTCGAGCAGGGCCAGCTGCGACGGGCGCGTCAGCAGGGCCTGCTGTTCGTGCTGTCCGTGGATCTCCACCAGCAGCGAGGCCAGGTCGCCCAGCTGCGCCAGGGTCACCGGGCGGCCGTTGATCCAGGCCCGCGAACCGCCATCGGCGCGGATGACCCGGCGCAGCTGGCACTGCTCCTCGTCGTCCAGCTCGTTGTCGGCCAGCCACTGGCGTGCAGCCTGCAGCTGCTCCAGCGCAAACTCGGCCGAAAGCTCGGCGCGCGCGGCGCCGTGGCGGACCACGCCGCTGTCGGCGCGCAGGCCGGACAGGAAGCCCAGCGCGTCGACCATCAGCGACTTGCCGGCGCCGGTCTCGCCTGAAACCACGGTCATGCCTGGCCCGAACTCCAGTTCGGTGGCGCGGACGACGGCGAAATCCTTGATCGAAAGATGTCTGAGCATGGGTAAGGGGGTATCAGCAGCCGCGCAACGCTAGCACGCGGGCGAGGGAGGTCCAATGACTTGCCAAGGTGATGCGCCGCCATTATCTAGTGTCCGTGTCTCACAGGTTGATTCCATGCACGGTTCTCCCGACCAGCTTGCCCCGCGTGCGCGCCATCTGCTGCGCACGCTGATCGCGCGTTACATCCAGGACGGCGAGCCGGTCGGCTCGCAGACGCTGGCGCGCGTGGCCGGGCTGGAGGTCAGTCCGGCCACCATCCGCAACATCCTGGGTGACCTGGAAGACCTGGGGCTGCTGGCCTCGCCGCACACCTCAGCCGGGCGTGTCCCGACCGCGCATGGCTACCGCGTGTTCGTCGACAGCCTGCTGCAGATGCAGCCGCCGGGCGAAGGCGAGCTGGCCCGGTTGCGGCAGGAACTGGCTGGCGGCGGCAGCACCCAGGCCCTGCTCGGCAGCGCCTCGGAGCTGCTGTCGGCGATGAGCCACTTCGTCGGCGTGGTCAGCGCACCACGACGCGAGCAGTTCGCCTTCCGCCAGATCGATTTTGTGGCGCTGGACGGGCGCCGGGTGCTGGCGATCCTGGTGTTTGCCGACAACGAGGTGCAGAACCGCGTCATCGAGACCCGGCAGGAGTTCGCGCCGGGCCAGCTGGAGCAGGTCGCGAACTACCTCAATGCCCATTTCGCCGGCCTGCCGATGGCCGAGATCCGCACCCGACTGCTGCTGGAACTGCGCGATGCCCGCTCCGAGCTGGAACAGCTGCTGGCGCACAGCATCGAGCTGGCCGAGCAGGCCCTGCAGCCGGCGGCCGACGACATGCTGGTGGCCGGCCAGACCCGCCTGATAGGGGTGCAGGACCTGTCCGACCTGGAGCGCCTGCGCGAGCTGTTCGAGCTGTTCTCCAGCAAGCGCGAGATCCTGCAGCTGCTGGAGCGGACCATCCAGGCGCCCGGCGTGCGCATCTTCATCGGCGAGGAGACCGGGATGATGCCGCTGCAGGGCGTCTCGCTGGTCACTGCCCCTTACACGGCCAATGGCCAGGTGCTGGGCGTGCTGGGGGTGATCGGCCCCAAGCGGATGGCCTACGACCGCGTGATCCCGCTGGTCCAGGCTACCGCCGATGTACTGGGCGCGGCGTTTTCGCCAGCCGGCCGCCCGCCGGGAACATCCGACGCTTGAAACGCAGCATCCCGCCCACACTAGGGTGGGTGGAGGCGGAGATTGACCGCCAGGGACCCAGACATGAACCACGAACAGCCAGATATCGAATCCCAGCAGAGTGCCGCCGATGCGGCCGCCACCGCCGGCGTCAACGACGAAGTCGAGCGCCTGCGCGCCGAAATCGAACAGGTCAAGGCCGATGCCCTGCGTGAGCGCGCCGACCTGGAGAACCAGCGCAAGCGCGTTGCCCGTGACATCGAACAGGCCCGCAAGTTCGCCAACGAGAAGCTGCTGGGCGATCTGCTCCCCGTGTTCGACAGCCTGGATGCCGGCCTGAAGGCCGCCGGCGACGACCCGCACCCGCTGCGCGAAGGCCTGGAGCTGACCTACAAGCAGCTGCTGAAGGTGGCCGCCGACAACGGACTGGTCCTGCTGGACCCCATCGGCCAGCCGTTCAACCCGGAACACCACCAGGCCATCAGCCAGGTGCCGACGCCGGGCGCCGCCCCGGGCAGCGTGGTGACCGTGTTCCAGAAGGGCTACCTGCTCAACGAGCGCCTGCTGCGGCCGGCGCTGGTGGTGGTGGCCGCCGATTGATGGACCAGGCCGGGCTTTGCCCGGTCCCGGTTGTGCCAGGCCATGCCTGGCAAGGTTTTCCAGGCGCTGAACACAGCGTTCGGGAGACGGCTTGAATGTTCCACGAGCCTCCCCCACATCGTATTCATCCACCGGCCGAACGGCCGGACTGACACCAACAAGCATCCTCAGGAGTCTCCCCCATGGGCAAGATCATTGGTATCGACCTCGGCACCACCAACTCGTGCGTGGCGATCATGGACGGCGGCAAGGCCCGCGTCATCGAGAATTCGGAAGGCGATCGCACCACCCCGTCGATCGTCGCCTACACCAAGGACGGCGAAGTCCTGGTCGGCGCCTCGGCCAAGCGCCAGGCCGTGACCAACCCGAAGAACACCTTCTACGCGGTGAAGCGCCTGATCGGCCGCAAGTTCACCGACGCCGAAGTGCAGAAGGACATCGCGCACGTCCCGTACAGCATCCTGGCCCATGACAATGGCGACGCCTGGGTGGCCACCAGCGACGGCAAGAAGATGGCTCCGCAGGAAATCTCGGCCAAGGTGCTGGAAAAGATGAAGAAGACCGCCGAGGACTTCCTCGGTGAGAAGGTCACCGAAGCGGTCATCACCGTGCCGGCCTACTTCAACGACAGCCAGCGCCAGGCAACCAAGGACGCCGGCCGCATCGCCGGCCTGGACGTCAAGCGCATCATCAACGAGCCGACCGCGGCCGCGCTGGCCTATGGCCTGGACAAGGGCGACAACAAGGATCGCAAGATCGTGGTGTACGACCTGGGCGGCGGCACCTTCGACGTCTCGGTGATCGAGATCGCCAACGTCGACGGTGAAAAGCAGTTCGAAGTGCTGGCCACCAACGGCGACACCTTCCTGGGTGGCGAAGACTTCGACAACCGCGTCATCGAGTACCTGGTTGAAGAGTTCAACAAGGACCAGGGCATCGACCTGCGCAAGGATCCGCTGGCCCTGCAGCGCCTGAAGGATGCTGCCGAGCGCGCCAAGATCGAGCTGTCCAGCGCCCAGCAGACCGAAGTGAACCTGCCGTACGTCACCGCTGACGCGTCGGGTCCGAAGCACCTGAACATCAAGCTGACCCGCGCCAAGCTGGAAGCACTGGTGGACGACCTGATCAAGAAGTCGATCGAGCCGTGCCGCGTCGCCCTGAACGATGCCGGCCTGCGTTCGAGCGACATCAGCGAAGTGATCCTGGTCGGCGGCCAGACCCGCATGCCGAAGGTGCAGCAGGCGGTGACCGAGTTCTTCGGCAAGGAACCGCGCAAGGACGTCAACCCGGACGAAGCCGTGGCACTGGGTGCTGCGATCCAGGGCGGCGTGCTGGGCGGCGACGTCAAGGACGTGCTGCTGCTGGACGTGACCCCGCTGTCGCTGGGCATCGAGACCATGGGCGGCGTGTTCACCAAGATCATCGAGAAGAACACCACCATCCCGACCAAGGCCTCGCAGGTGTTCTCCACCGCCGAGGACAACCAGTCGGCCGTGACCGTGCACGTGCTGCAGGGTGAGCGCGAACAGGCCCGCTTCAACAAGTCGCTGGCCAAGTTCGACCTGTCCGGCATCGAGCCGGCCCCGCGTGGCCTGCCGCAGGTGGAAGTGTCCTTCGACATCGACGCCAACGGCATCCTGCACGTGTCGGCCAAGGACAAGAAGACCAACAAGGAACAGAAGGTCGAGATCAAGGCCGGTTCGGGCCTGTCCGAGGAAGAGATCGCGCGCATGGTCGCCGACGCGGAAGCCAACCGCGAAGAAGACAAGAAGTTCCAGGAACTGGTGCAGGCCCGCAACCAGGCCGACGCCCTGATCCACGGCACCCGCAGCGCCATCACCGAGCACGGCAGCAAGGTCGGCGGCGATGTCATCGGCAAGGTCGAGGCGGCCCTGGCCGACCTGGAAACCGCGATGAAGGGTGACGACAAGGCACAGATCGAAGCCAAGTCGAAGGCGCTGGAAGAAGCTGGCCAGTCGCTGTTCGCCGCTGCTTCGGCCGACCAGGGCGGTGCCCCGGGTGCCGACGCCGGCAATGCCGGCAAGGCGCAGGACGACGTGGTCGACGCCGAGTTCACCGAAGTCAAGGACGACAAGAAGTCCTGATCCGGACCGACACGGGACGCTGGCCACCAGCGTCCCGTTGTCGCATCAGGGTCCTGACCGCCCACCGGCGTGTCGGGGCGCCCGACGCAAGAGCGGACCTGGTTCCGCTCTTCCGCTTTGACGAATCCCGACTTTCCGGAACCAGATCCACGATATGAGCAAGCGCGACTATTACGAAGTGCTGGGCGTTGCCCGCACCGCCACCGACGACGAGCTGAAGAAGGCGTACCGTCGCTGCGCGATGAAGTTCCACCCGGACCGCAACCCGGGTGATGCGGCGGCCGAAGCCTCCTTCAAGGAGTGCAAGGAAGCCTACGAAGTACTGTCCGACGGCAACAAGCGCCGCATGTACGACAGCCATGGCCACGCGGCGTTCGAGCACGGCATGGGCGGCGGCGGGCCGGGCGGCCCGGACATGAACGATATCTTCGGCGATATCTTCGGCAACATCTTTGGCGGCGGTGGCGGTGGTCCGCGCCAGGCGCGTCGCGGCGCCGATATCGGCTACGTGATGGAGCTGGACCTGGAAGAAGCCGTGCGCGGCGTCGAGCGCCGCATCGAGATTCCGACCCTGGCCGAGTGCGGCGACTGCGATGGCAGTGGCTCGGAAGACGGCAAGGTCGAAACCTGCAATGTGTGCCATGGCCGCGGCCAGGTGCGCATCCAGCGCGGCATCTTCGCCATGCAGCAGGCCTGCCACAACTGCGGCGGCCGTGGCCAGATCATCGCCAAGCCCTGCAAGACCTGCCACGGCAACGGCCGTGTCGAGGAAGACAAGGTGCTGTCGGTGAAGGTGCCGGCCGGCGTCGATACCGGCGACCGCATCCGCCTGCAGGGCGAGGGCGAAGCCGGTCCGGCCGGTACGCCACCGGGCGACCTGTACGTGGAAGTGCGCGTGCGCGAGCATGCGATCTTCCAGCGCGATGGCGACGACCTGCACTGCGAAGTGCCGATCCGCATCTCGCAGGCGGCACTGGGTGACACCGTGCGCGTGGCCACCCTCGGCGGCGAAGCGGAGATCCGCATTCCGGCCGAGACCCAGACCGGCAAGCTGTTCCGCCTGCGCGGCAAGGGCGTGCGTTCGGTGCGCAGCCGCAGCGAGGGCGACCTGTACTGCCGCGTGGTGGTGGAGACTCCGGTCAACCTCACCCCTGAGCAGCGCAAGCTGCTGGAACAGTTCGAAGCCACCTTCGTCGGCGAGGAAGCACGCAAGCATTCGCCGAAGTCGGCCACCTTCATGGATGGCGTGAAGGGCTTCTGGGACCGGATGACGTCCTGAGTTTTTCAACCGAAGCGTTGAGCGGCAGCGCCGGGCCATGCCCGGCGTTTTCGTTTGCGATCAGCGGAAAAACGCCGCCGGCGTCTGCCCCAGCTGGCGCTTGAACATGCTGGTGAACGCACTGGGGCTGTCGTAGCCCATCGCCAGCGCGACATCGATGACCTTGTCGCCGACCGCCAGCCGCTCCAATGCGGCCAGCAGTCGCGCCTGCTGTCGCCACTGGCCGAAGGTCATGCCCAGCTCGTGGGCGAAGTGGCGCTGGATGGTTTTCACGTCCACTTCCAGCGCCTGTGCCCAGTCCTGCAGCGTGGCGTCGTCGCCGGGGCGCTTCTGGATGTGCTGGCAGATCCGCTGCAGGCGCGGGTCGGTGGGCGAGGGCAGGTGCAGCGGCAGTACGTCCATGCGATGCAGTTCGTCCAGCAGCAGGCGCACCACGCGGCCATCGCGGCTGTCTTCGATGTGCTCGCCCTTGATCAGGGTGGCTGCCTGCAGCAGTTCGCGCAGCAGCGGTGCCACCTGTACCGCGAACGGTTCGGCCGGCAACTGCGGGGCGAACGACGGATCGATGTACAGGCTGCGCATGTGCACGGCGGCAATGCAGTCCACCGCGTGCACCATGCCCGCCGGCATCCAGATCGCACGGGTGGAGGGCACGACCCAGCGACCGACTTCCGAGCGCACCACCATCAGCCCCGAGATGGCATAGACCAGCTGGTGGCGCTGGTGCTTGTGGCCTGCGATATGGGTGCCTGCCGGGTACTGGGTAACCCGGTAGGTGACCGGACGATGCAGTGGCACATCACGCCACGGCGCAGCCGGGTCGACATCGCCGGCAATGTCCTTTTTGCGATAGGCCATGACCCGAACGCGGCAGAAGGGAGGGGAGGGCAACCGTAGCATGCGTGGCTCGCCCCCAACCTGACTGCGTCCATGTCCGCCTTGGCTTCTCCCGCAACGACCTCACGTCCGGTGGCTCCCGGTGTGCTGGCAGCTATTTCCACCTCGCATGTCGTCAACGACATGATGCAGTCGCTGATCCTGGCCATCTATCCAGTGATCAAGGGCGGCTTCAACCTGAGCTTCACCCAGATCGGCCTGATCACGCTGACCTACCAGCTGACCGCTTCGATCTTCCAGCCACTGGTTGGCGCCGCCACCGACCGTCGCCCGGCGCCGTACTCGCTGCCGATCGGCATGGCCTCGACCCTGTGCGGCATGCTGCTGCTCGGCTTCGCGCCGAACTATGCGGTGGTGCTGATGGCTGCGGCGATGGTCGGCATTGGTTCGGCCATTTTCCATCCGGAAGCATCGCGCATTGCGCGGCTGGCCTCGGGTGGCCGCCATGGCTTCGCGCAGTCGGTGTTCCAGGTGGGTGGCAATTTCGGTACCGCGCTCGGTCCACTGATTGCTGCAGCCGTGATCGTGCCCCATGGCCAGCATGCCGCGTCGTGGTTTGCCGGCGCCGCGCTGATCGGCATTGCACTGCTGACCTATGTCGGCCGCTGGTATGCGCTGCACCTGGGCACCCCGCGCCCGGCCAGCACCGCCTCGATGGCGCCGCGCCATCCCCCGCGCACCGTGGCCAAGGTGCTGGCGATCCTGCTGGTGCTGATCTTCAGCAAATACTTCTACATGGCCAGCATCGGCAGCTACTTCACCTTCTACCTGATCCACCATTTCGGCATTCCCGTGGCGCAGGCGCAGCTGCACCTGTTCGCATTCCTGGTGGCGTCCGCGGCCGGCGGCTTCCTGGGTGGCCCGCTGGGCGATCGCATCGGCCGCAAGCCGATCATCTGGACCTCGATCCTGGGCGTTGCGCCGTTCGCACTGATGCTGCCGCATGCCGATCTGTTCTGGACCACGGTGCTGGCGGTGCTGATCGGTTTCGTGTTGTCGTCGGCGTTCTCGGCGATCGTGGTGTACGCACAGGAAATGATGCCGCACCGCATCGGCATGGTGTCCGGCCTGTTCTTCGGCTTTGCGTTCGGCATGGGTGGACTGGGTGCTGCCGTGCTCGGCCTGCTGGCGGACAAGACCAGCATCGAGTACGTCTACCAGTTGACTGCGTTCCTGCCGCTGCTCGGCATCGTGGCGGCGTGGCTGCCGCCGTCGCGGCCTGCTGTTCACTGAGGGGTGCTTCTTTTTGCAGGGCTGCGCCCTGCACCCGCAGAGGCAACGGCAAAAGCCAAAGCGCGCTATCCGTGGATTGGCGGGGTGGGTCCGGTTGAGGGGGACACTGCAAGTACGTCCATGTAGCTCGGTCGCGCCGTTTTCCGCGATCTGTCGGAACAGCGTTCTGCTTTGGTGGGTGCCGACCGTTGGTCGGCACGGGGTCGGATATCGATATTTGACAGACGTGTCGATCAACGGACGACACCTACCAACAGCCGCAGTTGCCAGTAGAGCCACGCCATGCGTGGACGAATTCATTCGGTATCCGACAGATGTGCCGACCAACGGTCGGCACCCACCAGAAGCTGTCGGCCAACTGTCGAAGGTGGGGCGGTGTGGGTGGGCAGGACCGTTGGCGCCATGGATGGCGCCATCGAGCCCCCATGGATGGGTTTACGGCGTGTCCTGACCACCCACACCGCCCCGCCATCCCACGGATAGCCCGCTCTGGCTTTTGATGTTGACGTTGATTCTGCAGGCGCAGGGCTGCAAGCCCTGCCGAACCCCCCACCGGGCGTAGAATGCGGCCATGAGCGAATCCCTCGATAACCACCTGGTCCACGGCCGCCGCCAGCGGCCCGACGGCCCGTCGCCGATCGATGTCATCTCGGTCCAGTCGCAACTTGTCTACGGCCACGCCGGCAACAGCGCCGCCGTGCCGCCGATGCGCGCTCTCGGCGTGCGCGTAGCCGAAATTCCGACCGTGTTGCTCAGCAACGCGCCGTTCTACGACACCACGCGCGGTCGCGTGCTGCCCGCCGACTGGTTCGCCGACCTGCTGCTGGGCACCCACGAGCGCGGCCTGCCGCAGCGGGCGAAGATGCTGGTGTCCGGCTACTTCGGCAGTACCGCCAACGGTGCGGCCTTCGCCGACTGGCTGGACGACATCCTGCCGGCCTGCCCGCAGCTGCGTTACTGCCTGGATCCGGTGATTGGTGATACGCACACCGGCCCCTACGTGGAACCGGGCCTGGAAGCGATCTTCGCAGGGCGCCTGCTGCCGCATGCCTGGCTGGTGACCCCGAACGCCTTTGAACTCAATCGCCTCACCGGCATGCCGGCGCTCGCCGAGGCCGATGCCATCGCCGCCGCACGCACCCTGCTGGACCGTGGCCCGCACTGGGTGATCGCGCACAGCGTGGGCGGCACCCCGGGTGAACTGGTGACCCTGGCTGTCGGCCGCGAGGAGGCCTGGCGCTGGACCTCGCCCCTGCTGCCGGTGGACGTGGCTGGTACGGGTGATGTGCTGATGTCGCTGGTGGTGTCGTTCCTGCTGCGCGACGAATCGATGCAGCAGGCGATCTCGCGTGCGATTGCCGGCACCCACGCGGCCCTGGAGGCGACCTTGGACAACAGCTTTGAAGAATTCGACGTGATCGCTGCAGCGCCTGCCGCGCTGGCCGAGGGGACGCGCTTCCGCGCCGAACGCGTGGCATGAGCGGCCTGCTCGAACGCACGCCGCGCACGGTCGGCATCGTCGGCAGTGCCGGCGCCTACGGACGCTGGCTGACCCGCTTCTTCCAGCAGCACATGCAGCTGCGGGTAATCGGCCATGATCCGGCTGATCCGGGCTCGCATACGCCGGAACAGCTGCTCGCGCAGGCCGATGTGCTGGTGTTCTCGGCGCCGATCCGGCATACGCCGGCGTTGATCGCCGAGTACGTGCGGCAGTCGGCCGGCCGCGAGCAGGACCGCCTGTGGCTGGATGTGACCTCGGTGAAGGAGGCGCCGGTGCAGGCGATGCTGGCCTCGCAGGCCGAGGTGGTCGGGCTGCACCCGATGACCGCGCCACCGAAAGCGCCGACACTGAAGGGTCGGGTGATGGTGGTCTGCGAAGCGCGGCTGCGGCACTGGCAGCCATGGGTCGATTCGCTGTGCACGGCGCTGCAGGCTGAGTGCGTGCGGGCCACGCCGCAGCATCACGACCAGATGATGGCGCTGGTACAGGCGATGGTGCATGCCACCCACCTGGCCCAGGCCGGCGTGCTGCGCCAGTACCAGCCGCAGCTGGGCGACCTGGCCGCGATGATGCCGTACCGGTCGGCATCGTTCGAACTGGATACGGCGATCATCTCGCGCATCCTGTCGCTGAACCCCGCGATCTACGAGGACATCCAGTTCGGCAATCCGTACGTGGCGCCGATGCTGGAGCGCTTGATCGGCCAGCTGCAGGCCCTGCAGGCCCAGGTCGGGCAGGGCGACGACACTGCACGCAGTGCATTCCGTGAGCAGCTGCTGTCGGCCAACCACAGTGCCTTCGGCGAGCAGGCACTGGCCGAGGGCAACTACACCTTTGAACGCGTGGGCTATCTGCTGGCTGACCTGACCGAGCGCAATGCGTTGTCGGTGCACCTGCCGGAAGATCGGCCGGGCTCACTGCGTGAACTGCTGAACGTGTTCGAGCAGCACCGCATCAGCCTGGCCTCGATCCATTCCTCGCGCACGCCTGGCGGCGAAGTGCATTTCCGGATCGGGTTCGTGGCCGGCAGCGATCCGGGGGCGATCAGTCGCGCGGCCGCCGAAGTGGACGCTAGCGGCATCGGGCGGGTGCTGGGCTGAGCACATTCATCCACAGGCGGTGTGGATGGTTTCTGAGCAAAGGTGTGGATAACCTCGCTCAGCCCTTGGTAGTAAAGGCTGTCAAGATGGTTGGTCAAAAATTGATCACGCTTTTTGTAGGGTCGAGCCAGGCTCGACCGCCTTTGGCAAAAAGCGTGTCGACCAAGGTCGACACCTACCAGAGGCAAAAGGCGTGTCGACAAAGGTCGATACCCACCAGAGCGGAGCGGTACGAAATCCCGTGGCGCCGGGCCATGCCCGGCGAACCTCAGATCGTCAGCCTCAGCTCACCGCCACTGGTGGTGAACTCGCGGCCGTCGCGTACCAGCGGCCGTCCATCATCCAGCTCGTAGCGTGGCGTGGCTTCGGAATGGTGCCCGCTGCCATTCGCCTCGGGCTTGAACTCGATGATGATGTGGCTTTCGCCGTTGCTGTCGACGGCGGGGAACTGACGGAACGACATCGTGCACCTCCTTCAGCGGATGCTGCTGTTGCGCGGCCAGCTTGGCCGCGCCGATGTTAGGCGGACGTCATCAATCGATGAACTGCAGGCGTGCAAGTTCAGCGTACAGTCCGCCTTCCGCCAGCAGCTGCGCGTGCGTGCCCTCGGCGACGATGCGGCCCTGGTCCATCACCACGATGCGGTCGGCCTTGAGCACGGTGGCCAGGCGGTGGGCAATGACCAGCGTGGTGCGGCCCGCCATCAGGCGTTCCAGCGCTTGCTGCACGCTGTGCTCGCTCTGCGCGTCCAACGCGCTGGTGGCTTCGTCCAGCAGCAGGATCGGCGCATCCTTCAGCAGTGCGCGGGCAATCGCCACACGCTGCTGCTGGCCACCGGACAGGCGGGCGCCGCGCTCGCCCAGCTCACTGTCATAGCCCTGCGGCAACGCGCGCAGGAATCCGTCCGCCTCGGCGGCGCGTGCGGCATCTTCCACCTCGCTGTCGCTGGCCTGCAGGCGGCCATAGCGGATGTTGTCGCGCGCGCTGGCGGCAAACAGCGTCGGCTGCTGCGGAACCAGCGCCAGCTGTCCGCGCAGCTCGGCCGGGTCGACCTGGCGCACGTCGATGCCATCCACGCAGATGCGGCCACTGGCCGGATCGTGGAAGCGCAGCAGCATCGACAGCACCGTGCTCTTGCCTGCGCCTGACGGGCCGACCAGGGCCACGGTCTCGCCCGGGCGCACGTGCAGGTTGAAATGGTCCAGCGCCGCCTGGTCTGGCCGCTGCGGGTAATGGAACACCACGTCGTCGAACCGGATCTCGCCACGCAGCGGCTGCGGCAGCACGTGCGGCTGCGCCGGCGCGCGGATCTCGATGTCTTCCTGCAGCAGTTCGCCGATGCGGCCCATGCCGCCGGCCGCGCGCTGCAGTTCGTTCCAGACTTCGGCCAGCGCACCGACCGAGCCACCACCGATCAGCGCGTACAGCACGAACTGGCCAAGGGTGCCTGCGCTGAGGCGGCCGTCGATGACATCGTGCGCGCCCAGCCACAGCACGCCGACGATGGCGCCGAACACCAGCAGGATGGCGCTGGCGGTGACCAGCGACTGCGCACCGATGCGGCGGCGGGCGGCCTTGATGGCATCGCCCAGTGCATGGTCGAAGCGGCCGCGCTCGTAGGGTTCGCGTGCATGCGCCTGCACCGTCCTTACGGCGCCCAGGGTCTCGCTGGCCAGGCTGTTCGCATCGGCGATGCGGTCCTGGCTGCTGCGCGCGACGGTGCGCAGCTTGCGCGCACCGATGATGATCGGCAGTACCGCAAGCGGAATGCCCAGCAGCGACCACGCCGCCAGCCGCGGGCTGGTGACGAACAGCATCGCCAGGCTGCCGACCACCGTGACGCTGCTGCGCAATGCCACCGACATGGTCGAGCCGACCACGCTGCGCAGCAGTTCACTGTCGGCGGTCAGGCGCGAGACCAGCTCACCGCTGCGGCTGCGGTCATGGAAGCCGGCACCGAGCTGGATGAGGTGTGCGTAGAGGCGGCTGCGCAGGTCAGCCACGACCTTTTCGCCCAGCAGCGACACGAAGTAGAAGCGCGCGGCAGTGGCCAGGGCCAGCACCACGGCCACCAGCATCAGCAGGGCGAAGGCACGGTTGATCTGGCCGCCGCTGCTGAAGCCATGGTCGATCATCTGCTTGACCGCCGGCGGCAGGCTCAGCGTGGCCGCCGAAGACACCGCCAGGGCCATCAGCCATGCGGTGAACAGGCCACTGTGGCGGCGAACGAACGGCCACAGCGTGCGCAGGCTGCCAAGGCGGCGCAGTGGCGGGGGCGAAGCGGGGGCGCCGTCCTTGTCAGTCATCCTGGTGGTCGTCTTCTATGCGGATACGATCACGAGTGGCGTCGCGCAGGCGGATTTTCAATGCGTCGACCTGATCGGCCGGCAATTCGACCCGCAGGCACACCCCGTTCGCGTCGAACTGTTCATCGCGCTTCTCCGCGCCGAACCCCGGAAGGGCCGCATGCAGGGTGCCCAGGTCTTCGAAGCCGGCCTGCAGCTGCAGCCGTGCCATGGCGACCAGCGCCAGCCGCGGCGCGGTGCGCAGGCATTCTGCGGCGGCGCCACCGTACGCCCGGACCAGGCCGCCGGCGCCGAGCTTGATGCCACCGAACCAGCGCGTCACCACCACCATCACCCGATCGAAGCCTTGCCCGTCGATCGCGGCCAGGATCGGCCGCCCGGCGGTGCCTGCCGGCTCGCCATCATCGCTGGAGCGGTAGTCCTGGCCATGCCGGTAGGCCCAGCAGTTGTGTGTGGCGTCGGCCACGGCAACCTGTTGCAGGAACGCCAGCGCTGCGGGGGCGCCGTCGATCGGCGCGGCATGGGCGATGAAGCGGCTGTGTTTGACTTCCAGCGTGTGGCTGACGGGCTGGGCGAGGGTATCGAGCATTCCCGCCATTCTACGGTGTTGCCGGGTACCCCCGCCCGTTTCAGTCGTCCAGCAGCGGGCGCAGGTCGCGCGGCAGGCGCGCTTCCGGATATTGCTGGATGTAGCGCTCCAGGCTGGCGCGGGCGAGGTCGCGCTGGTCCTGGTCACGGCGCTCGCGGATTTTCTGCAGCCACTGCCTGCGTGGCAGGCGCGCGTCGGCGTCCACCTCGGCCTGCACGGTATCCGCGCTCAGGCCCGCATCGCTGCCGCGGCGCATGATGCCCGGAGCCGAACGGCTGGGAGCCTCACGCTTCATCGAGGTGATCTCCACCCGATCCAGCGCCTCCGCCCGCTCGACCTCGGCGGCATTGGCTGCCGGTGCAGGTGCCGCGGCCGTGCGTGCTTTCAGTGCCCCGGACGCTGCCGGCGCGAATGCCGGTGCAGGTGCCGGTGCCGAGTAGGCGGCGGGTGCCGGTGGCGCAGGCGGCGCTGCGGCCGGTGCTGCCGTCGGCGCCGGCGGGAGGGCCGCAAAGGCGGTATCGGCGGCGGCATCCGCAGCCATCGATCGTGCAGCCTGGGCCGGCGCTTCAGCGGTCTCGGCCGGCGCCGGCTCGGGCGCGCGTGCGATGGCCGGTGCCGGGGCAGCGGCAACAGGGGCGGCCTCGGGTGCTGCGGGCGCAGCGCTTGGTTCGGCGGTCGCCACAGCGCTGTCGGCTGCACTGCGGTCAGCGGCCTGATCGGCAGCCGCAACGTCTTCTGCCGCTGCCGGTGCCGCAGCAACAGCGGCCTCACCGGCCGGAACCGGCGGCGGTTCCGGACGCAGCTGCCAGGCGATGCCGATGGCAAACACCATCGAGGCGGCGATGCCGAACACCGCCGGCCAACGCGGGCGTGTGCGCTGCGTGCGCGGCGCCTCGGGAGAGGCGACCGCATCGGCGGCCGGCGCGTCCACGGCAGCGCGGGCCGCGGCCAGGATGGCAGCGTCCAGTGCGGCGGGCGGAGCCTGCTCGGCGCGACGGCCGAGCAGCCGGGCCAGCTCGCGTTCTTCCGGCGTCAGCGGTTCGTCTCGGTTCATGCGTTCAATCCCGCACGCAGCTTGTCCATCGCATAGCGCAGCCGCGATTTCACGGTTTCCCGGCGTACGCCGGTGATCTGGCCGATCTCCTCCAGGCTCAGTTCCTGATCCAGCCGCAGTTGCAGCACTTCGCGCTGCTCAGGCGGCAGTAGTTCCATCGCCAGCTGGATGCGGCGACGTTGTTCGAATTCGGAAAGCTCGCCTTCCGGGGTCTGCCCATCCTCGATCGCGGCCAGGCGCAGATCGGCATCGGCCGGGGCAGCCGGGCGGTGGCGGGCGGCGCGCCAATGGTCGTTCAGGCGGTTGTGGGCGATGCGGAACAGCCAGGTGCTGAACGCCGCGTCCGGTTGCCACCCGGCACGGGCGCTGATCACCCGCTGCCAGACGTCCTGGAAGATCTCCTCGGCCAGCGCGGTGTCGCGCAGTTGCCGCAGCAGGAAGCCGAACAGGCGCTTGCGGTGGCGCCCATACAGGCTTTCGAACGCGCGCAGGTCGCCACCGGCCCAGGCCAGCATCAAGGCTTCATCGGTTGGCAGTGCGCTGGCTTCCACGGCGTACAGGGTAAGGCCTGCAGGCGGTGGCGCATAGCCGGTGGCAGGGGCGGGCAGGGCGAGGTTCATGGCATGGAAGCAGCTACGGACAGCACGAAAAACGTACGGGCGCACGATTCGGGGTTTACGGGCTTCCATTGCCCCCCGGGTGGCGCGCTATGCTCGGCGGCTCAGGGGAGGCGACGCACAGACGGCGCCAAGAGATTGTCATTTGTCCACGCATGCTGAATCGGCGGAAGAGCCACTACACGAGGCCGTGTTGAGCACGGCGCTGGTGCGCGCGTTGCATGCGCTTTTGCCGGAAACGGCCGTGGTCCGCGTTGGCTGGGACGACCCGCAGCTGGGGAGTGGCCGAGGGGGCTGGCCCTTGCTTGCGATTGACAGCGCTGCGTCCGTGGAGCCCGCCACCGGCGATGGCCAGCACGGCTGGGAGTATGACGGTGCGCGGCTGCTGCTGTCGGTTGCGGGCGCGGTGCCTTCACCCGCGTGGTGGGGGCTGGCCCGGCAGGCGATGGAGCTGGCGCTGCAGCGCGGCCGCCAGGCCGGCCAGATCAAGGCACTGGAAGAGGCCGAACGGCTGCAGCAGGCCCTGTTCCAGATTGCAGATCTGGCCGGTGCCGACCTGGAAATGCCCGAGATGCTGCGCCATGTGCATGGTGTGCTGGGCACGCTGATGTATGCCGAGAACTGCTACATCGTGGAATACGACGATGTGCGCGACCAGATCCGCTTCCTGTACTTCGCCGATCAGGTCGATGACTTCGTCGCCGATCCCACGCAGAGCCATGACGCCAGCGAGATGCCGCGCAGCCTGACCGTGGCGCTGTTGCGCCATGGCAAGCCGCTCAGTGGTCCCTCGCGCAGACTGCTGGCGCAGGTGATGGAACAGGAGCATGACCCGCAGCGTGGGCCCGAAAGCCTGGACTGGCTGGGCGTGCCGATGCTGCGCGACGGCCGCGTCTGCGGCGCCATCGTGGTTCAGAGCTATGAACAGGCAGCCCGCTATGGCGAGGCCGAGCGCGCATTGCTGGGCTTCGTTGCGCAGCACGTACAGACCGCGATGGACCGGCGCCAGGCGCAGGTGCGGCTGGAGCAGCAGGTGGCGCGGCGCACCCAGGAACTGCAGCGCGCCAACCGCAGCCTGCAGGATGAGGTGGCCGAGCGTCGCCGTGCCGAACAGTTGCAGATCGCGCTGTACAACATCGCCGAGATGGCGATGTCGGCCGACAGCCTGGACCAGTTCTATGGTCAGGTGCATGGGGTGGTCGGGCGCTTGCTCGACGCACGCAATTTCTACATCGCTCTGGTCAACCCGGCCGGCAACGGCCTGGACTTCGTGTATTCGGTGGACGAGCACAATGCCAGCCGCGCGCCACGGCCGTTCAGCCGGGGCCTGACCGAATACGTGGTGCGCAACCGGCGCCCGCTGCTGGCGTCACGCGCGCAGATCGATGCGCTGCTGGCCAGTGGTGAAGTGCGCGAGTCCGGCGCGCGCTCGCATTGCTGGCTGGGCGTGCCGTTGCTGCGCGACGATGAGGTGGTGGGTGCGATCGTGGTGCAGAGCTACAGCGAGAACAGCACGTTCAGCGTGCACGATCAGCGGCTGCTGACCTTCGTTGCGCAGAACATCGGAACCGGGCTTGCGCGCCAGCGCGACCAGCAGCGGCTGCGTTCGGCACATGCCGAGCTGGAAAAGCGCGTTGAGGAACGCACCCGCGAACTGGCCGAGGTCAACGAAAAGCTGCTTGGGCAGATCGGTGAGCGCCTGCGTGCCGAGCAGCGCCTGACCCACCAGGCCATGCACGATGCGCTGACCGGCCTGCCCAACCGCCTGCACCTGCTGGATCGCCTGCAGGATTCACTGGCGCTGGCCAAGCGTGAGGGCGGACCGGTGTTCGCCGTGCTGTTCCTCGATCTGGATCGCTTCAAACTGGTCAACGACAGCATCGGCCATGCCGCCGGCGACCGCATGCTGGTGGAAGTGGCCAAGCGCATCGTGTCGATGGCAGGTACCGAAGATGTGGTGGCACGGCTCGGCGGTGATGAGTTCGCTGTGCTGCTGCAGTGCCCGCAGGGCCTGGCGCAGGCACTGGATTTCGGCCAGCGGCTGCTGCTGGCGTTGCAGGAATCGATGTGGATCGCCGGGCGCGAACTGTTCCCGTCCGGCAGCCTGGGCATTGCCCTGTGGAATCCGCGCTACCGCACCGGAGAAGAGCTGCTGCGCGATGCGGATGCGGCCATGTACCGGGCCAAGGCGCAGGGCCATGACCGCTGTGCGATCTTCGACGAGGACATGCGCGAAGAAGCCATGCGCAGCCTGGACCTGGAAGCCGATCTGCGCCGTGCGATCAACAACCGCGATTTCGTGCCGTTCTACCAGCCGATCGTGCGCTTGTCCGACGGTGAAGTGGTCGGCCACGAGGCGCTGCTGCGCTGGCAGCATGAGCGCCGTGGCCTGCTGCTGCCCGGCGCGTTCCTGGAGCTGGGTGAAGAGAGCGGCCTGATCGAACAGGTGGACTGGCTGATCTACGAGCAGGTCATCGCGGGGCTGGCACGGGGAGGCGAAGGCTACGTCTCGGTGAACGTATCGCCCCGGCATTTCCGCTCGGCAGAGTTCAGTGATCGCCTGTTCGGCCTGCTCGACAGCTGTGGTGCCGATCCGCGCCGGCTGCGCCTGGAAATCACCGAGGTGGCGTTGCTGGACGACGGCCCGCACACGCTGCGCATTCTGCAGGGCCTGCGCGAGCGCGGCATCCAGGTGCAGCTGGACGATTTCGGTACCGGGTTCTCCGCGCTGTCCTACCTCCACCGTTTCCCGATCAGCACGCTGAAGATCGACCAGAGCTTCATCGCCGGCCTGCACGGTCCGGAAGTGCAGAGTACGCGGGCGCTGGTGGAAGGCGTGCTGTCGCTGGCGCGCACGCTGGGCATTGAGACCATTGGCGAAGGCATCGAGACCGACGCGCAGCGGCAGACCCTGCGTGAACTGGGCTGCGACTACGGCCAGGGCTACCTGCTGGGGCGGCCCGCGCCGTGGGCGCACGCGGCGGCCTGAGCCACCGCGTGCAGCTGCATCATCGCAGGGCGGCGCGGCGCTTCTCGTCGATCCACTTCGAGGCCTGGGCCGGCTGGTAGTTCTTCATCCACTCCAGCATCTCTTCGATGTCCGAGCCGTACCACAGGTCCTGGCGCTGGTCCGGATGCAGGAAGCGTTCTTCCACCATGCGATCGATCATGCCGATCAGCGGGGCGTAGAAGCCGTCCACATCGAGGAATGCGCATGGCTTGTTGCCGATGCCCAGCTGGCGCCAGGTCAGCATCTCGAAGATCTCTTCCATGGTGCCGAAGCCGCCGGGCAGGGCGACGAAACCGTCGGCAAGATCGAACATGCGCGACTTGCGCTCATGCATCGAACCGACGATCTCCAGTTCGGTCAGGCCACGGTGGGCCACTTCCCAGTCGGCCAGCTGGCGCGGGATCACGCCGGTCACCTCGCCGCCAGCGGCGAGCACGGCATTGGCCACGGTTCCCATCAGGCCGACGTTGCCGCCGCCATACACCAGGCGCAGGCCGTCGCGGGCGATGCGGTCACCCAGGGCAATGGCGCGTTCGGTGTAGGCCGGCTTGCTGCCAGCGTTGGAACCACAGTACACACAGATCGATTTCATGGATCTTCCTGTCTCTTGGCCGGAAACGAAAACGCCCCGTCGCCAACCGCAGGGCGGTCGGGGACGGGGTGTCCTTGGATTATGAGCCCTTCTGTAGAGCCGAGCCATGCTCGGCTGCTCTTCGTTCAGATCGCGGCAAAGGCCGAGTCGAGCACGGCTCGACTCTACAAACGCCAAGCAGGCTTACGCGGCAGCGGCCTGCTCGCGGCGCGGGCCTTCACGCAGGGCGCGGCCGACCATGCCCACCAGCAGGTCCAGCTCCTCGCTGTCCATGCCGAAGTGCGGGGTGAAGCGCAGCGAGTTCTCGCCGCCGTGGATCACGTTGATGCCGTGCTGGCGCAGCCATTCCTCGGTCGAGTTGGCGCCGTAGCACTTGAACTGCGGGGCCAGCTCGCAGGAGAACAGCAGGCCGGTACCCTGCACCTTGGTGATCAGCCCGCCCAGCTCGTTCTTCAGCTGTTCCAGCTTGCGCACGGCCTCGGCACCACGCTCGGCGATGTTGGCGCGAACCTGCGGGGTCAGCTGGGCCAGGGTGGCGCAGGCCACGTCCAGCGCACGCGGGTTGCTGGTCATGGTGTTGCCATAGATGCCCTTGCGGTACAGCTGCGCGGCATGCTCGGTCACCGCCAGCACCGACAGCGGGTACTGCGCGGCGTTGAGGGCCTTGGAATAGGTCTCCATGTCCGGCGGGTCGAGGCCTTCGAAGCCCGGGTAATCGACCACCGACAGCACGCCATGCGCGCGCAGGCCGGCCTGGATGGAGTCGAGCAGCAGCAGGCTGCCGTGGGCACGGGTCAGTTCGCGGGCAACGGCATAGAACGACGGCGGCACCGAACGCCCCGGGTCGCCTTCGCCCATCACCGGTTCCAGGAACACCGCCTCGATGAACCACTGGTTGCGTGCGGCGTCCTCGAACACCTTGCGCAGGCCGGCTTCGTCGTACGGCGCCACGGTGATCACCGAGTCCTCACCGCGGTAGCTGGCCAGGTGCTGCATGTAGCTCTTGCGGCTGGAATCGGAATACAGGGCAGGGCGGTCGGTACGGCCATGGAAGCTGCCCTTGACCACCACGCGCTTGATCGCAGCGCCAGCGTGGCGCGCACCCGGGTCGGTCTGCAGCTTGGCGTTGACATCGGCGATGCGGGCGGCCAGGCCGACCGCTTCGGAACCGGAATTCAGGCACATGAAACGGGCGAACGGGCAGCCGCCACGGCGGTGGCCGATCTCGGCGCGCAGGGCGGTGATGAAGCGCTGCTGCGACAGGCTGGGGGTCATGATGTTGGCCATCACCTGCGGGCGGGCCATCGCCTCCAGCACGGCGTCAGGGGTGTGCCCGAAGCCGAGCATGCCGTAGCCGCCGGCGTCGTACAGCACGGCGCCCTTCAGGGTGACCACCCATGGGCCGCGCGCAGCCAGTGCCACGTACGGGGTCACCGCGTCATCGGCATAGAAATTGACGAAACCGTCCTGCATCGCGTCGATCTGCGCCTGTTCGTCCTGCGCCAGCAGCGGCCCCAGGTCGGCCTGCACGCGCGCGAATTCCTCGGCAGCGGCGCCCACCGCGGCGATCAGCTGCGGGTGGTTGGCGGACAGGGCGGTCAGGGTGGCATCGTCCAGCCCGGTGGTGAGACGGGTGCCGGGCTGGCTGCGCAGGGGGGCGAGGCGTTCGATGAAGCTCATTGCAGATCTCCTGAAACAATGGGTCGCACGGGTCTTCAAAAGCAAAACGCGCGTCATCACGCGCGCTTGGGGGCAGGCTCGTGCAGCGGACTTCCGGCTCGATGCTAGCACTTGTTTTTTTGCGCGATAACCCCGCAGAAACCTGCTGCATAGCAGCATTTTCCGCGACGTTCGCCGCGAAGCACGCCGGCTCGCAGACGCTGGACGTACAATGCGCGCCATTGTCGACCTGTTGCCGCCCACTGCCTTGAAGAAGTCCGATTTCCATTACGACCTGCCGGCTGAACTGATCGCGCAGGCCCCGCTGGCCGAACGTTCCGCAAGCCGCCTGCTGCTGGTACCGCCGGCGCCCGATGCCTTCACCGACCTGCAGGTGCGCGACCTGCCGTCGCTGCTGCAGCCGGGCGACCTGCTGGTGTTCAACGACACCCGGGTGATCCCGGCGCGCCTGTTCGGGCAGAAGGCCAGCGGTGGCCGCGTGGAGATACTGATCGAGCGCCTGCTGGGCGGCCAGCAGGCACGTGCCCAGGTGGGCGCCAGCAAGTCACCGAAGGCCGGCAGCCGCATCGCGCTGGATGCCGGCGGTGAAGCAGAAGTGCTGGGCCGCGATGGCGAGTTCTACGTACTGCAGTTCCATGTGCCGGAATCGCTGGAACAGTGGCTGCTGCACGCCGGCCGCCTGCCGCTGCCGCCGTACATCCAGCGCGAGCCGGGCGTGGACGACCGCGAGCGCTATCAGACTGTGTTCGCGCGCGAAGTGGGGGCGGTGGCGGCGCCGACCGCCGGCCTGCATTTCGACGAACCGCTGCTGGCCGCACTGAAGGACAAGGGCGTGGAGTTCGGGCACGTCACCCTGCACGTGGGTGCAGGCACCTTCCAGCCGGTGCGTGCCGATGACCTGAAGGACCACGTGATGCACCGCGAGTGGCTGAACGTGGGTGCCGAGCTGGTGCAGCAGGTGCGGCGCACGCGTGCCGCCGGCGGCCGCGTGATCGGCGTCGGCACCACCGTGGTGCGCGCGCTGGAAAGCGCGATGCGCGACGGCGAGCTGCTGCCGTTTGCCGGCGAAACGCAGATCTTCATCACCCCGGGTTACCGCATCCGCAGCGTCGACGCGATGGTGACCAACTTCCACCTGCCGGAAAGCACGCTGCTGATGATGATCTCCGCGTTCGCCGGCAAGGAGCGCGTGTTCGAGGCCTACCGGCACGCGATCGAGCAGCGCTACCGCTTCTTCAGCTACGGCGACGCGATGCTGCTGTTCCCGCAGGCGGGGTAGGGCCACAGCCTCTGCTTGTGGTGGGTGCGCACCGTTGGTGCGCACTTGCAGGTGCCTGGAGCCCCGGAAAGCCACGCTTGGCGTGGCTCTACTGCCGCTGGAATCAGTAGATCCACGCCATGCGTGGATGGCATCCCAACGTTCTTCCCGGCAGAAGGTGCACTGCGAGTGATGTGGTGACCACCCGCCAAGGCCAGTGGCGACGAAGGTGAAACCGCGCCCCGCGAGGTTTGTCGCTTTTTTCAGGATTAAGCGGGCAGCCCGCCGACAGGCGGTCGTCCAAGGCCTGCGACAGCGGGCTAGGATCGCATCGCGCAGACCCCGGGGAGGGGCCGGTGCCCCACCAAGGAGAACGTTCATGCGCCGGATTGCCGGGTTGTGCCTGATCGTGTGTGGCCTTTCGTCCTGTTCCAGCGTGCCCGATGTCGCCTACTGGCCCGAGCATGAGGCCCGTCCCCTCGCATTGCCTGCGCGCAGCGAGCGAATGGTGATCGAGATCAATGATGCCGGGGGCTTCCATTGGCCGGGCCAGTTCAACCGCCTGCAACGCTGGCTGGCGGCGGAACCTGTCGATCTCCCGGTGGTGGTCTTCATCAACGGCTGGCACCACAACGCATCGCCCAATGACAGCAACTTCACTGATTTTGAAGAATTCCTTGGCAAGGTCGAGGCCAAGGCGGGAACCCCGGTGAGGGGGCTCTATGTGGGGTGGCGTGGTGACTCCTACGATACCCCGCTGGCCTGGGAGCCGAGCGACTTTCTGACGGTTTGGGATCGAAAGAACGCCTCGGTGACAGTAGGGGAGAACGGGCTGGCGCAGGTGGTGGCCCTGTTGCGCGAGCAGCATCCGGAGAGGGCGGTCTACATGATCGGCCACAGTTTCGGCGGCTCAGCCCTGTTCCATGCCATCAAGGATGGCCTGGTGCAGGAGCAGTTGGATGGCTTCGAGTACTTCATGCTCAACCCGGCAGTGGCCGAGCGTGAGTTCGACGAGGTCGAGCAGGCGCTGGTATCCGCGTGGGCAGCGTCACCGGCATTTGCCGGAACAGTATCGATCACGGCTGCTGACGCTTTGCGCCAGCATCGAAAGGTGACGGTGCTGCAGGCGCAGGGCGACAAGGCCGTCGGTATGGGCTACCGGATTGCGTTCAGGGGCACGCCCATTGGATTTGACCGTCAGCGCCAGACCCATCGAGCCTGGGTCTGCGCCACGGCCGATGCCTGTCCGCCACCGCCGCTGGACGCCTGTACCGCAACGCTTGCCGATGGCCGTTTCGTTCTGCGCGCCCGGACCATACCGGGCCAGGGCTGTGCGCCAATGCAGCAACGTCCGGTCTGGGTGATCGCAGGCGCAGACAGTGTCTCGGCCGACCACAACGACATCCTGAACTCGATCCAGGCGGACGCCCTGGCCGACCTGGTGACGCAGCGCTGGCGGCTGCGGGCAGGGCGCTGAACGGCGTAGACAGGTCGTGGGGTTCGTCGGCGCCGGGTTTTGGGGGACAATAGACAACTATTTGCCTGAATGACCGCTCCATGTCCCGACTGCAGTTCCAGCTCCAGACCCGCGACGGCCGTGCCCGCCGTGGCCGCCTGACCTTCCCGCGTGGCACGGTGGAAACGCCGGCCTTCATGCCGGTGGGGACCTATGGCTCGGTCAAGGGCATCCTGCCGGACCAGGTGCGTGCGCTGGGCGCCGAGATCATCCTCGGCAACACCTTCCACCTGTACCTGCGCCCGGGCCTGGACATCATCGCCGACCACGGCGGCCTGCACGGCTTCTGCCGCTGGGACGGCCCGATCCTGACCGACTCCGGTGGCTTCCAGGTGTTCTCGCTGGCCCACCGCCGCAAGATCACCGAGCAGGGCGTGACCTTTGCCTCGCCCACCGACGGCGCCCGTGTGTTCCTGGGCCCGGAAGAGAGCATGAAGATCCAGAAGGTGCTCGATTCGGACGTGGTGATGATCTTCGACGAGTGCACCCCGTACCCGGCCACCGAGGATGTGGCGCGCCGGTCGATGGAGCTGAGCCTGCGCTGGGCCCAGCGCAGCCGCAACGCGCATGACGAGCTGGGCAATGACGCGGCCCTGTTCGGCATCGTCCAGGGCGGCGTGCACACCGACCTGCGCAGCCGCTCGGCCGAGGCCCTGCAGGCGATCGGCTTCGACGGCTATGCCATCGGCGGCCTGGCTGTGGGCGAGCCGGAGCACGAGCGCAACGCCATGCTCGACCACCTGGACCCGGAGCTGCCAAGCGACCGTCCGCGCTACCTGATGGGTGTGGGCCGGCCGGAGGACCTGGTCGAGGGTGTCGCACGTGGCGTGGACATGTTCGACTGCGTGATGCCGACGCGCAACGCCCGCAACGGCCACTATTTCACCTCGTTCGGCACCGTTCGCATCCGAAATTCCCAGTACGCGCGGGACATGGACCCGATCGAGCCGGGCTGCGGCTGCGTGGCCTGCACCGGCGGTTACACGCGTTCCTACCTGCGCCACCTGGACCGCTGCAACGAGATGCTGGCGCCGATGCTCGGTACCCTGCACAACCTGTTCTATTACGAAAAGCTGATGGCCGACATCCGCGCGGCCATCGAGGCGGGAACCTTCCTGGCCTTCCGCGAGTCCTTCTACGCGGCACGCGGGGCGGTGGCCCCGCCCCTGTAACCCGAACGCCCCTGCCAAACGGCCCAAGGACGAACGCCCGGGGCCGTGGCATACTTCAAGGCTGACCCAGATCCGCGGTCGACACCTCGTGCCCGTGAAAGGGCCGAAGCGCCGCCCAACCAAAGGACCAACGATGAACCTGCTTGCTTTCCTGATTCCCGCCGCCCACGCCCAGGCCGCCGGCGGCCAACCGCAGGGCATGGGCCTGACCACGCTGCTGTTCCCGGTCATCCTGATCGCCATCATGTACTTCCTGATGATCCGCCCGCAGATGAAGCGGCAGAAGGAGCACAAGGCCATGCTGGAGAAGATCAAGCGTGGCGATGAAGTGCTGACCAACGGCGGCATCGCCGGCATCGTCACCGACATCGGCGACAACTTCATCACCATTGAAGTGGCTGACAACGTGCGCATCCGCGTGCAGAAGGGCGCTGTCGGCAACGTGCTGCCGGCCGGTACCCTGAAGTCGGCCCAGTAAGCCACTCCCTTTCCGATGCACAACCGCGGCGCCGGGGATGGCGCCGCGCGGGACCCAAGCAATGCTCGAATTTCCACGCTGGAAGTACGTCGTCATCCTGATCGTACTGGCGCTCAGCGCGCTGTACGCGCTGCCCAACATCTACCAGAAGGACCCGGCCCTCCAGATCACCGCCAACCGTGGCGGGCAGATCGACGATGCGCTGCGCGACCGTGTGCTGGCCGACCTGAAGACGGCCGGTGTCACCCCCGTCGGTGTCGAGAAGGAAGGGGAAAGCCTGATTGTCCGCCTGCCGGACCTGAAGGCGCAGTCCGCTGCCAGCGACGCCCTGCGCGACACCGTCGGCGAAAAGTACACCGTGGCCCTGAACCTGGCCTCGACCGTGCCGGACTGGCTGGCCAACCTCGGCGGTCGCCCGATGGTGCTGGGCCTGGACCTGCAGGGTGGTGTGCACTTCGTGCTGCAGGTCGACCAGAAGGCCGCCCTCGACAAGCGCCTGGACGCCTACACCGAAGACGTGCGCAGCACCCTGCGTGACGCGCGCATCGCGTACCAGTCGGTGGAGCGTCGCGCGGACAACAGCATCGTGGCCAACCTGAGCCCGTCCGCCGGTGATGACGCCGCACAGCGTGCCCGTGCGGCGCTGGTGAAGGCGCAGCCGACGCTCGGCTACGACGTCAGCGGCAACCGAATCACGGTGACCGTGCCGGAGACCGAGATCGCGCAGATCGCCAATGGCGCCATCGAGCAGAACATCAACACCCTGCGCAACCGCGTGAACCAGCTCGGCGTGGCCGAGCCGATCATCCAGCGCCAGGGTGCCGACCGCGTGGTCGTGCAGCTGCCCGGCGTGCAGGACACTGCCGAAGCCAAGCGCATGATCGGCGCCACCGCCACCCTGGAATACCGCGCGGTGGTCGAGGGCAATGCCCAGGACGCCATCGACTCCGGCCGCATCCCGCCGGAAGCGAAGGTCTATCAGCGCCGTGACGGCGGCGGTCCGATCCTGCTGAACAAGCGCGTGATCGTCACCGGCGACCAGATGGTCGGCGCGCAGGCGGTGACCGACTCCACCAGTGGTGCCCCGGCGGTCAGCGTGACGCTGAACAACGTCGGCGGCCAGCGCATGTTCGACTTCACCAGCGCCAACGTGAACAAGCCGATGGCGGTGGTGTATACCGAACGCGTGCCGACCGTGACCCTGGTTGACGGCCAGGAAGTGCGTGGCTTCAAGGTCAACGAGGAAGTGATCTCGGTGGCCAACATCAACGGCGTGTTCGGCAAGAACTTCCAGACCACCGGCCTGCAGAAGAAGGAAGCCGACGACCTGGCCAAGCTGCTGAAGTCCGGCTCGCTGGCCGCGCCGATGGACTTCGTCGAAGAGCGTGTGGTCGGCCCGAGCCTCGGCGCCGAGAACGTCAAGAACGGCATGCGCGCAGTGGTGTTCGCGTTCCTGTTCACCCTGGTGTTCTTCAGCGTCTACTACCGCATGTTCGGTGTGATCACCTCGATCGCGATGCTGTTCAACCTGCTGATCGTGGTGGCGGTGATGTCGCTGTTCGGCGCCACCATGACCCTGCCGGGCTTCGCCGGCCTGGCGTTGTCGGTGGGCCTGTCGGTGGACGCCAACGTGCTGATCAACGAGCGTATCCGTGAAGAGCTGCGTGCCGGCGTGCCGGGCAAGACCGCGATCGTGACCGGTTACGAGCGTGCCTCGGGCACCATTCTCGACGCCAACCTGACCGGCCTGATCGTTGGTGTGGCGCTGTTCGCATTCGGTACCGGTCCGCTGAAGGGCTTCGCACTGACCATGATCATCGGTATTTTCGCCTCCATGTTCACCGCGATCACCGTGTCGCGTGCGCTGGCGACGCTGATCTACGGCCGTCGCAAGAAGCTCCAGAACGTGGCCATCTGACGGGACGACACGCACAATGAAACTGTTTCCGCTGCACATCCTCCCGAACGACACCAAGATCGACTTCATGCGCTGGCGCCATGTCGCCATGGCAGTCACCATCGTGGTGTTCCTGGCCTCGGTCGCCATCATCGGCATCAAGGGCTTCAACTACGCGCTGGACTTCACCGGCGGCACCCTGATCGAAGCCCGCTTCGACAAGCCGGTGGACGTCGAGCAGGTCCGCAACAAGCTCGAGCAGAGTGGCTTCGAAGGCGCCCAGGTCCAGAGCGTCGGTGGCAACACCGACCTGCTGATCCGCCTGGCCCCGCACGGTGAGCATGCGCCGGGTACCGGTGACGCCGCCGCCGAGGACAAGGCCACCGCTGCCGCCGTGGTGAAGGCGCTGTCTTCTGCCGACAACCAGGCCACCGTGCTGCGCAACGAGTTCGTCGGCCCGCAGATCGGCAAGGACCTGGCGATGAATGGCCTGTACGCGACCATCTTCATGCTGGCCGGCTTCCTGATCTACATCGCGGTGCGCTTCGAGTGGAAGTTCGCGGTCACCGCCAGCATCGTGGCGATGTTCGACCTGATCGTGACGGTCGCTTACGTGTCCCTGCTGGGTCGTGAGTTCGACCTGACCGTGCTGGCCGGCCTGCTGTCGGTGATGGGCTTTGCGATCAACGACATCATCGTGGTCTTCGACCGCGTCCGCGAGAACTTCCGCAGCCTGCGCGTGGACTCGATGGAAGTGCTGAACCGTTCGATCAACCAGACGCTGTCGCGTACGGTGATCACCGCGGTGATGTTCTTCCTGTCGGCGCTGGCGCTGTACATGTACGGCGGCAGCTCGATGGAAGGCCTGGCCGAGACGCACATGATCGGCGCGGTGATTGTGGTGCTGTCCTCGATCCTGGTGGCGGTGCCGATGCTGACGATCGGCTTCCTGCGCGTCAGCAAGCAGGACCTGCTGCCGAAGGCGAAGGACGTCGAGGCCCTGGCCCGTCGCCCGTAATTGCCTGCTGCCCGCAGCACACAGAGAACCCCGCGCAAGCGGGGTTTTTTGTGTGCAGGGCTTGCAGCCCTGCACCCGCGGTAGTGCCGGCCGCTGGCCGGCAACAGCAACAGCGTGCATTCCGTGGTTGGGCGGGGCGGTGTCGGAGTGCGGGGACGCCGCAAGTACGTCCGTGTAGGCTTGGCAGCCGCATCCATGCGGCTGACACCCCGCACTCCGACACCGCCCCACCTCTGACAGATTCCGGCGGCTGTTGGTAGGTGTCGACCTTGGTCGACACATCTGTCAGATATCGATAATCAAACTGGAATCAGATCTACCGTGTCGACCAAGGTCGACACCCATCAGAGAAGAATGCTGTCCCGACAGGTCGCGGAAACCTGTCGAAGCGGGGTGGGTCCGGTTGCGGGGGCGTGAGCCGCATGGATGCGGCGACCGAGCTTACATGGGTGAGGGCGCTTTGCTTGCGAAGCACTGCTTCGCAAGCGCCCGAACGCACAGCCGCCAGCGGCTGGGCCGGGCCCCGGAGGGGGACTTGCAGCGTCCCC